>JAFRBX010000070.1 GCA_017404665.1 Ruminococcus sp.
CTACACCTTCAACAACACTTGGACTCCTGAGATTACCTCAGTGACCGGTAATGCGGAATACACCGCGCAGTTCGATCAGGCCGTCAACGAGTACACCATTACATGGATCGACGGCAACGGCGATACGCTGAAGACCGAGCAGATTGCTTACGGCGAGACTCCTGCTTACACTGGCGAGACCCCGACCAAGACTGCAACTGCACAGTACACCTACACCTTCAACAACACTTGGACTCCCGAGATCGTTGCGGTGACCGAGGACGCGACCTACACCGCTCAGTTTGATTCCACCGTTAACGAGTACACCATTACATGGATCGACGGCAACGGCGACACGCTGAAGACTGAGCAGGTTGCTTACGGTGAGATACCCGCCTACACCGGCGAGACTCCGACCAAGACTGCGACCGCAGAGCTCACCTACATCTTCAACAACACTTGGACTCCCGAGATCATTGCGGTGACCGAGGACGCGACCTACACCGCGCAGTTCGATTCCGTCACCAACACCTACACCGTTATCTGGCTGAATGAGGACGGCGAAGAGCTGGAGAAGGATGAGAACGTACCCTATGGCACCGAGCCTTCCTACGACGGCGAGACTCCGACTAAGGAAGCCGACGCGCTGTATACCTACACCTTCAGCGGCTGGGATCCCGAGGTCGATACGGTAACCGGAGATATTACTTACAAAGCTGTATTTACATCTACAGCGAAGGTCTATTCGGTTTCCCACTCTCTGTCTCTTGAGGGTCAGATCCACGTCAACTTCTACTGGCAGATTCCTGACGACAGCTCTGCGGGTTATACCTACACCTTCTCCTTCATGGGAACGACCATCGATCCGCTGCCGCTGCCGACTGAGGCTGATGCAGTATACGGTTACAAGACCGCGATCGCTGTTGACTCCCCCGAGATGACCGAAGAGATCACCGCTAAGCTGTACAAGGACGGCGTCCTTGTTATGACCGACACCTTCAAGGCGGCTGATTACGCAGCGGCGTACGACGGTCAGTATCAGGCGGTCGACACCGAACTGACGGACAACACGCCGTACCTGATCGGAAAACTCAACGGTTCCACCAACTGGAGCAAGGCTGATCCGAGATTCAAGTTCACCGACAATCCCATCAACGCTGACGAGTATATGCTGGCGAACGTCGCGCTCACCGCGGGCGACGAGTTCAAGGTCGTCAAGTACTATGAAGCAACAGAATCCTACGGCTGGTATCCGGACGGCGATACGCCGAATTATCAGATCACCCAGAACGGCGTCTACAACATTTACTTCAAGAAGGAAGCCAATGCGGTTGTCGATGACTGGTATTACGACGCGTTCTATGTTGAGACCGTTTCCACCGACAACGACGTCTACCAGGCTACTCTCCTGCCCACGCTGCTGCAGGCGACAATGAGCTACGGCGCTAATGCGCAGAAATATTTCAAAGTCAACAGTACCGATCTTGCCGATACGCATATCGACGAAAAGGGTTCGTTCATCGAAGTGACCCAGGATATGATCAACGCGCGCTTGGGCGACAATGAAACCAGAGCGAGATTTGCCGATGATATCTTTGCCGAGTACGGTCTGACCTATTACGGCTCTTCGCTGGTCATGAACGCCAACACCAAGATCAAGCTGTACTTCACCGTCAGCAACGCAGCTACCTTCGCGGGATACAAGGATTCCTTCCGCTTCAACGGTGAGGCAGTTGAAGCGCAGAAGGCAAATAACGCAGGCAGCATCGTTTACTTCGAGCTCGACGGCATCGCTCCGGCGAATCTGCATGTGCGCTATGTACTGGATAACACCGCCGGCAACGCTTCTCTCGACTACGCCGCGCTTGATTACGCGACCACGTGCATGGGCATGCAGGAAAGCAACGCAAACCTGTACAACCTGACTCAGGCGCTGTACTGGTACAACATCTTTGCGGACGCTTACTTCAAAGCTGCTTGATAAAATAATTTCGGGAGGTATATGGAGATAGCTCCCGATACCCCCGGCAGGCATAACCGACAGAACCATAAACCCGTAGCCCTGCGGCTATGGGTTTATGTTCTTTTCCTGCTTACGAGGTAAACCTTAATCTGTTCATTTCCACGGAGAACACCATGACCCAGAAGAAACAGACAAAATCAAAAAGAAAATACCGGCTGATCTATCTGTCGATGCTCGTGCTGGCGCTGGCGCTGGTGGGGGTGCTGGCTTTCGCAATCTATAAGCTCAACACCGAATATGTGCCCCAGCAGAAGGAAGCACAGCGGTTTTCGCAGCTCAGTGTGATCGCGCACGGCGATGACGCCGTCAGTGAGACCGACAGCAGCGGCAATCCCGTTGTCGGTCCGGATGAACAACAGAATACAATTGAGACAACGACCACCGGCGCAAAGATCCCGCATTATACGCTCGAAGAGCTCTTCTCCATGAACAGCGATATGGTCGGATGGCTGACAATCCCCGATACCGTCGTGGATTATCCCGTGATGCATACGCCCGATGATATCGAATACTATCTGCATACCGATTTTGACGGGTACTATTCCTTTTCCGGCTGCTTGTTTGTCGGCAACAACTGTGATATCGACAGCGATATGTTCGTCATCTATGGTCATAACATGAACAACGGCTCCATGTTCGGCAGTATCGATTACTATACAAGCTACGATTACTGGACTTCACATCCGGATGTGATCCTGAAAACAAAGGATGAGACACGCTTGTATCATATTTTTGCCGCCTTCGCAACTAAGGTTTATGACGAGGATGACGACAGCGGGGCGTTCAAGTATTATTACGCGGTAGGGGACAAGACAAAAGAGCAGTATGATCAGGATGTCAAGGATATCATCGCCCTGTCATATTTCGATAGCGGAATTATACCCGAATATCCTGCACAAATTGCATATTTATCCACCTGTGCCTATCACGATGAGAATGGAAGATTTGTGCTGGCGGCTTATAGAATCGGATGAATTAATCGATAATTTATAGTTTTTTCACTATTTTTTTGGCTTTTTGATAAATTCGTCAAATAATGTGATTAATTTTTGTATCATTTTCAATTGACTTCCCGCTGAATATGTGATATTCTATACTTGAATATATGGTAGAGAAGTGTTGTTCTCTTGTACAGATGCTTCCGAACTCACTAATTTTTCTGGAAAGGAATATCACCGGATGAGCAAGGAAAAGAATACTGTGAAGGATATAGAAAAGGACACGGAAAAGGAAAAGAGCACTCGCCGCAGCAAGGCTCTCACAATTTTCGGCATTGTGCTCTGTGTCGTTTTGGTTCCGATCCTCATCGTCAACGTGACGATGATCGTCAAAAGCTATACCAATCCGGATGAATATCCTTCTTTCGCCGGATACAACCTGATGATCGTTCTCTCTCCCTCTATGGAGGACACGATCATGACAGGCGATTTGATTGTCGTAAAAAATGCGGAGCCCGAGGATATCAAGGGCGAGACGGCAGTAGGCGCACAGGACGGCGATATCATCTCGTTCTTCGACCCCGACAGTGAGAAGCAGAGTGTTTTGACGCATAGATGTGTCAAAGTTAATGACGACGGCACCTTCACCACCAAGGGTGATAATAACAACGCAGAGGACCCCACGCCCTGTCCTCCCGAGAATTTGATTGGTACATATATCACTCGTGTTCCCGGTGCGGGAAATATCGCCATGTGGCTGCAGACTACTCCCGGTCTGATCGTGTGCGTAGCGGTCCCGATCATCCTGTTGGTAGCGTATGATCTGATTATGAAGAAGCGCTACGATAAAACCAAGAAGAAAGATACCGACGCTCTCTTAGCCGAGCTGGAGTCGCTCCGCGCTCAACAGGCGGAGGCTGATAATAAGGCTGAGTCCAAAGCAGAAGCTGCCGAAGAGAAGGCAGAAGATGTTCAGGCGCAGAAGAAAGAAGAACCTGCCAAGAAAAAGAATCCTGCCGAAGAAAAAACCGCAGTAGACAAGGATAAGGTAGTAGCATCCGAACCGGAAGCCCAAGCCCAAAAGGCAGAGACTGAAACTCAGGAAGTTCCCGAGGCAGAGGATGAACCCGTAAAAGCTGCTGAGGATAAGCCCGCAGTGGAAAAAGCGGAAGATAATCCCGCCGGCGATAACATGACCACAGCGGTCATGACCGCCGAGGAGCTGGAGGAGTTCCGTCAGTTCCAGGAATTCCAGAAGATGAAGAAGGCGCAGCAGGAAGCTGCCGAAAAGCCTTCCGATCCTGAGGATAAGGCGTAATAAGCCTTCCCCTTGAGGAGGAGGCAAACACACAATCGTTATTCTTCCCTCGGAAGCCACGCTGAGGGTGAATATAAAATGCCGCGGCATTCTCCGCGAATGGGCAGAGATGCCCGGTACATCCCCTCTTGGTTGAGGGAAGAATCTGATGCCTATACCGTTAGGCAAATATTATGAAAGGAGTTTTTCCACATGAAGAAAAACAAAATGATGAGAATCGCAGCTGTTCTGCTGATCGTCACTCTGCTTTCCACCTGCGCTATTTCCGGCACCTTCGCAAAGTATGTTGCGAGAGCTGACATGGAAGATTCCGCTCGCGTTGCGAAGTGGGGCATCAAGATCGAGACCAGCGGCAGCCTGTTCTCTGAAAAGTATGAAGCTGAGGATGAGGATTATATCGCTGCAGGCGGCACCTATTCCGTAGAGGCTGACAATGGCGAAGATAAGCTTGTAGCTCCCGGCACCGGTTCCTATACCTTTAACGAAGACGGCGAAGTCACCGATATGGGCTTCACTGCAGTTCTGTCCGGTAAGCCTGAGGTTGCTACCCGTTTCGCTCTGAACCTCACCGGTCTGCAGGACGTCTATATGCCTTTCGCTGACGGCTACACTGATTACTCCGTAGCTGTTAAGGACGGCGTAGAAGAGACCTTCGACCTCAAGTCCCCGGCTGCTTTCAAGGGCGGCAACGCTTCCGGTCTGAACAACGAGTACGTTTACGGTTATTCTCCCGTTAAGTGGGACGTCAGAGTTACCAGAGTGAAAGACGACGGTACCGACGGTCGCTCCATCAGCCTGTCCGAGATGGCTGCTTCCGTTGCAGGTCAGCAGTTCGGCGAGCTGTATCAGTCTCTCTTCACTAACGAAGGTATCTCCATCACCGATGCTAAGACTATCGTAGAGCAGGTCAAGGCTCGCGGTCTTGAGAGCATGATCATGGATAAGGTCAACCAGCAGTTTGCTAACCACGGTTTCCGTAACCTCCAGATCACTATCGATGATGATCAGATCGTTCTGGCCATGGACTTCGATCCGAACGAGAACTGCAACTATCGCTTTGAAGGCGGCTGGACTTGGGCGTATGAGCAGGCTGCTCCTTCGTTCCTCAATGCTTATGCTGCTGATTACACTGAGATGTGCGACAAGGCTGACACCTATCTGGGCAACGTAGCTGCCGGCATCATTGATGATGATACCGTTTCTACTGACCTGGGCTTCAGCTTCATCGCTTCCGCTACTCAGATCGATTAATTCTTACTGAATCAAGTCACGATGGTTTGTCATTGCGAGGGATTTATCCCGCGGCAATCTCAACCAAATTCAGGTGATTCCTGATTAATTAAGAATCCATTCATTCATCCCCTGCCTCCGTGGCTGGGCAGGGGATCTTGAATAACTCTACTTATCGTTTTTATGATGCTTGTATGTGCATGACATCATAGTGCGATCATCATAAAGACGATAAGGTTCGAAAGATAATTGTTATTGCTTTGGGTGCGTCCCGCGGCAATCTCAAACGAAAAGAAATTGTCATTGCGAGGGACTCATCCCGCGGCAATCTCAACCGATTATTTTTAGGAGGCATTCGATGAAAGATTACGCTTCTTTGAAAAAGAAAAATACCGCTTCGCGCACCATCGCGATCATCATGGCAGTGCTGCTGGTGATCGAGATGTGTTCGCTGACGATGCTTTTCAGCCGTGTCGTTGGATTTACCAATAACGATGACGGCTATGTTCTGTCGCTTACCAAGGGCGGTGAAAAGGGCATTTTCGAGAAAAAGGATCTGGCGTCTACCGCGTTCATCGTGCCTACCTATGTAGCCGATCCCGATATCTATTTCATAGAGCCTGAGGACAAGATCAACATGATGGATCTCGGGTTCGACGTATTGGAGAACGGCACAAGGTCGCTGCTTACCACTAATACGATCGAAGGTGAAGTGTTCCATCTGGAATATGATCAGGATCAGGAAGTGCTGACTGTCAAATCCGACGGTACCTTCGGCAGAGAAAACGCGAAGGTCATCGCTCCCGGTACCTCCGAAAATTATAAGTTCACCGTTAAGAATGAGGACAAATTTGACCTCAAATATCTGGTATATCTCGAAGCATGGATCGACGCGAAGGATGCCGAGGGCAACGACCTGTGGATCCCGCTGAATTCTAAATTCTATAACAGCACGGACGGCACATATTTCGGTCATCCCGGCACCGATGACGGTGAATGGCATGATTATGACCATATCGACAAGACCGGCGAGATCAGACCTATCGCAAAGGGTTCCTCCTGTGAATATCATGTCGAGTGGGAATGGCCCTTTGAGCGCTTTGACGGCGAGGGTCTGGACGCCAACGACGCCTACGATACCATGCTCGGTGATCTGGCTGCCGAGGGCGCTGATCTGAGAGCCTATATCCGCATCAAGACCGTAGCTTGGATAGAAGATTACTGGTATATCTACACCGACGTTATCGAGGGCAAGGGTACTACTACCGAGGATCCCGATATGGTCGTGCAATATGAAGATGAGAAAGCAACTATCACCGCGACGCCCGCCGAAGGATACGAGTTCATCGGCTGGGAGTTTGACGATGATGATATCTTTACGATCGTCGGTGACGGTCAGCTGACTGATCCGATCCTGACGATCATACCCGGTTCGGATATCCACGCACATGCGAAGTTCCGTCCGATTCCGACGGTTCCGCCTGAGACAGAGGAGCCGACTGAGCCTCCTGTCGAGCCCACCGAAGAGCCTACTGAGCCTCCGGTTGAGCCGACTGAAGAGCCTACTGAGCCTCCGGTTGAGCCGACTGAAGAGCCTACTGAGCCTCCTGTTGAGCCGACCGAAGAGCCCACTCAGCCTCCTGTTGAGCCCACCGAGGAGCCCACTGAACCTCCCGTTGAACCTACCGAAGAGCCTACTGAACCTCCCATTGAACCTACCGAAGAGCCGACTGAGCCTCCTGTTCCGCAGTATTGGATCGTTGATGCTGACGTTATAGAGGGTGAAGGTACCGCGACGCCTCCTACTACCGATCCCGTAAAGGTATTACAGGGTTCCGGCGACACCGTTACCTTGGTTGCGACACCTGCCGAGGGCTATGAGTTCATCGGCTGGGATATCGACGGCGACTTTACTCGTCCCGAGGGCGGCAGCCTGACGGATCCGACGTTAGTAATTCAGCCGAATTCGGATGTTCATGCTCACGCGAAGTTCAGAAAGATCCCGAAATACTGGATCGTTGATACCGATGTTATCGAAGGCGAGGGCTTGACCGCGCCTACCAAAGAATCTCCCGCAAAGGTGCTGCAGGGCTCGGATGATACCGTTTCGCTGCTGGCAAAACCCGCAGAAGGCTGGGAGTTTGTCGAATGGGTCATCGATGATGACTGCATCTATGAAATTATTGGCGGCGGCAGTCTGACGGATCCGTTATTGGTCATCAAGCCCGGTTCCGACGTACACGCTCACGCGAAGTTCCGTCAGAAGCCAGTTCCCACAGAGCCTGAGCCTACTGCAGAACCGACAGAGCCCCCGATTGAGCCGACTGTTGAGCCCACAGAGCCTCCTGTAGAGCCGACCGTACAACCCACAGAACCTCCGGTTGAACCTACTGTTGAGCCCACTGAACCTCCTGTAGAGCCCACAGAGCCTCCGATTGAGCCGACTGTTGAACCGACAGAGCCTCCTGTTCTGTACTGGATCGTAGACGCTGACGTCATCGAGGGTGATGGAACGACCGACCCGACCGTTGATAATCCTGTTACGGTTGTACAGGGCTCCGACGACACTGTCACCATTACCGCGACGCCTGCCGACGGCTATGAGTTTATCGGCTGGGAGGTCGACGGCGATTATACGCTTCCCGAGGGCGGCAGCCTGACCGATCCGACGCTTGTCATTAAGCCCGGCTCCGATGTACACGCTCACGCGAAGTTCAAGAAGATTCCCAAGTACTGGATCGTTGATGCCGACGTTATCGAGGGCGAAGGTACCACCAATCCTACTGTAGATAACCCCGTTTCTGTTGAGCAAGGCAGCGGTGATACTGTTTCCATCACCGCTACCCCCGCCGACGGTTACGAGTTCATCGGTTGGGAGATCGACGGCGACTACACTCTTCCCGAGGGCGGCAGCCTGACAGATCCTAACCTGATCATCAAGCCGAATTCTGACATCCACGCTCACGCGAAGTTCAGAAAGGTTACCCCTGAACCTGAGTATTGGATCGTCGACGCCGACGTCAAGGAAGGCGAAGGTACGGTATCTCCCACGGTTGATAATCCCGTTAAGGTTATCCAGAACAATGACGAAACCGTTACCATCCATGCTGAACCCGCTGACGGCTATGAATTCATCGGTTGGGAGATCGACGGCACCTACACCCTCCCCGAGGGCGGTAGCCTGACCGACCCGACGCTGGTCATCAAGCCCGGTTCCGATGTGCACGCACATGCGATCTTCAGAAAAAAGGTCGTTCCGACCGAAGAGCCGACCGCTGAGCCTCCTGTAGAGCCTACCGGCGTGACTCCGACAAGCGCGTCTCCGACGAGTGTGTCAACGACGGCAGTTACTCCTACTACAGCACCTGTTACTCCGCAAACCGGCGACTTTACGCAGAATCTTCTGTGGATCGCATTAGCAATCGCTGCATTTGTAGCGCTGATCGTTCTGTTCTTCGTATATCGCAAGGTGAAGAAGCGCGAGAAGGCAGATAGCTGAAATGGCTGAGAAAAAGAAAAATAAACGCATCGGTTCGATTATATTTCGAATCGTGATCATACTGATAGCGGGTTTGACCGTAGGTCTCGGCGTGTTCTCCTGGAACGCGTCGGGGCTGGTCGGAAACCAGCTTCCCATGCCTTTTGGCTTTGGTTTGTCGGTGATTTTATCACCTTCGATGGAACCGGTGTTGAATGTCAACGATTTAGTGATCGTAGCACAGCAGGACTCTTATGAAGTAGACGATATCGTCGTCTATCAAGAGGGTAAGATGCTGGTAATCCATCGTATTATCAGCATCGATGGTGATACGGTCATTACTAAGGGCGACGCGAATAATGCAGCGGATGATCCTATATCGCTTGACAGCATCAAAGCAAAGTTTCAGTTCCGTATTCCTTTTATGGGATTGATCGTCAAATATCTTAAGACCGTTCCGGGTACCTTATTGGTACTGGCGTTAGCGATCTTTCTATTGTATAAGTCACGTCAGAAGGAGCGTACTGCCGATACAGAAGCGATGGAAGACATCGTGGCAGAGATCCAGCGTCTGCGGGCGAATCTCGCGGAAAAGGACGCTTCAGCTCCTGAAAGCGACCCTCAAATTGAGAATAAAGACGATAAGTCTGACGCTATATCTTTGGACCAAGAGGAAACCATGGATCAGGCCGCCTCGGCAAAAGCTGCTGAATCACAGACTTCCGATTCGGTCGTAGAAGCTGTTGAAGCTGATACCGGAGCGCTTGAGGAAAATGCTGAGGCTTTTCCGGAATATGATAAAGTAATACAACCGCAGGATGACGTAACTTCTTCTGAAGATGTTATCGCAGATGAAGAGTCACAGAAACCAGCGGAGCAAGAATAAGATACAACCGGTTTATTAAGATTTTAACTTCTTGGATGCTATTTCTTAAATTTCCGGGCACTGCAATTATCAGAGAGTAAAGGAGCAGATATTTATGAGAGTCAATAAACTTTCAGGCATAGTGATGCGCATAACGGTGATATTGTTATGCCTTGTTCTGTTCTCTTCGCATTTAGCCGCAGGAATGTTTGCTAAATACGCTGCATCCTCCGAGAATAAAGGCGATGCTCGCGCTGCGAGGTACGGTGGTGTGCAGGTGGTACCTGTTGACAGTGAAGACAATCCGGGAAATCCGATGTCATGTGACGTCAACGGCGGTGTTTCTTATCGCTTCAAGGTTGACAACTCTTCATCCGAGGTTCCTGTCAAGTATAATCTCAGAATTTCTTTCGCGAAAGCGGCAGAAAATTTCTACAGCGGTGTTAAGCTGAACGATACGGAGCTGAGCGCTCCTGCAGTTTCAGATGATGCGATCATCTATTCATATGAATCCGTTGATCCGCTCAAGCCCGGCATCGTTTCTGATGAGTTTGTTCTCACCTTTAATGTTGACACACCGTCTATCTGGACCGAAACCATGGATGATACTTTACCGGATAATTCAATTCAAATCGCAGAGAGAAATAAATATCCGATCAGCATTTTTGTTGATGCGGTTCAGATCGATTAAGGGGGTGTTGAGTGATGAATAGAACTAATGCGGCCCCAAAAGGAGAGAAGCGATTTCGTCCGCTCAGATTGATCATTGCCTGTACGCTGATTGCTTTGTTGCTGGTTTCTACAAGTATCGGACTGAGCTACGCGCGCTATAAAAATACTGCAGCGATATCCAATGAAGTCAACTTCACTGATTTGAATTTCAAGCACGCTCCCAATGTTGTTATCGCGTATATTGATCGAAACGATACAACTCTTGCCCCGATCGTGTTGAAGTATAATGCAGACAACGATGATAAAGATGAGGTTATTGTAACCGTTCCGAGAGGCTTGGAAGCAGAAGAAACTTGCATTGCATATGCGCTGTCGGTGAGCAGTTATTCCGAGCCTGTGTATGACATCGTATCCGGAACCTATCAAGTTTCGGCTTCCATGAGATTATTTGGTTTGTCATATCCTTCCTCAACGGAGGTTGAAGAGACAGCGGTTGTTGCCTCAGAAGATAATAAAATTAAATTACAGATCAAGGCATGGGGTATTGAGACAGCGACCAGTTCATTCAGCACACCCATTGAAGTTGAATCTTACTTTGCTGTATTCCCTTCCGTGGAAAGCATCGGAACGACAACCGATGATGCTGTTGTAGATGTATCTTTCAATAAAAAGAATTGGATTGATAGTGCCAATACGGAATGGTACGAGAGTAATCCGAGTGCTGCTGAGTATGAGATTAAGAACGCCAGCGAGCTTGCCGGTCTGGCGAAGCTGGTCAACGGCGATCCTGAGAACGGCATTCCCGGCATTGATTTCTCGGGCGTGACCTTTACTCTGGCAAATGATATCAGTTTGTATGGCTCCGATGGAGAGGGCGATATCCGCGAGTGGACGCCCATCGGTACCGTCGATAATCCTTTCAAGGGCAGTTTTGACGGAAACGGCATGACGATCACCGGTCTGACTCTCAGCGGCGGTATTGCTGCCGACAACGTTGGTTTGTTCGGCGTGGCGGATGGTGACGCAGATTCTTATATCAAGAACCTCACCCTTTCTAACCCTGCTGTTTATGTAAAGGATGGCAAATATACCGGTACGGTTATCGGTAAGGCAACCGGTTATCAGCTGTCCGGTGTGACGGTTGATAATCTCAATATCAACGGTCAGACTGTAGGCGGTACGCTTGTCGGTCAGGTGAACGGTCCGTTTGTTAAAGCTGACGACTGTTCTGTTACCCTGCACGATGATTCCTTTGACGGTTACGAGTATATCGGTGAAGATAACTCCGATGCAGCGCAGTCAAATATTACTGCAACAGAGGACTATGAAACTGAAATACATTGATTAAACAATGATGATGGGGCTATCGCATGATAAATGCGATAGCCCCCCTTTTTTTAGTAGGTTCTCTGTCAATAGTTGGGGTAAACCCAAAAACAGGATAGAGGTATATTCATCCGTTGATGATATTCCTGATTTCCTCCTCCGCAGTATCTATCTCCTCGCGAAATTCCCGCGCTGATACACGTATTGCGCCGTTGCCGATGATGATCAGCTGTTCCATCCCATCGCTGGTGACCACACGTACGCGATTGTTTTTTGCCAGTTGATACGAGGCACGCTCGATATACATATCAGCGGTCTCCGCTTCTTTGGTATAGACGATGGTGATGTTATTGTACTTTTCCACCTCGCACTGATGACCTTTGATCTTGTAGGCATCAAAGACGAGAATCAGCTCGCATTTTTTGTAGCCTTGATAATTGCACAGGGTGTTGATCAGCAAACTCCGCGCCAAGTCCATGTTTTCAGCGGTCAACTCTTTTAGGTTGTCCCATGCGTGGATGACGTTGTAGCCGTCGACCAGTACATATTCCACGCCGTTAAAGTCGGACGGCAGATTTTTCTTCTTTTTCTTCGGATCGTAATCAACAGATTTATAGCGTTTTGGTTCGCTGTAAACCTTTCTTCGCACGGGTCCGTAGGTCTGCTCAAAGATCTGCATCAGTTCCTTGTCCAGTGCGAAGATATCCTTCTGGTTTTTGTATTTTGACAAGTCCTTTTCGGATACCGATGCAGGTGCATCAATCGGCTGATCTTCCAGTACGCTGGGCAGATGCATGTACTGCGGGACTTCGTTCCACTTGACGGTATGACCCGCGCCGTGGGAGCAGAATACTGAGTCGGCGGTATTGTCAACGTCGCTGTCTGCGTCATATCCTATGGCGGCGATCACTTCATCCGCGTTATGACAGGGCGCATAGCCTTTGAGCGAGGTCGTCAGTCTGCCGCTGCCGCGGGTGTACTGTATGACCTCCTTTGTATAGCCGCGCATTTGGAAAACAGGTGCGGTACCTCTCAGCGTCGCGGTATCGCCGTCGGTTTCGGGATCTTCGAAGCTGCCGTGCATGCGTGTGATATCGTTCATCGCTCTGCCGAGGTTTTGCACTGGTACCGTCAGTGAGAAGCTGTATATCGGTTCAAGCAGGATGCTTTGCGCCGTGTGCAAACCCTGACGCACCGCGCGGTAGGTCGCTTGACGGAAGTCGCCGCCCTCGGTGTGCTTAGCGTGAGCTTTGCCGGATTTAAGGATGATCTCCATATCAGTGATCGGCGAGCCGGTGAGCACGCCGAGATGGTTCTTTTCATATAAGTGGGTAAGGATCAGCCGCTGCCAGTTTTTGTCGAGACTATCCTGTGAGCATTCGCTGCGGAACACCAGCCCGCTGTCACGTTCAGCGGGTTTCAAAAGCAGGTGAACCTCGGCGTAATGTCGAAGCGGCTCGAAATGTCCGACGCCTTCAACTTTGTCGGCGATGGTTTCTTTGTAAATGATACTGCCCTGACTGAAGCTGACAGAAAAGCCGAAGCGCTCTTGGATGATATCTTGCAGGATCTCCAGCTGGATATCGCCCATCAGGCGGATCCTGATCTCTGCATGACGCTCGTCCCAAGAGATGTTCAGCTGTGGATCCTCGGCTTCCAGCACGCGCAGCTTGGACAGCACCGTGTGCGCGTCGATCTCGGGAGGAAGGATCACGGAGTAGGTGAGGACAGGCTCCAGCACCGGCAGACCGGTATCGCTTTCCGCGCCGAGTCCGTCTCCGGGCAGCGCGAATGTGACGCCGGTTATCGCGCAGACAGTGCCGCTTTCGGCAGTATCGACGGTCGTGTACTTTTCACCGGAATAGATGCGGATCTGATTGACCTTTTCGCCGCCGCGGTTTTTGGCGCTCGGCAGAATATCCTTTACCTTTAAATTTCCGCCCGTGATTTTCATGTGGGTGAGTCTGCCGCCCTGCTTGTCCTCGGTGATCTTGTAAACCTTCGCGGCAAATCGCTCGCTGTAATCCTTCTCAGCGGTATAGCGATCCAGCAGTTCGAGAAACGGTTTTACTCCGTCCAGCTTCAATGCCGAACCGAACAGACAGGGGAATACCGTTCGCGCCCGGACGGCGCCGATGATATCATTTTCCTCGATGATACCGGTTTCGTCATATTTTTCTAACAGCATATCGTCACACAGGGCGATATTTTCATACAGCTCATCGGCGCTCGGTACACTGAAATCCACACAGGCTTCGCTGAGTCTATCCTTCAGTTGTGCGACAACACGTTCTTTGTCGGCGCCGTCCATATCCATTTTGTTGACAAAGATGAAGCACGGTACCTGATATTTGCGCAGCAGCCTCCACAGCGTGACCGTATGGCTCTGGACGCCGTCGGTACCGCTGACGACAAGAATCGCGTAGTCGAGCACCTGAAGGGTGCGTTCTGTCTCGGCGGAAAAATCCACATGTCCCGGGGTATCCAGCAGGGTGAATTCAGTATCTGCAAAGCGAAGGACAGCCTGTTTGGAGAAGATTGTGATACCGCGCTCGCGTTCCAGACGAAAGTTGTCGAGAAAGGCGTTTTTGTGATCGACTCTGCCGAGCTTCATGATGTTGCCCGATACGTACATCATCGCTTCGGATAAGGTCGTTTTGCCCGAATCCACATGCGCCAGTATGCCGATAACCGATTTTTTCATGCTGTCACCCCGCTTTCTGTAATATTGTTCTATCATAGTTTATAATACGGGGATAGAGTATGTCAAGAGCCGTTTCCCGGTCAGGGCATAATTAAGACTCTTTATTCCTTCAGACAAACTTCAGATGAAAATGATATAATGATCCTACACGCAGATAATTATATGAGGTGATGTAATAATGATGAAAACAAGGCTGACCGGAATGATATTGGCGATCATACTCGTTTTGATGACGTTCGAGGCGTGCGGATCGGCAAATACCGAGCCGACGGAACAAAGCTTGCCTAAAAGCAATATTTACCGTTTGGAGGACTATGAAAGCGACGAGGTTTTTGATATCCAAACGGTCGAGCTGAGCGAATCGCTGGCGGCGAGATGCAAATCCTACAAATTCACCTATCTGTCGGACGGTCTGAAAATCAAAGGGTATATTTCCATCCCCGCCTCGGCTCAGATTTCGCAGAAGCCCTGCAAATGCGTGCTGTATAATCGCGGGGGCAACAGGGATTACGGTACGCTGGAGGATGATACCACGGCGCAGTTTTGTGCCGCGAGCGGCCGCATCGTGATCGCGTCGCAGTACAGGGAGGCAGACGGCGCTTTGGGTTACGATCAATTCGGCGGCGACGATCTGCACGACGTTATCAAGCTGATCGATATTTGCGAAAATCACTTTTCCTTTGTGGATATGGATGATTTTTGCGTATTCGGCGCCTCGCGCGGCGGGATGATGACCTATATGGCGGCGCGGCAGGATGATAGGATCAAGCTGATTATCTCTCTTTCGGGCGTCAGCGATCTTTTCAATTCGTATGAAAGCCGCGAGGATATGAAGCGGGTATTGGAAGAGACGATCGGCTGTACGCCGGAGGAAAATCCCGCTGAATATGAAAAGCGTTCGGCGGTGTACTGGGCGGACGAGATCAACATTCCCGTACTGATCATTCACAGCAAGCTGGATCAGCAGGTTCCATTTGAGCAGGCTGAAGAGATGGTTGAAAAGCTGAAGGATCACACCGACTGTACCTTTATCACGCACGAAGACGACGTTCACGGTCCGCATAATGAAGACATCGCAATCATCAATAACTGGCTCAAAGAGCATGAAACAACCAAATAAGTGAATCGTTTTGCAAAGATTCTGACTCGAACAGCCGCTTGGCAGGGGATATCCTGTCGGGCGGCTGTTTCTGCTGCCAGTGTCTGCCGGAAAAAAAGGGTTACGTGAATCTAATTTGGTAATAATTCTGTAATTTATTGAGGAGCAGGGCGCTTCCAAGGCTCCCTCTGACGAGGGAACTGTCGCCCAAAGGCGACTGAGGGAGAGATAACGCAGTGATAAAAAAGCGTTGAAACGTCTGATTTGATCCCTTACGCAGTGATACTTTTGCGGCGGCTTGAGTCAATAAGTGGATCGGAACTGTCATGCTGCGTTATCTCTCCCCTGCCGGCATCGCGTTTCATACTCTATCAGGTGTTTCGTTCGGCTGCCCCCTCGTCAGAGGGGGCTTTATACGTTTGCATCTCTTTCCCGCAACCGTTAACCGTTCTCAGAATTTGATTGCGGACAAAAATAGTCTTTTTATATTGACTTATATGACGGTTTATTATAAAATAAACAATATATTGTTACATTATTTTGGGTTATTATGCGCTGAAAAGACAGCGCACGGAAGGTGAGGTTTTTCCTGCGGCAGGGGAAACAGAATTAGTTTTTTCGTTTTCGCGGCTGCGGGAGAGGTCAGAATGAAGGATTTCAAACGGATTTTCCGGTATCTAAAACCATATACTGTGATGATCGTTTTCGCTGTGATCATGGTCACCTTTGAGGTAGCCTCCAACGTGCTCCAGCCGAAGTACATGGAGGAGATCGTGGATGACGGCGTTTTGCAGATGGATCTCGACGTCGTACTCCGCGCGGGTTTGATGATGCTCATGGTCGCCGTGATCGGCGGCGTGTGCGGCTATATCTCCTGTGTTCTGGCAAACGTCTATTCACAGCGCTTCGGCAACGACCTCAGAAAAAAGCTCTTTCGAAAAATCATGGCGCTGTCTGCACAGCAGGACGATGATTATACCGCGGGCTCGCTGATCACGCGTATGACCAACGATACCCGCGTGGTGACTGAGTTTTCAAGCGTTGTAATTCAGACGGCGGTCAAGCCTCTGATGCTGTTTATCCTCGGTATCGTGATGGTGTTGACCATCGATCCGATCTACGGCGTGATTCTGCTGGTTTCCCTGCCGCTGCAGTTTTTGATCGTGCGATTCTTTATCAAGCGCAGCGCGCCGGTGTTCGCCGTGATTCAGCAGAAGCTGGACAGACTGAACAGCTTCGCGATGCATATCGTGTCCAACAACCGTCTGATCAAATCCTATGTCCGCGAAGGTTACGAGACCGGCAGATTCGATAACCAAAACCGCGATCTGACCGCCACGGTGATGAATATCCAGATCTTTATGGCGATTCTCAATCCGCTGGTCATCCTGATCCTCAACGCTGTGGTGCTGGCTGTCATTTTTATCGGCGGCTTTCAGGTGCAGGCGGGCGCGATACGCGTCGGTTCCATCATGGCGGCGATCAACTATTCGCAGCAGATCATGATGTCGATGATGACGCTCGGCAGTATCTTCCAGTATGTTGCGCGTTCCAGAGCTTCGGCGCAGCGTCTGACGCAGGTGCTGGAGATGGAGCCCGCTTTACAGGCGGGGGACGAAACGCTGAGCGGCGGGATCGATACCGTTTCGCTGGAGCATGTTTCCTTCCGCTATCCGCAGAGCCTTGACGCCGCGCAGAAGGCGCTAGATGATATAACGCTCACGATCCGAAAGGGCGAGTGCGTCGGCATCCTCGGAACGACCGGCTCGGGCAAAAGCACCGTCGCGCGGCTGCTGATCCGCGAGTATGACGCGACGGACGGCGCCGTAAAAATCAATGATGAAGACATAAAAGCTTTCAGCCCCAAAAGCCTGAGAAACAGCGTTCTGCCGGTTTTTCAGAACAGCGATATATTCTCCGCGTCCGTGCGCGAGAATATCGGCAAGGGCGTTGCCTATACACAGGAGCAATTTGATACTGCCGTGCATACTGCGTGCGTCGACGAATTTGCCGAAACCCTCAGGGACGGTTATGACACCGTGATCTCGGAGCGCGGCGTTTCGCTCTCCGGCGGACAGAAGCAGCGCGTGGCGATCGCGCGGGCGCTGATCCGCGACCCGCAGGTGCTGATCTTTGACGACTGCACCTCCAGTCTCGACCTTGAAACAGAGGCAAAGGTGCTGTCCCGTATCCAAAAGAATTATCGGGACAAAACCCGCATCTTTATCTCTCAGCGCATATCTACCATCATCAACGCCGACCGCATCGTCCTGATGGACAAGGGTCGGATCGAAGCGGCGGGCAGCCATCATGAATTGCTGGCGTCCTCCGCGTTATACCAAGCTATCTACCAAACTCAGAATCCCGAAGGGGGTGATGAGCTTGAATAATATGAACCGTCCGGGCGTGCCGGGGGAGAGGATCGCTCCCGCGAAGCCCGTTGAGACCGTCAAGCGAATGTTCCGGTATCTTTCGAAGAGCAGGAAGCTCATCGTCGGCATGCTGGCGCTGCTGGCGGCGGCGACGGTGCTCGATCTGTTCATCCCCGATCTGATCGGCAGGGCGATCGACACTCTGAATCTGGAGGAGGGTCAGCTGACCGTTGACTGGCGCTTTTTGCTGCTGCTCCTCGGAATTTTACTGGCGGTATTCCTCGTTTCTTCCCTGTTTGAATATATCCAAGGGCGATTGGCGGCAAAGCTGACCCGCACCACAATCGTCACCATCCGCTCAGACGTCGCCAAAAGGCTCATCCGCCTGCCGGTATCGTTCTTTGATACCCATCAGAATGGAGATATCTTAGCGCGGCTGACGAATGATATCGAAAATGTTTCTAACCTGATCAGCGAAGCGATCGCGGCGCTGCTGTCGTCCGTGATCGTGATCGTCGGCTGTATCGTGATCATGCTCTTCAAAAGCCCCATCCTCACGGCGGTATGCCTGAGCACGGTGGTTTTGAATATACTCGTAACCCTTGTGTTGTCCAAGAAGATGTTCGGCTACTTCCGCCGTCAGCAGAAGGCTGTCGGAAGGATGAACAGCCATGTGGAGCAGAGCGTCTCCACCAAGCGTACCATCGACGCGTATGATCTCGGTGAAAAATGCGTGGAGGAATGCGACGCGCTCAGCGACGAGCTGACGGACGTCAGCGTCAAAGCGCAGGTGCTGGGCGGCGCGATGCCCCCGCTGATGTGCCTGATCGGCAACCTGAATTTCCTGCTGATCGTGGCGGTCGGCGCACTGCTGTTCATTCGCGGCGGCTTCGGCATCACCATCGGTACCATCCAAGCCTTTACATTATATTCGCGTCAGTTCACCCAGCCGATCAACGAGATATCGGGTATCTTCTCCCAATTTATGACGGCGCTCGCGTCAGCCGAAAGGATCTTTCAGATTATCGATGCGTCGACGGAGCCCGACGAGGGCAAGACGGATATCAAGCCCGCGGGTGCATGCCGTATCACATTTGAGCATGTCACGTTCTCTTATATCCGCGGCGTCAAGGTGCTGGACGACTTCTCACTGACCATCGAAAAGGGACAAAAGCTCGCGTTGGTCGGCAAAACCGGCGTCGGCAAGACGACGCTGATCAGCCTGCTGCTGCGCTTTTATGAGCCCGACAGCGGAAGAATATTGATCGACGGCGTCGATATCCGTGAGATACCGAAATCACGGCTGAGAAGTATGATCACCGTCGTTCTGCAAAGCACCGCCGTCATCGAGGGCACGATACGCGAAAACATCGCGTACGCGCGCTTTACGGCAGGTGAGGATGAGATCCGCAATGCGGCTGAGATCAGCTGTGCGTCCGGCTTTATCGAAAGGCTGGAAAACGGCTATGATACGCCGGTAACAGGCGAGGATACCATGCTCAGCCAGGGCGAACGGCAGCTGTTGTGTCTGGCGCGGTCGTCGCTGACCGAGCCGTCCGTGCTGGTGCTTGACGAGGCGCTGAGCTCCGTCGATTCCGCGACGGAACAGCACATACAAGACGCGCTGCTGCAAAGGATGGAGGAACAGACCTGCATCATCATCGCCCACCGTTTATCCACCGTCAAGAATGCCGACAAGATCGCTGTATTCAGCGACGGCAGGATCGTTGAGACAGGAAAACATCAGGAGTTGCTGAAACAGCGCGGCGCATACTATCATCTTTACAAAAATCAGTATTTGGATATCAAATAGGATATTTTAATAGATTTGGATATAATAGGAGGAAAGAAATGTTAGCCAAAACCGAATGTTCTGATGCGCAGTATCAGGCGATTCGCAAGAAAGTCAGAGAGGTCGAAAAGACCACTCCCGAGTTTGTCGAAGGCTCTCTGTATGTGAAGCATCGCGACGAGATCATGGAACGGGCGCGCAAGAGAGTCAGCGAGGTGCTGGACCTGCAGCAGAAGGGCTTGATCTGTACGACGGGCAAGTTTGTCCCTTCGGTCCACTATCCGCCGATCACCCAGTATCCCTTCCACACACAGGAAGAGATCATGAGCACCTACAAGAACCCCGAGGACAATACCTTTGACATCTACGTGCATATCCCGTATTGCGCGCAGCATTGCAGCTTCTGTCATTATCCCGGCGAGCTGGGCTCGTGCAAGGAGCTCAGAGCCAATCAGGAAAAGTATCTGTCCTATCTCGAAAGAGAGATGGACATCTATATGAAGGTGCTGGGCGTCGAGAAGATCAAGACCCGCGCGATCCTGTTCGGCGGCGGCACGCCCTCCCATATGGATCCCGATCTGTTTGAGCGGATGATGAAATTTTTTACCGACCGCATCGACCGCACGACGGTGACCCAGTTCAACTTTGACGTTGACGAGTATTCGCTGGTCGGCGAGGACGGCATGAAGCGCCTGCAGATCATGGCGAAGTACGGCGTGGATCGCCTGACCATCGGCTCCCAATCGCTGCATCCCGAGATCCTCAAGCTGATGTTCCGCAGAGCGACCGTCGATATGATCATGGAGGCTGTCGACAACTGCCGCAACAAGATCAGCTGTGTCGACTACAGAAAGATCAATCAGTGGCGTGAAGAGGGCAGGGAGATCACGCAGGAGTTATTGGATAATACCCAGCGCAAGGGCTTCATCCTGAACCTCGAATTCATCTTCGGCTTCATGGGTATTAACGTTGATATCTTTGCCGACACCATCGAGCGCGCCTGTCTCATCCATCAGCAGGGCTTGATCGATGAGATCCAGCTCTACCGCCTGAAGGTTGACGCTTACGGTGACTTCCAAGGCATCATCGGTCTGCTGTATGACCGCGAGCCCTCGCTGTTCCCTGATTTTGAGGAGAACATGCTGCAGAAGGCTGTCGCGGAAGAAATATTGAAGCTCTATGGGCTCAAGGGCAATCTCAGACGCGTCTATACCAAGGACCCGTATATCTATTCGCACTACGCGTATAACCAGTGCTGTGCCCAGTATGACCAGATCGGTCTGGGATTGACCGCGTTCAGCTCGCTCAGAGATCGGTTCCTCTTGAACACCGACAGCTTTGACGAGTATTACAAGCTGATCGACAGCGGCAAGATGGCGTTCAACCGCGGCTATATCCGCGACAAGGAGCAGCAGCTGCGCTGGTCGATCGCCCTGCCCCTGAAGAATACCGAGGTCAGAAAGGACCGCTTCGAGAAGATCAACGGCATGCCGATCGAAAACTGCTTCAAAAAGAAGTGGAAGAAACTGATGGACAACGGTCTGGTAGTGGATAAGCCTATTCTAGGTTATCCCTCCTACACCTTGACGGAGCTCGGCAAGTTCGTCGCCGACGAGTGCGCAGAGGAGTTCAACAGCAACGAGTTCCTGCCGTGGAAGCCCGAGGAATACATCCACGGCGAGCTGTTTCCGTATGACGACAACAGTACCGAGGACGCTCTCGGATTAATATAGGAGGTGCATGTATGGAAGAACAGAACAGGGCGCTGTATGAAACGCCCACAGAAATCGAAGTTACCGCCAAGGACAGTCTGGTACATGTCGGCAGTCTGGATTCCTTTGATATCACAAAGGGCGGCATCAAGGCAGGCAAGCTGCTGCTGAAATATCTGGAAAACGGCAACAAAAACCTGCTCAATCAGGCGATCAAAACCTATGATAAGATCATCCCCGATGAAAACTTCGGCGGCGAGTATACGGCGCTGGAGTGGCTGTGCAAATACTTTCTCGCCCCCGAGGAGGCTAAGCAGGATCTGCTGAGCCAGCCGCTGGTCAAGAGCTTTTTCGATGTGCTCAGCAAGGATAATTTTGCCGACCTGAAAACATATATCCAGCTCAAATACCATATTGTAGAAGTGGACAAGAACGATATCGAGACCAAGCGCAAGCTTCGTTTCCTCGAAGATTTTATCCTCTTCAACAATCCCGACCGCGAGCGCTGGGAAAAGACCCGTGAGAACATGCAGAAGTTCAACCTCCAAAAGGGCGAGCGCATCGCCGACGTCGGCTCCGGTCCCGGCTACTTCTCCTTCAAGTTCGCCGATATCGTCGGCGACGAGGGCAAGGTCTACGCAATCGAGACCAACCCCATGCACCTAGACTTCCTCCGCGATCATATCGCGAAGAACGATATCAAAAATGTCGACGTCGTGGTCAGCCAGTTCGAGGGCATCGGTCTTGATAAGGACGTAAGGGTGGACACCGTGTTCATCTGCTCTTTGTACCACAACGTTTACGCCGCTTTCACGGATTTTGAACGCGAGAAATTCGTCGGCAGCATCCGCAACGCGCTGGTCGACGGCGGCAAGCTGATCATCGTGGACAACGATCTGGTCGACAGCTCCGAGTTGCCCTACCACGGTCCCTATATCAGCAAGACGCTCCTGACTTCTCAGCTGTTCCATTACGGCTTCAAGCTGATCGACAACTACCAGTTTACCCCGCAGCGCTATGTGCTGATCTACGAAAAGGTCGATATCCCGACCGATTTCAAGGGCAAGGAGAACAGCATCAACGATCCCTGCCATATCCATGTCAACACCGAAGGCTCGCTGATCCGCTACCGCATCATCGGCACCTCCACCGCCGGCTATTCCGTCCGCGGCAAGGCTTGCGGCAGGGTGATGTACGACGGCTTCATGAACAACGACCGTGATAAGGTGCAGCAGGCGCACGATATGTTCGCCGAGCTGTGGCCGAAGGAGCGTATCGGCGACGACTATACCGCATTCATGTGGTTCTGTGAGTATTATCTCGCGGACGAGCAGACAAAAGCGAAGATGCTCTCCGACTATCGCGACAAGCTGTACTTCGATTTCTTCGGCGGCAACGACTATGAAAAGCTAAAGAAATACCTGTACATCAAGTTTTATCTGGAGCACGAAGAGGCGGAGGACGCCGATATCGAGACCTGCTTCGAGTATGAGGGCAAGGATTTCCCCATCGGTACTCTGAACGAGTGGAACGAATACTTCGTGTTCAATAATCCGAACCGCGTTCTGTGGGAAAAGACCGATCAGATGCTCAGCCTGCTCGATATCAAAGAGGGCGAGAGCATCGCCGACCTCGGCTGCGGCGGCGGCTACTTCACCTACGAATTTTCCAAGATGGTAGGGAACAAGGGCACCGTTTACGCGACCGAGATCAACAAGGACGCGATGAAGTACCTCGACGCGCTGACGAGCACCTATAACGTCAAGAACATCAAGACGCTGGTCACCCGCATGAACGACTGCAAGCTCAAAGAAAACTCCGTCGACAAGGTCTTCATGTGCTCGATGTACCACGCGGTATACATCACCGATATCGAGTTCGTCAAGGACGAGTTCATCGCCAGCATCAAGAAGGGTCTGAAGCCCGGCGGTCAGCTGATCATCGTCGACAACGACGTGACCGACCGCTTCACCCCCTCGTACTACGGCCCCGGCATCATGCCCGAGCTGATCATCTCTCAGCTTTCCTTCTACGGCTTCAAGCTCGTCAAGAAGGAGCAGCTCATTCCCCAGCGCTTTGTTTTGGTATTCGAAATGCAATAACATATATACAAATTTAAAGAAAGTAGGCGAATTATGGATATCAACGTATCAAAAATCAGCAATCGTTCGCAAAATCCCGATAACTCTGTTTTTGAGATGAAGGGACAAAAGGGTATCGGCTGTCTGGTGGAGGGCTATAATACCCCCAAGGGCGGCAATTCTCCCGAATCCAAGGTGACCAGGATCCTCGTAGAGAGCTTCATGAAGCGTCCCGCCATCAGCGCGGAGGCGATGAAGAACATCTTCGAGAGAGCCAACAGTGGTCTGATGGTCGGTCAGAGCCCTCAGTACCCGTCATACGCGTCCGCAAGCGCGGTGTTCTTCCTCAAAAACAAGTTCGTGTATGCCTCCGCCGGCGACAACGTGATCTTCCACTTTGTCAACGGGAAGATCGCCGATGTGTTCTGCAGCGATCCCGGCGAGGAGCCTCAGTATCTCGGCGTACCCGGCTATGCGGCGCCGAAGGTCAGCGATGAGGTTCCCTTTGCGAAGGGTACCCACACCTTCCTGCTTTGCTCCAGACCGTTTGCCGACGCGCTGGATGAAGAAGTTCTGGAGGGTTCCCTTTCCGCCAATACACATGTTTCTGAGAAGGGTAAGCAGACGATTTATGACGTCAAGTGCGACCGCTGGCTCAGAGAGCTCAAGGACAATATCCCGGGCTTCAACTCCGACGCGAATTACTCGGCGATCGCGTTCTCAATGCCGCCGAGAAAGAAATCCAAGCTCCTGCTGATCATCATCATCGTTGCTTTAGTATTGCTGCTCGGCTTAGGCTTCTTCTTCGCCAGCGGCGCCAAGAGAAGACCGCCTCAGAACGGCCCCGGTCAAGGTCAGGAAGAGATGCTCGGACCTAACGGCGAGCGTCCGCCCGAGCCGCCCGCAGGCGCTAAGCCCGGCGAGCAGCCCGAGCCTCCCACAAGACCTCCGCTCAACTAAGCGGCAACGATAAGAAGGTATATAATGTTTATTGTCAAATATGCTTTGAAAAGTATTCGCCGTTCGATCGGACGCAATATTCTCATAGGCATCATCGTGTTCATCATCGCGGTTTCCGCTTGCGTCGCTATGTCGATCCAGCAGGCGGCGCAGACCGCCGCCTCGAACAGCCTCAAGGGGATGAACATCACCGCGCAGATCAACATCGACCGCGGCTATGTTTATGATAAGGCGTCTGAGAATACGGGCTCTACGGATATGTCTGTGCTGATGCCTGAGATATCGGAGCTGAACAAGGAATATGCCCTTGATCTCAGCGATATGGAGGAATATCGCGATATTAAGAAGGCGGGTACGGATGAATCGATCGTCAAAGACTATTACTACAACGCTTCTATATCCATCAACGGCGACAGCATCGAAAAGTATGACCTCACGGCAAGCGCTTCGAACACCGCTGCCACCGAAGCGGCTGTTACGGTGGAATCTCCTACCGATCCTGCCGGCAACGTGGTAGAGATGCCCCAGATGCCTGTGATGGAACAGCCGCAGGCGATGGAGCAGTCGGGCGACTTCTCTCTCGTCGGCTACAGCTCCTATCAGGCGATGGAGGACTTTGGCGAGGACGACGAG
Source organism: Ruminococcus sp. (assembly GCA_017404665.1). Lineage (GTDB taxonomy): Bacteria > Bacillota > Clostridia > Oscillospirales > Acutalibacteraceae > Ruminococcoides. The sequence goes on from JAFRBX010000070.1 coordinate 25,183, forward strand.
GAAAGCACCTGTACCATGAAGGAAGGCGAGATCTTCGCGGACAACACCTCCGAGTATGTGTGTCTGGTCGAAGAGAGCCTTGCTACCTTCAACTCGCTTTCCGTTAACGACGTTATTACGCTGGTCAATCCCAACAATGAGGAAGAGACCTATGATCTGACCATCGTGGGTATCTACAAGAACTCCTCCAGCAGCTCTGTAGACGGCGTCGATCCTCCCAACACGATCATAACAAGCTACGCTGTCGTCAAGGATATAGAGACAAATTCCGAAACGGTCAACAGCACCGCTTCTACTGCAGCGACTGCCGACAGCGACGATGATGAGAACGAGGACGCGCTGGTCAGCAAGTTCACCGGTACGTTCATCTTCGGCTCCGTCGACGACTATAACCAGTTCAAGGAAGAGGTCAAGGCGAAGGCGGAAAGCGCCGGTCTCGACGGCGATCTCTACATCGTCACCTCGAGCGATATCGCTTCCTTCAAGGCGGGTCTCAAACCCTTGGAGAACCTGAAATCCTTTGCGACGACCTTCCTGTATCTGACGCTCGCCATCGGCGCGATCGTTCTGATCGTGATCTCGGTCATCAGCATCCGCGACCGTAAATATGAGATCGGCGCGCTCGCCGCGATGGGTCTCAAAAAGATGAAGCTGAGCATGCTGTTCATGATCGAGGTGCTGGCGGTCACGCTGATCGCGATCCTGATCGGCGCTACGATTGGCTCCGTCGCGTCTGTCCCCGTGACCAATTATCTGCTCCAGTCGCAGGTAGAACAACAGGAGATGGAGGATCAGGCAAGCATCCAGCAGCCCCAGATGCCCGGCGGCGGCAGTCAGGAGCGTCCCGAGGACGGCGAGGTCATCGGCAAGGTCAATTACCTGACGCAGGTCGGCTTCTCGGTCGACTTCATGGTCATCCTGAAAATGCTGCTGATCGGTATCGGTCTTTCGGTCGTATCCGGATTTACGTCCATCCTGTTTATCCTGCGGTATGATCCGAAGCAGATACTCGCAAGCCGAGATTAGGAGGTGTGACAATGGGTGTTATCGAATTAAAAAACGTAAGCTTCACATATCCTAATAATCCTGTTATCAAGAACATGGACTATGAGTTCCAGCGCGGACTGGTGTACTGCATCACCGGTAAGTCCGGCGCGGGCAAAACCACCCTCCTTTCCATGCTTTCCGGTATTATGGATCCTACGTCCGGCTATATCGTCTATAACGGCTATCCCATCGACGAAAGCGACCGCTATGTTTATCGCAGCCGTGATGTCGGCGTTATCTTCCAGGAGTACAACCTGCTGCCGAAGTTCACTGTCAGAGAGAATATCCAGCTGTCGCTGGAGATCTCAGGTAAAAAGCTCTCGGAGCTCAACGGCTTCGGCACCTTCAGAAATAAAAAGGATTACATCGACCAGCTGATCCGCGAGGTCGGCTTGGATCCCGATGAGGTAGGCAACCGCCGCATTCTGCGGATCTCCGGCGGTCAGCAGCAGCGTATCGCCATCGCGCGCGCGCTGAGCTTCCAGCCCGGCGTTATCCTCGCCGACGAGCCTACCGGCAACCTTGATATCGACACCAGTATCGATATCATGAATGTTTTCCTGCATCTGGCGCATGAGCTGAACCGCTGTGTCATCATCGTGACGCACTCGCCCCAGATCGCGGATCTCGCGGACGTCCGGCTGGATCTGAAGCCGCTCTCCAAGTATAAGAGATTATAAGCGGACAGCTCCGTGAAAGAGGTGAATAAACCATGCCAATGAGTGAATATGAGCTTTCCTTGGTCAACGAAGCCAAAAAAGGAAAGAAAAAATCTCTTGACAGATTATGCGACGCGTTCCATAAGCAGCTCGTCGAGGTAGTCGAAGGCGAGCTGGGCAGCCGCGATAAGGCGGAGGTCATTCTCAACAGCGTTTTCGCAAAGATGAAAACGGAGATCAAAAGGGTACAGAATCCGGCAGAATTCGAGGGCTTGATCATTTCGATGACGGTCGCCGAGTGCGCAAATTATCCGCGCGGCGGCGGTGATCCGTCTGCAAGCTCTGCTGCTACCAGCTTTACGGAAGAGAAAAACGAGCGTGCCGAGGCACGCATGAACAATCCTGAGCCTGCGTCTCCCGCTGTTGCCGCTCCGGCACCTCAGACGCCGCCTCCCGCTGCGGCACAGCCTGCAGCCGGTTGGCGCAGCAACGCGCAGCAGATGAATCAGCCGAATCAGGCGCCTGCTCCGAGGCATTTTCGCCCCGAGGGCAATATCCCGAATCAGCCTGCGGCGCAGAACACCGCGCAGCCTGTGCAGAACGTGAATCGTCCCGCTGCTCCGAACAGCAACTACCGTCCGGGTGTGCAGAATGGCGCACAGCCGGTGCAGAATCCGAACCGCCCTGCTCCTCCGAACAACAGCTACCGCCCCGGTATGCCGAACGTTGCACAGCCGGTGCAGAATCCGAACCGTCCCGCTGCTCCGAATAACAGCTACCGTCCGGGGATGCAGAATGTCGCACAGCCGGTACAGAATCCGAACCAATCTGCGGTACCGAACAACAGCTACCGTCCGGGTGTGCAGAATGTCGCACAGCCGGTACAGAATCCGAACCAATCTGCGGTACCGAACAACAGCTACCGTCCGGGCATGCCGAACGTCGCTCAGCCGGTACAGAATCCGAACCGTCCTGCGGCTCCGAACAACAACTACCGCCCGGGTATGCAGAACGTTGCGCAGCCGGTACAGAATCCGAACCGTCCTGCGGCTCCGAATAACAACTACCGTCCGGGTATGCAGAATGTTGCGCAGCCGGTACAGAATCCGAATCAGCCTGTGTCGCCGAACAACTACCGTTCGGGTATGCCGAATGTCGCACAGCCGATACAGAACCCGTATCAGCAGGCACCCAGTCCCGGCTACGTGGCGGGAAGAACGCCTGTTTATCCTGTAGGTGACGACCTCAAGACCGAGCTGTTGGCGGAAGAACCCAAGACAGAGTTGATTGTTGAAAAGCCAAAGCCTGTTGCGGAACCCGCCGGTGTGTCCGCGCCCGCAGCGAAGCCCGAGCCCGTCGTGGCTCCGGTTCCTCCCGTACCGGAAAAGCCGGTCGAAGCGCCCGCGCCCGCAGCGAAGCCCGAGCCCGTTGCGGCTCCAGTGCCTCCGGTACAGGCAAAGCCTGTCGAAGCGCCCGTGCCCGCAGTGAAACCCGAGCCCGTCGCGATTCCGGTTCCTCCCGTACCGGAAAAGCCGGTCGAAGCGCCCGCGCCCGCAGCGAAGCCCGAACCTGTTGCAGAGCAGAAGCTTGAACCTGTATTCAAGCCCGAATCGGTGACCAATACTGCTGTTGCCGCACCGGTTCCCGCCCCTGCGCCTACACCCACGCCTGAATCCGTACCTGCTCCTGCGTCTGCTTCTGTGCCTGCTCCTGTGCCTGTGCCGACTCCTACTTCTACTCCTGCACCCGCATCTGTGACTGAGTCTGCAGCAACCGATGACACACCTAAGGTGGGCATGCTGGTCTGCACCAGAGGCGATGACGCCGGTAAAAATTTCCCGCTGAAGGCGGGCGTGAATCGAATCGGCGTCACGGACGATTGCGATGTTGTCATCAATGACAATACACTCACGGCAAACCACAACTTCGAAGTCGTTTATGACGAAAGACGTGACAACTTCTCATTAAGACCCGGCAGGATGGCGTCCAAGCTGTTCCTGAACAATGAGTATGTCGATTCTTCGATCTTCATGCAGGCGCATGATACCATCAAAACCGGCAAATCGGAGTTCATGCTGGTAGTATTCTGATTTCAATCATTCATTAATCCGCATGGGGCTGACTTTTCGCGAGTCAGCCCCATGATGTTTCGAATAATCAAAGTATGCGCATTTTCACTAAATCCCGACATGAAATACTGATTTTTGATATTTACAGTTGACAGAATTTGAGGATTATGCTATCCTTTACAGGTACGTTCCCTGCTGTATCATATTATAAGAAAACGGCAGCGGATCACGTGAATTTTTGGATATTTTAAAAGGAGAAAACAATGAAAAGAATTATCGCACTGCTGATTATCAGCGTCATGGTTCTGTCACTCGCTGCCTGCGGCGCTGCGCAGGATGGCGCGACGGCGGATTCCAAGACAAAGTCCTCGGACAAGATTAAGATCGGTTATGTCAACCCGACTACGGGCGCGCTTGCCGGTAACGGCGAAGGCTGCGACTGGGTCGTCAAGCAGCTCACCGACTATGTCAAGGAGCATCCGATCACCGTCGACGGCAAAGAAAAGGAGATCGAGGTCATCGTGTATGACTCCGAGTCAGATCAGAACAAGTGCTCTGAAATGGCGCAGAAGCTCTGTGAAGAGGACGAGATCGATCTGATGATCGCGATCCAGACACCCAACACTGTTATCCCTGTCGCTCAGGTTGCCGAGAGATACGGCGTTCCCTGTATCGCGACCCAGTCTCCCGTTGACCCGCTGGCACATTCGCTGGACGAGTTCAACTGGACATACGACTTCTTCTATGCGCTCGACGAGGTGTATGAGTCCCAGAGAGCGCTGTGGACCGTGGCGGGCTATGCTCCCGGCTCGGGCGCGAAGGTAGGTCTGCTGTTCGCGAACGACTCCGACGGTACCGCGTGGCACGATCTGTTCACCCGCAGACTGGCTGAGGACGGCTATACCGTCGTCGACCCCGGTCAGTATCCCTCCGGTACCACCGATTTTACCAACGTTGCCGAGACCTTCAAGAACGAAGAGATCGACGTGATTGCCGGCACCAATATCCCCCCCGATTTCAAAAATTCCTACAGCGCCATCATCGCCGCCGGCGTGCAGGTCGGCGCGGTCACTATGGGCAAGTGCGCGCTGCTTCAGAGCGACGTCAACGCGCTGGGCGATCTGGCGGACGGCATCATGACGCAGGTATGGTGGGCTCCCACCAACCCCTATGTATCCGATCTGACCGGTATTTCCTGCTCCGAGATCGACGAAAAGTATCAGGAGGATAACGGTACCATCATGCCCCAGCCTGCGGCATTCGCGTATGCGGGTCTCGAGCTGGCGATCCAGACCTTTATCGCTGCCGGTACGACCGACAAGCAGAAGGTTTATGATACCATCGGTACCTTAAAGTGCCAGACCATCGTCGGTCCCGTTGACTATTCCAAGAAGATGGAAGGTTTGCCCTACAGCAGCTCTGTGCTGACAGGCGGCCAGTGGCAGCGCGATGAAAACGGCGAGCTGCAGCTCATCATCATCGACAACAGCCTCTATCCCGATATCCCGCTGACAGGCGAGTATAAAGAAGGCAACGCGACAACCGCAAATTAACAAAGAAACAACCGAGCGCCGGACGCATCACTGGATACTCCGGCGCTTTTTGGATTATATTGATATCACCATCTTCACAACCCGAGGTCAATATGGGAAACATTGTAGAATTCAGACATATAGATGCCGGCTACGGCAGGATACAGATCCTCAGCGACCTTTCCTTTGAAGTGGAAGAGGGACAGGTCTACGGCGTGATCGGACCCAACGGCAGCGGCAAATCCACGATGTTCAACGCGCTGCTGGGCATCATCCGTCCCACAGCAGGAGCGATCTATTTTGATAATATCGATATCACCCGTACGCCGCCGCATATCCGCTGTCGGATGGGGATCGGCAGGACGTTCCAGATTCCCCGCCCCTTTGAACATATGAGCGTGTATGAGAATGTTCTCATAGCGGCGGTTCACGGAACGGGTCAGTCGGAAAAGAAGGCAGGCTATGCCGCAATCGACGCCTTGAAGCTCACGGGATTGTATGAAAAACGCGAGCTGCTTTCGGGCGAATTGCCTTTGCTCGACAGAAAGCGGCTGGAGGTAGCGCGCGCTATCGGTACTCAGCCTAAGCTGCTGCTGCTCGACGAGGTAGCAGCGGGACTGACCGACGCCGAGGTCAAGGATATGATGAAGCTGGTCAAGGGGCTGAAGGATTCCGGCTATTCGATCATCTGGATCGAGCATATCATCCAGACGATGCTGGGTTCTACCGACCGGCTGATGTGTATGGCTCAGGGAAGCTCTGTGATCGAGGGCGAACCGCAGGAGGTTATCAATTCCAAGACCGTGCAAACGCTGTATCTGGGGGTGGACGACAATGAGTGACGTGTTGCTCACGATCGAAAAGCTCAGCGTGATGTACGGCGATTTTATCGCCGTGGAGGAGGCTTCTTTGACTGTTGATGAAGGGCAGATCGTCTCGCTGATCGGTCTCAACGGCGCGGGAAAAACCACCCTGATGTCGGCGGTGATGGGACTGCACAAGCCCGCCTCCGGCAAGGTCGTTTTCAACGGTAAGGATATCACCTCCGCGCATACCGACAGGATCGTTGCGCAGGGGCTTTCGCTGATCCCGCAGGGCGGCAGATGCTTCAACCGCATGTCGGTGCAGGACAATCTGCTGATGGGCAGCTTTCCGAAGACGGCGCGTAAGGGAGCTAAAGAGACGCTCGCGCATATTTATGAGCTGTTCCCCGTCCTGAAAGAAAAGATGCGCGATCCCGCCGGCTCGCTGTCGGGCGGTCAGCGGCAGATGGTCGCGATCGGACGGGCGCTGATGGCGCGCCCGAAATGCCTGATCTTTGACGAGATATCTCTCGGATTATCACCCGCGGTCATAAAGGATATCTACCACCGCATCCGCACGATCAACGAGCTTGACAAGACCGCCGTCATTCTGATTGAGCAGGATACGCGGCGTGCGCTCAGGATGTCCGACAGCTTTTACGTCATGTTAAAGGGCAGGACCGTGCTCAGCGGCAAATCCGACGAGGTGGACGCGGAGACCTTGAAGGACGCATATTTCGGAATATGAAAACCACAGGAAGATGAATTATGTATTTTATACAGACTTTAGTTAACGGCTTGCTCCTCGGCGGCTACTATGCGCTGATCGGTATCGGCATGACGATGATTTTAGGTATCGTGAAGCTCACCAATCTGGCGCACGGCGAATTTGTCATCATCGGCGCATATATGGCGGCGGTCGTCACCTCGGCGCTCGGGATCGATCCGATCCTATCGTTGGTGATCACGGTTCCGCTGATGTTTCTGATCGGCTTTGTGCTGCAGTATGTGCTGATCGGCAATGCCATGAAAAAAGGTCCCGAGCCGGCTCTTCTGGTGACCTTCGGCTTATCGATCATCATCATGGACGCGCTGCGGCTGATCTTTACGGTCAACGAACAGAGCATCTCCACCCCTTACAGTACAAAAACATTTACCGTATTGGGAATCAATATTTCCGTGCTGAATCTGGTACTGTTCGCGATCAGCATCGTTTCCATATTGCTGCTGACGATGTTTCTGAGCCGCTCCTATGTCGGCAGAGCAATCCGCGCGACCGCGGATGACGCCGAGGCGGCGGCGCTTTCGGGCGTCAATATCAAGAAGGTTTACGCGATCGCGATGGGCGTTTCCATGGCAAGCGCCGCTGTCGCGGGCTTATGCATTGGCATGAAATCCACCTTTAACCCCACCTCGGGCGGCGCGTATTTATCCACCGCTTTCGTTGTCGTGGTCATCGGCGGCATGGGCAGCATCCCCGGCACGCTGATCGCGGGTATCGTCTTCGGTCTGGCACAGGTCATCGGCGGCGCGAGCTACGGTCAGCTGATCAGCTACGTGATGCTGCTGCTGGTGCTGGTAATACGCCCCAGAGGCATTTTAGGAAAGTAGGGGAGGGGACAATATGCTGAAAAGAAAGTTTACGCCTTCCCATGTGAAGGTGCTTGACTCGCCCCCGATGCTGATCTTGTGTATCGTGCTGGCCGTGGGGCTGTATATCGGCTGTTTCGCGGGTCTGATCTCCAACAAGGCGATGCGCTACCTCGTACAGATTTTTCTCTACATCACGATGGGTGAGATGTGGAACCTGCTCTCGGGCTACGCGGGCATGACCAGCCTTGGACAGCAGCTGTATATCGGGCTTGCGGGTTACAGCGTCGCCATGGCGACCTCGCCGCTGTTTGGATTGCCGCTGTTCGGCGCGCTGCTGCTCGGCGCGGGGATCAGCGTCGTGGTATCGCTCTTTATGTCTCTGATCCTGTTCCGCTTAGAGGGGATGTATTTTTCGATCGCGACGCTGGTGGCGGCGGAAGCGTTCTGCATGCTGTTTTTCGCGTGGAAGTTTGTCGGTCAGGGCGCGGGCATGACGATCCGTATCAATCCTTATCCGACGCTTCAGGAAATCTGCATCCTGTCTATGACCATCTGCGTGGTCGCGCTGGCGCTGGTATACGGTTTGCTGCGTACGCGCGTAGGACTGGGTCTGACCGCGATGCGCGACGATATCACCTCTGCGGCGTCCGTCGGCGTGAACATCTTCAGCCATAAGCTGCTGGTATATGTGATCGCGGCGTTCTTCACGGCGCTCGCGGGCGGCATCTTCTTTGTCAACAAGGGCATGATCTATCCGGATTCGGGCTTCGGCATCAGCTGGACGATCTCGATGGTGTTCATCGCGATCATCGGCGGCACGGGAACGGTGAGCGGTCCGATCATCGGCGCGATCATCTATGTGTTTCTCAACGAAAAGCTCGCGGACTATCCCGGGTGGTCAAATATCATCTTAGGAACGATTACGATCCTGGTGATCCTGTTTCTGCCCAACGGCATCATGGGAACGCTCCAGAAAAAGCTGCATTTTGAGATCTTTTCGTCTAAGCGTTTTTCGTTTAAGCTCAAAAAAGCAGCAAAGGAAAAATAATATCGCAAGATTTATTCAAAATAGTCATTGCAAAGCCCTTTTGGGGCTGTGGCAATCTCAACCGATTAAACGAAAAAATACACCGCGGCTTTCGTGATTGCACAGGGAAGATTATTTCTATTTTTGTTAAATATTTCATATTTACATATTGATTTCACGTTTGATTTGTAGTAAAATAACAATGATGTAACATTTACATTTAAAATAATTCTTAGGAGGAAAAATTATGTCAGTAAAAGTTGCTATTAACGGCTTTGGCCGTATCGGTCGTCTGGCTTTCCGTCAGATGTTCGGTGCTGAGGGTTACGATGTAGTTGCTATCAACGATCTGACCAACCCTGCTATGCTCGCGAACCTGCTGAAGTATGACACCGCTCAGAAGGGCTATTGCGGCGTGATCGGCGAAGGTCTGCACACTGTCGAGGCGGGCGAGAACTCCATTATCGTTGACGGTAAGGAGATCACCATCTACGCTGAGGCTGACGCTTCCAAGCTGCCTTGGGGCGAGATCGGCGTAGACGTAGTGCTCGAGTGCACCGGCTTCTATTGCTCTAAGGCAAAGAGCCAGGCTCACATCGACGCCGGCGCCAAGAAGGTTGTTATCTCCGCTCCCGCGGGCAACGACCTCAAGACCATCGTTTTCAGCGTTAACGAGGACACCCTGACCGCTGAGGACACCATCATCTCCGCTGCTTCCTGCACTACTAACTGCCTCGCTCCCATGGCGGACACCCTCAACAAGTATGCTCCCATCCAGACCGGTATCATGTGCACCGTACACGCATACACCGGCGATCAGATGATCCTGGACGGCCCGCATCGCAAGGGCGACATGAGACGTGCCCGTGCAGGCGCCTGCAACATCGTTCCCAACTCCACCGGCGCTGCGAAGGCGATCGGTCTGGTTATCCCTGAGCTGAACGGCAAGCTCATCGGCGCTGCGCAGCGTGTTCCGGTATGCACCGGCTCCACCACCATCCTGACCGCAGTTGTCAAGGGCAAGGACGTCACCAAAGAGGGCATCAACGCCGCTATGAAGGCTGCCGCTTCCGACAGCTTCGGCTACAACGAGGATCCGATCGTGTCTTCTGACGTTATCGGCATGCGTTACGGCTCGCTGTTCGATGCGACCCAGACCATGGTATCCCCGATCGGCGACGATCTGTATGAGGTTCAGGTGGTTTCTTGGTATGATAACGAGAACTCCTACACTTCTCAGATGGTCCGCACCATCAAGTATTTTGCTGAGCTGTAATCTGATCGTTCAAGGTTATACTCAGTTGCCGAGGCGGGACATGCCGTTTGAGAATCCGGCTTACGGAGTGTTTTGCCAAAGCAAAAAAATAAATCGCCAAATCGCGGCTGTACTTTCGGGTGCAGCCGCTTTGTGCGTCTCTCCGGAATATTCCGGCAGAGAGTTTGAGAATACCAAACAAATTTTATTGACAAAAATTTCCCGTTAGTGTATAATTTTCAAGGTTGCTTTATTTTGAGCGATTTATTACATTAAAACATTAAAACGAGAAAAGGAGAAACCATTATGAAAAAAGTATTAGCACTGATCTTAGCTATCGCTATGATCGCTTCCGTCGCTATGCTGACCGGCTGCGGCGAAAACTCCGGCGAGGGTAATGAGGTCGAGGTCAACACCGACGATGCAAAGACCTATATCATCTACTCCGACAACGCATTCGCTCCCTTCGAGTATCTTGATACCGAGACCAACACCTATGTAGGCGTTGATATGGATCTGATGGCTGCTATCGCCGAGGATCAGGGCATCAGCTACGAGATGCACAACGAGGGCTTCGACGCTTCTATGGGCGCTGTCCAGAGCGGTCAGGCTGACGCGATGATCGCCGGTATGACCATCACCGACGAGCGTAAAGAGACCTTCGATTTCTCCGACGCATATTTTGACGACGGTCAGGTCATCGTTGCCAAGGCAGGCACCACCCTCGAAGACCTCAACGGCAAGACTGTTGCTGCCAAGACCTCTACCGTAGGCGGCGAGTATGCCGAGTCCATCAAGGATGAGTACGGCTTCACCATCAACTACTATGAGGGCTCCGACAACATGTATCAGGCAGTTCTGACCGGTACCGACGTAGCTTGTGTCGAGGACTTCTCCGTTATCGGTTACGCGATCAAGTCCGGTGAGGTCGACCTCGAGATCGTCTCCGAGGAGCCTGCTAACGTTAAGGGCTATGGCTTTGCTGTTCAGAAGGGCAAGAACCCCGAGCTGATCGAGAAGTTCAACGCAGGTCTTGCGAACATCAAGGCGAGCGGCAAGTACGACGAGATTCTCGCTAAGTACGGTTATTGATCTTTCAGGGAATGATATAGGATTACCCAAGCTGTAAAATAGTCAAATTCGGTTCGGCACGGTAAGGGATTATCGTGCCGAATCTATTACAAATCGTCATTGCGAAGCCCATAGGCTCCCTTTCCTAAGGGAGCTGTCACCCATAGGGGGTCCACGAAAAGCCCCTGCTTTTGGGGAGAGGAGTAGTCACGACGCGAGGTCAAGGCATACCAACCGGATATGCCTACCGAGCACAGCGAACGACGACGAGACTGAGGGTTCCGGGCTGTAGCAATCTCAACCAATTAAAACGGGTCAAATATCCTCGTATAGGGGAAGTTTTTAAAGGCAGTTGTAGTATATGGATTTTGGAAGAGTATTACAAGAAGCGTTACCGATGCTGTTGGAAGGTCTCTGGCTGACAGTCAGGGTCTCGATCATCTCGATCATTATCGGCATGGTGATCGGTCTGTTGATGTGCCTGATGAAGATGTCAAAAAACGTCGTTCTCAAGGCGATCGCGAACGTGTATATCTGGATTATCCGCGGCACCCCGATGCTGGTACAGGCGTTGATCGTGTTCTTCGGCTTTCCACAGCTGATTCAGATGACGATCAACCCGAATTTCCGCATGGACGCGTACACTGCGGGCATTATCACGCTGTCGCTGAACGCCGGCGCGTATCTCGCTGAGATATATCGCGGCGGCATCATGGCGGTCCCGAAGGGTCAGTCTGAGGCGGCAAGATCGCTGGGTCTGTCCCAGAGCAAGACGATGATGAAGGTCGTGCTTCCGCAGGCGATCAAGTTCTCGATCCCCTCGCTGGTCAACCAGTTCATCATCACCATCAAGGATACCTCGATCCTGTCGGTCATCGGCTTGGCGGAGGTCGTTAACAAGGCGAAGACCTATGTCGGCAGCACTTATGTGTATTTTGCTACCTACGCGGTGGTCGCCGTGATGTATCTGGTGGTGATCTCCGTCCTGATGATCATCTCCAATTATATTGAGAAGAAGTTAAAATATGAAGCGAAGGGGAAGAAGAAGTCGTGACCCATATCAATAAAGAAAACAAAAAGGTCGTCGTCACCAATCTTCATAAGTATTTTGACGATCTCGAGGTGCTTACCGGTATCGATGCGACGATATTCGAGGGCGAGGTCGTGTGCGTGATCGGTCCCTCCGGCTCCGGCAAATCCACCTTTCTGCGCTGTCTGAACAAGCTTGAGGACGCTACGTCCGGGACGATCATCATCGATGGCTTTGATATCACCGACAAGAAGATCAACATCAACAAGGTGCGTGAGAACATCGGCATGGTGTTCCAGCAGTTCAACCTGTTCCATAACATGACCGTTATCAAGAACATCATGATGGCGCCCGTGTCGCTGAAGAAGATGACCAAGGATGAAGCGTATAATAAAGCGATGGAGCTGCTCGATCGTGTCGGTCTTGCGGATAAAGCGGATTCCTTCCCCGGAGAGCTTTCCGGCGGTCAGCAGCAGCGTGTGGCGATCGCCCGCGCTCTGGCGATGAATCCCGATATCATGCTCTTTGACGAGCCCACCTCCGCGCTCGATCCCGAAATGGTCGGCGAGGTGCTGGACGTTATGAAGGAGCTTGCCGCCGAGGGTATGACGATGATCGTCGTCACTCATGAGATGGGATTTGCCCGTGAGGTCGCGGACCGTGTGCTGTTTATGGCGGACGGCGTGATCTGCGAGGAGGGCACCCCCGAAGAGGTGTTCGGCAATCCGCAGAACGAGCGCACCCAGGACTTTTTGCGTAAAGTATTATGATTATTGCGGCGGTACACGGGTTGTACCGCTGTTTTGCATTGTAAGGAGCAAATATGAAAATTCTGATCACAGGCGGTACGACCTTCGTCAGCAAATTTGCGGCGGAGTATTATGTAAAACAAGGCAATGAGGTGTTTGTTCTCAACCGCGGCAGCAGGGAACAGGTGAAAGGCGTTTCACCTATCGTGGCTGACCGATTGCAGCTGGGTAATAGGTTGAAAGGAGAGCATTTTGACCTGATCCTTGATATCACCGCTTATACACAGGAGCATATCCGAGCGCTTCTCGACTCGGGCGTGACCTTTGACGACTACATCTTCATCAGCTCCAGCGCCGTCTACCCCGAGACGAATCCGCAGCCCTTTACAGAGGAACAGATTTGCGGGTATAACGCTGTGTGGGGTGACTATGGGATGAACAAGCTCAAAGCGGAACGATATTTACAGGCACGTGTACCGAACGCCTATATACTGCGGCCTCCGTATTTTTACGGTATTTATGAGAATTTGTACCGCGAAGCGTTCGTCTTTGACTGCGCTATGCGGGACAGAGCATTTTATCTGCCGCAAAACGGCGGCATGAAGCTGCAGTTCTTCCACGTCCGTGATCTGTGCCGTTTTATTGATGCTTTGCTCGACAAGTATCCCGATCAGCGCGTCTTCAACGTCGGCAATAAAGAATCCGTAACCGTCAAAGAATGGGTCGAGCTGTGTTACCGCGCGGCAGGCAAAAGCGCACGATTTGTCAATGTCGATAAAAACGTTCCTCAAAGGGATTATTTCTGCTTCTATGATAATGAGTATGTGCTCGACGTCACCAAACAGTCGGCGCTGATGCCTGACGCCTTGTCATTGGAGCAAGGTCTGCAAGAAGAATTCTTGTGGTACAAAGATAATCTCGACAGCATTTATAACCGCAAACCTTATATGGAATACATTGATCAGCATTTGGTGAAGCAATCATGATAATCAGAGAAATCAAAGAAACAGAATTAAGCAAGCTGCTCGCATTGTATACCCACCTGCATGAATCGGGTGTTCCCGAAGAGAGCGAGCTTTTGCGTCGAACATGGGAAATGATTTGCCGTGACCAGAACCATCATATCATCGTCTGTGAGGAGGACGGAAAGCTCGTTTCCTCCTGCGTGTGTGTGATCATCCCGAACCTGACGCGACATATCCGGCCGTACGCCTTGATCGAAAATGTGGTGACGCATGCAGGTTTCAGGGGAAAGGGTTACGCAACCGCCTGTCTGAACCGGGCAAAAGAGCTGGCGATCCAAGCCAACTGTTATAAAATGATGCTGCTCACCGGCTCAAAAAGTGACAGTACCCTGAGCTTTTACGAAAAAGCGGGATATAACTGTACGGACAAAACGGCGTTTGTGCAGTGGTTATGATGAATAGCGAACAAAGGCAATGCCATTCTAAGGGAGTTAAATGCTTCCGAAGAGTGGCATTTTTCATTTTTAGAAAAATCAATGCAATTTTGAACAGTTTGTGAATTATTGAATTTGACCTTGACTTTCTTTGACTAATAGTATACAATATAGTCAAGGTCAGAAAAGGACAAACAACACAAAAGGTCATTGCGAAGCGTCGTGAGACGCTGTGGCAATCTCAATTGATTTGGGATCGTTATCATGAGGACATTTGTCCGCGGCAATCTCAACCGATTGAGAATAAACGGCACGCGTGCCGAAAAGAGGGATCGAAAATGCGTATGAGCGATATGGTCGCCCGGTATATATTAGATATGCTGGACGAACAGGGCGGCGCTGCAGAGATACGCCGCAATGAGCTGGCGACCGCTTTGGGGTGTGTCCCCAGCCAGATCAACTATGTAATCACCTCGCGCTTTACGCCCGAGCAGGGCTATCTCGTGGAGTCCCGCCGCGGCGGCGGGGGATATATCCGCATTACCCGCATCAACACGACGCGCGGCGTCGCGATCATGCACATCGTCAATGCGATCGGCAGCTCGCTGGACAAGGCGACAGCCGAGGTGATGCTGGACAATATGCTGTCGCGCGGGATCATCGATGTGAGCACTGCAAAGCTGATGGCGGCGGCAATGGGCGAGAGATCGTATCTCGGCATTCCGCAGCAGTACCGTGATGCGATCCGTGCGACGGTTTTCAAAAATATGCTGCTCACATTGTTAGACACGTAATATAAAATAGTCATTGCGAAGCCCCAAAGGGGCTGTGGCAATCCCCTTGTCGGAGAGGTGCTTCTCCTCTTGTGGGATTCCCACGGTCGCTTATGCTCCCTCGGAATGACAGCGATCTGTAAAAGGAGGAAGATTTATGTTATGTCAACACTGCAAAAAGAATGAGGCGACCACGGTTGTCAAAACTATGATTAACGGAAAATACACTGAGTACCGGTTGTGCTCTGACTGTGCGCACGAGCTGGGTTACGATTCGATGTTTCCCGATTTTGCCGCTGACTTCGGCGGGCTGCTGTCGAGCTTTTTCTCAAACGCCCTGCCCGCTGTTTCCGGCGCGACGCACTGCAAAAGCTGCGGCAGCACCCTGAACGATATCAAGCGCACCGGCAAGGTCGGCTGCGCGGATTGCTACGACACATTTTTCAGTGAGCTGCTGCCCACCATCCGCAGCGTCCACGGCAACACCGAGCATAAGGGAAAGTGCCCCGATGCTGTCGAGTACGCCGTCAGCGAAGAGCAGACAGAGGAAAAGTCCGATAAGATCGCACAGCTCAAAGCACAGCTGAAAAAAGCGATCGAAAGCGAGAACTTTGAACGCGCGGCTCAGCTGCGCGACGAGATCAAGGGATTGGAGGGATAAGCATGAGTGAAGCAGTTGTTTCGACAAGGATCCGTTTGGCGCGCAATCTGAAGGAATATTCGTTCCCGGTCAGATTGTCCGCCGATCAAGCGCGTGAGATCGTCGATAAGGTCGGTCAGGCGCTGCGGGACTGCGGGATCAAATTCCATCGCATCGATCTCGGCGCCATCCCCGATACCATCCGCGTTTCGATGATCGAGCGCCATCTGGTCAGTCCTGACTTTATCAACGAGCAGGATGGCAGAGCGGTGTTTCTCAGCGACGACAACACGGCATCCATTATGGTCAACGAAGAGGATCATATCCGACTGCAAGTCATTCTTGACGGATTCGAACTCACCAAGGCTTTCACGATGGCGGATCAATTGGATAATATTCTTTCAAAGAAATTAAATTTTGCGTTTCATGAACGGCTCGGCTATCTGACGCAGTGTCCGACCAACCTCGGAACCGGTATGCGTGCGTCGGTGATGCTCCATCTGCCCGCTCTGCAGATGAGCGACGCTGTGAACCGCATCGGCGCGAACCTCAGCAAGCTGGGACTCACGATGCGCGGACTGTACGGTGAGAGCTCTAAGCCCGCGGGAGCGTTCTTCCAGCTTTCTAACCAGGTGACGCTGGGTATTTCCGAAAAGGCGGCGATCGATAACCTGCAGAACATCACAACACAGTTGATCGCGCAGGAGATGCGCGCGCGGGAGAATCTGCTGAATAAGATCGAGATTCAGGATCAGATCCATCGTGCGCTGGGTGTGCTGAAAACTGCCAGATTAATGGATCACAGCGAAGCAATGCGGCTGCTCTCGCTGGTAAGACTGGGCGTCAGCGCCAAGCTGTTTGAGACCTTGTCCACGGACAGCATAGATAAACTCACGGTCGAGATTCAACCGGCGTCGATCATGACGCGATTCGGCGACGATATGAGCCCCCGCGATCGGGATATCAAACGCGCAAGTATATTACGCGAAAGGTTCGCGTAATAGTGATCAGTGGTCAGTGACCGGTGATTAGATGAATGTAATGAAAACGATTCTCTTTTTGTTTCGTTATTTGATGCTTGCAGCTTGATGTCATCAGATAACTAATAAATGATAACAACTGACCGCTGACTACTGATCACCGGTCACTAAGAGGAGGTATATGATATGAAATATACATTCAAAGGCTTTACGGAAAAGGCAAACACTGCGCTGAATCTGGCGATCGAAAGCGCTGTCATGCTGGGCAACAACTACATCGGCACCGAACACATCCTTTTGGGACTGTGCAGGGAAGAAAGCGGTATCGCGTATACCGCGCTCCGCGACAGCGGCGTTACCGCCGATAAGCTCGAGGAAATGATGGAAAACGACGGCAGCATCGTTTCTCTTACACCCGATGATTTTACCCCGCGTACCAAACGTGTGATACAGACCGCTATGGCGTACTCCGCCCGCAGCGGTTCCGGCTACGTCGGTACAGAGCATCTTTTGCTTGCGCTCCTTTCCGACTCCGATAGCTACGCGATCCGTTTCCTGTCTGCTCTGGGCGTGACGCCTCAGGCACTGGCGGACCGTATGATTTCGAATTTGAATTCGAACATGAACGCAGGCATCAACCCGAATTTTGATAACGACGAGGAAAAGCCGATGGGCTTCACTCCCTCTCATTCGCGCAGCGCTCAGAATGCCGACAGCATCAGCAAGACGCTGGACAGCTTTTCCCGCGATCTGACAAAGGCTGCGAAAAACGGCGAGATCGATCCCGTGATCGGCAGGGAAGAGGAGATCAAACGCATCATCCAGATCCTCTCCCGCCGTACCAAAAACAATCCCTGCCTGATCGGCGAGCCCGGCGTCGGCAAGACCGCTATCGCTGAGGGCTTGGCGCTGAAGATCGCGAACGGCGAGGCGCCGGAGCATCTGCGCGATAAGCGAATCGTCGCGCTCGACCTCAACGGAATGGTGGCTGGGACAAAATACCGCGGCGAGTTTGAGGAGAGGATCAAAAACGCCATCGACGAGGTGAAGAAATCCAAGAATATCATCCTCTTTATCGATGAGCTGCATACGATCATCGGCGCGGGCGCTTCCGAGGGCAGCGGCGACGCGGCAAATATCCTCAAGCCGGCTTTGGCGAGGGGAGAGTTTCAGGTCATCGGCGCGACTACACTTGACGAGTACCGCAAGTACATCGAAAAAGACGACGCGCTCGAGCGCCGTTTCCAGCCCGTTACGGTCGGAGAGCCGAACGAGGAGGACGCGATCGCGATCCTCAAGGGTCTGCGCGACCGCTACGAGGCGCACCATAAGGTGAAGATCACCGATGCGGCAATCGAAGCCGCGGTCAGGCTCAGCTCCCGCTATATCACCGACCGTTTCCTGCCCGACAAGGCGATCGATCTGATCGACGAGGCGGCTTCCAAGGTGCGCTTGAGCGCCCTGACCTATCCGAATGAGATCAAGGATCTGGAGGAGGAGCTGGAAAAGCTCGAGGGAGAAAAGAACGCCGCGATCAACGAACAGGACTTTGAACGCGCCGCTCAGCTGCGCGACGAGCAGAAGCATATCACCGATCAGCTGGAAAAGGCGAAGAAGGGCTGGAAGGAAAATACCAAGGAGACCGATCACGAGGTAGGCGCAGAGGATATCGCCGCCATCGTATCATCGTGGACAAAGATCCCGGTCGTCGAGCTGACCCGTGAGGAGAGCGACCGTCTGCTCAATATGGAAAAGATCCTGCACGAGCGCGTCGTCGGACAGGATGAAGCGGTCAAAGCCGTCTCGAAAGCGATCCGCCGCGGCAGGGTCGGCATCAAGGATCCCAAGCGTCCCACCGGCTCCTTCATCTTCCTCGGACCCACCGGTGTCGGCAAGACCGAGCTGTGCAAGGCGCTGGCGCAGGCGATGTTCGGCGACGAGAACGCGATGCTGCGTTTCGATATGAGCGAATATATGGAGAAGCACACCGTATCCCGTCTGGTCGGATCGCCTCCCGGCTATGTCGGCTATGAGGAGGGCGGTCAGCTGACCGAGGGCGTTCGCCGCAAGCCGTATTCCGTGGTGCTGTTTGACGAGATCGAAAAGGCGCATCCCGACGTCTTCAACATGCTGCTCCAGATTTTAGAGGACGGTCGTCTGACCGACAGTCAGGGCAGAACGGTGGATTTCAGGAACACCATTATCATCATGACCTCTAACATCGGCGCACGCAAGATCACCGAGCGTCAGACCTCGCTTGGCTTTACAAGCGGCTCCGACAGTGATAACGGCAACATCCGTGAAACGGTGATGGGTGAGCTCAAGCAGGTGTTCCGTCCCGAATTTCTGAATCGTGTGGACGATATCATCGTCTTTTCAAAGCTCAGCAAGGATGAGATCAAGGAAATCGCCGGAAAGATGCTCGAAACCCTAAAAAAGCGTCTGACAGAGCTCGGCGTAAAGGTAACCTTTACCGACAAAGCGATTGAGAAGATCGCCGACGAGGGCTTTGACGAGGTCTATGGCGCGCGTCCGCTGCGCCGTGCGATCACGACCCACATCGAGGATAAGCTCAGTGAGCAGATGCTCGAACCTGATTTTGACGGTTCGAAGCCCATCGTCTGTGACTTTGACGGTGAGAAGTTTACATTTAATTCTGTTGAGGAATAAAAACGCATTGAATAAGATGCACTTGTTTTTTGAAATGATATGTAAGTGAGAATCTGTCGTTTTCCACCGCCCCCCTCTGACGAGGGGGTTGGGGGAGAGATAACGATGCGTTACAGTAGTGTCGGAACGCCTGACTCAATACCGTATTCAATAATACTTTTGCGGCGGCTTGAGTCAAAATGCGGTTCATAACGGTATCGCCGCGTTATCTCTCCCCCGCGAACATAACAGCATTCACTTCCTGAGAGTCTACTCGCTTGCCCCCTCGTCAGAGGGGGCTGTTTTCGTTGCAATTACGAATCAAATCGAAAACCTCCGTATATTTCCTCGATCCATACGCATACTATCACTACCAAATCAAACGGAGGTAATGATATGACCGACAAAGAGTTGCTCTATATCGAGGACGCCCTCGGACATGAGCAGTATTTTCAGCAGAAATGCCAAGAGACCGCGCAGAGCCTTACAGACCCTGAGCTCAAGACCTGCGTTGAAAATCTCACCACCCGCCATTCTCAGATCTTCAACCGCTTCTATTCGCTGCTGTAAGGAGGAAACATGATGGATGATAAGAACCTGATGCAAAACCTGCTGCTGCTCGAAAAGGGCTGCTGCGACCTGTATCTGCACGGCGCGGTAGAGTCCGCTACCAAAAATGTACTGGGTGCGTTCAACTCCGCGCTGGACGATTCCCTGTCTATGCAGGACGAGATCTATTCCAAGATGTCCCAGAAGGGCTGGTACACCAACCAGAACGTCGACCAGACAAAGATCGACCAGCTGCGGCAGAAGTTTTCTTCGGCGCAGTGATCCGTTAAGCTGTCATTGCGAGTTTCCTTCGGGAACTGCGTCAATTTACTGAGAATTTGGTATACCGGTGACAAAACCAGCGGCTGTCTCAATAGGGACAGCCGCGCTTTTGTTATCGCCCTCTGTTGTCTTTCTGATGATCACCTGTAAATGAAAGGTTTGACATTTCATTGTTAAAATGGTATTGTTATCACACAAATATACCGTTTTTTCAGCAGGAGAGATGATAATGAAGAAAATGATCGCGATGCTTGTATTGATAGTGATACTGTGTTCATTGGCATCCTGTGTCGGTACAAGGTCGCCTGAGCAGACAGAAAGCTCTGCCGACTCGGAACCGGTCGTTGAGATATTGCCCAATACCGTCGTGTCCGGTGATGCGGTTGTGTTTGACTTTAACAGTTTTGCTGTTGGTTCCGACCGATCGTTTTACCGCTGTGCGTATAGTGACGGGCTTTTTCGCTATGCAGCTGACGGCAGCAAAGAGAGTGTTGCCTCCGGAAACGTCACCGAGGTTTCTGCAAATGATGATGCGGTGTATTTTGTCAAAGAAGATTATGATACAAATGGCGTGGAGCTGCATCGAATCGCTGCTGACGGCAGCGGCGATAAAGCGCTTTTCAGCGGTACCGGCAGCATTATTAGCTTTGTCTTGCTCAACGAAAATAAGCTCTATTATGACGACTTGGGCTTGTGTGAGTATGATATCGAAACAAAGACGAGCCGCGTTCTGGATGAGGGGTACTATTACGATTTCTATTACCTGGACGACGGAAGGATATGCTATGTGTCTGTTGATGAAGAGCTGAAAAGCTATGATCTGCGAACCGGAGAGTGTGCCACGATATCGGGAGATCTTGATATCATGGGAAATTTTTTCATGGATAACTCGATCCTGTATTATGTCGGCTCTACAACTGATACAAACAATGTTGATGTTCGTTGGGTATCGAAGAATAATAAACTGGAGACGCTCGGAACAATCACGACAGAGGATGAGCTGCAGATCATAGATATCAGAAACAGTACGGTTTTTTATCAGAACTATAATTCCGATACGTATCTTTTCACCACCTATACGATGTCGCTTGCTGACGACGGAGTGAAAGCATACGACAGTCCGGACTATAAGCTGTACCGCGTCAACGCAGAGACCGATAGCTGCTTTTCGGCAAACGGACACTATCTGGTGTACGATGATGATTCTCAAACGTTCAAAACAATAGCGAATCTTCATGGCTCAGACGGAGAAATCCGTTATCTCCGCGGCAATGACTGCTGCTATGAGACTTATATGGGTGAAGATGTCCGTTGGATAAAAGCCGAGTTTAGTAATGAACTGCCGAAAAAAGAAGATTTTGATTCGGGAGTCTCTTCCTCGCCGGATAACGATTATGTGCGTCTGAAAGAGACAATATACAGCGCTGCGGGCGATATCTATAAGATTCCCGAGTTGACCATCCAAAGCGACGACGCCAGGGTGATCAACGATGCGATGGCTGAGAATTACATAGATTACTATCGCTGCGAACTGAATGGAGATTTTTTGACCTTGTATACGGTTACGTTTGGAGAAAACTCCACGCGCACCATCAACCTGTACACCTTAGATGTCACCTCCGGCAAGCAGCTTGACAACGATGATATCGTTGCCTTGATCACCGATGACAGCGACGCTTTTTATGAAGCGCTGAAGCAAGAGATCAAGGAGCAGCAGGTGGCTGTTTATCTCGACAGCGCTACGGACTATGAAATTGAAACAGAGGACCGTAAGCGGTATCAAATCGATTATGAGATCACCGATGACATGCTCACGGCTGCGCTGGATACGTTCTATCAGCCGGTGCTTGGGTATCTCGGAGACGGAAAGGTGTTGTGCGCCACAGGCTTCAGGCATCTTGCGGGCGCCGAAGGCAGCAAGCACATGATCAGTTTCGATTATAACGAATCATGAACAACCGGATAATTATAGAAAAAACCGGCTCGGAACCTTTCCGGGCCGGTTTAGTATCGGTGACCGGAAACGGTCAGATACCTAGTATTAAAATTCCTCTTTGATCGAGCGGGTAAAGAGAGCGGAGAGCTCCTCTTTTGCGTCGGCGTTCTCAAAAAGAATGCGGTAAACGGCGCTGGTGATCGGCAGATCGACGCCCAGCTGACCGGCGAGCCGCACCATCGCCTTACTGGTCATCACGCCCTCTGCGAGTTTTTCGAAGCGTTCGCCTTTTATGTAAGCTTCTCCGTAGCGGCGGTTGTGGCTCCAAGGGGAGAAGAGTGTCGCCTCGTAGTCGCCCAGATGGCACAGCCCGTAGGCTGAAAGCTCGTTGCCGCCGGCGGCTTTGATCAGCCGTGCGACCTCGCGGGTACCGCGCGCCATAAGCGCACCCTTGATGGAGGTGCAGCCCGCGCCGTCCAGCATACCCGCGGCGATGCCGACGACGTTTTTCGCCGCCGCGCCGATCTCGGAGCCGATCAGGTCGGTGCCGAGGTAGAAACGGATCAGCTCGCTGTTGAAGCTGTGTACCAGCTTGCTCTTGACCTCTTCGTTCTCAGAGTCGATGACCATGCAGTTCGGGATGCCTTTGACATAATCCTGCGGGTGGCCGGGACCGACCCATACAGCGACAGGCGTCTTTGCGGTATCCACGAAGTCGCCGACCACCTGCGTCAGGCGTTTGCCGGTGCTTTCCTCGATGCCCTTCATGCACAGCACGATGATCTTGCCGTCAAGGTCGAACTGTGTGATGGTTTTCATGTAATCGCGCAGATATTGCGACGAGATAGAGATGACGATGACCTCAGCGCGTTCGATGGCGAACCGATGGTCATAGGTGACGGTGATGCTCTCAGGAAAGGTGAGATAATCGTTGTGATGGGTTTTGAGCAATTGCTGCAGCTCGGGCGCTTTTTCTAAGCCGCAGGACACGACCTCGTGACCGATGCGGTCAAGATACCACGCGATACAGCTGCCCCAGCGTCCGCAGCCTAATACGGAAATCTTCATGATATTTCTCCTTGAAATGGTCATATGTGAAAAAGCCTTCCCCTCAAGGGGAAGACTATATGGAAGATAGAATTTTTTAAGGTATCCCGCCTGACCGTAACGGTCTTAAGATAACCTGCCTACAGAATGACAGGTGGGTGCCCGCCCTGCGGCTTTAGGCTCCCTTCTTCCATACGGATGGGAGGTCTGCACACCGCCGAAGGAGCTAAGCTCCCGATTTAAGGGTTGTAGGGTTATTTGCGACCGATACGCGGGTCAGGCAGGATGGTGACAGAGTGAGTGGTTAGTGACCAGTGGTTAGTGGCTAGTGGTCAGCGACCGGCATATGTAGGGGAGAAGCTGGCTCCTCCCGCAAGCAACGGTCAGTGACCGATGACTTTTACACAGAAGAAAAACGTTTGTTATTCTTCTTCATCCTCGTCGTCAAAGAGTTCTTCAAAATGCTTCTCAAAAATCGCGCTGAGCTCATCCAGCAGTGCTTCATCTTCGACCTCGGCAAGCTGTTCCTCACCGTCCTCCTCGATGACCTCCATGATGTAATACTCGCCGCTGTCTTCTACGGTTTCTTCCGCCGTATCGAAGATCGGGTACAGGGCATAAAACACACCCTTTTCGGTTTCGATGGTATCGAGAATCTCGAAGTTGTGCTCGACGTTATCCTCGTCTACGAGGGTGATCAAATCGGGCTTGTATGCATTGTCCATTTCTTAACCTCAACAATGATTTTTGTTACTCTAATTTTACTATGACTGCGTCGTGAAGTCAAGAGATTTTCGAAAGAATTTGCAAAGAAACATCAGTGATTTTTCGCATAAAAATCCATCAAAAAACCCCGCTCTTTCACGATGTATGTTTTTTCGATAATATATTGAAAACAGCGCCGAAATATAGTATAATTATTATGATTGCAGGCTTTGTTTTTGAAAGAATAAGTCTGTATCCGATCCGCATAGTAATATGATAATCTCATAATGACGGAGGAAATATGCTTCTCTTACCGTTTGATCGTTTGCCCCGCGCGTTTCAATGCGCCGAGGTAAAGCAATATTATGATATACTGGATAAAAAACGAATGAGCCTGTGTTTAAAACGTGTGACGGATATCGTACTGTCGCTGCTGATGATCATTGTTCTGCTGCTGCCGATGGCGGTGATCGCCGTGATCGTCAAGGCGACGAGCAAGGGACCCGTGCTGTATAAGCAGGAGCGTGTGACGACCTACGGAAAGCGCTTTCGCATTTGGAAGTTCCGCACGATGACCGTCGGCGCCGATCATGCGGGTGCGCTGGTGACCTCGGCGCATGATAACCGTATCACCGGCGTCGGAGCGACGCTCAGGAAATTTCGTCTTGACGAGCTGCCGCAGGTGTTCCACGTGCTGTCCGGCAAAATGAGCTTTGTCGGTACGCGACCCGAGGTCGTCAAATATGTGGAGCGCTATACCCCCGCGATGACGGCGACGCTGCTGATGCCCGCGGGCATCACCTCGCTCGCGTCGATCCGCTTCAAGGATGAGGACGTGATGATCGGCGACGTCAGCGATCCGCAGGAGGTCGACCGCATCTATGTCGAGGAGATCCTGCCGAAGAAGATGGAATATAATCTGCAATATATCAGCCGCTTCGGCTTTCGGCGCGATATCTATCTGATGGCTTCAACGTTCAAGCACGTCATATCATAAATCTTTTGATCGCAGCCTTTTTGAGGGTGGTTATGAGAAAGTTCAAGAAAGCTGTTCTGGATACCTCGCTGTTCCGGCGCAGCTATGTGATTTGCCTGTTCTGCAGTAATATCTCCTTTGTCCTGATACCGGCGTATCTGGTGCTGATATTCCTGTTTTTCTGGGGCGTATTTTTGATGATCTACAACGAGTACAAGCGCCGCACCGTGCTGCGTACCCGCTACGGGCTGTGGCTGCTTGCCTTTGTGCTGACGTCGCTGATCACGATCGTCGTCCATCTGGCAAGCTCGTTTTTATACAACGCCTACAATCTGATTATGCTGCTGCATGTGGCGATGTGCTTCTTTGTGTTCTATTCGGTGCACACCGAGAAGGAGCTGAACTTCCGCAGGGAGCTGTATTCTGTGTGCCGCTTCATCGTATACTGTTCGACGGTGCTCGGTATCCTGGGACTGACGTTCCTGATGGCGGAGATCAGCTTTGAGGTGCTGTGGTTCAAATTTATTATTTTCGAAAACCGCTTTGACGGAATGTTCGTTAACCCCAACCAGACCGGCTTTATCGCTGTAGTCGCGATCTTCTGCAGTCATATGCTGATGAAAAAGGATTTCATCGCGATCTCGGGGCGCGACCGCGTCAGCCGCATCTGGATCGGCTCGTGCGTCGCGGTCAACGCGATATCGCTGCTGTTGTGCGACAGTAACGGCGCGATGATCCTGATGATAGGCTACGCAATCTTCTTCGTTATATACAAGATGTTCGGCTCGGAGTCGAAATTCAGCGTCAAGCAGATCGTCACGAAGTCGGCGGCATGTCTTCTGGCGGGGCTGGTCATTGTTGCGTCGGTGTTTTTTGTTCGCAACATCACGCAGGAGGGCTTTGTCCAGATCATGAAATCCGCGTCTGCGTCAAGGATCGTTTCATCGGACAGCCTGACCGATAAGATCGTGCACGACGAGGCGGTCGTGACCTTTGAGCACGAGAATAAGAACCTCGATTCCGGACGCTTCAAGCTGTGGAAGCAGGCGGCAAAAATGTTCATGCAGAATCCCGTTCTCGGTATCGGCAAGGGCAATATCTATGAGTACGGCAACCGCATGTTTGAGGAGGGCATCAAGTTCTCTAAGGGCTACGGCGTGCTGGCGCCGATCATGACGGATTTCCATAACGGGTATATCACGATCCTCGTGTGCTCCGGGATCATCGGCTTTGTGCTGTTCTGTATCTTCGGACTGCGGTTTTTCAAGCATATCACTGTGCATGTGTTCCGCGACGACAGCCTGAGTGAGAGCGTGCTGCCCTGCATGTACTCGTTTTTGTGTTCCTATGTGATCTATTCCTTCATCGAGGTCGGTCTGCTGTACAACATCAATTTTATGGTGATTTTCTTTTGGCTGATACTCGGCTACACCTCGTGCTTTTTGGTGAAATACGAGCCGGACAGCGGACTCGGTTCCTTTATGCTTTTTGGAAAGATATTTCGGAGAAGCATTGTGTAACAAATGACTTTGATGCATAAAAACGCGGTTTTTACCAATCATATCCGTGGTGATAAAAATGAAATTATATTTACAGCGCGATACATCCGGGCTGAACGCGCGGTATCAGGTCGCGGATGAAGCGGGCAGGCTGCGCTATACCGTAACCGGCAAGCGTACGCCGTCGGGAGATTATGTCCGCATCGCGGATACGGGCGGCGGAACGGTGTGCAAGATACGGTCGTTCGGGCTGTCGCCTCTGTCGGTATACAGTATCCGCGCGGGCGGTGAAACGATCCGTCTGCATATTGCCGTGACGAACGGCAGAGCGGCGGTGCGCTTTCGCGGCATCAGCTTTTTCGTGCGCGGCGATCTGCTGCTGGGGTCATACTCGGTCGTTGACGCGGATACCGCCGAGGTGTGCGCAGTGGGGAAGGATTTTATCCGCGGATGCACCCAGTTGGATCTGCATCAGGAGGAGAGGGAGTTGTTTTGTCTGGCTGCGGCGATCTGCATCGACAGCCTGAACGTTGCCGGTATCCCTGCTTTACAGATGTCATAAAGCTGTTATCAAATCATTACAACAAATTCTTATTGAACCTACAGGTCATGAAAGGAAAGATATATATGGACAAGTTATTACAGTTATTAAGCGAGAATTCTTCCTTTACGACAGCGCAGCTGTC
The DNA here is from genome assembly GCA_017404665.1 of Ruminococcus sp. Classification (GTDB taxonomy): domain Bacteria; phylum Bacillota; class Clostridia; order Oscillospirales; family Acutalibacteraceae; genus Ruminococcoides. The sequence goes on from JAFRBX010000070.1 coordinate 52,139, forward strand.
AATGATGCTCGGCGAGCCGGAGGATTATATCAAAGCCCAGATCGAAGAGTATGAGAACAGCGGCGTTATCCGCGGCTACCGCGCGGTCGTCAACTGGGACGAGGTTCCCGAATCCGGAGTGATGGCGATGATCGAGCTCAAGGTCGCGCCTCAGCTGCAAAAGGGCTTTGACGAGATCGCCGAAAAGATTTTGGCTTATGACGAGGTGGAGTCAGTCTACCTGATGGCGGGCTCTTATGATTTGCTCCTGTCCGTCAAGGGCAAGACCATCCAGGACGTTTCCTCCTTTGTCGCGAAGCGTCTGGCGGCGATGAACGGCATCCTGTCCACCGCTACCCACTTCATGCTCAAGCGCTACAAGGAAAACGGCGTGTCGATGGTAGACGCGAAAAAAGACGGAAGGGAAATGATCGTTTGATGAACTATTCCGAAAAACTGACGCCGTCGATCCAAAGCGTAAAGCCCTCGGGCATCCGTCGCTTCTTCGATATCGTCAACGAAATGGATCACGTGATCTCTCTGTCGGTCGGCGAGCCTGATTTCCAGACCCCGTGGCATGTGCGTCAGGCGGGCATCGCTTCACTGGAGCAGGGCAAGACGTGGTATACGCCGAACCGCGGCTTCAAGGAACTGTGCAGGGAGATAACAAAATTCTATAAAAGAAAATATGATCTTACATATGACTCTGCCGAGGAATGTCTGGTCACGGTCGGCGGCAGCGAAGCGATCGATAACGCGATCCGCTGTCTGGTGACCCGCGGCGACGAGGTGCTGATCCCGCAGCCTGCCTTTGTCTGCTATGAGCCTCTGGCGATTATGGCGGGCGCTACCCCTGTGATCATCGAGACGAAAGCAGAGAACGCCTTTCGTTTGACGCCTGAACAGATCGAAGAGAAGGTTACAGATAAAACCAAGCTGCTGATCCTGCCGTATCCGAACAACCCGACGGGCGGCATCATGGAACGCAAGGATCTGGAGGCGATCGCAGAGGTCATCAAAAAGTATGATCTGATGGTCCTCTCCGACGAGATCTACTCCGAGCTGACCTATGAGGGCAAGCGGCACGTATCCATCGCGTCCGTTGACGGGATGCGGGAGCGTACCGTGGTGATCAACGGCTTTTCCAAAGCCTACGCGATGACCGGATGGCGTTTGGGCTACGCGCTCGCGCCGAAGGAAATTTGCGCGATGATGGTGAAGCTGCACCAGTTCTGCATCATGTCCGCGCCGACAACGGCGCAGTACGCCGCGATCGAGGCGCTGCGCAACGGCGATAACGATATTGAGGAAATGCGCACCCAGTACGACATGCGCCGCCGCTTTGTCGTCGGTTCGCTCAACGAAATGGGACTGACCTGTTTCAATCCCGAGGGCGCGTTTTATTGCTTCCCCTGCATCAAATCAACGGGACTTTCCAGCGAGGAATTCTGTACCCGCCTGCTCCAGAGTAAGCATGTCGCGCTGGTGCCCGGCTCCGCGTTCGGCGAGTGCGGCGAGGGCTATGTGCGGCTGAGCTATTCGTATTCGATCAATCACCTGACCCGCGCGATGGAGCTGATCAGGGAGTTTCTGAAGGAACTGAAAGATGAAAGTGATCGTTAAGGCTCCGGCAAAAATCAATCTGACCTTAGATATCGTCGGCAGACGCGCTGACGGCTATCACGACGTCGCGATGGTGATGCAGGCGGTCTCGCTGTACGATACCGTAACGGTGGAAACGACAGACGGCGAGGGAGAGGGAATCGAGGTGTGCTGTCCCGCGTATCCCGACGTTCCCTGTGATGACAGCAACATCGTCTGCAAGGCGGCAAAAGCCTTTTTCCAGACTGGGATTGCGCCGAAACCGCTGAAGATCACCATCGATAAGGTGATCCCGACGCAGGCGGGCTTGGCGGGCGGTTCTTCCGACGGCGCGGCTGTGGTGCTGGCGCTGAACAGGCTGTTCGACGCGGGATTGACCATGGATGAAATGGCGGATATTTGCGCGCGCTTCGGCTCTGATGTTCCGTTCTGTCTGCTGGGCGGGACGATGCTCGCTACGGGGACGGGCACCACGCTCAAGAAGCTGCGTGCCATGCCCGCCTGTCATATCGTGATCTGCAAGCCGGAGATCTCTGTGTCTACTGCCGCGGCATACGCCACCTGCGACGCGCGCGAGCCGAAGGGCTTCCTCTATACCGACGAGCTGATCAAACGGCTGTACAGCCGCGATGTCCGCGGGCTGAGCTCCTGCCTGTACAACGAGTTTGAGCAGGTGATGGAGCTGCCCGTGATCAATGAGATCAAGAAGACTATGCTGTCCCGTAAAGCGCTGGGCGCTTCTATGAGCGGATCGGGATCGGCTGTATACGGTATTTTTCTCGACAAGAAAAAAGCTGAGAAATGTGTTAATGTTTTGAGAGAGAAATATAATAAAGTGTTTCTGACTCAGCCGCTGAAAGACGGCTGCCGTGTGGAAGCGATAAAGGAATAAACTGAATAAACCATTGATTACCTGCCAAAGATGATATCGGAATGATTTGAAAAGGCAGGTAATTCTTTTGAAGAAATATATTCATTTGCTGGTTTTGGCTGTGATCATCGCGGGGATGCTCCTGTGCCTACCGTTTTTTGATTCCTGTGAAGAATTAACAGAGGATGTACTTCGCGTACATATCCTGGCGAATTCCGATTCTGCCGCCGACCAGAGTCTCAAGCTCAGCGTCCGCGACAGGGTCGTTACGGAATGCTCCGCGTACTACGACGGATGCTCCGGCAAGGAGGAAGCGCTGGCAATCACGCGCGCGCATTTGACTGAGATCGAAAAGCTCGCGTCCGACGAGATATGCCGTCACGGCTTTCGCTATCCCGTGCACGCCGAGGTGGGCGAGATGTATTTCGACACCCGATATTATGACGATTTCACGATGCCCGCGGGGCGGTATGACGCGCTGCGGGTGACGATCGGCGACGGCGAGGGTCAAAACTGGTGGTGCGTGATGTACCCGTCGCTGTGCGTGGGCGCGGCGAGCAAGCAGGAGATGGAGGATGATCTCGACGACGGAGAGTACCGGGTGGTCACCTCAGACCGATATGATTTCCGCTTCAAGCTCGTCGAATACTGGGAGGAACTCCGCTCATGGTTTCGATGAGCAGATGTACTGATAATAGGATATCTTACAGTTTATGATGGTATCATAGGACAAACGGACAACCCATGAAATACTAAACACGATCAATAAGCAGGTGGTGCTATGCTGCAATTTGTGCTCGGACGTTCGGGCTACGGAAAAAGTGAATATCTGCGTCAAAAGCTTGCGGCGCTCGCACGGAAAGGAGAGAAGAAGCTGCTATTCCTCGTGCCGGATCAGATTTCCTTTGAAACGGAGGCAAGATTCCTCGATCTGCTCGGTCCGGCGCTGTCGCGTGAGATCACGGTGCTGGGCTTTTCGCGCTTGTGCGACTACGTGTTTGAAGCGACGGGCAACCGCGGCGCGGCGTTTGCCGACGAGGGCGTCCGACATCTGATGATGAGTCTCGCGCTTGAACAGGTCGGCGACAGCCTGACGGTCTTTGACAAGCGTTCGGACGCAGCCGATACGCGGGAGCTGATGCTGACCGCTGTGAAGGAATACAAAAAGTGCGCCGTCAGCTCCGAAATGCTGCGGGAAGCCGCCGACGCCGCGGAGGATGATCTCCTGCGCGGAAAGCTCAATGATACCGCGCTGGTGTACGACGCGTATGACGCGGTGATGGCGCGCAGCTATATGGATCCGCTGGATTCGCTGACGAAGGTGCGCGATCTGCTGATCGATCGCAAGCTCTTTGCGGATTATACCATGGCGCTGGACGCGTTTTACGGCTTCACGGCACAGGAATACGACGTGATCGAACAGCTCATGATGATGAGCAGGAATGTGTACGTCGCCCTGACCGACGACTGCCGCGCGGACAGCGAAAGCCTGTTTTTTGTTCCGCGGCGCACCCGAGCGCGGTTATCCCGCATTGCGCGTGAGCATGATATCGCGATCGCGCCGCACACGATACTGACAACGCCTTGCCGTTTTCACGATGAGGCGCTGATCTCGCTGGAGGAAAATGCCTATCGCCTGACAAAGGAACCCTATCCCGACGACACACAGGCGGTGACCTTATACCGCGCCGCCGACATGTATGACGAGTGTGATTTTGTCGCGCGGACGATCCGCGCGCTGGTGGAGGACGGTTATCGGTATCGCGATATCGCGGTGATCGCCCGCTCTGTCGACAAATACGCGGGTATCCTCGATACCTGTCTGGATAAGTACGGTATCCGCTATTTTATGGATGAACCGCAGGATATCGATGCGCAGCCGATTGTACGGCTGGTGACTGCCGCGTTCCGGATCGTCAGCCGCAGCTTTCAGCGCGAGGATGTATTGACACTGCTGAAAACGGGATTGTGTTCCTACAGCGTGGAAGAGATCGCCGATTTTGAAAACTATTTGTTTATCTGGGACGTCAGCGGACGGCAGTTTGATGACCCTTTTACCAATCCTCCCGGCGGCTTTGCCGATGAAATGACCGAGGACGAACAAAAGCAGCTTGGCCGTATCGAAGCCATGCGGGCGGATATCGTCGGCAAGCTCAGAAAATTCGCGCTTGCGGTGAAGGATGCAAGCGGCGAAAGAATCGCGAAAGCGCTGATGAAGCTGCTGTACGATCTGCGTGTTGATAAAAATATCGGCAAGCTGTGCGATACATATGAAGCGCAGGGCGAGTACGAGCTTGCCGACGATCTGGCGCAGATGTGGAACGTGCTGTGTTCGATCTTAGATAAGACCGTTGCAGCCATCGGCGCTTACGAACTGACGCCTAAGCGTTTTTCCGAACTGTTATATACGAACTTCGCCGCCTCCGAGGTCAGCACTATCCCCCGCGGGGCGGATGAGGTGGATATCTCCACCGCCGACCGCTCCTTGATCTCGGATAAGAAGGCAGTGTTTCTGATCGGCGCGCTCGAGGGAGAATTCCCGCATACGCCGGTGGAGGCGGGCGTCTTTACTGACGACGAGCGTGTACACCTTAAGAATGTGTTCGGGCTTCCGTTGTCAGATTCTGTAGAGGAGCTGATTGCGACCGAGCGGTATTATGCCTATTCTGCGCTGACAGTGGCGTCTGACAAGCTCTTTGTCAGCTATCCTGCGTCGGATATGCGAGGGGAGCTGCTGACGCCCTCCGATCTGCCCGGCGAGCTGGAGGCGAGCTTATCCGGTCTGCGTGTTATCCGCTGTGATGCGATCCCTCTTTCCGAGCACCTTCGCAGTGAGCGCGCGGCGTTCGATTGGCTTGTCGGTCATTATCACAGCTTATCGCCTGAGATCGCCGCGCTGAAGGTCTATTTCAAAGAGAATGAAACATACCGCGATAAAATCACGGCGATCGAAAACGCCTTGGAGAATCGCGAGCGGCATATCAGGGATACCGCGCTGACACGCGAGCTGTACGGCAGAGAGATGCGCCTGTCCGCTTCCAAAATCGACGTATATCACAAATGTCCGTTCCGCTGGTTCTGCGAGTACGGCTTACATATCCGCGAGCGCCGCAGAGCGACTGTGGACGCGCTGGAATACGGTACGCTGATGCATCATATCTTTGAGATGTTTTTCGGGAACTACACCCGTGAAGAATATACCGAGATGGACGAGAGCGTGATCGGCGGTATCGTGTCCGACATTTTGGACGCGTATATCGACCGGCATTTCGGCGGCACACAGGGCAAATCGGAACGCTTCTTGTACCTCTTGTACCGCATCAAATCGACAGCGGCGAAGCTCGTGCTGCATATGACGCGCGAGCTTTCGCAAAGCGACTTCACGCCCGTTGACTTTGAACTGGGCGTGGGGACGGATATCCCCGATTATGCAGTGGAGCTCGAGGACGGTCTGCGGCTGTCGGTGCGCGGCAGCGTCGACCGCGTCGACCGCTGTGACGCGGACGGTATCAGCTATATCCGCGTGATCGACTACAAGACCGGGACAAAAGAATTCAACATCAACGATCTCATCTACGGTCTGAACCTGCAAATGTTCATCTACCTGTACGCGATCAGCGAAAACGGCGGTGAGCGCTACGGCGAGATCACCCCCGCGGGCGTTTTGTATATGCCCGCGGTATCGCCGTCGGTCGCAGTAGACCCCGATACCCCTGAGGCGAAGATCCGCGCCGAGGTGCTGAAGAAATACGCGATGAAGGGCGTCATCCTCGACGACGCGAATGTTATCGCGCACATGGAGCGCGACGGTGAAGGAAAATATATCCCCGCAAAGCTCAAGGACGGCGTCGTCACCGCCTCGGCGGGCAGCTTGGCGACGATCGAGGAGCTGGGCGCCGTTTTCCGCCGCATCGATATGCTGACGACGCAGATGGCGCAGGCGCTCTATGACGGCGACGTCGACGACCTGCCGCTCAAGGGCAAGAAATTTGACGGCTGCGCGTACTGTCCCTATCAGGCGGTATGTCTGCACAAGGAGGACGACCCCAGCCGCGAGGCTCAGGACAGGACCCCTGAAGAGGTATGGGAAGAGCTGAAACGGAAGGAGGATAACGATGGCACGTAATTGGACACAGCACCAGACTGACGCGATCACCGCGCGCGGCGGCTCCGTGATCGTGTCTGCGGCTGCGGGCTCCGGCAAGACCGCTGTGCTGGTCGAGCGCGTGATCCGCTTGATCACTGACAGTGAGAACGGCGTTGACGCCGACCGTTTGCTGGTGGTGACTTATACCCGCAAGGCGGCGGCGGAGTTGAAAACGCGCCTTAGGGAAGCGCTGAGCGACTGTATCCGTCAAAATCCCTCCGATCCCTTTTTGATCCGTCAGCAGTCGCTGCTCGGCAAAGCGCATATCTCGACGGTGGATTCGTTCTGTATGTCGCTGTGCAGGGAGTATTTTTACCTGCTGGATATCGACCGCAATATTCGCATCGGAGACGTGGGCGAGCTGGGGATCATGCGTTCTGACGCCATGCGCCTGACACTCGATACACTGTATGCTGAAAGGGACCCAAAGTTTTATGCGCTGGTGGAGACCTTCGCGTCGGCACGGGATGACAGCCGTCTGGAGGACAATATCGGGCAGCTGTACGATTTTCTGCGATCCCATCCCTTTCCGGAGCGCTGGCTTCGCGAAAAGCTGTCCTACTATACCGATTTTAGAGACGTAGGGGATACGGTCTGGGGACGGATTATCGCGGAATACACGCGTGAAGCGGCGGATTATTTACAGCTGCTGTATGAGCGCGCTGTTGATGCAGTATCGCTCGACGAAAAGCTCCACGAAAAGCTCTTCTCGCTCTTTGAGGGCTATCGCGTTTTTTGCGAGCGTTTACATACTGCGGTAAAGCAGCAGAGCTGGAACGGGATCCGCGATGTGCTGCTGTCATTTGACGCGGGCAGGCTGTCTACCCCGCGCGGGTATGCAGATCATCCGCTGAAGCTTGCCGCACAGTCCGCGCGCGATCTCTTCAAGGATACCGTCAAGACCCTGCAAAAGCTCTACGCGCAGGAAGAAACGATGTGCCTGTACGATATCGAACGGCTCAAGGATTACGCGGAACAGATTTTTCGCGCGGTGACGCTGTTTGAGGAGAATTACGCCATGCTCAAAAAGGAGCGCGCCGTCGCGGATTATGCCGATATCGAGCACTGGGTGCTCTCGCTGATCCTCGACAGGGATTCCCTGAACCCGACGCCCGTCGCGCGGGAGATCGCCTCCCGCTTTGACTACATCATGGTCGACGAGTACCAGGACGCGAACGAGGTGCAGGATACCATCTTCAAGACCATATCCCGCGGGGAAGAAAACCTGTTCGTCGTGGGCGACGTTAAGCAGAGTATCTACGGTTTCCGTCAGGCAATGCCTGAATTGTTCCTGAAAAGAAAAAACAATGCCGAATTATATGACAGGGAGCATCCGATATACCCCGCAAAAATCATTTTGGAAAAGAATTTCAGAAGCGCCGGGGCTGTACTGTCGGCGGTGAACTTCTTTTTCTCCAAGCTCATGTCGCCCGCTGTCGGCGATATCGAGTACAACGACGAGGAAAAACTGGTCGCGGGCGCTGAGTACGCTGAGCAAAGCGAGCCTGCTGTTGAACTGAACATCGTCGACAAGGAAGGCGTCGGCGAGGAGGACGCCGTGATCGCTGAAGCGAAATGTATCGCCCGCCGTATCTGCCGACTGGTCGCTGACGGCTATCCCGTCAAGGACGGCGATGCATATCGCCCCGCTGCTTTCAGCGATTTTGCGGTATTGATGCGCAATCTGTCGAGCTACGGAGCATTGTACCGCGAGGTGTTCGAGCTGTATGGCGTCAACGCCCGCAGCGAGAGCAGCACGGGCTTTCTCGGCGCTCACGAGATCATGCTGATGACCAACCTTTTGCGCGTGATCAACAATCCCGCGCTGGATATCGAGCTGTTAAGCGTAGTGATGAGTCCCGTGTTCGCTTTTGACGAGGACGATCTCGCCCGTATCCGTGTCGGACAGCGAAAAGGTTCATTGTACGCGGCGATCGCGCTGGACGCGGATAAGGGCAATCAAAAAAGCTCCGGTTTTATCAAAGAGCTCGCCTATTACCGCTCTTTGGCGGCGACCGTGCCGCTGTTTCGGCTGATCACGGTGATCTATGAGCGCTCCTCCTTTGCGCATATTGTCGCGGCTTCTGACAGCTCTGCCAACGCCGTGAACAATCTGAGGCTGCTGCTCGATTACGCGCGCGCCTTTGAGCAGAATACGCATAGGGGGCTATCCTCCTTTGTGACCTATCTTGACCGATTGCTGGAGGACGGCTCCGACCTGCCCCCGGCGGCAAATGACAGCGGCGCTGACGGCGGCGTTGAGCTGATGACCGTCCATGCGTCAAAGGGGCTGGAATTCCCCGTCTGTATCCTCGCCAACACGGCTCGCCGATTCGTTTCCGACGCTTCGAAAGCGGTGTTGCTCCACTCGCGTTACGGCTACGCGCAAAAGCTCTTTGATCCCGCGCTGTCCGCCAACTTCAACACCATGCCGCGCACGGCGCTTGCGATGGAAAAAAGCCGCGACGAGATGAGCGAGGAGCTCAGGATCCTGTATGTCGCGATGACGCGCGCAAAGCAGAAGCTGATCATGTTCGCGACGCCTTCGCGTTCCGCCGCTTCTTATACTACTGGTGTGTCAAAAAAGCTCGCCGGTCAGCGGGAGATCTCTCCGTTTGCGGTTCGTTCGGCAAGCGCGCTGTCCGATTGGCTGACGATGTGCGCCCTGCTGCATCCCGACGGTGTAAAGCTGCGTGAATTCGCGGGTGTTTCGGTTGATTGTGAAAAGACTGCCGATTTCCGCTTTGCCTGCCGGGTGATCGATACGCCGTTTGATACAGATGAAGCGTCAGAGGATCAACCCGATGACGACGCTGTACAGTGTGATCCTGCGGTGATCGAAGAGCTGAAAAAGCATGCCGCTTTCCGCTATCCGTTTGAAGCGCTCGGCGGTCTGCCCGTAAAGGTTGCGGCCTCGACGCTGGCACATCGGCTGACGGAAGGCTCCTATGACAGGCACCTTGACCGTCCCGCGTTCCTGCAGGGCGAAAGGCTCACCTCCGCCGAGAAGGGTACCGCGCTGCACGCGTTCATGCAGTTCGTCGATTTTGCCGCGGCAAGAGCGAATATGGATGCGCAGTTGGAGCGATTGCGGGAGGAGGGCTTTCTCACCGAGGCGCAGGCGAACAGCGTGGACCGCGAGCGGGCAAAACGCTTTATCGAGAGCAAGCTCGTGACGCGCTGTCTGAAAGCAGAGGCGGTGTATAAGGAATACCGCTTTAACGTAAAAATCCCGGCAAAGCTGGTCAATCCCGAAATAGATGTAAAATTCCGGGAGGAAAGGGTGATCCTGCAGGGCGCGGTGGATCTGGCGTTTGTCGAGGACGGCGCAGTGGTGATCGTCGATTATAAGACCGACCGCGTCAAAAAGCCGGAAATGCTTAGAGAGCGCTATACTTCACAGTTGATGCTGTATAAGGACGCGATGGAAGAGTGTCTCGGGCTCCCCGTTAAGGAGTGTTTGATCTATTCGATCTATCACAGTGCTGAGGTTATCGTGTACCATCAATAAATGAAATGAGGCTCCCTGAAAAGGGAGCCTTTCAATCGTCATTGCGAAGTCCGTGACACGCATATCAGGACTGTGGCAGTCATTTGTTATGTCAATAAGATTTTTTCCGCTACCTTGACGCCGTCGACCGCTGCGGAAACGATGCCGCCGGCGTAGCCCGCGCCCTCGCCGCAGGGGTAGAGCCCTTTCAGGCTGACGCTCTGCATGCTCTCGCCGCGCGTGATGCGGATGGGGGAGGAGGAGCGGCTTTCCACGGCGGTGAGAACGGCGTCGGGGTGGCAAAAGCCGTGAAGTTTTCTGTCGATCAGCGGGATCGCTTCACGCAGGGAATCGGTCACAAACGGCGGTAGGATATCCTCCATCCGCGCAAAGTTGGTTCCGGGCAGATAGCTCGGCAGGACCTCGCCCAGTCGGACGGTCTTTTCGCCCCTGAGAAAGTCGCCGACTCTGGCAATCGGGGCGCGGTAATCGCCGCCTCCGGCGGCAAAGGCTTTTCGTTCCAGCTCCCGCTGCCAGTACATGCCCTTGAGCGCGTGTTCCCCTTGGATGTCGTCGGGGGTGACGGACACCAGCAGCGCAGCGTTGGAGTTGACCTGATCGCGGGCAAATTCGCTCATGCCGTTGGTGACGACGCTGTTTATTTCGCTCTGCGCCGCAATGACAACGCCGCCCGGACACATGCAGAAGGTGTAGACCCCGCGTCCGTTTTGCAGGTGAACGTTTTGCTTGTAATAGGCGGCGGGCAGGCGTGTGTGCGTCGCGCCGTACTGGGAGCGGTCGATGTTCTCCCGCAGGTGCTCGATGCGCACGCCGACGGAAAACGGCTTGGGCTCGGTATGGACGCCCATTTGATGGAGCAGTTCGAAGGTGTCGCGCGCGCTGTGACCGATCGCGAGGACGATCTCGCTGCAGTCGATCAGCCGTTTTGTGCCGTTATGCTCGACCTCGGCGGCGGTGATGACGCCGTCGCATGTGATGATATCGGTCAGCTTGGTATCAAAGTATATGTCCGCGCCGAGAGCGGTAAGATCCTCGCGGATGCTTCTGACCGTGTCGCGGAGCTTGTCCGTGCCGATATGCGGTTTGGCATTATAGAGTATTTCCTCGGGCGCGCCGTGGGCGGCAAATTCGATCAGCACCTTGCGGGCTCTGCCGTCTTTGGTGCCGGTGTTGAGCTTGCCGTCCGAAAAGGTTCCCGCGCCGCCCTCGCCGAATTGTACGTTGCATTCGGTGTCGAGTTCGGCGCTTATCCGCATCCGATCGACGGCCTTCGCGCGTTCTTCGACGCGGGAGCCGCGCTCGATGACGATGGGGCGGATCCCGCTCTGCGCTAAGGTCAGCGCGCAGAACAGCCCCGCGGGGCCGGTGCCGACGATCAGCGGGCGTTTGTTTATGTTTTTTGGAACCAGCGGGATGTAGCGGTATTCATCGGTGATTGCGGCGTTGTTGCTTTTCGCCATGTTCAGCGCCGCCTGTTCGCTGACGCTGAGCCATACGTCGACACTCGTGATGTAGCGGATATCGTCCTTGTGCCGCGCGTCGATCGAACGGCGGAAAAGGGATGCTTTGGTAATCGCTTCAGATGATATGCGCAGCTCTTTCGCACAGGCGCGGAGGATATCGTTGTCGGTGTAGTCGAGCGGGAGCTTGATGTTGTTGATGCGTATCATAGGTTGTCCCCCGCGCACAGCCCGCTCGCAAAGGCAAATTGCAGATTGTAGCCGCCGCAGTCGCCGTCGACGTCCAGCGCTTCACCGACGATGTACAGCCCTTTGTGGCGCTTGCTCTCAAAGGTGTGGGGATCGATCTCGCTCAGACGCACACCGCCCGCAGTGACCTGCGCCTTTTTGAAATCGCGGTTTTCTTCACAGACAAAGCGCCAGTCCGAGATATGACGGCAAAGTGTTTTTATTTCTTTTTCGGAAATATCATTGCATAACGCCGAGGGTCGGATCCCGCTTGTTTTCAGCAGGGCGAGTCCGATATTTTTATGGAACATTCCCGTGAAGATCTCGCCGGCGGGAGCGTCGGGGTCGTCTGCGATACGTGCCGTGATCTCCGAGATGATCTGTTCGTTCGTAAAGTCGGGCAGCAGATCGAGATGGATCTCAAAGCCGCCGCGGTTTGCTTCGCGGGAGAGGTTGAACACGCAGATGCCCGACAGCGCGTTTTCGGCAAATTGCACTTCGCCGCGCTCTGATTTGACGATCTTGCCGTTTTTGACAAGGCTCACCTGCGCCTGAGCACGAATTCCTTTGAGCGAACGCAGGAGATCGTTTTTCACCGTGACAGGGGAGAGCGAGGGGGAGAGGGGGCTCATGCTCAGTCCCAGCGAGCGCAGCAGCTCACGGCTGCCGCTTTCACGCCCTGCGTAATCCGCCCTGCCGCCCGACGCGATCACGAGCTTTTTTGCGGCAATACGCATATCCGCCGCGACGATCTCGTAGCCGTCGGCGGTTTTTTGGACGCTCTTGATCTCCGTGCTGCAGCGCTCTTCGATACTGAGCTTCGCTATCCTGCGGCGCAGTACGTCCAGCACGGAGCTTGCCTGATTGCTCAGCGGATAGACCCTGCCCTCGCTGTCAGCGTGGGTCAGCAGTCCGAGTTTGTGGAAACAGCGCAAGACGTTTTCTGTGCTATATTTCTTAAAAAGAATATTGATCAACTGTTCGCTGCCTTCTCCGTGGTAGCTTTCAGCGTCTGCACCTATGTGGGTCAAGTTGCATCTGCCGTTGCCGGTGACGAGCAGCTTTTTGCCGACGCGGTCGGCTTTTTCCAGTATGACGATCGTTTTGTCCGGGTGACGCTCGGCGGCGCGGATCGCGCACAGTAAGCCTGCTGCTCCGCCGCCGATGATCACCGTGTATACGCTCTGCTTTTTCATTATGTCTGCGGTACGGAAGTGGTGAAGATCTTTGCCAAAAAGCCGAAGGTCTCGGGCAGCAGCACGACCAGCGAGACGATCACGCCCGCGATCAGCACGCCGCAGAAAACGGCGAGCACGGATTTTTTGAAGCCCATATCAAGGATGGACGCCGCCAGCGTACCCGTCCACGCGCCCGTGACGGGCAGCGGGATGCCGACAAAGAACATCAGCGCCAAGAACAGCCCCTTGCCGCTTTTGGCTTTCAGCTTTTCGCCGCCTTTTTCGCCCTTTCTCAGGCAGAAGGAAAAGAATTTGCCGATGTATTTTTTGTCCTTGCCCCACTCAAGCACCTTGCGGGCAAAGAGGTAGATGAACGGCACGGGGATCATGTTGCCGATGACGGCAATGATATACGCGACGACAAAATTGATTTTGTAGCCCCATACTGCGGCGGGGATCGCTCCTCTGAGCTCGAAGATCGGGATCATCGCGAATAAAACGGTCATAAGGTATTTTTTCATAGAGGATACTCCTTTAATTTCAGCAGGACTCCGTGATGACGCAGACACGCCGTCAACCGGAAAAGAATGCGTGCGCCCTTAGCATTATAACTGAAAATGCGCACCATTTCAACACTTATTTGACTGATACTGAAAACTTATATGAATCCGTTTGACATTTTATGCGTAATTGATTAGAATAACACTGAATTGCTATGTTTTTTCGGTGTCATTATGAAGAATAAAAAGCTACTGACGTCGCGGGTGATCATGACGGCGCTGACCGTCGCGGCGGTCGCGTTCATTTTCTTCAATTCGTCCCAGAACGCGGATGATTCGTCTCAGCGCAGCGGCAGACTGCTCTCTGTTATCAATCAATTGTTTTGTTCGTGGAACATCCCGATCGAGGTCACGGATCATTTTGTCCGCAAGGCGGCGCATTTTACCGAGTACACCCTGCTGGGTGTTTTGCTGTGTGTGACGGTGTACCTCTATCTCAGAAAACGGCTCAGAACGCTGTTGTCGGCTTTGCCGATGGGCGCGGCTGTTGCAATTTGCGACGAGCTGATCCAGCGCACCGCTGCGGGACGCTCCTGCGAGATAAAGGACATGCTGCTGGATTTCGGCGGTATCGTGTTCGGCACGATGTTCGTATTGTTGATTATTTCGAAAAAGAAAAAAGATCAAAGAACCATAAGGGTACAGATGGAAGGAAGGAAAAATCGTGAGCGAGGTTTCTCAAAACAAAATGGGCGTCAAGCCGATGTTCCCCCTGCTGATGGGGATGTCGCTGCCGGCGATGTTTTCGATGATGATACAGGCGCTGTACAATGTCGTGGACAGCATCTTTGTCGCGCGCTATTCGCCCGACGCGCTGCAGGCGGTGTCGCTGGCATATCCTCTGCAGATGATCATGATCTCCTTTGCCGTCGGAACGGCGGTCGGCGTCAACTCGCTGATCGCGAGACGCTTGGGCGCGAAGAACTATCAGGACGCGAATACCGCGGCGACGACAGGTCTGGTGCTGGCGGTCATCAACTGGCTGGTCTTTTTGGCGATCGGTCTGACCGTGTCCCGCCCGTTCATCTCACTGTTTACTTCGGACGGCGAGGTCATCGGTGACGGAACCGGATATCTGACGGTGGTGCTGTGCGTATCCTTCGGCGCGATGATTTCTTGTATGGGAGAGAAGATCCTCCAATCCACCGGCAACATGATCATCCCGATGCTGACCCAGATCCTCGGCGCGGTGATCAATATCATTTTTGATCCGCTGCTGATATTCGGCGTCGGCTTTTTCCCGCGGCTGGGCGTACTGGGCGCGGCGATCGCGACCGTGTTCGGTCAGATCTGCTCCATGACCTTTATCCTGATCATTCTGTTTGTGAAAAAGCACGAGGTCAAGATCACCTTCAAGGGCTTCCGCATGCAAAAGATCGTTTTGAAAAATATCTATTCGGTGAGCTTTCCCGCCATCATCATGCAGTGTATCGGCTCGGTGATGGTATCGGGCATCAACGCGATCATCTCGATCGCGGATATTGCCGCCGAGTACGGCGCGGCGTATATCAACGCCTTCGGTATCTACTTCAAGCTGCAGAGCTTTGTCTTCATGCCCGTGTTCGGACTCAGCCAAGGTGTTTCGCCGATCATCGGCTACAACTTCGGCGCCCGCAACAAAAAGCGCATGTATGAAGCGTTCCGCATGGGCGTTATCATCGCGGGCATCATCATGGCGGCGGGTACCGTGCTGTTCCAGCTGGCTCCCGGCTGGCTGCTTTCTCTGTTTGAGTCGGCGGACAACGCCGCGGCGAACGCGCTGCTTGCCGAGGTGGGTGAGCCGCTGCTGCGGATCATCAGTGTTTCGTTCATCATGGCGGCGGTCGGCATCATGTTCTCTACGCTGTTTCAGGCGGTGGGCAAGGGCTTTTACAGTATGACGATGTCCGTCCTGCGTCAGCTCGGCGTGCTGCTGCCCGTGGCGTTTGTGCTGTCAAAAATCAATATGGTTGCCATGTGGTACGCATTCCCGATCGCTGAGATCGTGTGTCTGGGCATCGGTATCATCTTTTTCCTCGCACTGAGGAAAAAGACGTTCAGCAAGCTGTAATACTTCGTTTTTTCGCTTCATATGGTTATATGGGGTGATACAATGAGTGAAATGCGACACAGCGAGATCATCTATGAGGAAGGCTGGCGAGAGACCGCGCCTGCCGTACAGGAGGAAACGCCCGTTGATGAAGCGGCGCCCTCGACTAATGCCGCTGTCGAAAAAGCACCGGACAGCAAGCCCTTACTGATCACGATCCAGCTGGCGCTGTGCCTGATCGCGGCGCTCGTGCTGTTTTTGCTCAAGGCGATGGACAGCGAAGGCTATTACAGCTTCATCGATTATTATCACGACGAGCTGCAGAAGCCGGTGGTGTCTCAGGAGGTTTTCAGCGCCGCGGACGTTTCAAAGCTGTTCGCGGAGCATCACATAGAGATACAGGCGACGCCGGATGAAACTGCGCGTAGCGAAGATTGATCTCGTTATCGGCTATGAAGCGATCGCGGCGATGACTGCTGTGCTTCTCCTTGACCGCAGCAATCGGATCCTCTGCTGCTTTTTGGCGGCGCTTTTGCATGAGCTGGGTCATATCCTTGTGATGAAGATATGCGGTGTGCGTGTACGCGGCTTGAAGCTCGGCTTATTTGACGTTCTGATTTCTGCGGATGAGCCGCCGACTGTGCGTGCGGATGTACTGATTACGCTGGGCGGACCTTTGGCGAACTTTTTCTTTGCCGCGGTATTCTGTCCGTTCAGCTTAACGCTCGGACTGCCGCATCTTGCGCTCGGGATATTCAATCTGCTGCCCGTGATGAGCTTGGACGGCGGACATTTGCTGTATATTTATTTGTCGCGAAAGCTTGCGCCGCGCACCTGTGAGATCATCATGCGCGCGGTGACCTTTGCTTTTTTTCTGCTGCTGAGTACGGCAGGGATCTGTTTGTTGTTCAAGAGCGGATACAACTACTCTTTGTTGTTGATATCTCTCTATCTGATCGCTGTATTATTTTTGAAAAAATAGGAGAAGCCTATGTATCCCGAAACAATCGAAAAATTGCTCCTGAAGGTGCAGAAGCCCGGCCGCTATGTCGGCGGCGAGCACGGAGAGGCGATTAAGGACAAGCGTCAGGTCGATGTGCGGTTTGCCTTCTGCTTTCCCGATATCTATGAGATCGGCATGTCGCATCTGGGTATCAAGATCCTGTACAGCCTGTTTAACGAAAAACCGTATATCTGGTGCGAGCGTGTGTTTGCGCCGTGGATCGATATGGAAGAACAGATGCGCGCGCATGATATCCCGCTGTGGGCACTGGAGTCCGGCGATCCGCTGTCGGATTTCGACTTTATCGGCTTTACTTTGCAGTATGAGCTCAGCTACAGCAACATCCTGAACATGCTGGAGCTGGGAGGTATCCCGCTTTTGTCAAAGGACAGGCATGATCTGAAGCATATCGTCGTCGCGGGCGGTCCCTGCGCCTGCAATCCCGAGCCGATCACGGACTTTATTGACATCTTTTTCCTCGGCGACGGGGAAGAGGTCGACCTCGAGGTGATCGAGCTTTTCAGAGCATGCAAAAAAGAGGGAAAAAGCAGAGAAGAATTTCTGCGCCTTGCTTCCCGTATCAAGGGCGTATATGTTCCCTCGCTCTATGATGTGACCTACAACGATGACGGCACGATCAATGCTGTGACGCCGCGTGACGGCGCTCCCGCGGTGATCGAAAAGCGCGTCATGATGAATATGGACAAAAGCTACTATCCCGATAATTTTGTCGTCCCGAATATCGAGATCGTCCATGACCGCGCGGTGGAGGAGATCTTCCGCGGCTGTATCCGCGGCTGCCGCTTCTGTCAGGCGGGCTTCTTATATCGCCCCGTGCGCGAAAAATCGGTGGAATGTATCAGCAGACAGACGCATGCTTTGTGCCGCAATACGGGCTACGACGAGGTATCCCTGTCGTCGCTGAGCTCCAGCGACTATACACAGGTGGTGCCGATGCTCAAGGAGCTGAACAGCTGGGCGAAACCCGAGAACGTCAGCCTGAGTCTGCCGTCCCTGCGTGTGGACGGCTTCTCCGACGATATACTGAACGAGATCAAGACGGTGCGCAAGAGCGGCTTGACCTTCGCCCCCGAGGCGGGCAGCCAGCGCCTGCGCGACGCCATCAACAAAAACGTCTTTGAGGACGAGCTGATGAACACCTGCCGCGTCGCGTTTGAGGGCGGCTATACGACCGTCAAGCTCTATTTCATGATTGGTCTGCCGACCGAGACGATGGACGACGTAGCGGATATCGCGAACCTTGGCAAGAAGGTGCTTGACACCTTCTACAGCACCCCGAACCGTCCCAAGGGCAAGGCGCCCCGCGTGACGCTTTCGGCGTCCTCCTTTGTTCCTAAGCCCTTCACCCCCTTCCAGTGGGAGCCGCAGGATACGATGGACACACTGCGTGAAAAGCAGCAGCATATCAAGAAATCGATCGTGGACAACAAGATATCACTGAGCAAGATGACCTATAACTATCACGATTCCGACACCTCGTATCTGGAGGCGGTATTTGCCCGCGGAGACCGCCGACTGAACGCCGTCATGCTGGAGGCGCACAAAAAAGGCATCCGCTTTGACGGCTGGAGCGACTGTTTCTCGCTGAAGAATTGGCTGGAGGCGTTTGAAGCCTGCGGGATCGATCCCGCGTTCTACGCCAACCGCCGCCGTTCCTTTGATGAGATTCTGCCGTGGGATCACCTTGATTACGGCGTGACTAAGGATTTCCTGCACCGCGAGTGCGAGCGCGCCTACCGCTCCGAGGCGTCGCCCAACTGCCGTGAAAAGTGTCTCGGCTGCGGCTGTACGAAATACAAGGGAGGTGTCTGCTATGAAAAACGTTAGGGTATTTTACCGCAAGGACGGCGCCTGCAAATATATCTCCCACCTCGATACCAACCGTGTGATGCTCCGCGCAATCGGCAAAAGCCGCCTGAACATCTGGCGCACCGAGGGCTTCAATCAGCACGCCTATATCACCTTTGCGCTGCCGCTGTCTTTAGGATTTGCGTCCGAATGTGAAAGCATGGATTTCCGTATATTGGATGATGACGAGGATCTTTCCGCGATCCCCGAGCGCATGAACGCCTGTCTGCCCGAAGGGATCCGCGTGTTTCGCTGCGCGGAGGCGGTGCACAAGCCTGCGGATATCGAATCTGCAAAATATGCCGTACAGATCGAGCCGATGAACGAGAATGAAATTTCCTTTTCGGAATTATCGGAAAAATGGAGAGACTTCCTCTCGCTCCCCGAGATCATCGTGCAAAAGAAAACCAAAAAGGGCATGAAGGACGTCGACGTCAAGCCGTATGTGCTTGCTTTTGAAATGAAGGAGGGAGAGAAGGCTGCCTTCGACCTGACCCTTCCCGCGGGCTCGACGCTGAACATCAACCCCAACCTGTTGATCGACGCGTTTGCACAAAGTGTCGGTATCGAGCTTTACGCGGATATCACCCGCGTCGGCATCTATATCAAAGGGGGAGAGGACTTTGCGTAAGCGTTTTGACATCGTTTTGCTGGATGCGGACGAGACCGTCTACGACTTCAAGCTCGCGGAAAAGACCGCCGTCAGCCTCACGCTCAGTCAATTCGGTGTAGAGCCGACGGACGAGGTTGTCAGTCTGTACAGTGACATCAATCTCGGCTGCTGGAAGGCGCTCGAACGCGGTGAATTAAGCCGTGATGACTTGAAGCCGACCCGTTTTCGGAATTTGTTTGAAGCGATCGGCGCTGAACCCGCTGATTTTATCGCGGTGAACGATACCTATGAGGGCTTTCTGGCAGAGCAGGCTTTCCTGCTTGACGGCGCTTTGGAATTTGTCAAAAAGCTGCATAAACATTGCAAGATCTATCTCGCTACCAACGGACTGACGATCCCGCAGACGGGACGCTTCAACCGCGCCGCCGTCAAGCCGTACGTCGACGGGATCTATATCTCCGAGCAGATCGGCGTCAGCAAGCCCGATAAAGCGTATTTTGACTATATCTTCCGTGATCTGGATATCACGGACAAAAGCCGTGTGATTATGGTCGGCGACAGCCTGACCTCCGACATGCTCGGGGGCAGGAACGCCGGTTTGACTACCTGTTTATATCTGAACGGCAAAGAGCCCACCGGCAGCGAGCTCTGCGATTACGAGATCCGCGCATACGATGAATTTTTTGAAATATTGTTTCAACCATAACGAACACCCCGTTGTCAGCGACAGCGGGGTGTAGTGTATATTCTTGTTATTCGGTTCTGGGTTTATCCAAGCCGAGACGGTAATGATAACGGATGATGACACATCCAATCAGATATGCCGCGACGACCGCGATCATCACAATATTGTCAATGAGCAGCAGAGTATGACCGGAGGCGATATCGAGCCGTGTCGCCGTCATCGACGCCAGCGTCAGACCTGCCAGCGCCAGACCTGCGATAAAGGTCACATTGATCATCCTGTGAGTCGGGCTCATCCACAGACGGTATCCGACAGCGCCGATGACGATATGCGCCAGAGCGTAGAATACGGCAGCGATAGTCACGGAGGTCGGGGCGAGGATTACGCTTTGATTGATCATCGAGCCTGTACCGGTCAGTATTTCCGCGACGGACAGGATCGCGTGGAGCATCAGCACGATGCCGGAGGAAAGAATCATCCTTCTGCCGATACGGAAGGAGCGGTTCTTCTTCACGTCCTTGACCTCCTTGCGCGCGTAGTTTTCGGTGGCAAAGCGCAGCAGGATGAAGAGCGGTATCGCGATGTACACGAACAACCGCAGCACGATATAGTTGTTGACGTCGGACATGAGCGACTGCACCTGCGGCGAGTTCAGCGGCCGGAAGAATTCCCGCGCCAGCTGACAGTCAAAGATGGTTTGACCTGCCGCCTGATCAAACGCCAGCATAGCGGGACCGATCGTGGAGCCGCCGATGTATGCCGACGGGAGCATCAATCCCAGCGACGCGGTGACGCCCGTAACGGCGGCAAGAGTCAAAGCGCGGTATTTGTTGAACGGGATGCACATGGAGAACACCACGATGATGCCCGCGATAGACGTCATGACCGTCATCATGGTACGGACATTGCCGTCCGCGATGACGGCGGCTTTTCCGAGCGCCTTGGGGATGACGTTCAGCAGGATCGGCAGCAGTATCGCGACCGCTCCCAGCGCTCCCGCACAGATCGACTGAGAAACGATATATTTGAGGAAAGAGCCCTGTACCGGCGTGCGGCGCGGTTCCAGTGACAGCAGAAAACCGCCCGTGCCGATGACCGCAGCTTCGAGCATATACATGTTCTCGATCGAGAACCACATCTGACCCTTTGAAAAAGGGATCAGCGCGAACGCCAGAATGAACACGACGATGGATTTCATCAGGTAGAGTACCGCTGTTTTGCGGATATTTCCAATGACGCGTCTTCCTTCGCCGACCACTTCCTTCAGATGGCTGAAATCATTGTCGAGCAGCACGACATCGGAGCAGGATTTAGCGGCTTCGGTCGCTTTGGCGAAGGTGATAGACGAATCCGAGCGCCGAAGCGCGAGAATATCGTTGACGCCGTCGCCCGTCATCGCGACCTTGTGCTTTTTCGCCTGCAGCGCCATGACCAGCGCCTCCTTCTGCTCGGGAGATACGCGGGCAAATACCGTGTATTCTTCCGCGATCGCGGGGATGTCTTCGAGGGGAACACCTGCCAGAGAGATGTAGCGGTCGGCGTTGACGATGCCGCACTTCTGTGCGATCATGCTGACGGTCAGCGGATTGTCGCCCGAGATCACCTTGACGGTGACGCCGTTCTCCCGGAAAAATCGCAGGGTGTCTGCCGCGGTCTCGCGGATATGGTCTTCGATCGCGATAAAGGAGATCAGCTCTGCGTCTAAGGTCACAGCGATCACGCGGTTGCCCTCTTTGGCACGCTCGGCGACATAGGTCAGCCGTTCGTCGTCCTCCTCCAGCAGGTATTCGGGAGCGCCCATCAACAGCTTTTTGCCGTCGCCGCAGACGACGCCCGAGTATTTGTTGGCGCTGGAGAACGGGATCTCCTCTCGGAAATCGGCGTTTTCATCCGCGCCGAAGTATTGAAAGATCGCTTCGCCGGTCGCGTTCCGATCGCTCGCCGCGCCCATCAGCGTGCGCATATGCCGCTCCACCTCATCCATGGGCGCAAACGCCTTGACCTCGCAGACCGACATGGTGCCGTCGGTCAGGGTGCCTGTTTTGTCCAGACAGATCACATCCACGCGTGAGAGGTTCTCGAGCGAGTACAGCTCCTGTACCAGTGTCTGCTTTTTGGTCAGTTGCGCGATCGAGACCATCAGCGCGACGGAGGTGGTCAGCACCAGCCCCGAGGGGATCATGCCGATGCCGAGCATACCGTCCGTCAGCACGATCAGCGACCAGCTGACGGGATCGCTCAGCGAGAGCTGCAGACCGTCCCATATGGACGCGTCAGAGCCGGTCGCGCTGATTTTGACGGCAAGCGTGACGGTCGCCGCGATTACCGCAAAGCACAGACACAAGGTCAGCACCTTGATGATCTTGGTGATGCTTGTCATCAGCTCCGATTTGTGACCGGAGGCGCTTTTGACCTTTCCGGTCAGCTCGGCGGCATAGGTATCATTGCCGACTTTCTCGGCTCGGCAGCGCGCGGAGCCGACGATGACGGACGAGCCTGAAAGGACGGTGTCCCCGGGTTTCTTTTTGATGTGATCCGATTCGCCCGTCAGCATGGATTCATCGACCTCGACCTCGCCTGTCAGCACGGTAAGGTCGACAGTCGCCTGATCGCCTGCGGAAAGCGCGACGATATCGTCGAGCACGATCCCTTCCGCGTCGATCTCCTGTATCTTTCCGTCGCGGACGACCTTGCTTTTGGCGCCCGTCACGATGCGCAGCTTTTCGATGACCTTCAGACTTTTGATCTCCTGATACGATCCCATCGCAACGTTCATGACCGCGGGGATCAGAAAGACAAATTTGGAAAAGCCGAAATAGTTATCCACGATGTCGCTGCGTCCGATAGACTGCAGATAGATGATGAACGCGATGAAGACGGCGGCGATGATGAACAGCACGATGTTGAAAAAGGTGAACAGGTTGCCCGCGATGATCTTTCCCGTTGTTTTCTTGTTAGGGTCGACCGCGATATTGGAATAACCTCTTTTATCCCTTTCTTCAGCGTCCTTTGTGCTCAGACCTTTTTCCGGCGTCGCCTGTATGCGTTCGATCAGTGGCTTTTGTGTTCTGCTTTTGTTCATAGCCATGCTCCTTATGAAATATCTGTACATCAATATAGCATTTTTATCATCGAATTACAAGAATAATTGAGAATAATGCGCAGCACAATTTGAGAATAATGCGCAGCACAAAAGCGCCCGTCCATGTACATAAATAACATGGCGGGCGCCTTCGGTTCAGCCTTTCTTTTCGATGCCGCTGATCCTGCGGTTGACGGCGGATATCTGCTCCGCGTGTACCGCGGTTGTTTGCTCCAGTGCGTAGGTGCGCTCGATCAGCTGATTATGCTTGTCCATTTTCCTTTCCAGCATCTCGATCCGCTGTGCCTGCAAGGCGTCGCGCTTATCCATCTCGGCAAGCACCTGATTGTGCTGCGCGCGGGACTGGATCACTGCGACCATGATCGCGGCGATCGCCGCCGACGCGCCTGAGATAGCCGCGGTCATGATCGGTATCAGCTCAGTACTCACGGATACATGCTCCTGTCGGCGTGGAATTGCAGCATGCTTCAATTGTTTTTTTCAAAATGATCAATCCTATCTTGAATAAATCCCCCTCTGCCTATGCTGAAATATGACGGAAAGTTGCATAGTATTATGCAATTGGGCAGCCTAATCGAATAGAAAATAAGGCAGCATAAAGCTGTTGTTTAAAAAAGCGACAGCTTTCGTATTTGTGATGTATAGTATAGGGAAGATACCGATAAAACCGATTGGGATTACTACTGTCAGGCTAAGGACAACGAACACAGCATGCTTTTTCGATGATGAGAAACCCTTAGAAACTGCTTAGATAAGCTGTTTCTGAGGATTAATATGAAAATACATGCAAGTTAAAAACTGATTTGTTATTAATTTAGCGTGAGAATGATTATAATAACGAAAATATGCAGCAGCAAACAGACTCGGTGCAGATTTTGTACCGAGCCTGTTTGTTCCTGGTTATTTCAAGTTGCCATTGGCGGGGTTGTCGAGGACTTTGCCGTTTTCGTCAAAGCGTGAGCCGTGGCATGGGCAGTCCCATGAGTGTTCCGCCCGGTTGTATTTGAGCGCGCAGCCGAGGTGCGGACAGCGTTTCTTGGAAACTGACAGCAGGTTCTTTGCCGCTTCAAAACCGTTGATCAACAGCTGAAGTTTTAGGATGCTCCTTGACGGGTCGAACACCTCGGCACAGTCGTTTCGTTTACCGAGGATAGAGTCGCAGAGGAGCATTGCGGCTGTCATCGCGCCGGTCATGCCCCACTTGTTGAAGCCGGTCCCGACGTAGAGCTTCTCGGTACTCTTGGAATACCGCCCGATGTAAGGAATGTCATCGAGGCTCATACAGTCCTGCGCCGCCCAGTGATATTGTTCTGTTGATCGGGGATAAACCTTGTCGGCAAAGCTGCGCAGTTCATTCTGGCTGCCGCCCTTGTGACCGGTACGGTGACCGCCGCCTCCGAGCAGAAGCAGGTTATCACGATTTCTGAAAGACATTCCCGTGTGACTTTCGTCAACATACATACCGTCAACGTTCTGCGCGCCATCCACTGCGATCACATAGGAGCGGTGCTGATAGAGCTTCAAAAAGTAAAATCCGTGCTTATTGATGAACGGGAAGTGCGTTGTTACGATCACTCTGTCGGCGGAGATAGTTCCGTGATCCGTAACCGCGATGTTGCCGATCATTTCACGGACAAAGGTGTGCTCATAAATGTTCAGTCCCTCGGCGATTACGGAGATGAATTTCAGCGGATGGAACTGTGCCTGACGGGGGAACTTCACCGCGCCGACGGTACTGATCGGGATATTCGGTCTTTCGCAAAACTCCGCTTCATACCCGATCATTTGCAAGGCGTTCACTTCATCCTCGAGCTTTTTGCGGTCATTAATGCTGTAGACATAGTTGTCTTTGATCTCATAATCACAGTCAATTTTTGTGCATAGCTCGGCGTACTTGTCAAACGCTCTTTTGTTTGCGGTTAGGTATTGCCGCGCCGCTTCTACCCCATAGCCTTTCACGATCTTCTGATAATTCATGCCGTGCTGATAGGTGATCTTCGCGGTGGTGTTTCCTGTCGTGCCGGAGCATAATCTGTCCTTTTCGACCAGCACATACTTTACGCCGTTTTGATGCAGAAAATACGCGGTCAGGATACCCGCGATCCCGCCGCCGATGATCAGCACATCCGTGTGGATATTGTTCCTTAACTGTGGGAATCGAGGCAGATTTACCGTGTCTTGCCATAGTGATTTCATTTTGAACCTCGATTCTTTATCGGGAACAGTGTCAGCTGATTGTCGTCGTAACAAATTCCCAGCAGGATTTCTTTTGTGCTCTTGTAGCCTTGTTTATGCAGTTCTTTCAAAAGCCATTCATCGCTCAGTCCCTTTCGTTTCAGATTGCCGTCCATAACTCTTCCGTCCATGATAATCTCCGTGCCGATGTGCTCGGGTTTGGGTGTAAGCTCTATATCCCCGGGGTTCAGCGGACGCTTCGTGCTCTTGGGCAGGATCGACAGCATGCCGTTGTACTCAAAGACCGCCGTCTGGATATCGTTCAGATTAAAATAGCCCTCCTGACGGCACAGGAGCAGGAATTCGCTCAGCTCCAGCTTTGCCTTCTTCATGTTGTCGCGGTAGAGCTTGCCGTCGTTCATGATGATGGTCGGCGTACCGTTGATAAACTTTCTGCTCCGAGCGGCTTTACGCGTGATGATGCTCAGCGCGACGGTAATAGTGCCGAATACAAGCATAGAAATCGTCGGCTTCCACCACGGCTTGTCCAGTGTGGTGGCAAGCTCCGCGGCAATCGAGCCGACGGTGATGCCGGTGATGTAGTCGAAGAATTCGAGCTGCGCAACCTGCTTGTGCCCGATGACCTTTGCTATCAGAAACAGGATCGCCGCGGAGAACAGCGACGCGAGAATGACTTGCAGAACCTCCATCATAAGTCCTGCAAGTCCGCGTCGGGGATATCGTTTTCGAGATTATCCCGCGCCAAGTCGGTGTCGACCTCTTTGTATATGTCCGATATCGGCTTTTCGTTCGCATACGATGTGGTGTGATACACCTTCTGTGACGGCGCTTTTGTTCCTGCGATGATCGGGTTGACCTTTTCCTTGCCGTGCTTTGCCTTGCCCTGTATTTCCGGTACCGCCGCCTGTTCGCTGCGCGGCTTTGTGTGCGTCACTTCGGGACGCTTCATTCCTTGTTTTGCCATGATGTCACCTCACTGATAGTGTGGGTGAATATCCATGATTTATACTGCGCGTATCACGCCGCAGGCAATCTTTTCTCCCGCATCGCCTGCCGGCTGTGTGCGGAAGTCGTCCGTACCGCCGTGGATGATGACCGTTCTGCCGATGATGTCCCTTAAATGAAAACGGTCGGTTTTGACGGTCATATAAGCGTTACCATGATTGGATAACAGCGGCGGAAGATCGCCCGCGTGGGACGGATGGGATCGGCTCTTGGGTTTATAGTGACCTTTGGTATCCGGAAAGCCCTCGCCGTTACAATCATTTCCCTCGTGAATATGAAATCCGTAGAAGCCCGAGCCGTTCTGCGGCAAGCCGCTGACCTTTGCCGAAATCAGCACGCCGTCCTTTTCCTGATAGAAAAACACCTCGCCGTGTACGTTCAGATATGGTTCGTCACTCTTAATGATAGCTTTGGCATTTGGTCGTCTGTTGCATTGCATAACAACACCTCCGCATTATACTATGCAGAGGCGTGGTATGATTGAATAAATGTGAGTTTTCATTATAAATAGGAAAAGGTGTAAAAAACCGTTAGAAATAGTTAAAAATCTGAAAATGTAGTAAACAAGCCGTTTTTGAGGTGTAAAAAGATCGTTCATCTCGGAAACGGCGATATTTTTTTCATTTAGTGCGAAAACGTAAACCGAGCAATTCCATGTCGATTATTGGAACGCTCGGTTTTTTTCTTTTTACTATAAATTATCATTTAAAACTGTTAAAAATGGCTTTAAATAGGAATTTTTGAAATCGTAGCGGTTTGTCCTGGCATGAGTATGACACTCTGCTTAATGCGAACAAAATGGTTTTTAAGCCCGAACAAGTTCGCGTTAAGGAAATATCTATGTTTTTGGGCTGTTCTATCGTATGTGGAAAATTCTTGTAGTTCGCACTGAATATTAGATCGATTGCATAAAATTAAAAAAACATGCAAGAAAAATAAATATTAATTCAGATTTGCTATGCCGATGACCTTGCCGACACAACGGATCGTGTCAAACTCCTTTAATTCGATGGGAGAATATGCAGGATTTAAAGAAATTAAACGATCATTATATTCCGATGGAGTACCGAATCGGTACCCCATCAAATTTTCTTTGTTATCAATAGCGTTTTTCCAAAGGGGGTAACGTTTCGTTACCCCCTTTAGAATATCCTTTGATTATTCAATAGATTATTCTCCATTGACGGGGAACGATTTGTTCCCCGTCAATGACTCAAACTTCAATAGCTATATTCAATGGAACCACTATGTTAACTATTTCATTGATCGTCTCCATTTCAGCGTTAATGAAACGCTCGTTATGTCGCTTATAATCAAATCTTGCATTTTCTGGAGCATATCGGATTTCATCGGCATATATTTCAACTCGTCCAATCAAGGCAGTAATACATTCGAATAAATGTTGTTTATCAGCAAGGGAAAGAATTGTGTTATCCTGCAATTTTCTAATAGATATAAGGATTGAGTGTATGCGTCCGAGCGTGACTTCATCGAGTGAATCACACATTTTTTCAAAATTAATCATGGACAGTTCATGAACTTCACGAATTGTTTCGCGCTCTTCCGCATTAGATAAAATGCTTTGTTCTGCACCAAGCAACTCATCTACAGTTACATTTAAATAGTTGGCTAATTTTTTTAGAGTGGCAAGGTCAGGCTCTCGTTTTCCTGTTTCATAAAGGGAAATCGTACTTTCAGACAAGCCAACTAAAGATCCTAATTCTTTTTGTGAAAGCTTATGTAGTTTTCTGAGATCACGCAACTTTTTCATAAAATCACTCCTTAAAAGATTATAAACGTTACAAATAGTAAAGTAAATCGCAGTTTGCAAATTGTCAAGAATTTTCTTGACAAACCGCAAAGAATAGACTATTATATAGTAAAACTTTGCAATTTGCAAAGGGAGGTGAACCATTGAGAACTTATTTATTAAATCTTAGAGAGCGTGCTTCCCTGACTCAAAAGGAAGTGTCTTTGAAACTCGGTATATCCGAAAGTTACTACAATTTGATCGAAAGAGGTGAAAGAAAAAAGGCATTGGATATTGATTTATTAAAAAAGATGTGTTGTATATTTAAGGTTTCATTAGATGAATTGTCTCAAAAGGAATTAACTTATATTCAATCAAAAGATTAGGAGTTTACTATGGAAAAATCAATCAAGATATTCGATAATCCCTCTTTCGGGAAGATCAGAACCGTCGCAATTAATGGCGAGCCATATTTTGTAGGTAAAGATGTAGCCAAAGCATTAGGGTATAGTAATCCGAGAGATGCTTTGAAGAAAAGAGTTGATAAAGAGGATAAAGCAGATGGGGTAGCGGTTTGCGACTCCATCGGCAGGGAACAAACACCTACATTGATTAACGAAAGCGGTCTTTACAGCCTGATCCTCTCCAGCAAGCTGCCGAAAGCAAAAGAATTCAAGCACTGGGTTACAGCTGAGGTTCTTCCCTCGATCAGAAAGACGGGCAGCTACGGCATGGACAACCTTCAGGAGATCATCAGTAGGACCGTAGCGGAAACAGTCAAGCAGATTCTCCCCGTGATCCAAAAGTCTACAGGAAGTTCCGACTGCGAGGAAGAAGAGATCGTTATCAGAAGAGCTAAGCGTCGAAAGCCAATCGGCATCATCGCAAAGCTTCCTTTTGATTTACGCAGCGAAGTTGACGATATGATTTGCAGTGAAAGATTCACTTATGAAGATATCCAGAAAATGCTTGCCGAGGAAGGGATATCCGTTTCATTGGCTGCTGTAAGCCGCTACAGACAAAGATACTTTTTGGGGGAGTGATTATGGCTGAATCGGGAAATATAAGAATTCAATTAGTCAACGAAAACGCGTTGGAAGTCCTACTCTATAAAGAATGCGTATATCAAAGGAATGAATATTTAAGGCTCAAAAAGGCTTTAGGTGAATTTAATGCGGTGACAAACGCAACCTACGTGAGATTTCAATGCTGTTTTGACTTGATTGTTCGGTCAGGATTAGAGAATGATTATTATCTTTGGCAGAAAAAGGAGGGCGTAGAGATATGAAAACTGTTCACGGCTACCGTGTGTTAGCCACCATCGGCAACAAGTTCGCCATCGCCTGTAATCCCAAGGCTCCGCAGCCGTGGGTGATCTGGCGGATCGACCGCTCCGGCGACTTCTACGGCGGCGAGTATATGTTTGACAAGGATTCTGCCCTTAGGCGGTTCCGCCAGCTGGGCTTTAAGGGGGTGATCTAATGGAGAGGCTGACTGATCACAGCGCATACAACGGAACCCCTGTGCCTAATAAGGATACGATTGGAGATCCATGCATGATGATGTCTTTTTGTGACGATTTTGATTTCTGCGAGGGTTGCCCGGTCAAAAAGATGATAGACCGGTTGTGCGCGTATGAGGACACCGGCCTGACGCCGGAGATCATCGTTAAGCTCAAGGAAAGAATCAACACCGCAGCAGAAAAACGGTGCAAGGAGGATATTGATCTCTTCGAGATTCGATGCTTTGGGAGATGGTTCTAAATGTATTCCTAAGATTTCTATAATTACGGGTTCGATCTCCTATACAAAGAAGAAAAGAGGCTGTTTCCCACATTTCGCGAATACAGGGCATCAAAATATTCTTTCTTACCCGGCCGTTCCAAAGACGTTTATCGTATTCGGTCTCCCACCAGACAATAAACTGCTATGGTGGGATAGCACACGACTTTGTTTTATCCATTCCCACCACACATCAATTTTATATGCATAACTAATTAAGTCGAAACCACCGAGTTGGAATCAGTACGAATAATCCGGCTCGGTCGGTCAACAGGAATTGACCTACCTGTTCTGATGATGACAGGTCAAAAGGATGTGATAGATTGCTTTATCTCACAACTAAAGAAGTTGCTGAAGCCAAAGGATTGTCAGAACGATATATCCAAAAGTTAGTATCAACTGGGAATATACTCAGCAAATCTATCCGGAATCAGAATAACTCCATAAAGTTCATGATTCCCATCACCGAGCTGACCGAAGCTGAACAGCTGCGTTACTACCGCTCAATCGGCGCGGAGGCTCCTGAGGAGATGACGCCGAAGAAGCAATCTGCGCCGCGGCAGCATAAAGCGCTGGAAGAATTCTCAGCCGATGAGCGCGAGGAAATTGCGGAATGGATCAGGATCATCCATGATTGGGAAGAGTACTGCGCCAAGTCAAAGCTGCAGAAGGTAGCCGCTACGGATAAATTCGTTCAGCTCCAGCAAGGCGTCAATCTGGACATGCGGATTTCAAAGGGTATTTTATACCGTAAAAAAGCGGCTTTAAAGGCAGATAATCTCGCCGGGCTTCTGGATAACCGCGGCGGTTGGCGTAAGGGAACCTCTTCTATACCGGACGTAGCGTGGGAGTGTTTCATGAGCTTTTATCTGGATGAAGCGCAGCACCCAATTGCGGCATGCCTGGAATATACGGAAATGTGGCTTCGCCAGGAAGCGCCGCAGTATCTGCCGCTTCCGTCCTATGCCTCGTTTTACAGGCGTGTGCAGAATGAGATACCGGAACCGTTAGAAATCATGGGCCGCCAGGGAATGAAGGCTTTTCGTGACCGTTGTGCTCCCTATATCCAACGAACCTATGAGAATATGGTCAGCAACGAATGGTGGATCGCGGATAACCATACCTTTGACGTGATGACGTCGGGAGCAGACGGTAAGGTACACAGACTTTACCTGACAGCATTCTTTGACGCCCGCAGCGGGATCTTCACCGGCTGTTATGTGACGTCAGCGCCATCCTCTCAGGCGACGCTGATTGCGCTGAGAAAAGGAATCATTAAATATGGGATGGCTGATACCATGCAGGATAACCTGCAGGGACAGATCACGATCCTGAAATCATCTCTCGAAGGTCTCGGTATTGAGATCTATGAGGGTATGCAGGAGCCGCTCAAGGACGCGGCTGTCGAAGCGCAGGGTTATGTCAACCATCTGACCGAGGCGTTCACTGACGGCGGTCTGACCGGCATGATCGAGGAAGCCGGAAACATTTTCGGCGAGCTGGCAGCAAAGGCAGCCGATTACGCGCCCGAGATGGTCGAGGCAGCTATCGGTTTCCTTAACTCATTTGTGAACGGGATCGCCGCCAATTCCGGAAAGCTGATCGAAGCTGCGAAGAAGATCGTCTCCACTATCGTAGACAATCTCGTCAAGCTGCTGCCTTCCGAGGTGCAAAAGCCGGTCCGCGACGCCGTCAACAATATCAAGAAATCGTTTGAAAACGGCGGTTTGCGAACGGCAATCAATACGGTAAAGAACATTATCTCTAATCTCGGCAAGGTGATCACCAGCGCGGCAAAGGTAGCGGTTCCTTTACTCAGTAAGGCAATCGATTTCCTGACCAAAAACACTAAGTTG
Source organism: Ruminococcus sp. (assembly GCA_017404665.1). GTDB lineage: Bacteria > Bacillota > Clostridia > Oscillospirales > Acutalibacteraceae > Ruminococcoides. Next base: position 83,565 of record JAFRBX010000070.1, read on the forward strand.
CTGGTTGTTGCCGCTACAGCGCTATTTACCGCATATAAATCATATACCATCATAAAAGCGGTTACGGCGGCGGTAGAAGCTCATACAGCTGCATGTACTGCTGCAAAGCTCGCAGAAGCAGCTGAAGCCGGAGCGATCACGCTCAAGCAGATTGCCGTCGGTTTATTAACCGGTGAGATCGGGCTGGCTACTGCTGCACAGTACGCGTGGAATTTGGCGATGACAATGAACCCGATCGGCTTGGTCATTGCTGCCGTAGCGGCTCTCGTCGCCGGTGTAGCAGCGCTGGCTCTGACGATGGGCGACGCCGAGGATCAGACCAAGCGGCTGGAAGAAGCTCAAGAAGCTCTCGCGGAAGCTAACACAGAGTTAGGTAATAATTATCAGGATATTGCAAACAAGGTTTCGGATTATGCTAATTCGATTGACAGCGCCGGGAGCATCCTGGAGAATTTCAATGAACATATCCTTATTTCGGATGAAGATAAACAAGCCCTTGCCGATAACATGGACAGCGTTCAGAGCGAGATCACCGAAATATGCTCTCTCGCAGCCGAGGAAAGACGCGAGCTGACAGGCGGCGAAATAGAGCGCCTTGATGAGCTGTTCCAGAAAATGCACGAGTTGTCGGAGCAGGAGCTCGCGATCGAGCAGGCAAAGCAAGGTGTTGTCAAGACTGCCGCAGAAGATTTGACGAGTGCTGCCGGTGTAAGCCTCGAGGAGTATAAAGAGCGTTCGGCTTCTATTGCAAGCACGGCGGAAGAAACCAGAAGTACTGTTATTGATACTGCTGAGGGTCAGTATTATGAAGAGCTTGCCTTACTCAAGCAAAAGTACGATACCAAGAGCGATTACTCAGAGGAAGAGTATGCTGCCGACAGGCAAGCAGCAAAAGACTCCTACGACGCTGCTATTGAAGAAGCAAACGCTGTTGCCGGTGATACGCTCGCGATTCTCGAACAGGGTTATCTTGACAGAGCCGATGCTTTATCTTTGGGTACTCGAAGGCTCTCGACTCTCAATAGTGCAGAGGAAGCCGAAAATGAAACACACACCTCGAATATGGCAAAGATTCAACAGGATTACAATGACCTTGTTGACGAGCTCAATGAATCAGGAGCCACCGGAGAAGCCTATTATATCGCCCTCAATTCAGCTGTAAGAACAAAAGAACAAAAGGAATTAGAGGAAAACACAAGGCACGAACAAGCTGTCGGTAAATTGAGAAATACACAAAACAAGGTACTCGGTAATGAAAACTATAAAAATCAGCTGACTGGATTCTTAGATCTTGAAAGCTTGTATGAAACATATACCGGAAAAACAGGAGAACAAGCAGAAGGCATTGTATCTGCTTTCCACGCTCCCATGAAGAACATGGATGAAGAAACATATAATGCCTTTTCTCAAACTATGGAAGGTGCGATCAACGGTTTAGCATCTAAGGAAAGTTCGCTCTATTGGAAAGCACAGCAAATTGCTGATTCTGTAATCAATATCTTTACAACCTCGTTTGATGAGCATTCGCCGTCAAAAAGGTTTGATAAAATCTTTGGGTTTACCTTAAAAGGCGGCGAAGGAGGTCTTGACAAGGAAGCTCCAAAGCTGTACCGCAAGGCTGACA
>JAFRBX010000009.1 GCA_017404665.1 Ruminococcus sp.
AAGAACCGCTATGAGCCTCGGGCTACCATCAGCGGCATTTTGAAGCGCAATCTCTTTGACCTCAACACCCTTTCTATCTTCCTCCACAATTTCATTGCTGTAATTCAGATTACAGAGTTATTGCAGAATTAGATTGACGTGTAAGGTATTATGCACAATTTTTACGGAAATACCTTTGGGTCTTCTCCCAAAAAAACCGGCACACCGTACCATTGTACGATGTGCCGTAACATTTGACCCGATCAATCGGAAACGGTCATCTGGAACCAATCGATTTTTCTGCCGGGCTCGCCGGCATAGCCGTCCTGCCCCGACGAGGTCTCGTCGTCGTACTGCCACGGGAAATAGTAGTTTCCGATGGGCGCGACCCGATATTTCGCCTTAAGCCAGCCGTACTTTGCCGCGACCGACGCGGGCGTATGATAATAAACCTCGATCGCGTCGATCGGTTTGTGATCGCCCGCGTAACCGTTTTCATCGTCGGTGATATCGCAGCCGGTCACATACGGCAGCCAGCCGCCGCCCGCCACATGGACACGGTATTTGACCGAGCCCTCCGTCACCTTGAGGGCAACGTCGGTAATCGCCTCGCCGGTGACGCCTGCGTAATCCGACAGCCCCGTGACAAAGGGCAGCCATCTGCCGCCTGAACGCACGCGATAAACCGCCTGCGGCAAATCGGTCGAGCCGCCCGACGAGCCGCTGTATGCCGGCCTGCCGGCGCAGGACACCACGCTGAGAGAGCGCACGCGACGCATCACCTCTCCGTTAGAGGAGGAGCCGGTGTTGCCTTCGATCGTGGTGATTGTACCGTCGCCGTTGACGCTTTCAATGATGCCGACGTGATCGCTGACATAGGTGCCGGGCACTAAGGTGGAGCGCTCGTTCGACCAGTGGAAGAACACCACGTCGCCGCGCTGAAATCCCGACATCTTCAGTCTGCCGTGATCCTGAAATGCCTTGGCGGCATAGCCGCAGTTGGCGGTCTTTGTATACAGCAGCGAAGAAGCTCCCGCCTCATGGAACACCCACTGTACAAAGGTCTCGCACCAGTCGTAGCCGCTGCCGGATACCGTCGTTCCATAATACCACGTGTTGTATTTGCACTTCTTGATATTGGTCGCCTTGGTGCCGATCTGGGCACGGGCGATACTGATGATTTGATCCGCGTTTACCGCCATTCAATCGCCTTCCTTTAATTCCGGCAGACCGCCGACGCTCATCAAAAGCGAGAGCAGCGCCGCGAGAGCGGAGGCGGAAATCACCTCAACCCAGCTGACCTGAGAGAGCAGCGCCGCGGCGCCGATGGAAGCGGCGGCAGTCTGCGCTAAGGTTCTCAGCGCTCTGAGAAGCGCCGCCTTGAACCACCGCATGAACTGTTCTTTTTTCATAGGATCCTCCCTTCTAGATCGCCGAAAGGAGGCTTTCTACGTCGCCGAGCATCGTATCGATCTCGGTCTTGGTGTATACATCGTTTACCTGAGCGAGAGCAACCGGATCGTCGTCATACTTGACATACAGAACGCCGTCGATAAAGAACAAGCTGCCGTCCTCCATTAAGTCGACGTCCTGCGTGTCGATCTCAGCCGCCAGATCCATTTTTTCGTACAGATCGGAGTAGGACGCAAGATGGTTCCAGCGGTCGGTCGCGGTACAGAAGAATACCTCGCCGGCAGTACCGATGCCGAGCTGACCGGTAACGCCGCCGGAGTTCGGCGTGATACTCGTCCTGTACAGATAAGGTCGGAGCGCTGTCATCAGATTTTCCGCGCTGATATCCGAAGAAAGCGCGAGCTGCGCGATTCTGCGCGTGTTCGGCACCTTGTCGGACGCTTTCATATCCGCAAACTCCGCTGAAAACGTATTGCAGTCCACGGCTTTGGCGTCGACATACTGTTTGATGACACGGTTGGATACGGCGTTGTCGCTGCTGTCGCTCATGACGCTGTCAGGCGCGATCCCGCTGACATGATACTGTGTGCGGACATATAAGTCCTGCTCGGTATCAAAGATGCACCAGTAGCCGCTGCTGTCGATAAACGGAGCTGTCGCGGTCACAGCCTGAAGCGCCTGATTTATACTATTCTCCAGCTGAGAAGGTGTGACACACTCCATCTCGCTGCCGCCGTCATCCAGTTCCACAGCGGACCCGATGAGGAAAAAGTCCTTGGATGAATGACGGACATTGCCGCCGCTGTCGACAATTTTGATTTGCGCCTGCACTATACCCGACACATAAAGCTGCTCACGCGCGACACACCACGTCAGCTCGGTATTGCCGTGATCGGCAGCAGCGGAAAGCGGTACGCTTTTCACGGTATCGTCATCATAGCGAAGGCAAAGGGTAAATTTGCAGTGATCCTCTGCAAAGTCGAGAAGGATGAACTGCTTTGTGACTGCCAAATCATCGCCTGCGAATCCGATGAAACGGTCGTCGTCCGGGATGGTTAATTTCCCGTTTTGGATAGTAATCATATCATCACCTCCACCTATGCCGAGATAACAAAAAAAGTTGCATAGTTCTATGCAACTTTCGAAAAATCCGATATTGATTTTTTGATATAGCTTTATGCCGTCTCCGCGAGATCGAGGATCAGCCTTTCCGTTTTCTCCCAGCCAAGGCACGGATCGGTGATGCTCTTGCCGTAGCAGCCGCCGTCGACCGCCTGGCTGCCATCCTCGATGTAGCTCTCGATCATGAAGCCCTTGACCATACGCTGCAGCTCGATGTTATAGCGGCGCGCCGCCATGACCTCCTTCACGATGCGCGTCTGTTCAAAGGGATTCTTGCCGGAGTTGCTGTGATTGGTGTCGATGATGCAGGCGGGATTTTTGAAATTGCCGGAGGCATAGAGCCGCAGCAGATGCATCATGTCCTCATAGTGGTAGTTCGGCAGGCTCTCGCCGTGCTTGTTCATGTAGCCGCGCAGGATCGCGTGAGCATAGGGATTGCCGTGCGACTGCACCTCCCAGCCGCGATAGATGAAGGTATGACCCTTCTGCGCCGCTGTGATGGAGTTCATCATGACAGAGAGATCGCCGCCGGTCGGATTCTTCATACCGACGGGAATATTCAGACCTGATGAAACGAGTCTGTGCTGCTGGTTTTCGACCGACCGCGCGCCGACCGCAACATAACACAGGATATCGTCCAGATAGCGGTGGTTCTCGGGATAAAGCATCTCATCTGCACAGGAAAAGCCTGTTTCTCTCAAAGCGCGGATATGCATCGAGCGGATCGCGACGATGCCCTTGAACATATCGGGCTTTTTCTCGGGATCGGGCTGGTGGAGCATGCCCTTGTATCCCGAACCGGTTGTGCGGGGCTTGTTGGTATAAATGCGGGGGATGATGAAGATCTTATCCTCCACCCTGTCCTGCACCTTACGCAAACGGCTGATATAGTCGATGACGCTGTCCTCTCTGTCGGCGGAGCAGGGACCGATCACCAGCACAACTCGGTCATCCTTTCCGCTGAAAATGTCCTGTACCTCCTGCGCACGGCGCTCCACGATGGCGCGCAGCTCGTCGTCGAGGGGATACATCTTCTTGACCTCCATCGGGATGGTCAGCCTGCGTTCAAAATCCATGTTCATGTTCATATAAATACCTTCCTTACAATCACTCGAAATATAAATCGTCATTACGAAGCCCCAAACACGCGTGTTTCGGGGCTGTGGCAATCCCACAAAGTCGTTATCCGACGTTGCTTTCTCTTTTTGTGAGATTCCCTCGGGGCTTTGCTCCTCGGAATGACGCAAAACACTATTTCTTATTTTTTAAAGTCAATATAATCCGCAGTCATCAAGTGTCTGTGTGCATTGTAGTTTTGCTCAAATCAGTAGATTAGGAACAACTGCCGCCTGCTGCCTTTGTTTCGATGCAAATCATCGTTCATATTTTTACAAACCTATCAAGAAGCTGCATGCACAGAAAAGACACAACTAACGCAACAAATGAGATGCTTTGAATGACATTGAGCTTTTTCTTTTGACCATCTGTAACATCTTCTCTTTTAGCCAGCTTTTTGGATTCGGTGATCGTTGCAATAAGATTGATTATCAGAACGAAAAGACAAAAGGCATACAAAATATACTGGAACTGTGAAGATGGATACTCAAGACTCCATAATACGAAGCATAGGAGAGTACAAGCCGAAACAAAAACCAGAGAACCTTTCGCGGTTCTTAAGATTTGCTCATATCCTGTTGCTCTCAGCCGGAACTTTTCTTCTCGTCTGACACCCCAAAGCGCAACAACTAAGATAAACGCGACAAAAATCGTCAAAAGTAAGACGAACAAAAGAGAAAAATCAGAATCAGCGATCTTTTCTATAAAACTGTTTCCTGCAGATAATCCGAATATTTCCGTAAACACTTCCGAAACGCATAGCCAAAATAAATTTGCTATCGTATATGGTAATCGAACTTTCTCGCTGTATAGAAGTTCCGGTATCATTTTGATATATGAATAAACGGTCAAGACAAAATATATACATGCAAGAATCAGTTGGAAAATACCGTGAGTATAAGTGAATTTTTCTAAAGGGACGAAAACAAGAATGATACTGGTAACAAAGAATGTCTTCTTAACACAAAACCAATAAAACACATTGATGAGTGTTGAGGCTATCAATACTCCTTGATAAATGATATAAATCCACTTTATCGCCTTTTTCAATAAGAGTACCCCCATTTCGATTTGTTCTCGTTTACAAATGCGGTTTCTTGCTGAGAAAGAATGTACGATGTTAAGGCAGCCAGCCCAATATCGGCGGCAGTAACAGCAAGCGCCGCCCAACCTACGGGATTCCAACAATTTGCTATTTATTGAAATACGCCCTTCTCTTTGTGCTCAGCCGCATCTTTGCCCGAAGCTCCTCTACCCTGCCGTCGCGGATCATATCTCGGATCGACTCGAACTCGCTGAGGAAAATATTCATATACTTGAGCAGCGGCTCGCGGTTGAGCATGAACAGCTCGCTCCACATCAGGTCGTTGATGTTCGCGATACGGGTCAGGTCACGGAAGCTGTCGCCCGTGTAATCCACCAAATGCTCGTTATCGGAGCAGGTCATCAGCGATACCGCGATGCAGTGCGTCAGCTGGGACAGATAGCCGATCATCTCGTCGTGCTCCTCGGGAGAGAGCACCGAGATACGGGAAAAGCCCAGTATCCTGCCCAAGCCGCCGATCCAGCGGATCGCCTCGGCAGTATTTTTCTCTGTGGGAACAATAATAAAATTCGCGCTGCGGAAAATCGCGTCGTCGGCGTTCTCTACACCGTAGACCTCTTTACCTGCCATCGGATGTGAGGCGATAAACTCGACGTCGTCACGCAGCATATTCTGGATATCATAAACGATGCAGCTCTTGACGCCGGTAACGTCGGTGATCATCGCGCCCTCTTTGAAATACTCCTGATACTGCGCGATCCACTCCTTGAACACCTGCGGATACAAGCCGAAGATCACCGCGTCCGCCGAGCTGACGATCTCACGGTCTACCTCAGTATAGCCGTCGTCGATGATATGATTCTCCAGAGCAAAATCAATTGCAGACTGCCGCTTTTCGATTGCGGTCACATGATAGCCGAGACGCTTGAGCGCTTTTGCGTAGCTGCCGCCGATCAGGCCTAAGCCGACGATGAGTATTCTTGAATGACTAATCCATTCCATAGGTCAAATCCACTCCTAAGTCATGTAAACGTTCAAAAAAGTCAGGAAAGCTCTTTTTCACCGCCTCAGCGCCTTCGATAACGCCGCCGGTCACCGTCAAAAGCACCGAAAGCGCCATCACAATACGGTGATCGTTGTGACCGCTGAGCGCCATCCGCGGCGGACACAGCCTTCCGTTGTGCACCACAACTTCATTTTTTTCGACAGTCATGCCGACGCCGAGCTTTTCGAGCTCCTGCTTCATCGCGTTAGCGCGGTCGCTTTCCTTGTACTTCAAGCGGCGCGTTCCGGTGAAGCGTGCGCCGCCGCAGAGCGCCGCGACCGCAAACAGCACCGGTCCCAGATCGGGACAGTCGGAGATATCGATACCGCCGATATCGATCACCTTTTGAGCATCCTTTATTTTTGCAAACAATTTTGGATAAACTTTATCGCCCTGCAGAGAATTCTGCAGCAACCCCCTGACAGTCACCTTTCCGCCGGCGTAATTGAGCGCCTCGAAGAACGCGGCGTTGGACCAGTCGCCCTCGACCGTGACGTCCTGCGGGATATATCTGCCGCCGCCCGGAATCTTGTAAACGAGCTGATCGTCATCGGCTTTCTCGGGCGAACCGGCAGTATCGCCGCACAGTACGCCGACGCCGAAGCGACCGAGCGCCGAAGCGGTCATATCGATATACGGACGGCTTTCCACAGGCTCCCTGATATAGAGCCAGCTGTTATTTTTCAGTAGAGGCAGCGCGAACATCATCCCGGAAAAGAACTGGGAGCTGACCCCGCCGGGACAAATGAACACTGCTTCCCTCAGCGGTCCCTGTACAACCGCACGGTTATCAAATTTCTCAAATCTCAGCTGCTGCATGCGCGCGACTGTTTCATAAAGATTCAACGGGCGCTTCAGCAGATACTGAGAGCCGGTCAGAACACGCTCTTCACCGTTCAGCATACAAATAGGGATAAAAAAGCGAAGAGTGCTGCCGCTCTCGCTACACGGGAGCACGGCGATGCTGCCGGTGGGTTTTGTGACATCCGTTCCTTTCACATGCGCGGTATTGCCCTTCAAACGGATATCTGCGCCCAGCGAGCGCAGACACGCGATCGTCGCCTTGATATCCTCGGACAGCGCGAGATTCCGCACGGTGCTTCTGCCCTCGGCTAAACCCGCGCAGATCAGCAGACGGTGCGCCATGCTTTTGCTCGGCGGAGCGTCAACGGCGCCTTTCGCCTTTGACGGTCGTATCTCAACTCTCATGGATTCTCTCCCTGAGCAAATCCATCGCTTCGAGATAGCCGTTTACGCCGCGACCGGAAATCGTCGCAAAACACGCAAGCCGCACGTAGCTGATCTGACGGAATTCCTCACGCTTATCCACCTCGGAAATATGCACCTCCACCGCAGGGATCGCCACCGCCTTGAGGGCGTCCAATATTGCGACGCTGGTATGGGTATAAGCGCCGGGGTTGATGACGATACCGTCGGTTTTTTCGTAGGCTTGCTGTATTTTATCGACCAAATCGCCCTCGTGGTTGCTTTGGTACAGCTCGACCTGTACGCCGGTTTCAGCGGCATGATTCTCGATCAATCCGCACAGATCGGCATAGGTAGTTCTGCCGTAAATATCCGGCTCGCGGATACCGAGCATATTCAGATTAGGTCCGTTGATGACAAGTATTTTCATAGTATCTTCCTTTACAAATCGTCATTGCGAGGGCTGTTCAGCCCGCGGCAATCTCAACCGATAAAATGCATTTCTTCTTTGTGAGATTCCCACGGTCGCTTTGCTCCCTCGGAATGACCGTTATCCTACTCTCCGTTAATGACAGAATCCGCGACGTCCTCGGGGTCGCAGTCGCCGTCGATGATATAGTCGGCAGTGCTCATATAGGTGTCGATGCGCTTTTTGTACAAGCGCATGATCTTTTCCTTTTTGTCCGCGAGCGGTCGGTCGCCGGTCGGGACCAGATACTCGGGCGAGCGGTCGATGAAGTAGATCGCGCCGTTATGCCGCAGTGCCCTGACGTTTTCCTCACGCATCACCGCGCCTCCGCCGAGGGAGATCACCTTGCCGCTGAGTGCGGAGATCTCTTTGATGACTGCGGTCTCCAGATCGCGGAAGTATTTTTCTCCCCTCTCTTTGAATATGGTCGGGATATCGCCCTCGCGCTGAACGATCAGTCGGTCCGTATCGATAAGCTCTCTGCCGAGCTGTTCGGCAACGATCTTTCCGACGGTGGATTTACCCGACGCAGGCATACCGCTCAGCACGATATTTCTTTTATCGAAATATATTTCATCAAAGATCTGATTCGTCAATCCTATGACGTCGAGCTGTGTGTCGAGGAACTTTTCCGCTGCCAGCACCGCCTGTGCCACCAGCATATACAAACCGCCGTCAGTATCAATCCCGCGCTCGCGGGCAGATAATACCAGTCGCGTCTGGAGCGGATTGTAAATGACGTCGATCGCGCCGCTGAGTCGGGGGAATCTTTCAATGTCAATCGGACAGTCAAAGATATTCGGAAACATCCCGCAGGGGGTCGCGTTGATGATAACGTCCGCGTCACTGTGATCGGCATACGCCTGCTCATAGGTGACCGCGTCTTCGCTCTCGCGGCGGCTGACGCGCAGGATCGCCTTAGCGCCCATGCGTTCGCAGACGGCGCGCGCCGTCAGGGAGGTGCCGCCCGTGCCGAGGATCAGTACCTTTTTGTACTTGATAATGACGCCCGCGCGCTCGATCAGCGCCTTCATGCCGCCGAAATCGGTATTATAGCCGTAAAGCACGCCGCCGCGGTTGACGACAGTATTCACCGCCCCGATTGAAAGCGCGTCGGGGTCGATCTCGTCGAGCAGCGGGATCACATCCTGCTTATACGGGATCGTCACATTGACCGCCTTAAAATTCTTCTGTAGAATAAAGTTTTTGAGCTCTTCTTTTTTTATTTCTTCTAGGAAATATTGATAATATCCCAGTTTTTCATGTATCTCTTTGGAGAAGCTGTGAGGCAGCTTCTCGCCGATCAATCCGTAGTTCATAATAATATGTTTTCCGTAGGGACGACCATTGGTCGTCCGCCGGTAGAAACGTTTCCTCCAAATCCGCGGTTTCCGCAAAAATCCAACGTTCGCGGACGAGCAATGCTCGTCCCTACATGCGGCGGGATCAAGCCCCCGCCCTTCTTTACGCTTTCAGCCAATCCGTGCCATACCGCATCGCCAGCAAATCGGCGACCGCCAGCGCCGTGACGCTGTCGACCACGATCCTCGCGCGGTGGATGACGGCGGGATCATGACGCCCTTTTAATTCTAATACAGAATTTTCTTTACTCATGAAATCGACCGTATCCTGTGCCTTAAAGATCGAGGGCGTCGGCTTGACGGCACAGCGGAACACGATGGGCATGCCGTTGGTGATGCCGCCGTTAACGCCTCCGTTGTGATTGGTTTTTGTCTTAATTTCTTCATCAGAAATATAATAGCTATCATTATATGCGGAACCCTTGCCGTTCACCATCTCGAACGCGTCGCCGAACTGAACGCCCTTGACCGCCGGAACGGAAAACAGCGCATGGCTGAGCACGCCCTCGACGGTATCGAACCACGGCTCGCCGACGCCCGCGGGCATTCCGTATACAGCTGTCTCCAGCACGCCGCCGACGCTGTCGCCTTCATGAGCAGCCGCTTCGATCGCAGCTTTCATCTTCTCTCCCCTGCCGCCGTCGAGCACGGCGAAGTCAAGGCTGTTGAGCTTTTCGATATCGGCGAAGACATCGTCAAATGCAGCGTCCGCGATTCCCGCGCAGCTTTGGATATGTGTGCCGATCATGATACCTTTCTCACGTAAGGCGGAGATCAATATCGCGCCCGCCGCGACCAAAGCCGCGGTAACTCTGCCGGAAAAGTGTCCGCCGCCGCGATAGTCCTCATAGCCGTGATATTTTGCGTATGCGGTATAGTCCGCGTGACCCGGCCGCGCCAAAGAACGCGTCGCAGTATAATCCTTGCTGTGCTGTGCGGTGTTGGGGATCAGGATCGTGAGCGGCGTTCCGGTGGTTTTGCCCTCAAATACGCCGCTGACGATCTGAAACACGTCCGCTTCATGCCGCGCGGTGCCGATCTTGCCGACAGGGCGACGCTTATCTAACTGTGAACGGATAAACTCTTCGTTGATTGCGATCCCCGGAGCCAAACCGTCGAGCACCGCGCCGATCATCGCACCGTGGCTCTCGCCGAACAAGGTCAGGGATATGCTGTTTCCGAATGTATTTTTCATCGTTTTCTTCCTAATTATTATCCTAAAATGTCATTGCGAGGGGCTTTAGCCCCGTGGCAATCTCAACCGATTTCTTTTGTCACAATCATTTTGATCATCGGATACAGGTCGGTGAATCTTACCTTTTTCATTTCAAATTTACCGGGCTCGGATACGGTCGTGACCGTCACATATTCTCCCTCGCCCTTTTTGTCGTGCGTCATCACTGCAAAGATCTCGCCCGCGTCCAGATTGACCGACGTCGGCAGCCGCAGGCTCTCCAATATCCTGATCAACCGCGGACGCAGCGCGTCTGAAACCATCGGGATCATCCCGATCGCGACGCACTCGCCGTGATACAAGCCGTGACGCTCCTCATGTGCTTCGATACCGTGTCCGATGGTATGACCGAAGTTGAGGATCTTCCGCAGTCCCTGCTCCTTTTCGTCCTGCTCGACCACTGTCTTTTTCACCGTCAGGGAACGGAGGATGATTTCATCCATATTGAATTCGATATTTCCATTTTCGAATAATTCGAACAGTTCTGCGTCAGACGTCAGACCCATTTTCAGCGCTTCGGCGAGTCCCTCGCTGATGAGACGGCTGTCAAGCGTTTGGAGCAAATCAAGATCGACCAGCACCTTTTTGGGCTGATAAAACGCGCCGACGATATTCTTGATGCCGTCGAGGTTCACCGCCGTCTTGCCGCCGATAGAAGAATCCACCTGACTGAGAACCGTGGAAGGGATATTATAGAAATCGATCCCGCGCATATACGCCGAAGCGCAGAAGCCCGCCAGATCGCCGACCACGCCGCCGCCGACCGCGACGACAGCGTCTCTGCGCGAGAAGCCAAGAGAAAGCATTTTTGAAAGCACCTCGGAAAACCGCGGGATGCTCTTGCTGTCCTCGCCCTGCGGAATGGTCAGGACAAAGCCGTCCTTTGACTGAGCCGCGACAGATGCTGCATATTCTGCCGGTACGCCGTCATCGGTCAGCACCAGTACCTTGCGGTCGAGATCCAGATATTCGCCCGCTTTTTGCAGGGCACCGCGCTCGATCACGATATCGTAGCTGTCCGCGCCTAAATCCATGTGTAATACATTCATATTATTCGTCCTTCAGCATCACTTCGTCGGAGTAGTGTCCGACCACCTTGAGCATATCACAGTGGAGCGCTAAGTGCCGCAGCATATCCGAGCCGTTCTGTCCCGTTTCGTCGCCCTCCGCCTCGATATAGAAGTAGTATTCCCACGCGAGATCCTTCATCGGGCGGGAGCGCAGGGCACGCATGTTGAAGCCGTAGGAGCTGAGCACATTCAGCGCCTGTGCCAGCGCGCCGGCTTCGTTTTTGACCGTGAACATCAGCATGAAACGGCTGTCGCCCGCAGTATTCACCTGTTTGTTCTCTACGCGGGAGAACACCGCAAAGCGAGTGGAGTTCACTGCGCTTTCGTTGATATCGTGGTCGAGCAGCTCCAGTCCGTACAGTCTGGCGGTCTGAGAAGACGCGATCGCCGCGACGGTCTTGTCGCCGCCATCTTTGACCGCCTTTGCCGCCTTAGCGGTGTTGGCATATTCGACGGTCTCGTAGCCGTGCCTGCGAATATATTCCGCGCACTGCGCCAGCGCCTGCGGATGGCTGACGACGGTTTTGATCTCCTTGATACCCGCGCCGGGAGCGCCCAGCAGATGATGATTGATGCTTAAGGTGTAGATGCCGTTGACGTACAGCGAGCCTTGGAACATCATGTCCATCACCTGACCGACCTCTCCGGCGTAGCTGTTCTCGATCGGCAGGACACAGCAGTCGCAGTCGCCGCTGACAACCGCTTCATATGCCGCGCGAAAATCGCGGTAAGAGATCAGCTTGCCGTAGGGGAAGATCTTTTTTGCGGCGATATTGGCGTAGGCTCCTTCGATGCCGCTGTAGGCGATCTTGACGCCGCTGATGACATGCTCCTGATACTGCTTGGATACCGCCATCTCATCCTGCAAAAATTTCACATAATAAGACCGGATATCGTAATCCTTGATACAGGCTGCGTTCTTCTCGATCACCGCGCGCTCGCGAGCCGCATCATAAATCTGCAAGCCGCGCTCCTTTTTGTACTCGGCGATCACTCGCGCCGCCTGCATGCGGCGCTCAAACAGCGCCGCCATTTCCTTGTCGATCTCGTTGATCAGCAATCGCGCTTGTTGTAGTTTGTCCATACAGTCACCTTCCGTTTACAGCTAAGCCTTCCCCTTGAGGGGAAGGTGGGAAATTTGCCGACTGAGGCAAATTGGTCGGATGAGGTGGAAACGCTTCCTCCTCATGCCGTTATTTGATGGAATAAAAACGCTTCCGCCTCATCCGCCTCGCTTTGTGCGAGGCACCTTCCCCTCAAGGGGAAGGCTGAAAAAAGCGGCTCTGCCCGAAAACAGAACCGCTTTATCTTCCGTCAAAGCACCTGTACCGTTCGAGCAGCTTACTCATTTTTTGCAAAGCAATAAAAGCCCGCATAAAAGCGCGCGAAGGTAAAGGTAAAGAAGTTATTTGATTGTTTTGTTGTCAAACCGGTCATCACAATAACTCCTTTCCTCGGTACTGCAAAGATGATAACACATTAAAGCACAAAAGTCAACAGCAAATCACCATTTTTCTCAGCGGAAGGAAAAAGCGCCGCAGCCGAAGCCGCAGCGCCTTTATGGGGATGAAAAAAGTGGGATTTAAATATAGGTTTATTGGATCGTATACAAGCCTGCTTCCTTACGCTGGATCAGGGTCGCGTCGATCACGGTGACGTCGCTGTCGCCGTCCACATCCGCGAGCGGCTTGTAGAAGGCGGCGGTGGCGATATTCGCCTCATGGCGCTGGATGCACGTTGCATCGACGATGCTGACCTCGCCGTCGCCGTCGGCGTCGCCCTTGATATAGCGGGTCACAAACCAGCCGGACGTCCTGATATCAGCACTGCTGTGATCCGATGCCGCCAGCTCAGCGAGCATATCCTCTGTGAGGATACCGGCTTCATATGCCTTAGTGATGGTATAAAGCTTGTTATCCGTAAAGATGCGCGGCTCATAGGATGAGGAGGAAGAGAAGAAATAATCGCCGAACAGTCTTTCCAGAATGACACACGCGTAACAGCCGTAGCCTTCCACCTCAAAATCCACCTCATAGGCAGGCGAACAATCGAAGCGGTAGGAATGATAGATCGAGATTTCATTCGCGCCGATCCACTGACGGCTCTGATACTCATCGTTCACGGCTTCTTCGATATCCGCTGCAGTCAGCTCGGCGCCGCTCTCCCACAGCTCTTTGGTCAGATTTCTCGGCTCCGGTTCGGTCGGATCGGGAACATCGGTCGGCGGATCGCAGGGCTCTACCAAAAGATACCTATCCCAATCGCTGAGGGTATATCCCGTGTTGATCGCATACTCGATGTTGTAGTACGAATCATATTGCACGACATAATTCGACTGAGGACCTCCTCCGGGGTACCATCCGCCTTTGTTGATGCCGTCGGCGGAATACACGATCTTCAATTCGTCGCCCGCCTTAAGCTCTGTCTGCCTGAGCACATAACGCTCGATCGCGTCCGGCTGAGACATCTTATAATTTCTGTCGAGCGACCAGCTGTTGAACGTTCCGACCACATAGTAGCCGGGGTCGAGCTTTGTCGCGGCATTTGCCGAAACGCCTGCCGCCGCCATACAGCTCAGTATCAGGATCGCTGCCAATAATACAGCTATAATCTTTTTCATGTCGATTCTCCTTTCGTCAGAATGTACGTTACCACGATAATTATCCGATTGTATACAATCCGGCTTCACTCCGCTGAATCAGGGTAGCATCGATCACGCTGACGTCACTGTCGCCGTCCACATCTGCGAGCGGCTTATAGAAAGTGCCGGTGGCGGTGATGTTCGCTTCATACCGCTGGATCTTTGTCGCGTCGATGATGCTGACCGCGCCGTCGCCGTCAGCGTCGCCCTTGATGAAGCGGGTCAGGAGCGGAGATTTGTCATTCAGGAAAGCGGATTCCGAAAGCTCCTCGATCATTTCGTCCGTCATGACGCCCGCATCATATGCCTCTTTGAAGCCATACAGCTTGTTATCAACGAATAGATACGGCTCGGGACGGGCAGATACGAGCAGCCAGCCGCCGATGCGCTCTTCGATGATATCACAGGTATACTCCATATTCCTCACAGTAAAGTAAACAGCATAGGCGGACGAATCACGGAACGGATAATAATCCCTGACCGTGATATCCCGCGCGGTGATGGGATAGCGGGGGTTGTAATAAAGCGCGTTTGCCGCTTCGGTAATCATCCCGGCGATGTCCGGTACGTCAATGGTAGGTTCGCTGTAGGCGCCGTAGGTATCCATATCCTGCACGATTTCCTGTTGTGCCAGCTTGGAAACGTTTTCTTTCGCTACGGTCGCGATAATGAATTCAGCGCTGTCGATCTGACAGATGATCGCATACAGAAGATCGGCGTTGTCATCGACAAATTGCTGTACATAAGGACCGATGGTCGCCGCCATTTCCCTGCGGTAGTACATCAGATGCTCACGCTCATCCGTCCATGTGTATTTTTGGCTGACGATCTCGTCCACATGCCATTTTGCCGGACAATCCTTCAAAAAAATATAGACGTCGATCATCTCGTCGCCCGGTCTGTTGATCTCCTTGATCAGCGCAGGGGACAATTTGCTTTCGTAATCCTGAGTCGTATCGCTGCCCTCGGCGGATACGGCGACCACGCCGCAGCCAAGCAGCAGGATCAGCGATAGTAATAATGCCACTAACTTTTTCATGTTAATTCCTCCTTTTGAGTGTTTTCAGCCTCCCTTTGGTAAAGGGAGCCGTTTATTATACCGCCTGCGTACCTCTCGCGAGCACCTTGCCGCGCTCGTTGACAAAGAGATACGCGTAAATCGTGTCTTCTTCACTCACCAGCTCTATGTCATCTCCGAACTGCAGATCACAATACGCGCATACCAAACCGGTTTTGGTGATATAATAATCCGCTTTGTGTTTGGCGGCAGTATGATACGTACCCGACGCCGTGCCCTGAGGCGCATAGATACAGTAGATCGTCTCGCCTTCTTCGATCAGCGAAGCGTCAAAGGTCGCGAAAAAGCTGATGACAGATTGAGGATAATCGATCGGATCCGTAGACTTCTGCGTCGTTGGCTGTTCCGCCGGCTTGGGCTGAGGTTCAGTCGGCTCGGGCGGGTCGGTTGAAGGCGAATCAGGCACAGCTGTCTCCTCGGTCGCAGTATGAGGATGCCCGGCAGGCGATTCCGTCGGCGCGGTTTTCTCTGTCGCGCGGGGAGAGGTCGGCACAGCCGACGATGTCGGAGAAAGTGCGCTTTCGGTCGTTTGAGTACCTGTTGCAGGCTGCGAGGGATTTTCGGCGTTGGCGTTCACCGTATTATCCTGAGCATCAGTCGCCGGTGCGCTTGTTTCTGCCGACTCTCTGATGACTGTTTCGTCGGATCGGGATTCCGTGGCAGCAGCGTCATCACGGATCACAACAGGCGAGCCTGTGCCGTTACCGAAAAGCAGGAAAGCCAGCAAACCGATCACGCTCACCAGCACAACGCTTGCCGCCGTAACATAACGGTACAGCGGAGGAAAAGCTTGCTTCTTTGCAAAGGTATCGGGCACAGCGGCGGCTTTGTCGACCCATTCCCGAGGCGCTTTGATGCTCTTCAAGCTGTCAAAGTTCACCTTATTCATCGCTGTCACCTCCGTAGATCTGTCTAAGCTTTTCTCTGCCGCGTTTCAAAAGCGTTTTCACGGTGTTGGGATTTTTCCTGAGTATCTCTGCTATCTCCGCCACCTTGTACTGCTCGCAGTAGTACAGGTACAGCACCTCGCGGTACTTCGGCTCCAGCCGCATCAGCGCCCATGAAACGTCGCGCTCGTTGTCGTGCCATGCCGACGGAACGTGTTCAGACGGCTCGCGCTCCAAACGATCGAGGGAGAGAAAGCGGCGGTTTTTGCTGATATAATTGCGGCATTCGTTGATGGCGACGCGGATGAGCCACGCCTTCAGATGCGTTTCAGATCGGAAGTCGGGAGACTTTTGAAAGAGCTTGATAAAGACATTCTGAAAGCAATCCTCGGCGTCTGCCCAATTCTGCAGCCGCATCACGCATACGCCGGTCACGGTATCGGCATATTTGCGCAGTACCGCGTCGTAGCTCAGCCCGACAAAGGTACGATCTGCCATCGCTTTATCTCCCTCCTTCACCAGTAATACAATCGGGAAGCCGTTTTGGTTTCATAATACAGAAAAAAACATAAAAAAGAGTGAAAAGCGCCGTGGTCAACATCACAGCGCTTTGTAGTATGATTCAGTTGTCCGATTAGCTCTGTTGATTATATTCACGTGTCATTCATCATCTCAAACAGTGACAGCTGACCGGTTTTCTCCGGCATTTCGGCGATATACCGAAAGCACTCGTCGGGCGTGTGGAGGATACCGTGCTGTTCACAGGTCGTATGAAACAGCTTCATCAGTCGCGTGTTATCGGGACTGTTGACCTCGTAGGTGTTACCGTAACGTTTTCGGTATTCACGGCTGAGTCCCGGGAAATGCCGGTCGAGGGCTTTGTAATAATACTCTCTGTCGCCCTGCCGCAGGGTCATGCCGATGTTAAAGCACACGATCCCTTTCACTCCCGCGTCGATACAATAATCGAGGATCGTCCGTATATTCTCCTGAGTATCCGTCAAAAGCGGCAGCAGAGGCGTCATCCAGACTACCGTCGGGATATTCCTCTTCCGGAATTCTTTGAGCACCTCATAACGGCGCGAGGTAGTGCAGACATGAGGCTCGATAACCTTGCTGAGTTGATCGTCCGCAACTGTCAGCGATATCTGCAATACGCTTTTTGCTTGACGATTGATGCTGTCGAACAGGTCGATATCGCGCAGAACCAAGTCTGACTTAGTGATGACAGACGCGCCGAACCCGAAGCGATCGATCAGTTCAAGGCATTTTCTTGTCATCCTCAGCTTTTCTTCACAGTGCTGGTACGGGTCGCTCATGGAACCGGTGCTGATCATGATTTTCTTTCGTTTGGTTCTGAGGATTTTTTCAAGCAGCTCAGGAGCATTTTCCTTAACCTCAATATCCTCGAACGGATGCTTCATCTGATAGCATTCACTGCGGCTGTCACAGTAGATACAGCCATGCGAACATCCGCGGTAGATGTTCATCCCGTTCCATTTTGTCAGCAGAGCTTTTGCTTGTACAAAGTGCATATCCTTCTCCCGATACTATGCGTCGTATTCATATCATGCTGTCCTGCAAACGGATCATTCTTCCGCCGGGATATCAGCGAGCATCGTATTGCGTGAAAAGCAATGCAGCTTCACATCGTGATCGGGCATGGTAAAGCTGAGGATAAAGCCCTTTTTCGTATCATAATCCCGCGACAGCTCTGCACCGTCAAGGCTGAAAGAATAATCCGTGTCGGTGGCGATCATCCAAAAGTACAGCTCTACCTTCTCGCCTGCACGGTACTCGTCCTTCGCGTTCCTGTAGGCGAACTTTTCTCCACAGTAATCGACCTTATATTTCTTCGAGAATATGCTCATTTTGTTACCTCCATCTGTTTTAAAGCAGCCTGTCCCAGCCCTCCAGAATGACCGGATGACCGTCCACATACTTACTGCGGAACGCTTCCGCTTTCTCTCTGTCAGCGACGATCTCTTTCGGATACTTTTTGCTGATCTCGTCGAACTCCGCTTCACTGATCTCGCTCGTCGTGATATAATCACTGTTTCGGTCGGGATAACCGTGCCACGCAAAAAACTGCCGTTTTCCTTCAACTGTTCTGTATCCGCATCCGAATCGGACTTGATTGGAAATCACGCGAAAGAAATAATCCTTGTTTTTGTTCATGCTTCTCTCCTTCTGTTATTTCGCCATTCTGCCGCATGAGTCAGCAACTCGGCGATCAGCTCGCTCTTCCCTTCTGTATATGCCGTTCGATCATTTGGATACTTTTGAGCCAATTCACGCTTCAACGCGGCATATCTGAGGGCGGAGTGCTCATGCGTATTGAGATAATCTCTGAAATTAATATAATCGTTCCATTCCTTTGAATCGTACAGCACCACATGGATGTGATGGGTTCTTGTATCCTGTTCAAAATCGCCTATTACAAACAGCAGCTGCTCCGGTCTTTCGTCAAATCTGAAGATGATCTGTTCTTTTTCCAAAACATTCTTTTTCTGAAGAACAGCTTCGTAATCATTGACGGCGACGGCGATATCGATGATCGGCTTAGCAGGGATCGTTTTGATCGACGTGCTCCCGATATGCTGAACATCAACAACGGTATCGCCTAAAAGTCTTTTGATCGTCTGTATCGTATCCTCGGCGGCAAGCTCCCATTTGAGCTGATGTTCTTCGAGATATACGGTACCTCTTGTCATTCCTATACTCATCTAACTATCCCTTCCATTCACCTATCTTGATAAAAGCCTCTACTACATGACGTATCGGCGGTGATATCTCCGAAAGATCGATCTCATCGCAAAAAAAGAATCTCAATTCTTCCATTTCACCATCCTGTGATTTCGGTTTGCCATGCCATTTCTTGCAGATATAAACGATCTCGAAATTGGAAACCTCATCACCGTTGGGATATATATAGTGTGCTTCGGGACCTGAATTAACAGTGAAGAATTTCAGTTCTTCGACAGTCAGCCCCATTTCTTCGTACAATTCTCTTTTCGCGCAATCTTCCACGCGCTCGTCGATCTCAACGGCTCCGCCGGAATAACCCCACATTTTATTATCCGAGCGTTTTCCTAACAGTATCCTGCCTTGATCGTCAACACAGATAACGCTTGCCGCGCACTGGATCAGCGTTCTGTGTCCTACTATTTTTCTCAGTTCAGCAATGTATCCGGTCATCCTGTTCCCTTTCTGTTTGTATAATCTTTCATGTCTGTTGGTAACAGAGCATTCTCACGACTTCATACTAACACAAAACAGCTCACATTACAATATCATCCGAGGATAATCGGCAATCAATTACAAAAACAAAGACCGCACGCGCAAACAATGTCGTTAAGTTAAGGAAAGTGTATCTCGCTGACGCTCGGTCAATAGATACAATCCCTCAGTCGCCGTTCGGTGACAGCTCCCTTTACCAAAGGGAGCCTTCGCTTAACTTAATGACATTGGCACGCGCAAAAAAACCGGCTCAATAAGAGAGCCGAGGTAAGGCTCCATGCACTGCAACTGAGAGCAGAAGGAATGCGATCAAAAGATATCGCAGCAGAAGTGGGCGTAAGCGCTCCATATGTAAGCCAATTGACGGCAAAGTATTTTGCAGGCGGTATAGAAG
>JAFRBX010000071.1 GCA_017404665.1 Ruminococcus sp.
AGAACCGCTATGAGCCTCGGGCTACCATCAGCGGCATTTTGAAGCGCAATCTCTTTGACCTCAACACCCTTTCTATCTTCCTCCACAATTTCATTGCTGTAATTCAGATTACAGAGTTATTGCAGAATTAGATTGACGTGACGTTTGACATTTATTCCTTGCAAATGCGCTATATTTATAGTATAATACTATAAAATGCGAAGGGAGTGATACAGTGGCTCAACAGACAAAAGTGAACGCGGCTGAAAAGTCAAAGGCGCGCGCTGAAAAGAAAGCTGAAAAGCGAGCCGAAACCGAGAAGCTGTATCAGGAAGTGATGGCGGAATACGCCGAAGAAGCTCCCGCGCCTGTTGAAAAGCCGAAAAGCGGCAATAAGGTATTGAAGCGAATCGGCTTGGTGCTCTTCATACTTCTGAACGCGGCGGTCATCTATTTCACTGCGTCCAGCGAGTTTTCCAAAAAGGCGCCCGCCCCCGTTCACTTCTCCTTTACCAACGTCCTTTTCCTGCTGGGCGGCGTCCTGTGTCTTGTCATCGTGCTCGGTTGTGAAACCGTCAAATATATGATGATGATGCGTCATCTGGGTGAGAAGGTCAGTTTTCGCCACGCCCTTTCCACTGCGGCGCTTGGCAAATACTATGACTGTATCACGCCCTCCGGCGCGGGCGGTCAGCCGTTCCAGATCTATTATCTGCATTCGAACGGCTATAGCGACGGCGCTGCCTCCGCTATGCCGCTGAGCGGTTTTTTCACCATGCAGTTCGGCTTTGTGATCCTGTGCCTGTTCGCTTTTATCTTCGGCAACGGCGCGATGAACGCCACCGGTCAGACCGGCATCAAGATCACCGCCTATTTCGGCGCGATCGCTTATACCATCGTGCCTGTGATGATCATCATTTCCGGCGTCGCACCTAAGATCGCGATGCGGATCGTCGCGTTTTTCGTGCGTATCGGTGCGTTTCTGCATCTGGTCAAAAAACCGAACCATACCATCATGAAGTCGGTACGTTCCCTGAACAACTACAGTGTCAATATCAAGCGCATCACAAAGGACAAAGGGCTGCTTGTCAAGCTGCTGCTGCTCTCCACGCTGTTCCAGCTGGCGATGTGCAGCATGCCGTTCTTCGCAGTGCGTACCTTCGGCGGCGGACTCGGCTATTTTGACGCGCTGTTCATGTGTATTTTCATCCAGAGCGCGATCTCGCTGATCCCCACCCCCGGCAACTCTGGGGCGGCGGAGGGTTCGTTCTATATCGTATTCAGCTCTCTGGGCACCGCAGGCACCTTCTGGGCGATGCTGATCTGGCGCTTTTTGTGCTACTATTCCTTTATCGTGATCGGTGTGCTGATTTACGGCTGGAACGCGATCGTCAAGCTGCGCGAAAAGCATCGCGCAAAAAAACAACAAGAAAAAGCGGAGTGAACAGCTCCGCTTTCTTAGCAATTATATCAATTATAAAAGGTGACTCAAAAAATGATTGACCCTCAAAAGATACGTTCCGCTCAATTCAACGACACCTACTTCCCGATCGTGGACGGTGTGGTGCAGACTGTGCACAACTATGCTGAGCTGATGAATCGCAGCGGCTACTGCTGCGTGGTGACGCCGCGCCCGAAGCTGCGTTATGATGACAGCGATCTCAGCTACGAGGTCTACCGCACCAGCTCTCTGAAGCTTTCGGTGGCGGAATACGCGCTTCCGGCGCCCAAGCTCGATAATAAGGTGCGTGACTTCCTATCGAACCGGCGTCCCGACATTTTCCATGCCCACAGTCCCTTTATGTGCGGTTCCTTTGCCGCTTCCTACGCGAAAAAACTCGGGATCCCCTCGGTCGCGACCTTTCATTCCAAATATTATGACGACGCGATCAATATCACCGGCTCCAAAACCATCGCAAAGCTCGTCGCCGCCAAGGTGGTGCGCTTCTATCGCAGCGTCGACAGCGTGTGGGCATGCTCGGCGGGAACTGCCGACACCCTGCGCAGCTACGGCTATAGGGGCAATATCGTTGTCATGGACAACGGCACGACCTATGAAATGCCCTCCGATCCCGACGCACTGCGCCGCAAAGCAGCCGCCGCGTTCAAGATCCCCGAGGATAAGCACATCATTCTCTTTGTCGGTCACCAGATTTGGCATAAGAACCTCAAGCTCGTGCTGGATACCTTCAAGCTGCTCGATAACCACAGCGACGATTACCGTCTTTTCCTCGTCGGCAACGGCTATGACGGCGAAGAGATCCGCAAGTATGCGGACGAGCAGAATTTCAAGGACGGACATGTGAATTTTGTCGGCAAGATCGTCGACAGAGAGGTGCTGCAGGGCTTGTATCTCAGCGCCGACCTCTTGTTCTTCCCGTCAGTATACGACAACTCGCCGCTGGTGGTGCGCGAGGCGGCTTCGATGGGCGTTCCCTCGCTGCTGACCACCGGCTCCAACGCCGCCGAGGCAGTCGTGAAGGATGTTTCCGGCTTTACCGCCGTCGAGAACAAGGTCGCGATGTTCCGCGAGATTTTGCGTATCTTCGGCACAGACGGACTGTTGGAAAAGGTCAGCGCAGGCGCGCGCCGCGACGTCGCTAAGACGTGGAAGGAGATCGTGCCGCAGGTGCAGGACAAGTATGCCGAGATCATCGAGGAGTACCGCTTCAAGCACAGAAACGATATCAATAACCTATAGCTCTGTTTGAGAAGAATCCTAAAAAGCCCCCTCTGACGAGGGGGCAGCCGAATGAAACGCTTGACAGAGTATGAAGCGCAATACCGGCAGGGGAGAGATAACGCAGCTTTTTAGTTTCACAGGAACGATTGACTCAATATCGTGTACAATGATACTGAATCGTAGGCTTTGTTCGTGAGATGTATTGTTAATGTATTGCTGCGTTATCTCTCCCTCCGTCATATCGTCGTCGTTCGCTGTGCTCGTTGAGAGCAGTCAGGCGTGACCGCTCTCGTACTCGCGCTGCGACTCCTCATCTCCCCAAAAAGGGTGATGTCCTTAGCGGAAAATAGAAAATCGAATAGGATATGAACAGGACGCATGCTTAAAGCAAGCGTTCTACTCTTTTTGGAAATCAAATAAAGGGTTTGATAAATCTACTTATGAAAAAACATAGGACTTATTGTTTTGTCACAGGTCAATTATTACCACGCATAAACAAAGAATAGGCCACGCTTTCGAATAAGTCAACTAATCTATAATCCGGTTTAATTACTCTCCACTGCACATATTCGTAAAGTATCGGTGTATGGTGAGATCATCATTCAATTCGGGATGAAAGGCAGTCACCAGCTGATTTTCCTGCCTTGCGGCGACTATTTTTCCGTCTACAGTCGCGAGAATCTCTACGCTGTCCGATACCTCTTTGATATACGGCGCGCGAATGAAGGTCATCGGTACCTTGTCGATGGAGCCAAAGCTCTCTTCTGTGTAAAAGCTGCCGAGCTGTCTGCCATAGGCATTGCGGACGGAGGTGATATCCATGGTGGCAAGGTAGGAGCGTGCGTCGTTTTCGATCCGCTTAGAAAGCAGTAATAATCCGGCGCAGGTGCCGAACGTGGGTAACCCGTCCAAGATCAGCTGTCTGATCGGTTCAAGCAATCCTGACTCCTTTAACAGCTTTCCTTGAACAGTGCTTTCCCCGCCCGGAATGATCAGTCCGTCAAAGGAACGCAGGAGATCGTTCTTCTGTCGGATCTCGAATGATTCCACACCGAGCTTTGAGAGCATCTCTTCGTGTTCGATAAAAGCGCCTTGAAGCGCAAGCACAGCAATCCTCACGGCTTACTCACCCCTCTGCGCCATCAACAGCTCGATTTCTTGCTCATTGATGCCGACCATCGCTTCTCCCAAGTCCTCCGATAATTCGGCGAGGAGCTTCGCGTCGGTGAAGTTGGTGACTGCCTTGACGATCGCGGCGGCGCGTTTTTCGGGATTGCCCGATTTGAAGATACCCGAGCCGACAAAGACGCCTTCGGCGCCGAGCTGCATCATCAGCGCCGCGTCAGCTGGAGTCGCGACGCCGCCTGCGGCAAAGTTGACAACCGGCAGCTTTTTGTTTTCGTGTACATACTGCACGAGGTCATACGGCACCCGAAGCTCCTTTGCAATGTCAAACAATTCACCCTCTGCGGCTGAGCCGATCCTGCGGATCTCTGCCTGCATCAATCTCATATGGCGCACCGCCTGAACGACGTCGCCGGTGCCCGGTTCACCTTTGGTGCGGATCATGGCGGCTCCCTCGTTGATCCTGCGCAGCGCTTCTCCTAAGTCCTTTGCGCCGCAGACAAACGGCACCTTGAACTTTGTCTTGTCGATATGATATTTATCATCGGCGGGGGAGAGCACCTCGCTCTCGTCGATGTAGTCGATCTCGATTGCCTCTAATATCTGCGCTTCGGCAAAGTGCCCGATACGGCATTTCGCTATGACAGGGATCGACACGGCGTCCTGTATCCCTTTGATCATCTTCGGGTCGCTCATGCGCGATACGCCGCCCGCTGCACGGTTATCGGCAGGGATGCGCTCGAGCGCCATCACGGCACAGGCTCCCGCCGCCTCGGCGATTCTCGCCTGTTCGGGTGTGGTGACGTCCATGATGACGCCGCCCTTGAGCATTTGGGCAAGATTTTCATTCAGTTCATAACGGTTTTCTGACACGGTTATTTCCTCCTTGATTTTGGAATGAGGACAGTATATAATGGATTTAATACTATAAAAATAATCAAAACAGGAGAAAATAATATAATCAGATGAAATACACAATTAACACGGATCAGCGTATGCTGGCATATCTCCAGCTATATCAGCAGTTGAGGGAGGACATCGTCAGCGCTGCATTTTCCTGCGGCTCCAAGCTGCCGTCAAAAAGAATCCTTGCCGAAGAAACAGGGGTCAGCGTGATTACTGTTGAGCACGCCTACGCGCTGTTATGTGATGAGGGCTATATCGAGTCAAGAGAGCGCAGCGGGTATTTTGTGATATTCCGCGGTGAAGACGGCTTTGCTGTGCCGGCACAAGTAGTCAGTATGCCGCCCGCAATTCGGCATCACAGCTCAGTTTCTTATCCTTTTCCTTATTCCGTATTTGCGAAAACTATGCGCGCTGTCATCACGGATATGCCCGAGGCGATCATGCAGAAATCGCCTAATGAAGGATGTGAAGAACTGCGGCATGCGATCGCGCAGTATCTTGCGCGAAGCAGAGGGATCGTCGCCGAGCCATCGCATATCATCATCGGCTCCGGTTCAGAGTATCTTTACAGCCTGATTGTAGAATTACTTGGATACGAAAAAATCTACGGGATCGAATCCCCGTCCTATAAAAAGATTGAGCAGGTGTACCGCGCGTGCGATGTGTCTGTTGAAAAACTGCGACTCCATACAGATGGGATCGACAGTGCCGCTCTGTGGCACAGCAAGGCTGATATCCTGCATATCTCACCGTACCGAAGCTATCCCAGCGGCGTCTCTGCGAGCGCGTCGAAGCGGTTTGAGTACCTGAAATGGGCAGCTAAGGGTCAGCGGTATATCGTGGAGGATGACTTTGAATCGGAATTCTCGGTGTCCAAAAAGCCGAAAGAATCGCTCTTTTCCCATACATCGAACGACAACGTGATCTATATGAACACCTTTTCCAAAACGATCTCTCCCGCGCTGCGTGTCGGGTATATGATACTGCCGGAGCACCTTGTTACGGTATTTGAAGATCGGCTCGGATTTTACTCCTGTACGGTACCGACTTTTATTCAACTGGTGCTGGCAAGGTTGATCGAAAACGGAGATTTTGAACGGCATATCAATCGCGTCAGACGACAGAAGCGAAAAGAAATCGAGGCAAATGGTTATTCACACGAATAAACTGTACCATACAAAAAAATAATTGGACAGATTGCTTAATTTGCGGTTAACCTATTGACAAAGTAGGTAAGTAGGGTTATAATGCGTTTGTACTCATTCGAAAGGAGATAACGACTATGACAGCATCAAAAAACACCTGTATGATGATGTGTATGTGCGGCAGCTGCTGTCGTGCTTTGGTTTGTTATGCTCTCAAATCGTGTTGATTGATCAGATGCGGGGGAGCGTAATGCTCCCCTTACTTTTTTGCCCGAACGGATAACAGGCGTAGGAAAGAAGGGTTGTTGTGAACTGGGATGTGATCGTCAGCTATCTGCCGTTGTATAAGGACGGTCTGCTGATCACCTTATATACGGGCTGGCTGGGTATCCTGATCTCGATCGTTCTGGGACTGGTGACGGCTTTGATCGTTCATTTCAAGGTTCCGGTACTGAAAACAATCGCAAAAATCTACATTGAGATCCTGCGCAATACCCCCTTGCTGATCCAGTTATTCTTTATCTATTACGGTATTCCCAAGCTGTTCGGGATCGTGACCGACGAGATCGCCTGCGGCGTCATCGGCTTGGGACTGTTGGGCGGAGCGTATATGGCAGAGACCTTCCGCTCCGGCATCGAGGCGGTCGATACGATCCAGATGGAGTCAGCCGTCAGCCTCGGTATGACGCGGCGTCAGGCGATGTTCCACATCATCCTGCCTCAGGCGGTGACCTACTCCGTGCCCGCCTTTGTCGCTAACCTGATTTTCCTCTTGAAAGAGACCAGCGTCTTTTCCTGTATCTCCATCATGGAGCTGATGTTTACTGCGAAAGATCGCATCGCGGTGAGCAGTACCACGGTCGAGAGCCTGTTTCTCGTCGTCGTCTTTTATCTGATCGTGCTCCTGCCGGTGTCGATCATCGGCTCTGTCGTCGAAAGGAGGCTGAGATATGCAAGCTTTGGTAACTGATCTCGGCTTCGACGTTCTGTTCAGAGGTACGAACTTTACCCGCTTACTCGGCGGCATGTGGGTCACGCTGGAGATCAGCCTGATCTCGGTTGCGTTATCGATTATTCTGGGCATTCTGCTCGGCGTCGTTATGACGCTGAAAAATCCTGTGACAAAGGCGATCTGCCGCGTTTATCTTGAGATCGTACGCATCATGCCGCAGCTGGTGCTGCTGTTCATCGTCTATTATGGCTCGGCACGGCTGATCGGGTTGAAATTTGAGCCCGAGTTCGCCGCGGTGATCGTATTCACCTTTTGGGGTACGGCAGAGATGGGCGACCTCGTCAGGGGTGCGCTGCAAAGTATCCCGATCCATCAGTACGAGAGCGCCTATGCGCTGGGGATGAATCGCTCCCAGACCTATTTCAGCATTGTCATTCCCCAGACGATCCGCCGTCTGCTGCCGCTGTCCATCAATCTCGTCACGAGGATGATCAAGACTACGCCGCTGATCGTGATGATCGAGGTGGTCGAGGCGACGAAGGTCGCGCGTCAGATCATCGACGCGAACCGCGTCGCATCCCCCAACGCGGCGTTCGGACTGTTCTTCGTCATATTTGTCCTGTACTTTGCGGTGTGCTGGCCGATCAGTCTGCTCGCCTCGCATCTGGAAAAGAAATGGAGTAACTGATCATGGCAGATACGGTTTTGACCATTAACAATATAAAGAAGTCCTACGGCGATAACCTGATCCTCAACGGACTGAGCCTTGACGTCCACAAGGGCGAGGTCATCGTCATCATCGGCCCCTCCGGCTGCGGCAAGTCGACCCTGCTCCGATGTATCAACGCGCTCGAGCCGATCCAAGGCGGCGAGATTCGTCTCGATGGTGAGCTGATAGACGGTAAAAGTCGCAATCTAGCACAGACCCGTCAGAAGATTGGTATGGTATTCCAGAACTATGAGCTGTTTCCTCATAAGACCGTTTTGCAGAATATCATACTTGCGCCAATGAAGGTGCAGAAGCGCAGCAAAGACGAGGTCACTGAGGAAGCCGAACAGCTGCTTGAACGTGTGGGTTTGCTCGATAAAAGAGACAGCTATCCGCGTCAGCTCTCCGGAGGTCAGATGCAGCGTGTTGCGATTGTCCGCGCGCTGTGTATGCACCCCGAGATCATGCTGTTTGACGAGGTAACGGCGGCGCTTGATCCTGAGATGGTGCGCGAGGTGCTCGACACCATGCTGGAGCTTGCGAAAAACGGCAGGACAATGCTGATCGTCACCCACGAGATGAACTTCGCCCGCGCGATCGCCGACCGCGTGATCTTCCTCGACGGGGGAGAGATCGTGGAAGAGGGCGACCCCGAGGACTTTTTTACCCATCCGAAAACGGAACGTGCGCAGAAATTCCTGCACACCTTCGAGTATGAATCCGTGAAACACAAATAACGCATATATCGTACTCAGTATGATATAAATATATGGCTTACGCCGGAAAGAAGAATGTATATGAAGAACACAAAATTATTCAAGTTATTGGCGCTTGCAGTAGCCGTCCTCATGGTTGTCGGCGTAATGGCAGGCTGCAGCAAAGCAACAGAAGCCGATAAGGGCGAGACAACAGCAAACAGCGACTCCTCAGATACCATCTATCGCTCTCTTGACGAGATCAAGGAGAGTGGCAGTATCAAGATCGGCGTTTTCTCCGATAAAAATCCGTTCGGCTTTGTAGATGAAAACGGTGAGTATCAGGGTTATGATGTATACTTTGCACGCCGTATCGCTAAAGATCTGGGCGTAGAAGTCGAGTTTGTGTCCACCGAAGCCGCCAATCGTGTAGAAGCACTACAGACCGGTAAGGTCGACATCATCCTCGCGAACTTCACCGTCACTGAGGAACGCGCACAGCAGGTCGACTTCGCTCTTCCGTACATGAATGTTGCGCTGGGCGTTGTATCTCCCTCTGATAAAGCTATCACCGACCTGAGTCAGATCGGCACAGACGACGCGGTCATCGTCATCTCCGGTACCACTGCTGAGATTTATCTTGAGGAAAACAATCCCGAAATCACCTTAAAGAAGTACGATACCTACTCCGACGCAAAGACCGCTTTTGAGAACGGTCAGGGCGTTGCTTGGGCAAACGACAACACCGAGGTCATCGCATACGCGAACACTGTTGACGGCTACACTGTCGGTATCCCGAAGCTCGGTTCGGACGATACCATCGCTCCCGCTGTCACCAAGGGCAACGAAAGCCTGCTCAACTGGATCAATGATGAGATCAAGTCCCTTGCCGACGAGCAGTTCTTCCACAAGGATTATGAGGAAACGCTGGTAGACACCTACGGCAAGGACTACGAAGAAGAGCTTGTCGTAGAGGGTGGCGTTATCAAGTGATTTTCTCCCGATAACATAACAGAACATTCTGGCGTTGGCTTTGTCCGGCGTCAGAATGTCCGCATTTAGAGGTGAATTATCATGTCAGATACCTTCAAAAAAGATTCCTATGGCTTCCATACCCGAGCGGTGCACACCGGTAACGCCGTTGACAAAGAAACCGGCGCGGTCAAGCGACCGATCACGATGGCAAACTCGTATGAACTGCCGTATGATCCGACAAATATGAACTGGTCATCAGCAGAGGGAAATCTATACACCCGCAACGGCGGCGCGAATCAGAAGTACTTACAGGAAAGGCTCGCTTCCCTCGAGGGCGGCGAGGACTGCGTTGTGCTCGCCTCTGGTGTAGCGGCATTATCGGGGTTGTTCTTCTCCCTTCTGAAAGCCGGAGACCATGTTGTCTTTTCGAACGTTACATATATCGCGGTCTATCGCCTGCTCAATGAGCTGTTCAACGAAAAGTTCTCAGTTGAGACAACCATCGTCGATACGACGGACTTGGACGCGGTCAAGGCAGTGATCCGTCCGAATACAAAGCTGATCCATATCGAGACGCCGGGTAACCCCACGATCTCCGTCACTGATATTCGTGCACTCGCAGATATCGCGCATAGAAACGGCGCACTGCTGTCAGTGGATAATACCTTTGCTTCTCCGTATAACCAGCGTCCGGTCGAACTGGGCGCAGACTTCACCATTGAAAGCCTGACTAAGTATATCAACGGTCACGGCGACGCGATGGGCGGAGCGATCATTGGAAAGAAAGCGCACCTTGATATCATCCGCGCACAGGCGCAGGTGAATCTCGGCGGTACGATCAGCCCGTTCAACGCATGGCTGATCATGCGCGGCTCGGTGACCTTGCCTCTGCGGATGAAGCAGCATAATGAAAGCGCCATGAAAATAGCTAAATGGCTGGAAGAACAACCCGGCGTCAGCTTTGTATCCTATCCGGGACTTGAGAGCCATCCGCAGCACAAGATCGCGCGCAAGCAGATGGCCCCCGGTTTCGGCGGTGTGCTGTCCTTCGGACTGAAGGCTGATCACGATACACATAATCAATTTGTCAGTCAGCTGCGCGTCATCACCAACGCCGTATCGCTCGGACATGACGCGAGCCTGATCGTTTTTTTGGGAGAGAATGACGAGCGTCAGTACCTCTATCCCGAGCAGTTTCACAACGGCTTCTTCCGTTTCAGCGTAGGAATCGAAGATGCTGACGATCTGATCGAAGATCTGCGTCAGGCTTTAGATAAAGTTGGGTTGTAATTCGTACGAAGTTGCAGAAATTACTTGTTAAATATTTAGACAGAATGACAAAAGTATAATTAACCCATTGACAAAGTAGGTAGGTAGGTTTATAATACGCTTGCAATCAAACGAAAGGAGAAAGCGACCATGACCACTATGATGCTCACCTGTACTATGACCATGATGTGGATGTGCGGTATGATGTATCGTGCTTTGGTTCGTTATGCTCTCGAAAAGCGTTGATTCTGTGTCAGCTAAAGGGGAGCGTAACGCGCTCCCCTTTACTTTTTGCGACAAAGGAGATTTGTATGAATACCACAAGATTTCTGATTTCCTCTAATTTATACAGCAAACGAATGTGTTGCTGAATTGTCCCCCGGAAGCCTTTATAGAACCTAAGCCTTTATAGAATTATAAAAAAATCAAAACGTTTTCCAACAATTCAACATTCATTCAAAGGAGATTTTTATTATGAAAAAACTGATTTCCGCATTACTGATCGTCACACTCGCACTTACTTCCGTCTTCGCACTTTCCGCCTGCTCTAAAGAGGACGCAAAGGATAACGGCGAAAAGGATTCCGCAACACCCGTCACCATCGCGATCCCGAACGATACCACCAACGAAGCGCGCGCTCTGTTGCTCTTACAGGAGCTCGGCTACATCAAGCTGAAAGCCGACGCAGGCATCACGGCAACCGTCAGAGACGTCGAAGAAAACCCGAAGAACATTGAGTTCGCCGAGATCGAAGCGGCACAGCTCCCCTCTGCACTGCAGGACTATGACTACGCTGTCATCAACTCCAACTATGCGATCGACGCAGGCATCAATCCGGTCAAGGATTCGCTTGGTATCGAAGGTTCTGCATCCGCGTACGTCAACATTATCGCTGTCAAATCCGGCAACGAAAACGAGCCGAAGATCAAGGCGCTGGTCGCCGCGACCGAATCGCAGAAGGTCATCGACTATATCAACGCGAACTACGACGGCGCTGTCGTACCGGTCGTTGAGAATCCCACCGACGGTTTTGATGCCTCTCTCGATTACGACGCGTTGAAGGGCGAGACCATCACGATTGCGGCTTCTCCCACACCTCACGCTGAGATCCTCGCTGTCGTTAAGGACATCCTCGCCGAGAAGGACATCACCCTTAAGATCACCGAGTTCACCGACTATGTACAGCCCAACCTCGTCGTCGATAACGGCGAACTTGACGCGAACTACTTCCAGCACGTTCCGTATCTGGACGATTTCAATGCCGAGAACGGTACCTCTCTGGTATCCGTCGCGGGCATCCATGTCGAGCCGATCGGTCTTTACGGCGGAAAGCAGAAGAATCTTGACGCACTGAAATAATCAATGTCAGCCTATGCACCGAGCATCCGCCCGGTGCATACTGTCTGTATAAAGGAATGATCCCATGATAGAACTCAAGAATTTATCCAAGACCTTTCGGACGTCTGACAGCACCGTCGAAGCGCTGAAAAATGTCACCATCACCGTGAACGACGGCGATATATTCGGCATCATCGGTATGTCCGGCGCGGGAAAATCGACTCTTGTGCGATGTATCAATATGCTGGAGCGCCCCGACTCCGGCACGGTGCTGATCGACGGCGTGGATGTCGGCAATCTGAAAAATAAGGAGCTGCGGAATACCCGCCGCGAGGTGACGATGATCTTTCAGGGGTTCAATCTTCTGATGCAGAGGACTTGTCTGAAGAATGTCATGTTCCCGCTGGAGTTGGAGGGTGTGAAAAAGGCTGACGCAAAGAAACGCGCTTTGGAGCTGCTCGAAACTGTCGGCCTGCCGGATAAGGCGAACGCCTATCCCGCTCAGCTATCCGGCGGTCAGCAACAGCGCGTCGCGATCGCGCGAGCCTTGGCGACAAATCCAAAGGTTCTGCTGTGTGACGAAGCGACCTCCGCGCTCGATCCAAAGACCTCACACGCTATCCTCAGCTTAATCCGTGAGATCAATGAAAAGCTTGGCATCACCGTCATCATCATCACCCACCAGATGAGCGTTATCGAGGAGGTCTGCAATAATGTCGCGATCCTCGACCACGGCGTGGTCGCCGAGCAGGGAAGAGTGGTGGATATCTTCACCCATCCCAAGAGTCAAGCGGCAAAGCGCCTTGTCTTCCCCGAGGGCGAACAGGAGATCCTCGTCGAGAATGCCGCGTATCGTCTGCGCGTAATCTTCGGCGGCGCAAAGGCGGCAGGAACGCCCTTGATCGCTCAGCTCGCCAAGCAAAAGGGGATAGAGGCAAATATCCTCGGCGCGTCGACAAAAGCCGTCGGCGATAAGGCATACGGCAACATGCTGCTGTCCTTCGCGGATGAAAGCAGCAAGGATCAGGCGATCGCGTTTTTGAAGGGTATCGAGGATATCTCGGTAGAGGAGGTGTGAGCATGGCTGACTTTTTTACATCGAAAGAATGGCTGGAAGCAGTCGATATTGTCAAAACCGAGGTGCCGCTCGCTATCTGGGAAACCTTATACGTTACGCTCATCTCCACCTTGATCGCGCTCGTGATAGGTCTGCCGCTGGGCGTACTGCTTGCGGTCGGCGACAAGGACGGTATCGTCCCCCTGCCCGCGCCGCTGAGGCATTTTCTGAATATCCTGATCAACCTGCTCCGTTCGGTACCGTTTCTGATTCTGATCGTTGTGGTCGCACCGCTGACACGCCTGATCATCGGCAAGGCGTTCGGCACGGCTGCGTCCATCGTACCGCTGGTGATCGCGGCGTTCCCGTTTATCGCGCGTCTGGTCGAAAGTTCTGTCCGCGAGGTCAATCCAAACATTATTGAGATGGCGCAGAGCACCGGCGCGTCACCCCTGCAGATCATCACCAAGGTTCTGATCCCCGAGAGCGTCCCGAGCCTGATCTCCAACATCACCATTGCCCTTACCACCATCCTCGGCTATACCGCCATGAGCGGCGCGATAGGCGGCGGCGGACTGGGCAAGCTCGCCATCAACTACGGCTACTATCGCTATAAATACCTTGTCATGATCATCACCGTGATCCTGCTGATCCTGCTTGTACAGCTGTTCCAGTCGATCGGCACAAAGCTGTCGGTAGTCTCGGATAAACGATTAAAGAAAAAATGAAAGGAATTTGAGATGAAAATAATCGAAACAAAAAATGCTCCCGCTGCAATCGGACCTTACTCTCAGGCAGTTGTCCTCGGCGATCTGATCTACACTTCCGGTCAAATTCCCATTGATCCTGCAACAGGCAGGATAGAAGCCTATACGATAAAAGGCCAGACCGAGCAAATCATCAAAAATCTGTCGGCGATATTAACTGAGGCAGGCAGCAATCTTGACCGAGTAATAAAAACGACCTGCTATTTGAATGATATAAGGGACTTCGGCGTATTCAACGAAGTCTATGGCAAATATTTCACCTCGAAGCCCGCGCGCGGCTGCGTAGAGGTGTCGAATCTGCCTAAGGGCGCGCTCGCGGAGATCGAGGTTATCGCCGAAGTGGAAAAGAGATGAGGTTATGAAAGCACTGTCGATACAAGAGTACATTGATCTGAGGGATGAAAGCCGGGAGCGCTTCGGTGTGACGCTGCATCTGCACGATCACTGCACATCGCAGTATCTTTCTTCGGATGGTCCGGCATTTGAGGATCGCTATATCTCCTATCTGTTGGATTATCTTGACAGCAAAAACCTCAGCGCAACGATCTCCAACGACAGAACCGGCGTATTGATTTTGCCGAGAAGGAATTAGATATGAAGAAACGAAAAGGGATTATTGTGGGTGGAAAGAAGTGGATCCCCACCTTACAGGACTGGTCGTGGATCATCACGATCGTATGGATGACGGCGGCGAATTTCTATCACCCGATCGGCCTGTTCGGTTTTGTCTGTATGTTCACGCCGATCATTATTGTGCTTTCGGGACGAGGGAAGATGCACTGCGCCCGCATCTGTCCGCGCGGTTCGCTGATCGGCAAGATCGGCAGTCTCGTCAACCTCGGATTGAAACGCCCGAATTTATATGCGAAGAAGTGGTTCCGTCCGGCACTTTGGGCGATCATGATGGGCAGCTTTGCGGTTATGCTGATTTTTGTCATCCCACAGGGAATCGATACACTGGGCTTCTCGGTACTGATCTTTATGGAGGTCGCGACTGTACTCGCTATCCTCAACGGCGTCCTGTTCACCCCGCGCCAGTGGTGTACCATCTGCCCGATGGGCTACACCTCCGGCAACCTCAGGAACCTGAGAAATAAACTGAAGAACCAATCCGCATAAAAATAGCCCGACGACTTCTGTATCGTCGGGCTGTATTTCTTGATCACAGGGTTATTCACAGGGTTATATACGAGGCGATATACTGCCAGTCGGCAGGGACGGGTATACCCGGGGTCGCTGATAGTAAATTTGACAGACAGCCCGCTCTCAAGAGCCACGGTTTCGAAATGATACAGAGCTATACCGATGTCGATCTTTTGGACATCCATCGCGCCGTCAGCATAACCCTTGCTCGACTTCTTGTAGAAATGAGCCTGATCATCCTTTACGATTACACGCCACGGCTGTTTGTTCACTGCGGAGGGCGCGAGCCGCACCATTTCGAGCGGGGATCTGAATACGCCTGCCAATTCCGGCGTCAGGGGATTATCAAAGGAGCCGTCAAAGAACAGCTCGCCGAAGCTCATACGGCTGTCCGCCTTGATGCCTTTTCGCATCATCGTCTCGCGTACAGACTTCTTCTGAGCCTTGTATCCGATCGGAGAAACGCAGGGCATGACCTCATCATCATCGAGCTCTATCGTTCTCTCAAA
Source organism: Ruminococcus sp. (assembly GCA_017404665.1). Taxonomy (GTDB): domain Bacteria; phylum Bacillota; class Clostridia; order Oscillospirales; family Acutalibacteraceae; genus Ruminococcoides. The sequence goes on from JAFRBX010000071.1 coordinate 15,253, forward strand.
GGCGTCCCGATTCATCGTCCCGGCGATCCATACGGTGGAGACGCCGATCGACTGAGCATACAATACGATCTTCTCAAAGGAATACCCGAAGGCTTCCTCAGCGTGGGGAGCCTTTTTGATTTTGCCCGCGATATAATATTCCGCGCCGACGATCGCAAGTTTTTTGGGATCGGCAGACGGAGTTTTCGAAGGCTTTTGAACACGCCCAGCATCCTGAGCGCCATCAACAGCATGACCGCTCCCGCGATGACCGCGACGATCCCTTTGAAGCTCAGAACCGAACCTACTGCTCCCGCGATGCCGCCGATGAGCGTGTAAGAAATCACTCTGCCTAGGTTGTAGAGCAGACTGGTTTTCAGCGTTTTATCTTGCTTCTGTGCCGCGTTGACGCTCTGGGTCAGGTTGATTCCGCCGCACATCGCGATACAGTGCACGGAGGTCAATAGTCCGATGATAAACAAAAACGGCAGTTCCACGGTATTTTCGATCGTCGGGAAGATGTTGAAGATGTTCAGCCATCCGAGATGGTTGAGGATCAGATAAATCGCGAGGATGATGATCAGGATCGATACGATCTGCACGGTGCGATGACCGTCTGTTTTTTCGCTGTAGCCGAGGGCAGTGATGCCATCGACCAGCGTTTGTCTGCTGACGGAGCTGTCACCAAAATACAGGGAATCCCATTATGATCTACTATAAGTTCCAGATAACAAAACCCGAGCAACTTGCTATCATGTTCGGACTTGAAGAGGACGATTTCAGAAAAGCCGACACCTCCGAACCTGCAGAACTTGACTTACCCGCATAATCGCGGCATAATGAAAATGGTCGGAGGGCAAACACCTTCCGACCAAGTAGCTAATACTAATATTCAATTAAACGCTTTAATAATCCAATCTCTGGCAGTAATGCTCATAATGGTGTGTGCAGAGATACTGCGGATGGTGTCACACAAGCGATCAACAACTTTGCTGAGAGTTTGAAAGACTTCGTTTCGGAA
>JAFRBX010000072.1 GCA_017404665.1 Ruminococcus sp.
TGCCTTTCCGATCAACTCGTCTATAACAACATTCACACCGCACCTTTCGCAATCTACGCTTGCTCTATCGCATGTTATGTCACAAAATTGCTTTCTGACCATAGCGGTTATCGTTCCCCTGTCAATCAGATCCCCATGCGGCGCAGGAACTTCGGCGAGAGGACAAGTAGAATTCCGATAACGAATGTGACACGGTTCATTGGTAAACATACATTTTGTTATGAAAGGTGTCACATTATAGCGAAACTTGCATTTCTTACAGTATCTTGGCATCTTCATGCCCTTAATCAGTACGCTCATGTTTCCGCCTCCAAAAGCTCAGGGTTATCATGGATATTGCCGATGACTTTGCAATACGACGGATTGAACCATCCAAACACAACACCTTTTCGCCTGAAAGCGAATCTTGCATATTTTTCAATGAAAGCAACCTCGTAGGGAACGCCGTTGCTGTTAAGCACTATATCCCCCGTAAATATATCCTTACTGTTCTTATCGGTCAAGCCGGTATATTGTCCGACAGTTTCAGGTATCACGTCAACAATGTCGCAATCAAGCGATTTATAAACGTAGTTGATTCTCGGGTAGATGTTTGTATTGTTTTCGACGATAAATCCCATTTTTGTACCATCATCAATCGCTTCCATATAAAAGCCATATACCCACTCACCGTTATCAATCCGCTTACCGCGGAAAAGTATCTCTCTCATGGTTCCTCCTAAAATGTCACAGCCGCATTGAGTACAGCGGCAGCGAACCAGTATGGTTATATCTCTCGTGTTCATTGATCAAACTGGCTGTTGATAATGCTTTTGCAGCCCTCCTCGGTATACATAGGATGCGTACCGTCGATATACTGTCTGAGTTCGTCGGGTGTCTGAAAGCCGTGACGCTCCAGATTCTCAATCAGCAGCGCGGGATGTTTGGTCTTTCTGAATTTGACGCACGTATAGGAGCGGTCATACGAGTAGTATTCAGAGCAAATGCCTAAGCCGGATTGCGCCCGAAGAAGTGCGAGAAGAAATTGGACCGGATTGCGGCCGAGTCCGAGTGCCTTTTTGCCTTCAGGTTTATCTGTACAGATCGCATAGTTGACGTCGTGGTAGTCATTTTTATCATCACGCGCTATTGTATTCCGACCGAGACCAAGATAACTTAATGCGGATAAAGGCGTCTGCTGATAATATTCGCGGTTGTTTTCTATCGCAATCGTGATAATTGCTCTGACGATACTATCAATAGCTATCAGCTGACTGCTGCTGTTCAGGCCCAGCGCCTTGTCATCATGCTCCGCGATAAAGCTGTCGATGTACTGCTCCAGTCGGCTGATCAGGCTTTTTCTGTAGTCGGCGATCGCAGCGCGGCGAGCAGACTCGTCGTCGCCTTTTCTGCTGTTACTAGAATTCTTGATTTCCTCCTCGGTTTTCATCAGATACACAGTAACGAGATTTGAATAATTTGACATCCTGTATCTGATTTCTCTGCCGTCGGGATTATCTTCACAGAACGCATAGACCTCTTTTGCTGTGTTCAGCGCACAGGTTTTCACATATTCTGAATAGCTTATCGGGTGCTGTGCAGAGTCAACAGCCTTGAAGCCTTCTAAAACCCCTATGATCTTGGGCTTTTCTTTATCCCACTTTTCTGCATCGATCGCCTGACTCAAATAATAATCAAAATTCGAGCTGCCGAGATACTTTGCGACCTCTTTTCGCTTGCTCTCGTTTTTAATCCTGTCGAGCTTGACATAGTCTTCAAGGGTCGCTCCCCGGCTGAATGCCTTCTCAACGTCAGCGGTCTTGTAGCCGTTCAGCAGCAGGCGCGACTTGATCTTTTTCTTCGAGAAGCCAGTCGACGCCGCGATATTCGCTACGGAATCACCGAGATCGATCAGAAGCTGCAGCCCCTGCGCTTCTTCGATGATCGTCAGATCGGTGCGCTGCATATTTTCGAGCAGCATCGTTTCAAGCTGCTGTTTTTCGGTCATCTGCGCTATGACGCACGGCAGTTCGGCGATCCCTGCGAGCTTAGCGGCAGCATGCCGGCGGTGTCCGATGATGATGGTATAGGTATCGTCTTGATTATCGACGACGGTCAGATTCTGATATACGCCGTTCGCTTTGATGCTGTCGGCAAGCTCGGTCAGATCGCCGAGATCTTTCCGCGGATTATTCGGATGCGGAATCAGTTTTTCGATGCTGATATATTCGATATGGTTAGTCATGTTTACCTCTTTCTATTGACAAATCTCTCGGATTCGCCTACAATGTTAATAAGATGTTTTCATCTGCCGATTGAGGTACTGCGAATACCTCAGTCGGCTTTTTCCTTTTCGTTCTGCTCTTCCAGACCGCCGAACAGCACGTCGATCAGGTCGCGCAGGTTCCGCTTGAAGAACCAGACGATCAGCGCCGCTAAGATCAGCCCGCCGATCGCGGTCAGCGTGTAGGTCAGGATCATTCCAAATCAACTCCCTTCATGAACTCGTCCATTGAGATGTTGAGCGCCCGGCACAGCTTGAAGAAAGCGTATAATCTCGGTTCAGCCTGATCGTTTTCCCAAACGGATATGTTATGGGAATATGTGATATCCATTTCCCGTGCGAGGCGACCTTTTGACCAGCAGCGTTCCTGCCGCAGCTGCTTAATCCGCTGTCCGACTGTCATGCTCAGCACCTCCTATCAGAACCTTATACTGTTCGCTCTGACGGCTGCCCGGACGGATGTTGCTCCTCGCGGGCCTGTCCGCTTTCAGATCGAGGTTGGTTTCCAGCGTATCGAGCCGTTTGTCGAAA
>JAFRBX010000073.1 GCA_017404665.1 Ruminococcus sp.
TCTCTTATCCTTGTTCTTCTTTCGAGCTTCTCTTATGGTTTCTAAATCATGTGCTGTAAATGTATAACTCATCGTTTCATCACCGTATACATTATACCACATCGATTTCAGTTTTTGAAGCGTTTTATTGAATAATAGTATCAGCCCTCTCGCAAGGCTGATCAGATTTGATAGTTGGTCGCTGCTCAGTCCCTTGGTTGCTTCTATCAACTCGCTGACCTTTGTAGGATTGACGGTATTTATATCGAAGAACTCTTTAGGCGTTATTTCAAGGTAGTTGCATATACCGCCCACAGTGCCACACATGCACGGAGATTTTGCCACGGCTCGCCGCTTAGTGCCCACGGGCAGTGCCCGGTGAGATGAATATGATATACTTGAGAGTGCACGTTCATAACGTGACTACTATCAAGGAGGTCTATCATATGGTGGACTACAAGGAAATTCTCAGGCTCAGCAGTATGGGCTACAGTCTGAGACAAATTGCCGCAAGCGCCGGGCATTCACATCACACAGTAAAAAATGTCATCGAACTCGCAGAACAGCAAGGTGTTAGATGGCCTTTGGATGACGATGTGACGAACCCGGAGCTTGAGAAGTTGCTCTATCCTGAGCGCAAGGATGTTGGGCGCAATTACGCAGAGCCGAACTTTGTGTACATCCATAATGAACTTTCAAAGAAGGGCGTCACACTTACACTTCTATGGAACGAATACTGTGAAACGGCGTATGCGAATGGGAAAAAGCCTTACATCGCCGATCCTGCTTTGCTTTACAATATCTTTGTGTAATAATCTGCATAAATCGGCTTAAGTTTGGCTTAAGGGCTTAATCAGCACCCTTTAAACATACAACATATAGCGATTTATAAGCAAAAATATAGCTATATATTGTGGTTATTTATCTAAGCTCTTCATCGTCGGGAACAGTAAGACGTCGCGGATGGCAGGGGAGTTCGTCATGATCATGACGAGCCTGTCGATACCGTAGCCGATGCCGCCCGTGGGGGGCATGCCGATCTCGAGGGCGTTGAGGAAGTCCTCGTCGGTGGTGTTGGCTTCTTCATCGCCGGCGGCGAGCATCGCCTCCTGCGCCTTGAAGCGCTCGCGCTGATCGATCGGGTCGTTGAGCTCGCTGTAAGCGTTCGCCATCTCCCAGCCGTTGATGAACATCTCGAAGCGCTCGACATACTCGGGATCCTCGGGCTTTTTCTTGGTCAGCGGCGAGATCTCGATCGGGTGATCCATGACGAAGGTCGGCTGGATCAGATGCTTCTCGACATACTCCTCAAAGATCAGGCTGAGGATATCGCCCTTCTGATGCCTGTCCTCATACTCGACGTGGAGCTTGTCCGCGATCTGACGCGCCTGCTCGGTCGTCTTGACCTCGTTCCAGTCAACATTCGCGTACTGCTTGACGGCGTCGACCATGGTGATGCGCGCAAAGGGCTTTTCGAAGTCGATCACATGCTCGCCGTAGGTCACCTGCATCGAACCGTTGACCTCCTGCGCGACCTTGCGGTACATCGCCTCGGTCAGGTCCATCATGCCGTGATAATCGGTATATGCCTGATAGAGCTCCATCAGGGTGAATTCGGGGTTGTGGCGGGTGTCAAGGCCCTCGTTGCGGAAGACTCTGCCGATCTCATACACACGCTCCAAACCGCCGACGATCAGGCGCTTTAAGTACAGCTCGAGCGAGATGCGCAGCTTCAGATCCTCGTCAAGGGCATTGAAATGCGTCTCGAACGGTCTTGCGGCGGCGCCGCCGGCGTTCGCGACCAGCATGGGGGTCTCGACCTCCATGAAGCCCTGCTCGTCCAGAAAACGACGGATCGTAGAAATGATCTTCGAACGCTTGACAAAGGTATCCTTGACCTCGCTGTTCATGATCAGGTCGGTATAGCGCTGGCGATAGCGGGTGTCGGTATCGGTCAGACCGTGGTACTTTTCGGGAAGCACCTGCAAGGATTTCGTCAGCAGTGTAACGGAAGCGGCGTGTACGGAAATCTCACCGGTCTTGGTCTTGAACACCTCGCCGGTGACGCCGATGATATCGCCGACGTCATACTTCTTGAAGTACACGTAGCTCTCTTCGCCGACCGCGTCGCGGGCGACATAAACCTGAATATTGCCCTTGAGATCCTGCACGTTGCAGAAGGACGCCTTGCCCATCACACGCTTGAACATCATCCTGCCGGCGATGCTGACGGTCTTTCCCTCAAGCTCATCGTAGTTTTCCTTGATATCCACGCTGTGATGGGTCTGATCAAACTTGGTGATCACAAAGGGATCCTTGCCCGCCTCTTGCAGGTTTAAGAGCTTTTCCCTTCTCAATCGGAGTATTTCATTTAAGTTTTGTTCCATATCCTACCTCTTATTATTTGAAGATCTCAAGGATCTTGAAGCCGACGGTGCCGATGGGTACCTCTACCTCCACGACGTCCTCGACAGCGTGACCGATCAGCGCCATGCCTACGGGAGATTCATCGGAGATCTTGCCATCGGAGGGGTTTGCCTCGTTGGAGCCGACAATCTTGTAGGTGACCTCGCTGTCGGTACGCAGATTCAGCAGTCTGACGCTTGAGCCGACGTGAACATGCTCGTTGGTCATGCCTTCCTCGTCAATCAAAACAGCGTTTTTCAGCGTCGCTTCGATGGTAGCGATACGCGCTTCAAGTATCGCCTGCTCGTTTTTCGCGTCATCATACTCGCTGTTTTCGGAAAGGTCACCGTAGGAGCGGGCAACCTTGATCTTTTCCGCGACTTCCTTACGCTTTTGTCCTTTTAAAAATTCGAGCTCTTCCTCTAATTGTTTCAAGCCCTCGGCGGTGATCATAACAGGTTTAGCCATATTGTTATCTTCCTTTCGAATCATCTTTGATTTCAGGTATTCGCATACAAGCTATATTATATGACAACAAAAGGTTGATGTCAAGGTGATAAGCTGCGGTTTTTAAATGCGTTCAGCAGGCTTTGACGGGTATGCAGCACAGTGCCGTCGCCGCAGCGGGTGAACAGCTCGCTGCCCAGTTCCCTCGCCTGATTGGTCGCGTACAGCGCCGATGCGAAATACATACCGTCGAGAAAAACAGGACAAAGCTCCCGGTATTTTGACGGAAGATCAAAGTAATAATCATACACGGCGAGACAGCTCTGCGGCACTGCAGGCGGCTGGGCCGTCAGGATCAGCGCGCCGTCAGGACAGGGCAGCGTACGGGTCAGCTTATCCGGAGCGATGATCAGGTCCGCATCGCACAGACAATCCTTCGACCGACAAATGCGCAGCGCGGCGCCTTTTTCGTTCAGGAGATACTCCGCCTGCGCCGCGTAGATATCCGTCACGTCGCTGATCACATAAAGCGGATCGCAGTGATCCGTTAAGTATTCGCACACTCCGACGCTGTCGCCGCTGTCGTCGATCAGCACGACCTTGACGCCGCGGCAATCTGTGGAGCGCAGTAAATACAGCGCGGTGTTCTCACACAAGCGGCGGCTGAGCTCATAAGACACAAAGCGCTTGTACCCGCTGTTCTCGGGCAGCGCAAGATCAGGGGGGCACAGTACACGGTTGCGCTGCGCCTTGACAAAGCGGTCGATCGTGTTCCAGCCGATCCTGCCGCGATAATGCTCATAGGTCACGCACTTGAGCGAAGCGGAATCACAGAAGCGGTGATCGACGCGGATGCGGTTTTTACGCAAAAAGCGCAGCAATCCCCCGCTGTGCTCCTCGATCGTTAAGGCAGTCAACATAAAAATCCCTCCGCACCATCATATGCGGAGGGAATGGAATTTATGAATTCTTGTTCAGATGATAGTTACCGCTCTTTCGCGAATTACATCTGTTCGCGAACGTTCCTTTTGGATACGGACGAGCATTGCTCGTCCCTACCGGTCACTAACCACTGGTCACTGATTAATACAGGTTCCACGGATTGCTCTTGATGCCGTTGATACGCAGTTCAAAATGCAGATGGCATCCTGTCGACCAGCCCGATGATCCGGCATAGCCGATCAGCTGACCGTTGGAGACGTACTGTCCGGTGGAAACGGTGGTTTGGATCATATGACCGTAGATCGTCTCATAACCGTTATCATGCAGGATCCAGACAAAGTTACCGTAACCGCCGCCGCAGCTGCACCAGTTTCCGCCGGAGTTTGTATGAGGACATGAGTTGTTTGAGGATACGACCGTACCGGAATTTGCCGCGTAGATCGGCTCGCCGATGTATGCGCCGATATCCAGCGCGTTATGCGTCTCATAGGAACGCCCTTCGCCGTACTGCGAGGTGATCATATAATTTCCGGGAAGCGGCCATGTCCAGCTGCCGTCGGTTTCGACCTGCTGCTCTGCGGTATAGTAAATCTCATTGGATGTACTGTTATAGTTAATCTCGTCGTCATCATCATCGTTGCCGCCGGACGCCGCCGCGGCTGCGGCAGCCGCCTGCTGCGCCTCGAGCGCTTCTCTCTGCTGGCGATAATAATCCTGGATTTCCTCGCTCAGACCGCTGAGCTCCTGCTCGCTGAGGTTAAGCTGCATCTGTGCGTCAGCCGCGTCGCTCTGTAAGCTGGCGAGCGTTTCTTTGTTCTCTTCGAGCAGTGTATTCAGCTCATCCTGCTTCGCGGTCAGGGTAGCCTGCTCCGCCTCGAGATCGGCCTTGTCCGCTTCGAGCGCCGCCTTTTCGTCGGAGATCGCGTCGAGCTGGGTCTTGATGCCGTTGATCAGCTCCTCGTCATGGTTGCTGACATATTGAACCAGCTGTATCTTATCCAGAAAATCGGAGAAATCCTTTGCGCCGAGCACAATTTCCAGCGCGCTGACGTCTCCGGAAATATAGATAGTCTTGATGCGCTGACGGAGAGTCTCCATATTCGCCTCGATCTCCGCATTGGCGGCGTCGATGGCAGTCTGCTTTTCGGCGATATCCGCGTCATAGATAGCGATCTTCTGGTAGCAGACCTGGATCTCCTCGGTTACGGACTCCACCTGACCGACGAGCGCGTCAACCTCTTCCTGCTGTTCGGATACAGCGGCATTAGAGTCGTTCAGCTTCTGCTGATATTCCGCCTGCTGTGCTTCCAGCTCAGCCTGACGCGCCTCCAGCTCGCTGATAGTCGCCGCTGTCGTGGACATGATCGCGCAGATGACGATTACGATAGCTAAGCAAATTGAAATAATCTTCTTCATAGAATCACTCCTATGCATGAAATTTAACGTTGGTTTCTGTATTTCAGCCTTTTCTTACATAACTGGTCACTGACCACTAACCACTGGTCACTTTTATTACCACCCTAAGATCTCGCTGCCCTCGTGGGTCAGGTAACGGCGGATGGATACCATACTGCCGAAAGCGCCGACCAGCACGCCTGCCGCGGCGAACGCGCCGATGACCGGCCACATGACGGTGGGATCGGTGAAACGGGTATACGGAAAATCGAGGATCTTCTGTACCGAGTTGATGATCGCGTCGGACAGCACAAACAGCAGCCCGATGGAAACCGCCGCCGACACCAAGCCGATGATGATGCCCTCAATGATGAAGGGCACGCGGACAAAGGCGTTGGTCGCGCCGACAGACTTCATGATGCTGATCTCAAAGCGGTGCGAGAACATGGTCATGCGGATGGTGTTGCTGATGATGAACAGCGAAATCACCGCCAGCGCCAGAATGATCCACAGGCTCATGGTCGTGATAAAGGACGATAGGCTCGTCAGCTTCGCCGCTACCTCTCGGTGGGAGGAAACGGACGCGACGCCCTCGACCTCTTTGATCTTGGCGACGGTATCGTCATATTTTGACAGGTCTTCCATCACGACGCTGTAGGAATACGGCAGGGGGTTATCGTCGCCGGTCATGTTCGCGAAGACCTCCTCGCCGAGCTGCTCGCGGTACGCTTCGATGGATTCATCCTTATCGATAAACTGCACATCGACGACATTGTCGACGTCCTTGAGTTCTTTTCCTTTATATACCGCCTCTAACTTTGTCAGATCGTCATCCAGAAAAACCTTAGTGACGTTGGTATCGCCGACCGAGTCGACGATATTGGATACGTTGATGGTCAGCATAACCGCCGATCCCGTCAGTACCAGACAGGATATCAGAACGCCGATCGACGCCAGACTCATCAGACGGTTATGAAATAGATTTTTAAAGCCCTCTTTGACAAGATAGCCGAAACTGCTCATACTGTCATTCCTTTCCTTCGCGCGATAACGGCTCAGATAGCGACAAACTGATCGTCGTCGGAATCAGATACTACTCTGCCGTCGTCGATCGTGATCACTCGCTTGCCGAAAGATTTGACCAGCTCATGCTCGTGGGTGACCACCAGCACCGTGGTGCCTCGCTTGTTGATCTCGGAAAGGAGTTCGATGATCTCATAGCTCATCTCGGGGTCGATGTTGCCCGTAGGCTCGTCCGCGATGATCAGCTCGGGATTGTTGACCAGCGCTCGCGCCAGCGACACGCGCTGCTGCTCGCCGCCGGACAGCTCAGACGGATGATCGTCCGCCTTGTCGGCAAGACCGACCAGCTCCAGAATATAGGGAACGCGCTTTTTGATGGAATCGTTTTTTCTGCCGACACAGCGCATCGCAAACGCGACGTTCTCATACACCGTCATCTTGGAAATCAGACGAAAATCCTGGAACACGATGCCCATGGTGCGTCTGAGATACGGCACCTTGCGGCGCTTCATCTTCTCCAGATGCATATCGTTGACGACGATCACGCCGGAAGTGGGCGTTTCCTCATGCATAATCAGCTTCAGGAACGTGCTTTTACCTGCGCCGGAGGCGCCGACGATGAACACGAACTCGCCTTTGTTGATTTTGAGGGATACGTGATCCAGCGCGTGAACGCCGTTGGAGTCGTAAACCTTGGATACGTTTTTGAATTCTATCATAGTAATACCTTTCGCTGACAGCAACACTGCCGATAAAACGGGAAACAGAAGTTACTCATTACTGGACACTTGCCACTGGTCACTGGTCACTACATTAATATTTCGTCGGGGCGGAGGTCAGGTATTTCTTGACCATCAGCGCTACCTTGAAGACGATCGCGTCCTCGAACTCTCTGAGGTCGAGACCGGTCAGCTTCTTGATCTTTTCCAGACGATACACCAGCGTATTGCGGTGCACAAACAGCTTGCGGGACGTCTCGGAAACGTTCAGGTTGTTTTCAAAGAACTTCTGGATGGTGAACAGGGTCTCCTGATCCAGACTCTCGATGGAGCCGCGCTTGAAGACCTCCTTGAGGAACATCTCACAGAGGGTGGTGGGCAGCTGATATACCAGTCGGGCGATGCCGAGATTGTCATAGCTGACGATGGTGCGCTCGGTGTCGAACACCTTGCCGACCTCGAGGGCAACCTGCGCCTCCTTGAAGGAATGCGCCAGATCCTTGATGCCGGTCACGGTGGTGCCCATACCGACAACACAGTGGGTATAAAACTCGGTAGACAGCGTATCGACGATAGAGCCTGCCAGCTTTTCGAGATCCTTGGTAGAGATGCCGGGCTTGATCTCCTTGACCAGCGCGATATCGGTCTCATTGATATTGATGACAAAATCCTTCGATTTGTCGGGGAAGAGATTCTGCACCACATCAAAGGCGGAAACATCCGTCTTACTGGTGATCTTGATCAGCATGACCACGCGGGTAACGTCGCTGTTGAAGCGCAGCTCGCGCGCCTTCAGGTAGATATCGCCGGGCAGGATGTTATCAAGAATAACATTCTTGATAAAGTTGGAACGGTCATACTTTTCATCATAATACTGCTTGATGGACGACAGGGAAACAGCCAGAAGCTGCGCGTATTTCTGCGCGATCTCGTCGCTGCCCTGTACAAAAACGGCATACTCCGAACGGGTCGAGGAGCCGAAGGACTTGAAGGTGTGTCCGTTGATAACGAAGGGTACGGTCGCCGAAAGGGTATCGGAGGTGATGCTCTCGTTCACCTCGCCGATGCGTCCCAGCTCCGAGCACGCGATCACTACCGAAGTCTCGTCCACAACGCCGATGGTTCTGTCGATGGCGTCCTTCATCTGATGAATAACTCCCTGAAATAATCTGTTGGACATAGTTCTCCTCCGTATAAAAAATAGTCAAAATACCGAACGATTTGGTGAACTGCCTAAAGAAGCCACCTATCTCATATACATTTTACACAAAGGAAAAGAAAAAAGCAACCTTTTTTTCAAAAATGAACGGGAGTTTTTCTTGCAAAATGACGAAAAAATGATAAATCTTTCATCTTTGTTGCACGGCAGTAATCTTTTGTGCAGACGCACGAGATCGGTCCACCACGCAAAAACGGCTTTTCTATCGCGTTTTTGCGCATTATTCAGCCGCGAGATATTTCTCTATTTGCAATATAACAGAAAATAACGCGGAAATAAAGCGCTGATATTACAATTTTTTTAACTTTTTGTGAATATTTGGGCGAATTGTGGGTAGGCGGTCATATGACCACAAGATATGGGGTAATGTTGACATTTGGCGGGATATGCAGACGCGTGCGTCACGCCCATTCCCGGCTCTTTCCGAAGCATTTTACACACAAAAAGCCCGCCGCTTTCGCGACGGGCAACAGTACCATATGAAACTGTCATTGCGAGGGATGCCGCAGGTCAACCTGCGGCAATCTCAACCGATATCCCTATCAGTTGGTGATGGTCATCTCGGTGTCCTTATCGAAGATGTGAATACGCTCGAGATCGAACGCGACATCAACGTCGTCGCCGGGCTTCGCGGTAGAGGTGGGCTCTACGCGAGCGGTAACCTGGGTGCCGCCGATGTTGACATACAGATAGATCTCAGCGCCCATCAGCTCGGTTACGACAACGTTCGCCTTGATAACGCCGTTCTTGCCTTCACACTTCTCGATGAACTCGGGCTCGTCGTGAATGTGCTCGGGACGGATGCCGAAACGGACTTCCTTGCCGACATAGGGATCGAGGACGCCGTTCTTGCTCTTGCTGTCGGGCAGCTTGACGGTATACTCGTCAAACTTAAGGGCATACTTGCCGCCTTCCTTGACGAGGACAGCGTCCATGAAGTTCATCTGCGGAGAGCCGATGAAGCCGGCGACGAACTCGTTGCAGGGGAGGTCATACAGATGCTGAGGCGTATCGACCTGCTGTACGATACCGTCCTTCATAACGACGATACGGGTACCCATCGTCATAGCCTCGGTCTGGTCGTGGGTAACATAGATAAAGGTGGTGCCGAGCTTCTGATACAGCTTGGAGATCTCGGTTCTCATGTTAGCGCGGAGCTTTGCGTCCAGGTTGGACAGCGGCTCGTCGAGCAGGAATACCTTAGGATCACGGACGATCGCGCGGCCCAGCGCGACACGCTGTCTCTGACCGCCGGACAGAGCCTTCGGCTTTCTGTCGAGGTACTGGTCGATGCCGAGGATGCGGGCAGCCTCAGCGACGCGGCGCTTGATTTCTTCCTTAGGCATTTTGCGGAGCTTCAGACCGAACGCCATGTTGTCGTATACGGTCATATGGGGATACAGCGCGTAGTTCTGGAAAACCATCGCGATATCTCTGTCCTTGGGAGCTACGTCGTTGCACAGCTTGTCGCCGATGTAGAGCTCACCCTTAGAGATATCCTCAAGACCCGCGACCATGCGCAGAGTGGTGGACTTACCGCAGCCGGAGGGACCTACCAGAATGATAAATTCCTTATCCTCGATCTCCAGGTTAAAGTCCGATACAGCGGTAACGCCGCCGTCATAGATTTTGTAAATGTGTCTCAGTGATACGTTAGCCATTAAAAAACCTCCATTTTAATCCAAATCTGCACGCCTAAAGAAGTGCAGCAAAAACTAACGGAAATATGCTTTACGCACTTATGATAAGTGTACAACAATAATATAGCACAATTCTTTCTACAGTTCCACTTGTTTTTTCACTAAATATTCCCCTTATTATTTAGTCATTATTCCGATAAGTCAAAAAACAAGGTCGCATAATTGTGCGTTTTGACAATGAAAATGCGGATGTATCAGCCAAAAGCCCCAATTTTTTGTGGGATTTGATAGGTGACGGTGTTAGGCTGAGATTGCCACGGGCTGAAGCCCTCGCAATGACATTTATCAAATGACGTCATTCGAACACCCTCGCGGCTTCCTCGGCGCTCATTTCCCGCACCTCGCCGGGATGCATACGTTTGTCCAGCGCCAGCGCCCCGATGCGCACCCGTTCGAGCGCCTCTACGTGATAGCCCAGCGCCGCGAACATCCGCTTGACCTGATGGTACTTGCCCTCGCTGATCTCCAACGCCGCGCGTTTGCTGCCGAGCAGCTCGGCTTTCGCGCTTTTACAGACAGTCCCGTCACCCAGCACAATACCGTCCGCAAAACGTTCGGCGACGCCTTCATCGGGCTCGCGGTCCAAAGTCGCGATATAGCGCTTGACCACATGCTTCTTCGGCGACAGCATCCGATGGGCATAATCCCCGTCGTCGGTGAGGATCAGCAGTCCCGTGGTATCCTTGTCCAGCCTTCCTGCGGGGAACAGCCCTGTGCGCTTCATTTGCGGCGGTATCAGATCCAGCACCGTGCGCTCCGCACTGTCTTCTGTCGCGCTGACTGCGCCCGAGGGCTTGTACATCATATAATAGACATACTTTTTATAGGTCAGCGGTTTTCCGTCCAGCGCGACTGTATCACTATCGGTATCAATTTTTATTTCAGCGGCACTGATCACTGCGCCGTTTACCGTTACGCGCTTCTCTTTGATCGCCTTTTGCGCCAGCTTGCGGCTCAGTTCTGTCTGGGAAGCGATAAACTTGTCCAATCGTTCTTTCATCTTCATACCCATATTGTTATATCGATTATGACTGCCAGTTACCTTTTATTATGATAAAAACGAGGGATGTTCGGGCTTCACCTGCTATCAGCCGTCGGCAGATATTCAGAACACCGCCCTCATTTCACCGCCGTCCACATCACAAAGATGCGCCGCGATGACTTTGCCGCCGCTTGTCAGCACGGTAACGTTCCGTGCCTCGGATATAAAATACACAAACTCCTCCGCTGCTTTTCCCTTATACGGCACGAGGTCAAAGCCCTGCTGCCGCTGCAGCTCGTTGTACTTCGTGTAGGTCTCGTTCCAGTTTTTCGGAACCGTGATTTCATGCTGAAAAACAGGCTCCGGCGCCTCATAGCCGCATGCTTCCAGAAATCTGACAACGTCCGTCTCATCGTCAACACGCAGCGGATAGCTTTCACCGCGGACAGTCACCGTATCACCGCCGCCCGACCGCAGCGCGAAGAAGCATGCCGCACAAAAAAGCGCGGCGCAAACCAGACAGAATATCATCAGACGCAGGTTTTTAAGCTTTACCGAGCGGAACATTTCATCACCGGTAGAGTTTATGCGGCGATGATAGAGAATATACTCCCATATAACGGAAAGCTTTCGTTCCTATCTTTCGTTTTCGATTATCATATAGTTCGTCAATCTGCGGATGGTCAATGACCATCCCTACGGAAAGACATATTTGCTTCGCCTTTTCATGTCATCTTATCCGCAATGCATCTATAATCTCTTGCGGGCTGTCCGCAAAGCCGATTGCGCCGCACGCTTCCATGCTATTCCTGACGCCGTAGCCATAGGTCACGCCGAGAAAATCTATACCGCACAGTTGTGCGCCTTTGGCGTCAAAATGCGTATCCCCCACCATCAGCGCTTTCTCTTTGTCCGAACAGCCCAGCGCTTGCAGCGCATAAGGGATGATATCCGCCTTTGCCTTTCGGCTGCCGTCTGCCGATGAACCGCAGATCGCGTCGAAATACGGGCTGAGGTCCAGCTCCCAAGCGACCTTTTCGGCGACAGGCTCGTTCTTTGAGGTGCAGATGACGAGCTTGCGGCCCGCTCCGCGCAGCGCGGTCAGCATCGGGATAACGCCGTCGAATACCTTTGTCACATCGGCATTGATCCTGTCATAATAGCCGCGGTAGATCTGCATAGCCTGTTGGATCAGCTCTTCCGGCACAGCGCACATCCCGCGGAAGGTGTCCTCCAGCGGCGGCCCGACGTATTTCGAATAATCAGACAGATCGGGACAGGGCAGGTCGAGCGCCTGCATCGCATATGCAATCGATACCCGCACGCTCTCGGCGCTCTCGATCAGCGTTCCGTCCAGATCGAATAAAATGTAATCATACTTTTTCATAACCTCACCGATTCAATTTTATAAATTCCCGGTCAGTTTGTCAATACAGCATACAGATACAGAACAAAAAATGAAATCAACAAACACGATTTCATGCCTGTGAACGCTGCGAAACCGACCGACTCTTTTTCGCCACGTGAATCTAATTCTGAAATAGAAATGAAACACATATTACAAAGCAGTATTAATAAGACAAAAGAAACGTAAAGTCTCCCATTCGTAAGGTACCCCCGTTGGGGGAATGTCCGCAGGACAAGGGGGGAGCCGTCTCCGGCGAGGAAAGATACAGAAGGGTCGCCCCGGCAGAATCGAATCATGTCAGATGATTTCTATTCGTTCCTGCCATGTCGACCCTCCCGGTGCTTCGCACCACCCTCCCTTACGCAGGGAGGGCTGTAACTGCTCCTTTAAAAGTTACTATAAGATTACTAA
>JAFRBX010000074.1 GCA_017404665.1 Ruminococcus sp.
AGAACCGCTATGAGCCTCGGGCTACCATCAGCGGCATTTTGAAGCGCAATCTCTTTGACCTCAACACCCTTTCTATCTTCCTCCACAATTTCATTGCTGTAATTCAGATTACAGAGTTATTGCAGAATTAGATTGACGTGGTTAAATCCATGATTGACATTCCGTCATTTGTGTAGTACAATATATTATGCGTATTTATAATATTTTATTGTAGTTTGGAGTGAAATTAATTGGTTAAGTCATATACAGTCGATAACAGCATTTCTTTAAAAATGCCTAAAGTATCAGCGGCTGATCCCGGAAGAGCAAAGTCATGCTTTGTAGATCCCAACCGTTGCTCCACTGTAAAAGTTCATCTAGATAAGATCGATTTCAACGAGCATTTGACCAACCGGAAAAAATAATATTTTTCACTAAAGGCAACTGCACGTGAGTGTGGTTGTTTTGTTTTTATCATACAGGAAACTGCTCGTTTCCTGTATGATAAAAAGATTTGTATGCCCGCCCAGTTTTCTGCTGCGCAGAAACGGACGATGGCTATGCGAAATGCGCGCGAAGCGCGATTTCTTATCGTATCATGCGGAGGACCGAAATGGATAAAAGATTGTTATCGCTGGGGAAGTACAACATCGAAAAAACCAAGACAAAGGATCTGGACGGGATCCTGCAATCTGAGTGTTACTTTGATTGGATAGAGCTCAAAAGCATCGGGAACACACAGGACCTCGATACGGCAGATCATATCTTCGGACATGAGATCATCGAGAAATCCGTTGCGCAGCCCGGCAAGACACAGATGCATGTTCAGGAATCTATGATCCTTGTATCTGATTCTGACAGGGAGTTCCTATCAGATCCTAAGTGTGTTTATATCTCGATGATCAATATCCCTATGTGGAAGGAAGATGTTTTCAAAGACGAACAGGAGTACGTTTCTGTCAGAGAGCGAATCTTTACCGATATCTCCGAAAAAGCAGGGGAGAACTGTAAGCTGTTTCATACCTTTGATCATTGTGATTTGATACTGATCGCAGACGGCGAGAAGGTGACCTTCTCGGATTATATGCGTACGCTCAGAAAGATCAGAAAACACAGCGTCGATTCGGGCGGTAAAACGATAAAAGCGATATTGGATATCACTACGATCTACGGCTATACCAAAGACTATACCGCCAACTCCTCTCTTAGGGATGAGGATCTTTCCTTGACTCTTGAGATCAACTTCAAAACGCCCGAATACACCATCGAGTCTTTCCAAAACGAGGTCGTCCATGCTCCGGATCTGACGATAGAGACGATCGGAAGATATGACGCTCTGCTGTTTTGGAAAGATGCTTCCTGGAACGCTTTCGACGATATCGTAGATGTTTTGAGGAAAAACCACAGCAGTCTGTATACTTACCGGATCATCATCGGCGAAAAGCAGGTCCTCGCCGACGGCGGTTCAAAAGAGGAAAAGCATTCCATTACACCCGGGACCTTGATGTCGGCTTTGCCGCGGTTTGCAGATGAAACGTTCAAGTTGATCTACAGCATGATCAAGGACGATCTGGGAAAACCGCTTGACAACGCCCTGATCGAGATCCAGAACTCTATCATCACCATGCTGCACAGCGGCTTTGCGCAATATTATACCCTTTCTTTCTATGAGTCGTTCTATAGCTTTCTGCGATTTATCAACAGGCTGTACCGAAAGATCGAAGCGTCTGCAGCCGACAGCGATGAAAGAAAGAATACCTGTGAGACCGTGTATGATCTTTTCAGGCTGTATTTCGGATATCTGAACGCTTTGAACGCATGCACGATCCACAGCGAGAGACAGTTTTTGCAAACGGATTCGTACCAGCTCCTGTATTTTGACGCTTCTCCGAAGCTGATTGCCTTTTATACCGCGTTAGCAAACAAGATCGTATCGGTCGTTGAGAAAGACACCAGCAATAATTACACTTTTTTGATCACACCCGACTTTAAGGCTCATATCTTTGTAGAATCGCTGACAAATGACCGAACCGTCAGGAATGAACGCAACATCCTCATTATCCATGCGGATGAAAACAGCCTGTACGATCTGTCTTCAACCGTGAAGATCATTACACATGAGATATTTCATCATATAGGGCAGAAGCCTGAGATGCGCCGCTTCAGAGCCAAGCTGTTTTTGAAGTGTTCGTTGGCTTTCATCCTCGCGCAAACGATCCCTTATGCGGTATTCAAGCTGCATGATGATTCTATCAGCGATTATCAGTTCTTTTGCCGTTTTACGGATCAGTTCTATGACGGTTTTTTCCATGATATCGATTGCGCTTCCACTACCGAGAGATTTTTCAGGTTCGTGGATCCGGATCAGATGGAGCTTGGCTATAAAGCGGAGCAGGAAACACATTATCTATCAAATCTTTCCCGTTCTTTCTTGTCTGAATTGATGTTGCTTTTTAAAAGCAAGTCATACAAATTGATCGTTGATATTCTGAACAGAACCGTTGCCGAGCCGCTTGACCGGTGCGTGTGCATGCTTGACCTTGAAGGATCAGCTGACAGTGAGACCGAAAAGAGCATTCTGACCGGATTCTCAAATGAATACCTGGCCGAAAGGATTTTTTCGAATATGTATGATTGGCTGATGGATAACTCAAAAGCAGACGTACTTGAGATCATTCGTCATACCTTCAGAGAAAGCTTCGCCGATCTGAATATGATCGACTTGATTTGCGGCGGAAACGGCGAAATCGCGGATTGGTATATTCGGCTGATGCAGGAGAATCACGGCGATGAAAACCCTGAGGAGTACCCGAGAATCTATGCGGTATTGAGGTCGCTCGGCGCCGGTTCGTGCAGCTGGGCGAAAAGCTTTGAAGCAAATTGCTTTAAAAAGCGTCCCGCAGAGTTGCCCGTTGATGATCTGTTGGAGGATAAAGAGGAGGTCGTGGGCTCCGTCAGTCGTGCCGAGCGGATATTAAAAGAGAATTACGGTATGTTTTACTATTATCTTGCCGAACAATCCTCCGAATATTTGAATCACTTCAAAAGCAGCAACGAGGAAACAAAAGACTTGACCGAACTGAAAGAAAGCCTATCTTCCATGATCATCAGTTTCAGCGAAGGAACGGTACAGGATATTGTTAACATCATGGACAGAGAGATCTTTGAATACAGGCAAAGACTGATTATTTCTCAGGAAGAGGATAGAAACAGAATAGAATAAAGCTTTTGTTATGATATCATGCCGGTATTGTTTGATTTTCTTATTGCCGATTCGTTGCTTTTGCTGTTTGCGGCTGTATTCCTGTCAGAGAAGAATTGACCAGATGGATTCATAATGACAAATTCCGCATAATCATATTCCGGGATAAAAACGATGGAAACAGGAATCATTTTCAAAGGGTGAGATAATGAAAGAGAAGCTGATCAGTAAAAAATTCACGTTCAGTGAAATTTGCAGTATTTTCAATGAAAGGAATGATGCTTACACCAAGCTGTTTCACCAGTTGTTTGACGCTGCGCTGTTATTCTGTCCGGCATTGAAGCTCCCTGCGGCGATCGCATCCGCCGTTTTTGAGCAGGATATTACTGTGAGTATCTTGGAAGCGAAGGAGCATTTGAAAACCTGCATTGAGGATGTTGCCGCGCTGATAAGAGAGAACACTCCGGGTTCCTATTATAAGAAGTATAACGATATGCTCCTTGCGCATTTTCTGTTGGTGTTTTCTGCATACTATGATGCTGTCAGAGCGCTTCTGCCCGAAAAGAATTATCATGTTCCTCTGGATGACGAAATAACATTATATATCACCGAGGACGCGCTGAAAAACTACGCCGAAAAATTCGAGGACAGCAGTAACAAAACGATCGAATGGGGAAGTATTCCCGATTTCCCGCATGACCTGACCTTCTATACTTTTTATGAGGAAGAGTTGGAAAAGCTGTATCAGATGCTTACGGATGAGTTTTTCAAATTCTATCATCATATCCTGAACGAAGAGAAGATACCCTCCGCGGTCGCAGACGCGGTATCTGCAAGAATAAGAGGAGTACCGAAGCTCGCGAAGGATATATATCGGGCGCAGTATTTTTCGCTCAAGGAGAAGTTCAGCTTATTCTCTGAGTATTCAAACACCGGAGAACATAAGATCATAGCTGATAAGATCGATCAGCTGCTGCAGATTGCTCAAGAAACGGCGGGGAACAACGCTGTCAAGCGTGCCGCAGAGACGTTTAAATCGGAGGAGCGATACTGTAAATCTCAGGTCTGTAAAAAGATTCTTTACGGCGGTGATGATGAGTATGATATGCTGCCTGCGATCGAAGACTGCTTCCTGCCGCAATCCTATAAATCGATTGTGTTCCGATCGGAAGGAAAGAATCGAACGGTACTGGGACCGGATGAAACATGGGCGGATGTAGAGGAAAAGGATGATCTGATTGCCTATATCGGACAAACCGTCAGTTCGCCTCCCTTTGACAGAAAACCTATCATCATACTCGGCGAGCCCGGCGGAGGAAAATCCACCCTGAGCAAAATATTGGCTGCAAAAGTATTTTCACTGCAATACTATGTGATCGTCGTCAAGCTTCGCGAGGTGAACGCGGGCGATCGCATCCCCGCTATGATCGAACAGCAAATCAAGCGAGATATTTCTGAGGATATTACATGGAGCGAAATGAGGAACTGTATCAGGGAAACCGATATCCCTCTGCTGATCATTTTTGACGGTTACGACGAACTCCTGAGAGCAGGAGGAATAGAGTATGCCGGCTTTATCCGATCCGTGTATGATTTTCAAAAGAATCAGGAAGAGGTATACGATTTCCTGATCCGCACGATCATTACCGGCAGAAAAAATTTGATCGATCTGGCTGATTTACCCAACAACAGCGCTGTCATCTGTCTACAGGAATTTTCAGAAAGAAAGGTTGACGAATGGATAGAGAGATGGAATCAGCATAATGCTGCCCGCTTTGAAGCAAGGAGAGTACAGCCGTTTGCGGTACGTCCGCGGTATGCCTATTTAACAAAGCAGCCCTTACTGCTGACTATGCTGGCAATGTATGATTATGAAGCAAATGCGCTGGCACAGGATCATGATTGGAACTCTGCGGATGTATACCGGAACCTGTTGGATAACTATGTGAAACTGGAATTGAAAAACACGAAACCCGCCGCAGCGGTATGGGGAACAAACGGCGAGGAGATCATGCATGAGTTTCTGCGTGTCGCTTCAATGGGAATGCTGAACCGCAGACAGCTGTATCTTACCAAGGAGCAGTTTGAACAGGATCTGTATTTCTATGGGGTCAGACGCTCAGACGAAAAGCCGCATGAATTGGATGACGGCGTCAAGCTGTTTGGCAGCTTCTTTTTTGTGAACACTTCAAAGGTGAAAGAGCTCTCAGGCGCTGTCAGCGTCGATAAATATACGTTTGAGTTTCTGCACGCTACCTTCGGAGAGTATCTTGCTGCAGATCATATATGGAAACAGTATGCACGTGTCATAACCGAGTGTTCGGAAGACGGACAGGTATCGGAAAAGACGATGCATGCTTTGTATGTGAGCATCGCTTTTATGTGTCTGTCGGAAAAGCCGAACCTGCTGCATATGATTACGGAAATAAACGGTGAGATAA
Source organism: Ruminococcus sp. (assembly GCA_017404665.1). Lineage (GTDB taxonomy): Bacteria > Bacillota > Clostridia > Oscillospirales > Acutalibacteraceae > Ruminococcoides. The sequence continues at coordinate 5,623 of JAFRBX010000074.1, forward strand.
CGGCGGAGCAGGCGTCTGACTATTTGACCGGTGAATTAAAAGAGGCTGTCACCGGGAAGCTTTTCCTGCGGATCAGCAAGTGGTTGGATGGCGTCGACGTCCCTTACGAGAGCTATACGCTGCTGCGCCATGCAGCTCTGTATGCCATGAATCTGATCAGTATTTCTGCTTTTGCCAATTCTGAATGTCATGCATATTTATCGGCGGAAGAGTGGAGAACACTGATTCAGTTTTTGCGCGCAGGCTTGCGGGAGAAAGAACTGGAGGTTTTCTCTTATCTCCATTACATTGAACCTTATACAGAGGGGTATCATATCTACCGTCAAAAACCGAGTCCCGGAATGATTTCCGCCATATCGAAAGCGCCTCATGTGGAAAAACTCCATCTGATCAATCATGCAATGGTGGATGAACTCAATCTCGCCTTTTCCGGCACGGTTTACGCGGATTACTTATCAGAACCGTATATTGATAAGCATGGCTTGGAATTGAAAAGCGAACTGTATTACGGAATGATGGTCAAACGCATGTATCCTTCTGATAATGAGATAGGTACGCTGTTCAAGGCGCAGACAGCTTGCTTTGATGAATTCAAGTATGATGTACTGAGCGCGTTGTATATCTTTGCGCAGAGGAAATATGCATCAGACGTGAATGTTAAGAGGCAGCTTTTCCGATTCTGCATCGAGGGAATGAAGCGGTTTGAAAGTATCCCCGAAACAAGCTTTTTTGACGCCGCTTACGGTGAAACGGTGATCGGCGCGTTTCTCGAACTGTTGAATCTCTCTCGGCTGGTGAGGATCGATTATCATATGTATGAACGTGCGATGGGTATCATCAGAAAACTGCCTCTGAGCAATCGGGAGGAACGGTTTGCCGTGATCGGATTTGCTGTTGACGCAATACCGCGAATCTCTCCGCGTTACAGATACTCGGAAATCGAAAGAACGCTGTCCGGAATCGGGAGTTATATCCATCCGGGAAAGCGTATCGGTTCGGCGGCAGCAAGCTTTTATATCCGGTCAATAGGAGAATTGTTCGGCGGATTTATGACGGTCAACGTGCCGCCGCCGGAAGCCGGGATTTACAGTCTGGCGGACAGGATCATGGGCGATATCATGGTCAAATGCCAATCGCTTCATGCCTCCTCGAAGGAGGCAAAGCAGGTCATACTTGCTTATATAACGCAGTTATATTTCAGAAATCACAATCTATATGATTGGCTGATTGAAAACCTGTCTCACAATCACAGTTTTATCCTTTTGTTTGAAGAATGGCTGCATGCTTTGCCGGATCATTCCGATCGAACGGTCTTAGTGATGTGGAAAACGGTGTCTTATCTGAAAGCACTGGATGTGCGCTTCCATCAGAAAACCATTTCCCGCACCGCCGGTTGTTACTTGGCAAACAGAGTATCGGATACGGAGATTACAGCAGCGCTGAGGAGCGCCGCGGATGAATCTCTATCATAGGTTTAGCTATCCACGAAAAAACCGCGGCTTAAGCAAGTGTGCCGCAGGGGAGTATTTATCCTCTTAGATGAATACCTCACCCGAGCAAAGCGAGGGTACAGGGATTACTTCATACAGAGGAGATTGCTGCATATGAACAGCTTTAGATCAGAAAAGCTCGGTCTTTGAGAGTAAAAACTCAGTAAAATTGCAATGCATGACCCCGTCGTTGTTCATCTTGAACTTCCGACGGTTACGTCGTAACTTTTAGATTGGTATATTACATTTTGCGTGAAATATCAATAGAATAAAACTATGTCTTCTAAATCACAGGACGTTTATGTCGCAAGTTTTAGATACAAAAGCTGATGATAAGCGAACAGGAGGAACGAATATATTATGCATTCCTCTGCCTCTGTTTCGGGTGACTGTAACAATAATATCACGTAATGATTGTTTTGGATTAGCTTTCAGCGGAAATGGGTACCTTCTCCATCAAATCTTCCGGTTCACAATAGAGGGCTTTTGCCAATCGGATAACGTATTCTGCACGAGCTGCATTGATGTTTTTCTGCCGCTGTTCGTATTGCTGAATCGTCCGTAAAGGAACGCCGCTTTCCTCTGCAAGCTGAGATTGGCTCAGACCGGCTTTCAGACGGTATCGCTTTAAGTTTGTAATTGGATTTTTGCCGAGATACATCTCATTCAGCAAATCGCAAAAATGTCGTATATCCATCTCATGATACGGAGAATACAGCGCCTTGATTTTGAAAATATCCTCTGTGTCAAAAATATCCTTGAACGCGATACCGGTATCCCACTGGTAGTAAGCCAACGCCCATCCCAGCCAATATTCCTCGGAGCGATCGGCAGTCGGTCTTGCTTTTACACGCGGAACACTGTCGCCGAGAACGGCATACGCCATTTCAATACCGGACATCCCCGCAAGCAGTGAGGAATCGCCTCGCTCAAACCGCTTGCATGCCTCGCTGTTCAGAAATCTTGTCCAAAACTCACGCAGATCCATATGCAGATCATAAACAGCAAAATCCAACATACGCCCCAACGCGACGCGCGCCTTTTCCAGATAGACCTTATCGTAAGCGTGGATCATTCGGTTTCATCTCCTCGTCCATGATAGCGGTGATGTACAGGTCGCCTCTTTGACGCCGATTGCGTTCGGTGTCAAAGTATTCTCTGCGAGCCGCCTTGTCGCGGTATTCTTTCTTCGCATACCACTCGCTGTAGAGTGCTATCTCATTCCCGACATATTGTATGCGGTCAAAAGCTGTTTTACTCTTCAGGACGATCTGCTGACCGAGCTTACCTAAGTGCATGGCGTTATTGAGCTGTCGGTATGAGATCGTACCGTTGATGAAATCCTGTGCAAAGGAAAAGTAGCTGTCATCTGCACGGTATCCGATCATAATATCCGCTTTAGAGTAATCGATCAGAAAGTTTTCCAAGATATACTCTCTCGCGTCGTAGGCAAGACCGGACGGAATATCAAACTCGCGGTTTTTCAGCAAGACAGCCAGCCAATGAAGGATACAGTAATCTTCACCGTTAAGATCAAGAATTGTCAGTCCGTCCATTTCAATATCATAGATATTTGCATAGCCGTTGCGGTCGGGAGCAACACCCCACTCCTTCGCCATGTCGATGGAATCGGTGCAGTAAAAACCTAGGTCGTAATCGTTATACGCCTTACCGTAACCGAACTCAGGCTTTTTGATAATGTCCTTTGATCCGTGATAAATACGCTGAATCATGACAACACCCCCTTGTACTCCTTTGGGAGTATGTACTATGTTGATCATATTATACTCCCAAAGGAGTAGTGTGTCAATAGACGAACGTAAAATTCTTTGTATTATCATATAGTCAAGAAGTCAATAAGTACAGGGAGTGGTCGAAGGGGTTATCTATCCCGACCGCTTCGTGCTTAAGGTATACGACGTTGTTGTTCTCTTTCAGCGAGCAACAAGCTGATATGATCACTAAAGACGTACTGACTGATGAAAGCAGTGTCTATTTATGAGGCGCCGCCGATCGGATGAAGGATCCGTTCGGCGGCGTGTTTCTTGTCATAATTGAGTTGACTTGCTTCTCTAGATCGTGATCACTCTTACCGGAGTGCCTTTGGTGATCCTTTTCAGGGCTTCAGCATCCCGCTCCGTGCAAAAAATGTAACTGTCTTGGCTGCAATACTCGGCGTCAAGGATAAACATTTCGAGAGAGACCACGTCGACATTTCCCGCATAAACCAGAGCGGGAAAGCTTTCGATATATCCTGTCCCCACCACGATGCGGGGATTTCCGTACTTGTCCGTATCGGAGATATCGATGTTGTATTCTCTGACGATCCTCTGTTCCGTTTCGGTATGGTCCGCATACAGGTCGTTATAATGACTGAGAAAAGAATCATCGCTCGGCAGTACATAGAAGTGTTGGTATTGCGCTGTGTTCATGCTTCTGTTTTTCTTATCATAGCTGATCCCGCGGATCAATTGATTCGATATATCGACCACGGCTTCTGTGTCGTCGCAAATAAGGATCGCCGAATCGGCAAAGATATGGAAGTACCTGCGGATATACTCCGGCACTAACGCTTCGTGACTGCCGAACGATTGGAGGAGCTGATAGGTTTTGTATACGGGGATCATCATCCCTTTACCTACAAGAAAACCAAAAACGCTGCTCCCTTTGATCAAGGACGATTCGATCCCCAAAACGCGTTTGAAATCGAGCGCGGTGTAAAAGAATACGTCATCATTCATGACAGCATCTTCGCTGATCGGCGGTTTCATATCGATCTCATATGTGATTGCTGTCCGATCGAATAAAGCATAGATCCCGGCATACTTCCATCTTCTGTGTCTGCGCCCGATATCATACTGACGTCTGTCGTTGTTAAGACAATCACGGTATTTCGTATACTGAATTAGTTGATTTTGAAGGTAAGCGTATTCAGGGAGAGTTTTGTAAGAACTTTATTGATTCTTTAGGGCTGAATAACGGGGAATCAACGAAGATAAACAGGAGCGAGAATATTGAAAGAGCAATTTCTTCTCCTTTGGTAAGTGGTCCGGTACTCTCTTTCAGCAGCAAGATTAAGATTTATATCCTTCCTATTCCGACAAATGTTTTAGAGGATCAATGGATGGAGTTTATTGGGTTAGCGGAGGATGGCTTATATTTTCTTAATGATAAAACAACAAAATATAGAATCCATGACAGTATTACTCATACTGAAAATACATCTTTGTACCGAAAATGGAAAAAGAATGTTCGCAGAATCAGGACAGCATATGTTTCTCCTTTTTATTTCTATAATCTCGGAGATGCAATGCTATCCTATTTTACAGAAAATAATCAAGAAGATTTTGATGGACGGGAGAATGCAATCGTAACAATTAATCATATCATAGAGATAGGGAAAAAAGAATTAGAGATAATGAAAATGAACAGGATAAAGGGATCTGTTCAATTAATTAGACTGTATAAAAATGATATTCGCTATAGAAGATCTGGTTTTTCAGCGTTTATAATATGTTTGCTGTACATCATTTTATTTTCAAAGAAAAGAAGAAATAAGAATATAAATTTGGAAGAGCAAAAGACTGCTATAGTTATTAATCCTGATTAAAAAACAAAAACGGGTAATAGTTGATTACAAGCGGGAAATATAACTGTATGACTATGAAGATATCAAACCTTCTATGTCCTTAAACGCATCGCAGAAGTTGAAGGTGATATCCAGCGTTCCATCCTCATGCACGACAATCTGATCGACCAGCTCGGTCAATAGCGGTCGGGTGAGGGCGTCGATGTTGCCGTGGCGCTTGAAATGCTCGACAAACGTGTTTGTTTGATCCGGAGAATCGGTATCGTTTATGGTCGCTTTGAGATGGTCGATACTTGCCTGCAATTGCGCCTGCGCCTGTTCATACTTCTCCTTATTCATCCGATACTGATCGGCATTGATGGTGCTGTCTTTGAAATCGGGGTAGAGATCGGCGAGCAGATGCATGACCCTGTCGAGCTCCTTCTCCTGTTTCTCCAGCTGTTTTTGCAGGCTGCCGTTTACGTCGGCAGTCTGTTTTTGTTGCATCTGCCGCATCACCTCATCGGCGTCGACGGCGATATCCACCATCCGCTGGATGCAGTACAGTACGCAGTGATACAGCCGCTCATAGCGGATGGTATGCGCCGTACAGGCGCTCTTGCACTTGCAGCGGGTGGAGCAGCGGTAGTAGACATAGGTCTTATCGGGATTGTTGTTGACCTTTTTGATCAGCGCGTGACCGCAGCCGGCGCACTTGAGCAATCCGGCAAAGAGATCAACACTGCCGCTCTTCGCGGAGCCCTTCACACCGCTTTGCATCATTTTCTGTACACGCTCAAAATCCTCCTTGCCGATGATAGGTTCATGCGTTCCTTCGACGATGATCCATTCGTCCGGCGAACAGCCGTGGACACTTTTGGTTTTGTAGTTGATCTTGCGGTTTTTTCCCTGTACCATGTTGCCGATGTACATCTCATCCTGCAAGGTGCGTCGAACGGTCTTGTCGCTCCATAAGGATGAGTCGCCGACGCTCCGCGCCTTGAAATTCATCCCCTGCTGACGCTTATAGGTCGAGGGGTTGACGATCCCGTTTTCGTTGAGACGCCGCACGATCCCGCGGATGCCGACGCCGCTCAGATACAGCTTAAAAATCAGCCGCACATTCTCGGCGGCTTCCTCGTCGATCACCAGCTTGTGGTGGTCAGCGGGGTCTTTTTTATAGCCGTACTTGGCGAAGGAGCCGATGAAGTCGCCGCGGCGGCGCTCCATGTTCAGCGTGGAGCGTATGCTCTCGGAGTTGGCGGCGACGTAGTATTCGTTGATCATCCCGCGCATGGTGTTGTTGAGGAAGTCGACTGCGGCGCCCTGACTCTTGCCCGAGTCGATCAGGTCGTTGACTGCGATATAGCGCACCTGCAATTTCGGAAAGATCTCGCCGATATACCTGCCGCTTTCCGAAACGTTTCTGCCGAAGCGCGAGCTGTCCTTGACGATCACGCAGTTGACTTTGCCTGCGTAAACGTCCGACATCATCCGCATAAAATCGGGTCGTTCGAAAGAGGCGCCCGACCAGCCGTCATCCACGTAGTATTCTCCGAGTTCGATATCGGGCTGAGAGCTGACGAAGTTCTCCAGTATTCTTTTCTGATTGGTGACTGAATCGGATTCAGCCTTGTCGCCGTCCTCGCGGGACAGGCGGATGTAAAGAGCGGCTCTGTAGGTTTTGATCATCGCAGGCTGCTCGGCATAAGTACGATATCGCATGATTTACCTCTATTCAAATTCAGATGTTATCCCAGCATGGCATTGAACGCGTCGGCAAGCCTTGTGTTCAGGTCATCGCTGCCGCTGAAGCGCAGGTGAATTGTTGTGCTGTCGACGATCATGACCGAGGAAGAAGGCGCTTCCGTGATTTCCTCGTTGTATTCTGTTTCAATCGCTTTATAAGAGGATTGTGTATTGTTTGAAAAGACGATGATGATATCCACCTTCTGTTAATGATTCTCAGTTAGTTTCGGCAGAATACATCGACTTATTCAGCGTTATTCATTTAGAACGATCGACGCTATGGATCGGCAGTAATGTTATGAGTGCCTTTCTGATTGTCTCTTATTTATGAAAAGGTTCTTAATGCTGATTATTCTCCCACCAGCATGGTTCGGTGGTGATGTTACCTTTTGCGGATCTGTGTGCGAGGTCGATTTGCTCGGCAAGGTTATTGCCGAGATCACGGTGATCGGTCCTTTGATCGTCGTCGATACGGATGATCGCGTAGGCGGGACGGTTGTTTTGGGTGATGATGGCGGAGCCGAACAATTCACAGACGGCGAGGGCTTCTTTGAGGTGCTTTTTGAGCTGATCGATGGGGAAGAGGGTTTTCGCGTTGATGGTGAGTTTGGTTTTTGGCATGGTGATTTTCCTTTCTGAATATGGATTTATGTTCCCAGTATACCACCATCACCTGCGGCGGCGGACACCATATATCGGTTTCTGCGGGCGTCTGAAAGCACAGTCACTGACTACGACATGATCTTTACCGGCGATTTAGGCAGGGTTGGTTCGCGCCTGCTGCGAGATCTGCTGGGCGAAAAGGGGATCGACATCGGCGAGCGGCACAGCGATTGCGGCGTGATGATCTTTGATGAAGCGCAGGACGTCCATGCCGGCGGCTCCGGCTGCGGGTGCTGCGCTTCGGTACTGTGCGGCTATATCCTCGACAAAATGCGCGAGGGCGTCTATCGCAATATCCTGTTCATTCCCACGGGCGCGCTGCTCAGTCCAACCACCGTCATGCAGAAGCAGAGCATCCCGTCCGTTGCGCATCTGATTAATCTGAAATCCGAATAAGGCAGAGAAAAAAGAGCGGTTCACATACTGAACTGCTCTTTGTCGATATGAACGTTATTCAAATATCAAGATTCCATCCATCCGAGGACAGTGTGGATCTCATCGATGTAGCCTTGGTCGTCATTGGGAGTTTCAAGAATGAACGGTCTGTTCTGAAGGGAGGGGTGGAGGGCGATGCGCTTCATCGCTTCCATGCCGATGTATCCCTTGCCGAGCTTTTCGTGACGGTCCTTGTGTGAGCCGCAGGGATTCTTGCTGTCGTTGAAATGTACGGCGCATAGTCTGTCCAGTCCGATGACCTTATCAAACTGTGTCAGCACGCCGTCGATGTCGCCGGCGATATCATAGCCCGCGTCCCACACATGGCAGGTGTCGAAGCATACGCCGAGCTTTTCACTGAGCTGTACGCGGTCGATGATTTCCCGCAGTTCTTCGAAGCTACTTCCTATCTCCGTTCCCTTTCCTGCCATCGTTTCAAGCAGAACGGTAGTCTGCATCTCGGGGAAGAGGGTATCGTTCAGCGCTTCGGCAATCAATTCGATCCCTTTTTCCGTTCCCTGACCTGTATGTGCGCCTGGGTGAAAATTGTAATATTGTCCCGGAAAGGATTCCATCCGTTCAACATCCTTTTGCAGCATATCAAAGCCGTTCGCACGGGTGGTTGAATTCGATGCGCACAGGTTCATCGTATAGCTGCCGTGGGCGACCAGCTTGCCAAAACCCTTTTCTTTCAGAAGTGTGTTCAGTGCTGCAGCGTCCGCAGGGATGATTTCTTTGCTTTTTCCGCCGCGCGGATTGCGGGTGAAGTAGGCGAAGGTGCTGCCGCCGAAATCGCACATGGTTTTGCCCATCGCCTCATAGCCGTTCGTCACGCTCAGGTGACAGCCGATATAGATCATCATTTCCTCCGATCAGAAAAATCATTTTCTCTATTCTGCCACAAATCAAAGGATTTGTCTATAGTCAGTTAAGATGCCGTATCCTCTTTTATCTGCGTGGTTTGTTAAAAAACACCCCTGACAGCATCGTTATATGAGCTGTCAGGGGTATCCGGGTTATCCTTCCATCTGCTTGCCGAGGAATGCTGCAGCAGACTGTGCGAGCTTGAGCTCGGTTTCGGTGGGTATCTGAACGCGGTCGCCTTTGAGCATGACCACCGCTCCGGTGACGTCACCCGAGGCAATGATAGGGTAGATGACGGCTGCGGCGTGCTCCAATCCCTCAACAGGCTGGATCTCGTCCACCGCATTTGGATGCGCACTGTAGCTTCGGCGGCTTTCCATGCAGTTTTCGAGTACCGGGGACACGCGGCGCTCAAGGTATTCTCGTTTGCTGACTCCTGCCGCTGCGATCACATGATCGCGGTCGCAGACCAAGGTCGGCATGCTGCTGATTCGCGACAGCACATCTGCGTACTGCGCCGCGAATTCGCTCAGTTCGCCCACCGGCGAATATTTTTTGAAAATGACCTCGCCGTCGGTAGCAGTGTATATCTCCAGCGGGTCGCCCTCGCGAATACGCAGGGTGCGGCGAATCTCCTTGGGGATGACCACGCGGCCGAGGTCGTCTATCCTTCTGACAATTCCTGTTGCTTTCATATCTGAAATCTCCTCATTTACAAAATCTTGCAAGGATATTGTTTGCAGACACATCGGGATAATACCATCAAAAGACAGGAATAATCTGTCAGAATATTTTTGTTTCAGAGGATCTCACAAAAAACATTTTCTCCAAATCCTGTTAGTTTATGTTGTATTGCATAAAAGCCGATTGGTTCATAAAAACATTTGACCGGTCGGATGCTTACTTTTTCAAATGTCAGTTGGAGGGATTGTCGAGGATTCTGTTGCTGAGAAGCATCGCCGTCATCGTATCGTTCATGCTCACAAACACCTCCACATTTTACTGCGCAGCGGTGTATGATGATTTCATGTAAACGATAGATAAACATAATACAAAACAGACTCGGTGTAAATCAAATCACACCGAGTCTGTTTTTTTGCTGTCTCGTATCAAACTCTTATGGGAATGGGCGCTGCGGGCGCTTTTCCGCGTCAAAAAGGGATTGCCCATCAATCTCGGGCTCGCGGACTGTTCCCTATGGGAAAGGTAAAGTCGATGAGTGGACAGTTAGGCTGTCCGATGTTTTCGTATCAATTCCCTATGGGAAAGGTAAAGCCGTTACGTGTCCAACCATGGATCCTAGTTATGTTGTATCAATTCCCTATGGGAAAGGTAAAGCAATCAACACGGCATGACCTCCAAGGGTAGGATTTATGTATCAATTCCCTATGGGAAAGGTAAAGATTGTATGCGCTGGCTGATGAAAAATCGTATTTTGTATCAATTCCCTATGGGAAAGGTAAAGAACAACATTTTGTGTTGTGTTTTTATTTTATATGCAAAATATAGATTTGTCAAGCAGAAATTATCTCCGCAGAGATCGTTAGTTTAGCTGTAATTAGTTATTAATAAAGAAATCTTATCATGAACGGACGATTATGCAGATGATTTTTGATATAGAGTATACGATTAGCTAAATTCCTTCTTGACAAAAGCACGTTTTCAGTATATGGTCAATATGTGGTCAATTAGATGATTAACTATTAAAAGTCAATAAGGAAATTGAAATAAAACGACGCGCTTAAATAATGTACGTGATACCGGCAAATGACGTGAAACAGAGACGTCAAAGCAAGACAAGAAAGATATGCAAGAAATATTTATTTCATACACAGAAATCTGTGTTTATTTAAAATAGTCATTGCGAAGCCCTTAGGCTCCCTTTCCTAAGGGAGCTGTCACCGCAGGTGACTGAGGGTTCAGGGGCTGTGGCAATCTCAACCGAATAAAAAGGGTCAAATACCCCGCGACTTGCCGCGAAGAAGCCAACAGGGGAGGATTTATCCTCTTAGGCTAATACCCCGCCCGAGCAAGGCGAGGGTAAAGTGTCCGGTGGATACTTTAGTGCTTGCACCGGGGAAGTTTATTAGCTAAGTTTAACTGGATGTGCAGCAGGAGAGAAGGAATTAATTTCTTGACAAAGCTACATCTATTCATTATAATGGAAACACAGCACAAAATGTTGTTCGTTACCATTCCCATAGGGAATTGATACCATTTTTCACCTAGAGGAGTGTTTGAAAACATAGCATCTCCTTCACCATACCCATAGGGGAACAAAAAGAGCATGACCCGATGATCGGATCATGCTCTTTTTGTTTGCGGGAAGGTTACCATAATTTGTGCGTTGAAAAAGTTTGCCTGCCGAGGTATGATAAAAACGGTTTAATTAAACAAAAGCGTTAACGCCCATCATTTCCCGGAGGTATAAAGATGAAAATCTTCTCTAAGACGATGGCGGTCATTCTGTCCGCTGTTATGATATTGGCGTGCGCTGTTCCCACGGCGTGCGCCGCGCAAACCGCGCCGTGTGTGCCGATCAAGGTGATCCGCTGTCAGGCGCCGGGCTGCAGTGAGATCCAAAAGCTGATGGATCGCTTCTGCTGCGGCAGCGTTTGTTTGAACGATATTTTGCAATCCGTTAAGGACTGCTGCCCCGATGCCGGCAACTGTATACCTGTTTGTGGCACACCTGCTCAGCAGCCGACTGAGGCTGTTCCGTACCCGACTGCCGCGCCGACAGAATCGGTCATCACTCCCGCAAAACCGACTGCCGCGCCGACTCAGCCGGTTGAACCTTCTGCCGAACCGACTGCGGCTCCGACCGAAAAGCCGACGCAGCCGGTTGAAACGATCGCTCCCGCACAGCCGGTATCCGCTGAATTCAATACCAACTATGAAGCGGAGGTTTTGAGATTGGTCAATGCCGAGAGAGCGGCATACGGTCTTTCTCCGCTGAGCATGGACGACGGCGCTGTGCAGGTCGCGCACCTGCGTGCAAAGGAGATCGTGCAGAGCTTTTCGCATACACGGCCCGACGGCAGCTCCTGCTTTACCGCTGCAAAGGAATTCGGCGTCTCCTACCGCACGGCAGGCGAGAACATCGCCTACGGCTACCCTTCGCCCCAACAGGTGATGAACGGCTGGATGAACTCCGAGGGTCATCGGAGAAATATCCTTTCCGCATCGTTCAGCAAGGTCGGAATCGGCTGCTATGAGAGCCGCGGCGTCCTCTTCTGGTCGCAATTCTTTATCGGCTGAACTGTAAGTTAACACGACAGACACCCCTTTTTCGGTTCATCGCTGAGAAAGGGGTGTTTGATACGATTTCACAAATGACAGCCTCTTACCGCACATCATCTTGACACAGCAGGGGGCAACGATTAAAATGATGATAACGGAGGTGAAGTGTGATGCGCTTGATTATCAACGGCGACGATTTCGGACTGAATAAAAACTGTTCGTCCGCGATAGCGCTGGCGATGCAGAAAGGGCTGATATCCGATACGACCATGATGGCAAACGGCGCATGCTTTGACGCGGCTGTCGCGCTGGCGAAGGAGCAGGGCTTTTTCGATAGGATCGGCATCCATTTCAATCTGACCGAGGGCGAGCCGCTGACGCGGGCGATTGGCCGCGATCCGCTGTTTGTCCAAAACGGCAGCTTTCATAAAGGGTATACGAAAGAGCCCTGCCGCTTGGATGAAACGCAGAAGGACATGCTTTTCCGTGAGCTTTGCGCGCAGGCAGAACGACTGCTCAGCGCGGGAATCGCCATCACGCACGCGGATTCTCACCACTATATCCACAATTATACTTATCTCGCGCCGATCGTGGCTGAGGTCTGCCGAAAATACGGTATCGGCAGGATACGGCTGAACCGGACGCTTGATACTCCTCTGCGTCCCCACGTGACCGAGGGGCGTGTGGATAACGGCTATTGGCGGGAACAGGGTTTCGTCACGACGGAGCATTTCGGCAGGCTCTCCGATTTTCGGGAGCTTGCCGTGCCCGATAATACCGAGATCATGGTGCATCCCGATTTTGATAGGGACGGCAGGCTGATCGACCGCACCGCGGTCGCAGACGGCTTTCCGTGCGGTGAGGAGCTCGATATTATTGCGTCACTTGGAGAGGACATCTCGCTGATCTCCTATCGGGATCTGTAAAAAACGGGTACGCCTGTTTGTAAAAGTAAATGTGGGGTATTACTTGCGTTTACTTTTACAATTAACGAGGGCATGCATGCCCCCAAAGTCCCGTTTATTGTCATCTTCTTCTGCTAAAATAACATTGTAGGAACGAAAACAGTGTTATTGGCAAAGGAGAATGAAGATGTTTGAAAGCTATGTAACGACCCCTGAGAACGTGATCGACGCCGCCAGACGGGAGACCTCCGCTATGCGCGAGCTGCGCATTCTGCGTGCGCGTCACAGCGAACGCGGCTGGCAGCTCAAGTATATAACCCTCGACGACGATTATCCCATCGCCGCCGTCGAGCGCCGCCTGACCCGTATACTGGGCGAGGCGGTCAGAATGGTGAACCTGCACTATGACTTCGACACTGCCGCAAGACTGATATATGCAAGCAAGGCTGCCTGAGCGATCAGACAGCCTTTGTCATTTACGGAAATATCCATTCACCCTTTTGATAGCTTTTATAACACTGAGAACAGATGGTAGTATCCACGGTATTGACGGTGATGTGATGCGGAATGTCGGTTTTTGTTTGATGACAGTGTTCGCAGTAAAAGGTTTCTTTTATCCCGCATGCGCTCAACAGCGCAATGGCTGCGAGAAAGATACTTACGACGATAATCATAGAAATCTTCTTCATGGATATTCCTCCTTTTTGGGCGCTTTTGTTTAAGTATCTTAATTGCATAACGAATCAAACAAGGGAAAGGGTTGCATGTTTCACTGCCTATCCAAAATAAATTCCAGCAGCGCCCGGCAGCCCTCGGTGACGTCGCGCCAAGTCGCTTCAAAATCGCCCGTGTACCACGGATCGGCGACGTCGCGCTCACGCCCCGCGTATTCCATCAGCAAATGCACCTTATGCTCGGGATCGCTGCCGATGATGCGCATGATGTTGCGCCGGTTGTTGCGGTCCATGATCGGGATGTAATCATAGTATTGATAATCGGCGGGGGTCATCTGCCGCGCGGTTTTGCCGGAGCAGGAGATGCCGTGCTCCGTTAATTTGCGGCGGGCGGGAGGATAGACGGGATTGCCGAGCTCCTCGCGGCTGGTTGCGGCGGAGGCAATCTCGAATTGCTTTTCCAGTCCCGCTTCTTTGACATATTGTTTCATCACGAATTCCGCCATCGGACTGCGGCAGATGTTGCCGTGGCAGACAAATAAGATCTTTACCATATCGTACCTCGTTATTATAAATAGTCATTGCGAAGCCCCGAACACGCGTGTTCAAGGGGATGTGGCAATCTCAACCGAATGACTTCATTATATTGGTTTTTGCGCCTCGATTCAAGTGTGCACAGTGATTTTGCACAGATAATGGCGAAAAATCTTGTATGCTATGAGGATAGAAAAGAAGGGGCAAAAACTGGTATAATATAAACGTATAACAAGAAGTCGAGAATGTCCCTGCAATGATTCTGCTATGGGACGTCGCGGCGCCGTTCCCGACAAATCGAAGAATTCGGAGGTGCAAAAATGAAACAATATATCATGGCGCTGGATTCCGGCACCACCTCGAACCGCTGTATCCTGTTTGATCGCGAGGGCAATATGTGCTCCGTCGCGCAGAAGGAATTTACCCAGTATTTTCCGCAGCCCGGATGGGTGGAGCACGACGCGAACGAGATCTGGCAAAGTCAGCTGAGTGTCGCGCGTGAGGCGATGCGCAAAATCGGCGCGGCCTACGACGAGATCGCCGCGATCGGCATCACCAACCAGCGCGAAACGACCGTCGTTTGGGACCGCGCGACGGGTCAGCCGATCTGCAACGCGATCGTCTGGCAGTGCCGCCGTACCTCTGATTACGCGGATGAGCTCAAGGAGCGGGGACTGACAAACAGCTTCCGTCAAAAGACGGGTCTGGTCATCGACCCCTACTTCTCCGCGACAAAGCTGCGCTGGATCCTCGAAAACGTCGAGGGCGCCCGCGAGCGCGCCGCGCACGGCGATCTGCTGTTCGGCACCGTCGACACATGGCTGATGTTCAAGCTCTCTAAGGGCAGGATCCATGTCACGGATTACTCTAACGCCTCGCGTACCATGCTGTTCAATATCAACACGCTCATGTGGGACAAAGATATTCTCGAAGAACTGGATATCCCCGCGTCCATGCTGCCCGAGGTAAAGCCCTCAAGCTGTATCTACGGCGAGTCCGATCCCGAATTTTTCGGCGGGGCGATCCCGATCGCGGGAGACGCAGGCGACCAGCAGGCGGCGCTGTTCGGACAGACCTGCTTTGACGAGGGCGAGGCAAAGAACACCTACGGCACCGGCTGCTTCATGCTGATGAATACGGGAGAGAAGCCCGTTTTTTCCGAAAACGGACTGCTGACCACCATCGCGTGGGGCTTAGACGGCAAGGTGCATTACGCGCTGGAGGGCTCCGTTTATGTCGCGGGTGCGGCGATCCAGTGGCTTCGTGACGAATTGAAGCTGATCGACGGCTCGCCCGACAGCGAATATTTCGCGACCAGAGTCAAGGATACCGCAGGCTGCTATGTGGTGCCCGCCTTCACGGGACTCGGCGCGCCGCACTGGGACCCTTACGCGCGCGGTGCGATCATGGGGCTGACACGCGGCGTGAACAAATACCATCTGATCCGCGCAACCTTGGAGTCGCTGGCGTTCCAGACCAACGACGTGCTGCACGCGATGGAGCTGGATTCGGGCATCCGTCTGGACAGCCTGAAGGTCGACGGCGGCGCTTCTATGAACAACTTCCTCATGCAGTTCCAAGCAGATCTCATGAACGCTCCCGTCCACCGTCCCTCCTGTGTCGAGACGACCGCGATGGGTGCGAGCTATCTTGCCGGACTGGCGGTCGGCTTCTGGACGGACAAGGATGACGTCAAGCGCCATTGGAGCATGGAGCGTGAGTTTCTGCCCGAACGTGACGATCATTGGCGCGATCAGGAGATCAAAGGCTGGAACAGAGCCGTCGCCGCCGCAAAAGGATGGGCGAGATAAAGCGAGGTACGAAAATGTATGATATCATCATCATCGGCGCGGGCGTGATCGGCTGTGCCGCTGCAAGAGAATTAAGCAAATATAACGCAAAGATATTAGTGATTGAAAAGTGCGAGGACGTCTGCGCCGGCACCAGCAAGGCGAACAGCGGCATCGTCCATTCGGGCTATGACGCGCATAGCGGGACGCGCAAGGCGCGATTCAACGTCGAGGGCAACCGCATGATGGACAAGGTGTGTGAAGAATTGGACGTGCCCTTTCAGCGCATCGGTTCGCTGACCGTCTGCACGGATGAAAGCCAAGTGTCCGCGCTTTTTGCCCTGAAGGAGCGGGGAGAGCGCAACGGCGTGGAGGGGCTTCGTGTGCTCAACCGCGACGAACTGCTCAAAACGGAGCCGCATATCGGGGACGGGGTCGTCGCCGCGCTGTGGGCGCCGACCGCGGGCGTCATCTGCCCGTTCAAGCTGACGATCGCCTTTGCCGAGAACGCCGCCGTCAACGGGGTGGAATTCCTCTTTGACGCTGAGGTGAAGAGCGTGTTTCCCGAGAATGGGATCTGGCATGTTAAGACTGCGGAGCAAGAATACACAGCCGCGGCTGTCGTCAACGCGGCGGGCGTATACGCGGATGTTTTCCACAACATGGTATCGGCGCATAAAATCAATATCACCCCGCGCCGAGGCGACTATATCCTGCTCGACCGCGCGGCGGGCGGCTATGTACGGCACACGATCTTCCAGATGCCGACCAAGCTCGGCAAGGGCGTGCTGGTGACGCCCACCGTTCACGGCAATACCATCGTCGGTCCGACCGCCGTGGATGTGGAGGATAGGGAAGCCACCGCCACCACTGCCGAGGGGATCGACAGCGTCACGCAAAAATCCGCGCTGAGCGTCAAGGGCTTGCCCGTTCGTCAGGTCATCACCTCATTTGCAGGTCTGCGCGCGCATGAGGACGGCGGCGATTTTATTTTAGGCGAGCCTGACGACGCGCCCGGCTTCTTTGACTGTGCGGGCATCGAAAGCCCCGGACTGACCTCCGCGCCCGCCGTCGGCGCATATATCGCCGGAAAGATCAAGGAAAAACTACAATTAAGCGAGAAAGAGGATTTCATCCCGACGCGAAAGGATATCCTCGATCCTAAGAAGTTAACGATAGAAGAACGCAACGAACTGATCAAAAAGGAACCGGCGTACGGTACGATCGTCTGCCGCTGTGAATCGGTCACTGAGGGCGAGATCCTCGATGCGATTCGCCGTCCAGTCGGCGCGCGCTCCCTCGACGGCGTCAAGCGCCGCACCCGCGCGGGAATGGGCCGCTGTCAGGCGGGCTTCTGCTCCCCGAAGGTGATGGAGATCCTGCGCCGCGAGCTGGGAAAAGACCTGACAGAGATCACAAAATGCGGCGGCGATTCGCGGATCGTCATTGAGAGAACAAAGGATGGTGAGAAGGATGCGTAAGATCGATATCGTCATCATCGGCGGCGGTCCCGCGGGACTGGCGGCGGCTGTCGCGGCATACGACAGCGGCGTGGACGTCCTGATCCTCGAGCGCGACGAGCAGCTCGGCGGCATTCTCAACCAGTGTATCCACAACGGCTTCGGTCTGCACACCTTCAAGGAAGAGCTGACCGGTCCCGAATATGCTTATCGCTATATCCGACAGGTGAGTCATCGACAGATTGATATCCGGCTGAACACGATGGTCATGGATATCTCCCCCGACAGGGTGGTGACTGCCATGAACCGTGAGGAAGGGATGTTTCAGATACAAGCGAAGGCGGTCATCCTCGCGATGGGCTGCCGTGAGCGGCCCCGCGGCGCGCTGAATATCCCCGGCTACCGACCGGCGGGCATTTTCTCGGCGGGCACAGCACAGCGGCTTGTCAATATCGAGGGCTATATGCCCGGCAAAGAGGTCGTCATCCTCGGCTCGGGCGATATCGGGCTGATCATGGCGCGCCGCATGACCCTCGAGGGCGCGAAGGTGAAGTTGGTCGCGGAGCTGATGCCCTATTCCGGCGGCTTGAAGCGCAACATCGTCCAGTGTCTCGACGATTTCGACATCCCGCTGAGGCTGTCGCATACCGTGGTGGATATCGAGGGCAAGGAGCATATCACCGCCGTGACGATCGCTGAGGTCGGCGCTGACCGCAAGCCGATACGGGGCACCGAGGAACGCTATACCTGCGATACCCTGCTGCTGTCCTGCGGACTGATCCCCGAAAACGAGCTGAGTACCGCCGCGGGCGTGACGCTCAGCCCGATCACGGGCGGTCCCGTCGTCAACGAAAGCTTAGAAACCGATATTGAAGGCGTATTCGCGTGCGGCAACGTCCTGCACGTGCACGACCTCGTCGACTATGTATCCGAGGAGGCAGCGAAGGCAGGGCAGACGGCGGCGTGGTATGTCCGAGGTGAGTTTTCGCGTGATCGCGGCAGAGAAATCGCACTCAAAGCCGAGGACGGCGTGCGTTATACCGTTCCCGCCACGCTCGATCCCAACCGCATAGAGGATAAGTTGACTGTGAGATTCAGGGTAGGGGACGTGTACAAGGACGCGTATGTCAGCGTATATTTTGATGATGCGCGCATCACACATAAGAAAAAGCGCGTGATCGCTCCGGGCGAGATGGAGCAGATCATCCTTACCCGCAAGCAGCTCGATGAATACCCCGACCTGCGAACAATTACGATAAAGGTAGAGAGGGAATGACGATGGAAATACGAGAATTGACCTGTATCAACTGTCCGATGGGCTGTCTGCTGACAGTGACGATGGACGGCGGCGAGATAAAAGAGATCAGCGGCTACACCTGTCCGCGCGGCAGGACCTATGCCGAAAAAGAGGTCACCAACCCTACCCGCATCGTCACCTCGACGATGAAGGTGACGGGCGGCAAAAAGGATCGCGTGTCCTGCAAGACGGAACACGACATCCCCAAGGATAAGATATTTGAAGTGATGGAGGCGATCAATGCCGCCGAAGCCGTCGCGCCCGTCGTCATCGGCGAGGTGCTGATCGCAAACGTCGCCGACACAGGCGTCGACGTGGTCGCGACCGCTCACGCGGTATAGCCTCGACCGATTTTCGCAAACGACAGCGAGTTCATAAGGGTGGCTTTATGGATCCGCTGAAATAACAGCAATCGTCATAGCATCAATAACAATCAAACCGTCCAAAACGATCGATGTAATAATCTAGGAGGATTCGAATGGCAGATTTCCGATTTTATACCAGAGGCGATTCGAGCCCGCAGGGCAAGCCGAGGGTCTATTTTACCGCACATCCCGATGATCACCGCTTCTTTGACGATATCGTCAAGGATATCATAGACCGCCAGAACTGCGCGGTCTACTATCTTGATCCCGGCGTCGACGCCGACGAGGTCGAGGATTACGAGCTGAGGCTGGGTCAGATGCAGCTCTTCGTCGTGCCGGTCACACGAAAGCTGCTGACGAAGCAGAACCGCGCGATGGACGTCGATATCCCCTTCGCGCTCAAAAACCATATCCCCATCCTGCCGCTGATGCAGGAGAGCGGGCTCGACGAGATATTCAATCAGAAATTCGGCGACCTGAATTATCTGGACAAATCCAATACCGACCCCACCGCGATCGGCTATGGCGAAAAGCTGACCAAATACCTTGGCGCCGTCATCGTCGGTGACGAGCTCGCCGAAAAGGTGCGCGCCGCCTTTGACGCGTACATCTTCCTGAGCTACCGCAAAAAGGATCGGAAATACGCGCAGGAGCTGATGCGCCTGATCCACAAAAATCCGCTGTGCCGCGATATCGCGATCTGGTACGACGAATTCCTCGCTCCGGGCGAGAATTTTAACAGCGCGATCGAAGCGGCTCTGAAAAAGAGCGAGTTCTTCGCGCTCGCGGTCACCCCGAACCTGATCAATGAGATCAACTACATCCTGACGACCGAGTACCCGATGGCGAAGGAGCAGGGCAAGGAGATCCTGCCCGCTGAAATGCTCCCGACTGACAGAGAACGACTCGGCGAGATGTATGAGGGCATCCCGGAGCCGGTCGGCGAGGGAGATACCGAAGAACTGGCGAGAAGGCTGTCCGCGCTGCTGCGTCGGGTCGCTGTTATCGAAAACGACAGCGATCCGCAGCATAATTTCTTCATCGGGCTCGCGTATCTGTCCGGTATCGACGTCGAGGTCGATCACGACAGAGCGGTCGGGCTGATCACCGGCTCAGCCGAGGCGGGCTGTATCGAAGCGATCGAAAAGCTCGTCTCGATGTATCAGAACGGCGAGGGCGTACAGCGGGATTATCGCAAGGCGATCGAATGGCAGGAATACTTAGTCAAGGTGTTGAGCGAGGATTACGAAAAGGATCCCACTGCCGATAAGGGTTACGCAGTGCTTTACGCTCTATGGCACTTAGGGGATTTCAGTTATGACGTCCGGGCGCTGGAAAAAGCACAGTTGTCCTATGCGAAAATGGCAGAGCTTTCAAAGCAGTTGTATGACCGATACGGAGAAGGGCGATTCCAAAGACAGCTTTCTGTCAGCTCTAACAAGCTCGGTAATATCGCAAAAGCGCAGGGCAGACTGAACGAAGCGCGGGATTACTATGAAAAAAGTTTGGAAATCAGCTCAGCTTTCATGAGTGAAACGGAAACTAATAGTGATTTATCTATCAGTTATGTCATGCTCGGCGATATCGCTATGGCACAGGACAGGCTGAACGAGGCGCTGGATTATTATGAAAAGAGTCTGGCAATCCGGGAAGCTATCGCGCGAAAAACCAAGGACAGAGGCGATATGAGAGATTTGGGTATTTGCTATCTCAGATTGGTCATTATCCTCAGAAAGCTGGGCAGACTTGATGAAGCGCGAAAATACAATGAAGAGGCAATGAAAATCTATGAAGCAATTGCACACGAAACGAATACTATTTCTGCATGGCGCGATTTGGCTGTATGCTATGGAGAAATGGGTAATATCGTAAGGGCGCAGGGCAAGCCGGATGAAGCAAAGGCATACTATGAAATGGATATGGTGATTTGCGAATCCTTAGTTCAGAATACTGAAACCATCGAAGCTAAGCGCGACTTATATGTCTGCTGTATCAAACTCGGCGAAAGCGCAGAGCTGCAAGGTGATTGGAATGATGCGCGGAAATATTATGAAAAGTGCATTGAAATCAGCGAAACCATCGCAAGAGAAACACATACCCTTGAAAGCTATAATGATCTGGCGTTATCCTATTATAAAGTAGGCATCATAAATCGTGATATACGATATTTGAAAGCGGCTTGCGATCTCTGGATGACGATGGCGGAACAGTGTCCCGATAATCCTTCCTTCAGAGAACGTGCTGAGATCGCGGCAGAAGCCATGAAAATGATTTAGCGCGGTAAACCGCTGAAAACTGCGCAATAAACCGATCCGATCAAAACCCATATTTGGTGAAAACAGAGTAAATGCCGATCGTCCGTTGACTTTCGGCATTTTCTTGTTTATAGTTTTGGTGAATAGTGAATGGTGAATGATGAATGGTTGAGGGTGGGCTTCGCCCACACCCATTATTAATACTAAACTCTGACTAAAAAGATTGACAATCTATTGCGTAAAATTCCGCATAGCTTTGTTGTCGGTCTTGACAGGCGCCAGCCTGCCTGCGACCTCCGCCGCGCTCTGCGGAATTTTCCGCTAATATCTTATCAAATATTTTAATCAGAGTTTAGTATAAGAACACAAGCGCTTTCTTCGCTTTATGACAGGAATCCAAAATGCAAGCGTTTCTCTGCACCGTTCACAATTACAGGAATCCAAAAGAATCGAGGGCGATTTATGAGTAAATTCACAGCGTTTTTGAAACGCAAAAATATTGAAATATCGTGGAAGCGCTACGGGATCGACGCGCTCGGCGCGATGGCGCAGGGTCTTTTCTGCTCTCTGCTCATCGGCACGATCGTCAAGACGATCGGCGTGCTGTCCGGCTTACAGTTCCTTACCGATATCGGCGCCTACGCGATGGCAGTATCCGGTCCCGCGATGGCAGTCGCCATCGGCTATGCCTTAAAAGCCGATCCCATGGTGCTGTTCTCGCTGGCGGCTGTCGGCTGGGCGGCAAACGCCGAGGGCGGCGCGGGCGGTCCCTTAGCTGTTCTGATTATCGCGATCATCGCTGCCGAATGCGGCAAGGCGGTCAGTAAGGAAACAAAGGTCGATATCCTCGTTACCCCCGCGGTGACGATCCTTGTCGGCGTAGCGCTCGCGAAGCTGATCGCGCCGCCTATCGGTACGGCGGCTTCGTGGTTCGGCGTGCTGATCGACAGTGCGACAAAGCTCCAGCCCTTCTTGATGGGAATTCTGGTATCGGTGCTGGTCGGTATCGCGCTGACGCTGCCGATCTCTTCGGCGGCGATCTGCTCCGTGCTGGGGCTGACGGGACTCGCGGGCGGCGCGGCTGTCGCGGGCTGCTGTGCCCAGATGGTCGGCTTTGCGGTGATGTCGTTCCGCGAGAACCGCTGGGGCGGTTTGGTCAGTCAGGGCATCGGCACCTCGATGCTCCAGATGCCGAACATCGTCAAGAACCCGCGCGTCTGGATCGCGCCGATCGTGTGTTCAGCAATCACAGGCCCCATCGCGACCTGTGTGTTCGGGCTTCAGATGAACGGCGCACCGATCAACTCCGGCATGGGCACCTGCGGCTTCTGCGGTCAGATCGGCGTCATCACGGGATGGTATAATCCGAGTGAGGAAGCGATCGCACGTGGCGCAGAAGTCATCGCGCCCGGAGCGCCGGACTGGATCGGGCTGATCCTCGTCTGCATCGTGCTGCCGGCAGTCATCACACCGCTGATCAACCTGCCGCTGCGCAAGCTCGGCTGGGTCAAGGACGGCGACCTCAAGCTCGCATAAATCGGTTATATAAAGAGTCATTGCGAAGCCCTTTAGGGCTGTAGCAATCTCAACCGAATAATAAGAGTCAAATACCCGCTTGTACCGAGAAGCTTGTTTGATGAAGCACCTGCTGTGAGAAACGGCAGGTGCTATTTTACTTTACAGGAAACTGCTCGTTTCCGTAAAGTAAAAAGATTTGTATGCCCGCCCGGTTTGCCGCTGCGCGACAACGGGCGATGGTTATACGAAATGCGCGCGAAGCGCGATTTCTTGTTAAAATATCACATACTTTTCACATTACAGTCACGCACAATACATATTGACGGTTTATTATTTAGCCGTAATCAAAAAACAGCGCTTCAACAGAGCGATCCCAAGGAGGAATCATTATGAAAAAAATCATTTCTTTATTATCGGTTATATTAGTGATCACCGCATCATTGGCGGCTTGTCAGACTGAAGAAACAACAGCTTCGCCCGATACGACCGCGCAGATAGCATCAGCAGCCGCGACCGAAGCCCCCGCCTCGACAACTGCCGCGACACAAGCACAGGCGGCGACAACGGCGGCGTCACAGACGGGCACCACGCTCACGCAGTCTGCCGAGGTCATCACAACGGCAAACGTGACCTCAAACGGCGCGATCGACGCTTCCGATCTCTTCTCGAACCGCGATCTGCGCCAGACAGCCGATCTTTCCGAGGCGGTTTACTATGATCTGAGCTCCGGCAGCGATATCACCATCACCGCGGAAGGCGTGTATGTGATCTCCGGCTCCGCCGAGAATGCCTCCGTCATCGTGGATGCGGGCGACAACGATAAGGTTCAGCTTGTGCTCA
Source organism: Ruminococcus sp. (assembly GCA_017404665.1). Taxonomy (GTDB): domain Bacteria; phylum Bacillota; class Clostridia; order Oscillospirales; family Acutalibacteraceae; genus Ruminococcoides. The sequence goes on from JAFRBX010000074.1 coordinate 29,273, forward strand.
ACGGCGTGACGATCACCAATGGCTCAACCCCCGCGATTTATGTCAAAAATGCCGACAAGGTATTTGTGACCACCGTAGAGAATACGGTCAGCAGTCTGACGGTCAGCGGTACCTTTACTGCCGACGGTACCACCAACACTGACGCGGTCATCTTCGCTAAGGATGACATCGTGCTGAACGGCTTGGGCACGCTGAATATCTCCAGCACCGACAACGGTATTTCCGGCAAGGATGATATCAAGATTACCGGCGGCACGATCAACATCACCTGTACCGCCGACGCGATCGAAGCGAACGAGAGCATTGCGGTCGCGGACGGCAATATCACCATCAATACTGACAAAGACGGTCTCCACGCCGAGAACGACGAGGATAACACCACCGGAACCATTTACATCTGCGGCGGCACCTTCAACATTACCGCGGGCAGCGACGGTATTCAGGGCACGACGGTCGTCCAGATTGACGGCGGCAGCATCACGACGAACTCTTCGGAGGGTATCGAGGCGACTTATGTCCAGATCAACGGCGGCACGGTCGATATCACCGCCTCCGATGACGGTATCAACGGTTCAAGAAAATCGAACGCCTACAACGTGACCGTAGAGATCAACGGCGGCGACATCACCGTCAACATGGGTCAGGGCGACACCGACGGCATCGACTCCAACGGCAACTTCTATATCAACGGCGGCACGGTGAGCGTCAACGCGAATTCTCCGTTCGACTATGACGGTGAAGGTCAGCTCAACGGCGGCACCGTATATGTCAACGGCTCAAAGGTCACCGAGCTCACCAACCAGATGATGGGCGGCGGCATGGGCGGTCCCGGCGGCATGAACGGCGGCATGGGCGGCATGAACGGCGGCATGATGGGCGGTCACGGAGGCTTTTGAGGCTGAGAATCGGCATTTCATTTGGCAAGAAGAATCCGCATAAGGAGAAAACAATTTCCCTTTTGAAAAATCCGAATAATCCGCCGAAAATAAATAACAGCTTCATAAAATTTTCATCCCGACAGCTCACTCAAAGCCGTCGGGATGATTCTTTTGTTTTGAATCTGCTATAGCTACGCGCATCGACAATCTGAAAAATTGGTTTAGGAAAGGGATAAACCATACCGCTCTATGGCGATTTTGTCGGTGGGTCGCGCTGACGCGATAATGGGGCCCCCCAACACGCCCCTGCGTGTTGGGGAGAGGAGGAGCGGCGCAGCGATATGGGAGCGGTCATGCCTGACCGCTCCCAATGAGTGCAGCCGGCGACGACGAGGCACGCTCGCCTTCGAGTCCCTTCCATCGCGCTTTGCTTTTATATGAAGCTGAACCATGAAAATGATACAGTCGGGATATGCGGTCGGTGAGTAGCGATTTTCACTACTCTGTGTTCACTTTTTAGATCATCGCGTTCTCTTTTTCTATAGGCGCGTTCACTTTTCAGACTCTTACGTTCGTTTTTTAACTCTCTGTGTTCACGAGCGCCGGGGTTGCGTTCATTTTTGAGAAAACGGTTACAAAAACACGATGGATATGTTACGATAAGGAAGCCAACAAATTCACATTTGAATAATTAGCTTTTATAGCATTTTTATGGGATATTGTTATTATTTCCCGATAAAAACTATGCTCTTTTCTTGCTATCCCTTATTTGCTATAAAAGCGTGGTAGTGTGAATATGTTTGGCGACAGTTTGAGCGAAGTGTTTTTTGATGCGCGGCTCAGGCTGTGTGTTGTTTTATTATAAATAGTCATTGCGAAGCCCGCTGGGGCTGTGGCAATCTCAACCGAAAAAACAGTAGAGCGCTTCCTCGTGGAGGCGCTTTTCGCATACTTGTACATTCTGCATAAAATAAGCGTAAATATTTTGGATTGCGGTGCGCGCCGCAATATGGTAGAATTAAAGTGCCAACAATTTACAAATGAATAATGCTGTTCTTAAGAATAATTAGACTTATTCATGGGGATAGTGTTTTTATTTCACGATAAAAACACTATGCTCTATTTCAACTATCCCTACAAGTCTAATTGTTCAAGGATTATTTGTAAATTGTTTGGCGACAATCGTAGGGCAACGTGTTTTTTGGCGCATGACCTTGCGGTTGTGCGCCTTTTTTTTCCGAATAAAGTCAAAAAGCCTCCCTTTCCTAAGGGAGGTGCCCGACAGGGCGGAGGGTTGCTATCGTCATAGCGAGGGCAAAGCCTGTGGCAATCCCGCAAAGAGTCAATACATTTTTAAGGAGGTCATCTTTATGTTGAGGAAAATCTTGTCGTTCCTACTAGCTGTTACTATGTTGTTCAGTGTTTTTATCACCCTGCCTTTCACCGCCTCGGCAGGTGAAACGGAGCTTTCTGAGGAAAGCGCTAAATTGGATATAGTCGCAACAGGTAATCCATATTCGGGCGGGTATGCTAACTGTACATGGACAGCGTGGCAGAAAGCATATGATGAAGCAGGAGTTAGCTTACCCGGATGGGGCAATGCGTGGACGTGGTATTCTTCGGCACAAGCCGCCGGTTACGCAACAGGCTCCGCTCCCCGAGCAAAATCGATTGCAGTTTATAATTATACTTCAACAAATTCGTACGGTCACGTTGCATATGTAAGCGACTATAACAGCTCAACGAATCAGATATACAAAAAAGAAGGCGGTTATCTTGGCGGGTATCATGAAGGCTGGGGACCGGCATACGAGAGTAATATGTTAGGGTATATTTATCTTGATGGTAATCCTATTCCTCAAGGTCATGTTATGTCCGAGTCCGAGGCGGCAGGCAGAACGATTCCCGACGGCACCTACTGGATATGCAGTAAGATAGCGCAGGATTATTTTTGGGATATTCCCGCCGAAAACCGAGATACCTTCAACGGATGCAATTTACAGACTTGGATATGGAAAAATAAACCCGTCCCGAATGAATACGATGCGTTCTATGTTCAATATATTGACAACGGTTTTTATATCATTCTGCAAAAGGGTACTCAAATGGCGGTCGATGTTACCGGCGGTTCTCTCAACCAAGGGACTAATGTGCAGATGTGGGAAGTGAATTACTCTAATGCACAGCAGTGGTCGATTGAGAGAACAGACAGCGGCTATAAGCTGCGTTCAAGATGCAACAATTACTACGCAGACGTATACAACTGTAACTACGCGGGAGAGACCAATGTCCAGACATGGGGAGGCAACGACACAAACGCGCAGCGATTCTCTTTTATCCCATACTATCCCGATGAAAGACCGATTGCGGACGGCGTTTATTCGATCGGCTCGATCGTAGGCGACACCTGTTATCTGGACGCTTTGGGTGTTCTCGGCAGTTATGTGGACAAAACCAATGTGCAGATATGGAACGGCTCTGAAGATTTGTTTAAGATCGAGTATGACACAGACGGATACTACAGGATATATGAGGTTACGAGCGGGCTGGCGGTAGAAGTGACAAATGACGATAAATCGTATCTGGATAACAGCAGAAATGTGGCGTTGGGCACAAAGAGCGGCAGCAGAGGGCAGTTCTGGAAAATCAGGAAGAATTCCGACGGAATCTATTCGTTCATCAACAAGCAGTCCGGCTATTATCTCGACGTCAACGGAGGCGGAAGCGCTGACGGTACCAACGTAAAGCTTTATCCGTACAACGGCTCCGATGCGCAGAAATGGAGGATAAAGAAAGAGCTGCAAAGCAATATGGTGAAGGTCGTGGGCTGGTCGTTGAAAAACGGCTTTTATCAGCCGAGCGTTGAGGTAAGCTATAACGGTCAGCTGTTGATAAAAGACAAGGATTATTCGGTGAGCACCTATATCGATAATGAAACGCTGTATGCGAAGATCACCGGAACGGGTGATTTCAGCGGGTCGGTTTCAGTGGAGTACAGCGATCAGCCTGTCCTCGGCGACGCGGACGGTGACGGGGCGGTGACCTCGGTCGATGTTACGCTGATTCAGCGCGTGTGCGCTAATCTCAGCGTCGGCATCGACGAAGATGTGCTGATGAACGCCGACGTCGACGGAAACGGCGTATTGGAGATCATTGACGCGACGTGGATACAGCGGCATTTGGCGCAGATGAATGTGCCGTATGCGATCGGGAAAGCAAAAGGATAACAGGAGAAAAAGGCTACGCCCTGCGGTTTGGATGCCGCGGGGCGCAGTTGTTGATGTAGGAAAGATTTGCTTCTATTTTTGGGATTGCCACGGCTCCCTTGGAGCCTCGCAATGACAGCGGGAGTTTGCGGGATCGTCCGCGCGAGCTGTTCCTCACAATGACAATGTTATTACAGCGTCAGATGATTCCCAGCTTTTTGAGGGCGAGAGCAATGCCGTCCTCGTCGCTGTCGGCGGTCACCATGTCAGCGGCGGCTTTGACCGCTTCTTCGGCGTTGCCCATGGCGACGCCCGTACCTGCCGCTTTCAGCATGAAGATATCATTGTAGCTGTCGCCGAAGGCGATCGCTTCGCTGATATCGATTTCAGCGTCGTCACAGATCGCCTGCAGCCCCGTGCCCTTGTTGACGCCCTTCGGCATGACCTCTAAAAACCACGGCGCGGAGAGATAGATGTCAACCTCCTCTCCGAGGGCAGTCAGCAGCCGCTGTTCGAGCTCTTTGAGCTCGTCAGGATCGCCCGCGATCAGGAATTTGTGGATATCCCAGTCGATGAACGAGGGCAGATCGTCCACCACATTCAGCGGCAGACCGATCACGTCGCTTTCAATATGGGTGTAGTCGTTGACCTTGCTGTCAGCATAGATGACTGCACCCTTGTGCACCATCGTGGTGACGTTGGTCGGGCGGAGGATATCGTAGACCGGTTCGATGTATCTGCTGTCGAGATAGCTCTTGCCGATCAGCTCGTTGCGGCTGTTCATAATCGCGCCGCCGTTGAAGCCCATGTAATAGCCGCCGTGACGGAGGATATCCAGCTTCTCGGCATAGGGGCGCACGCCGTAGGGGAGACGTCCCGACGCGACAGCGAGCTTGACGCCGTTTTCCTGCGCCTGCAGCAGCGCCGCTTTCGTCAGGGGAGTGATCTCTTTCTTTCGGTTGAGCAGCGTGTCGTCGATATCGACCGCGATCAGCTTGTATTTCATAATCCACCTCGTATAAATTTATTAATCATACCATACCATAACTTCTGTTTTTTCGCAAGTATTGTTCGGTAGCGGTGAGCTGACGAGAGGGTGGGCGATATGCATAAAATCATAACGTTTATTTTGTGTATAATAACTATATCGTATCGCTGAATTTTCCGAAAACCGAAATAATGGTTGAAATTGTGAGATTCTATGGTATAATGATAAATGTATTAATATGGAAAATTTAATTTGTTATATGTTGATAAAAAATGCATTTCATCATGCGTTGTTTGAATCGGAAAGGGTGATCAATCGTGCAGACATCCGTATTGGAACGTCTCGATCACGTTGCGGTGCAATATACCGATAAGGTGATGTTCAAGGATCCCGATAAGAGCCTGACCTTCGGCGAGTTTGACAGGCTCACAAAATCAATTGGTACTTATCTTGCGGGAGTGACCAATCCCGGCAACCCCGTAGCGGTCATGTCAGGCAGACATGTATTTACCCCGGCGTGCTTTTTGGGTGTCGTCCGAGCGGGCTGTTTCTATGCGCCGATGGACGGCGATATGCCGAAAGCGCGGCTCAATCAGATATTATCTGTCATCCAAGCGCCGTATCTGCTGGTGGATGAAGCGCATCTGGAGACGGCAAAGTCGCTGGAATTCGGCGGCAAAATCGTCGTGATGGAAGAGATCATGGAGACTGCTGCGGATGAAGCGCTCTTAGCGCAGCGTGCCGCGACGCTGGTATGCACCTCGCCGCTGTATGTCATCTTCACCTCCGGTTCCACCGGCAAGCCCAAGGGCGTCATCACCTCGCATCTGTCGCTGATGACCTATATCGATTCCGTGTGCAAGGTGCTCGACATCAATGATACCGATATTATGGGCAACCAGAGTCCGCTCGACTACATCGCGGCGGTGCGCGATATCTACTTCCCGATATCTAAGGGCGCTTCCACCTTCATCATCCCGAAGAACGAGTTTGCCGTTCCGACGGAGCTGTTCGGTACCTTGAACCGAGAGAAGATCACGGCGCTGTGCTGGAGTGTAGCGGGCGTAGAGATCCCCGCAAAGCTGGGCGCTTTTGCCGAAGGCAAGCCCGAATATCTCAAGAAGCTGTGCTTCTCGGGCTCGGTGATGCCCTGCAAATATCTGAAGATCTGGCAGGAAAACCTACCCGACGTGCTGTATGTCAACCAGTACGGTCCTACCGAGGCGACCGCGTCCTGCACCTACTATGTGGTCAAGGACAAGGTGGACGACGATACCGTTCTGCCGATCGGCAAGCCGTATGATAACTATAAGATCACGCTGCTCAGCGAGGACAACATCCTCACGCCCGACGGCGAGATCGGTCAGATCTGCGTCAGCGGTCCGATTCTGGCGCTCGGCTACTACGGGAACAAGGAAGTGACGGACGCGTCCTTTATCCAAAATCCGCTGAACCCGAACTACCGCGAGCTGATCTACAAGACCGGCGACCTCGGCAGATGGGGCGAGGACGGCAACCTGATGTTCCACGGACGTATGGACCGCCAGATCAAGCACATGGGTCACCGCATTGAGCTCGGCGAGATCGAGGAGACCGCGAAGCTGGTGGAAGGCGTCAGGGATTGCTGTGCGCTGTATCATAAGGAAAAGGCGACCTTGTACCTGTTCTATACGGGCGAGGCTACCTCGAAAGATATCGTGCTGTATTTCAGAGCCAACATGCCCGCCTTCATGGTGCCGCGCAAGCTGATCAACCTGGAAGAAATGCCCGCCCTGCCCAACGGCAAGACCGATATGCAGGCGCTGAAGGCGTATTTCAAATAATTTAAGATAAAGGAGAAATCATCATGGATGAATTAATGGAGATCTTACAGGAACTCAGACCCGACGTAGACTTTGAGAGCGAAACCGCGCTGATCACCGACGGTATCCTCGATTCTTTTGATATCGTTGCTCTCGTAGGCGAGCTTAACGACGCTTTCGACATCGAGATTAAGCCCAACAATCTCGTTCCCGAAAACTTCAACTCCGCCAAGGCGATGATGGCACTGATCGAGCAGCTGCAGGACGAATAATCACGAGGCTCCCTTTGGTAAAGGGAGCTGTCAACGAACGTTGACTGAGGGGTTGCATAATTGATCGACCGAGACACTTGTGTCGCGGAAGAAACCAAAATATAAAAAAGGTTGCCATGATAATTGGCAATCAATACAATCCCTCCGACCAATTCGATGAATCGAATTGCCCACCTCCCTTTACCAAAGGGAGGCTGATAGACGCGTCATTGTTGACTGATATTTCGCAATGACAAGACTCTAATAAGGAAATGATTCTTATGAACATCGACAAAATAAGGGAGCTCCTGCCTCGTGTAGGGACCCCCTCTTATATCTTTGATCTTGACGTGTTCGAGAAGCGTGCGCAGTTAGTCAAAAAATACTTCGGCGATACGATCGGCTTGTGCTTTTCAATCAAGGCGAATCCGTTTTTGCTGGGCAGACTGCCCGCGGTCTTTGACAAGATCGAGGTCTGTTCTCCCGGCGAGCTGGCGGTATGCGAGCGCACGAACGCCGATATGAGCGCCGTTATCTTCTCGGGCGTCAACAAGGGCTATGCGGACGTGGAGCGCGCCGCCGACGATAACGTCGGCACCTTCACCGCCGAGAGTCCGCTCCATCTGGAGCTGATCAACGACGCGGCGAACCGCAGAGGCAAGGTGCTCGACCTGCTGCTGCGCGTGACGGATATCAAGGGCGGCAGTCAGTTCGGCATGAGCGAGGACGTCACGCTGGATATCATCCGCAGACGTGAGGAATATCCGGGCGTGAACATCGTCGGTCTTCATTACTTCACCGGTACGGCAAAGCGCAAGGCAAAACCCATCGAGAAGGAATGCGATTATTTGATCGATCTGACCGCGCGCATCAAGAATGATCTCGGCTTTACCGTAGAGCGTATCGAGTACGGTACGGGGCTTGCGGTGGATTACTTCTCCGAGACCGCAGATGCGGACGAGGAGGAGCGGCTCGCTTCGATCGCTCCGAAATTACAGGAATTGGCGCAGGCCGCCGCACTGACAGTGGAGATGGGGCGCTTTTTCGCGGCTCCGTGCGGATACTATCTCACCAAGGTCGTCGATACCAAAACCAACTTCGATATCAACTACGCCATCGTGGACGGCGGTATGAATCAACTCAAGTATAACGGTCAGCTGCAGGGTATGCAGATCCCCGAGATACTGCATATTCCTATTGAATCGTCATCGCGAACCCCGTTGACGGGGTGTGGCGATCTCAACCGATGTGAGCAGGCTTTGGGAGAGAAGCAGCCGTGGACGCTGTGCGGCTCCATCTGCACGACAGCGGATGTACTCGCGCGCGGCGCGATGTTCACCGACCTGCGGATCGGCGATATTCTCGTGTTCTGCCGCTCCGGCGCATACTCCTGCATGGAGGGTATCTCGACCTTCCTCAGCCGAGAGATGCCCGTGATCGCCGAGTACAGCGAGAAAGAGGGCTTGCGTATCCTCAGAGAGATGCTTTTCTCGGATGTTTTCAATACGCCGAAAAGATAGATAGAAGATAGAAAATAGATCACAGATAATAGATAATAGTGAAGGAAGGACTCCGTCCTCACCTGATTCCTATTGAATGACCGAGCGCAGCGAGATACATTTACTGTTTACTGTTTACTGTTCTCTTTTCTCTGTTATCTGAATCATTTGGGTTCATTATGACATATACATCGATCAAATTTATTTTCTTTGTGTTGGCGACCGTGCTGGTCTACTTTGTTCTGCCGTGGAAGAAGTACCGCTGGATGGTGCTGCTCGCGGCGAGCGCGGTGTTCTATTGCCTTGCCAGCTATAAGTATGCCGTTTTCATTCTGTTTACGGCGCTGAGTACGCTGCTGATCGGCTTGTGGCTCGACGATGTGAACAGAAACGGCAAAAAGCTCTTGAAAGCCAACAAGGGCGAATGGGACCGCGAACAAAAGAAAGCCTTTAAGAACAAGCAAAAGATCAAGAAGCGCTGGATCATGGCGCTGTGTCTGATCCTGAACTTCGGAATACTGGCGTTTCTGAAGTATTACAATTTCTTCGCAGGCTCTCTGAACGACGTTCTGGGCTCCTTCGGCATCGGCTTTTCGGCTCCGACCTTAAAGCTGTTTCTGCCGCTGGGTATCTCGTTCTACACCTTCCAGAGTATGGGATATATCGTGGACGTCTACCGCGAGAAGACCAAGCCGCAGACGAACCCCTTCAAGTTCCTGCTGTTTGTGTCGTTCTTCCCGCAGATCATCCAGGGTCCGATCAGCAACTATGAGCAGCTCGGCCATCAGCTCTTTGAGGGTCACGACTTCAGCTTCACACGCTTCAAATACGGGTCGCAGCTGATCTTATGGGGCTTCTTCAAAAAGCTGGTCATCGCGGACAGGGCGGTCGTCGCGATCAATACCGTGACGGCGACCTATCATGGCTACAATAAGTATTCCGGCACAACGCTGACCTTTACCATCCTGCTGTACGCGTTTCAGCTGTACGCCGATTTCTCGGGCGGTATCGATATCTCCCGCGGCGTGGCGCAGCTCTTCGGCATCGATATGATCGACAACTTCAAGCGTCCCTATTTCGCGAAATCCATCAACGAGTACTGGCGCAGATGGCATATCTCGCTCGGCGCATGGATGAAGGATTACATCTTCAATCCGCTGGCGATCAGCTCCGCGTTCCTCAACGCGAGCAAAAAAATGAAAACTACACGCTTCGGCAAGACGAAGGCGGGCGCGCATATCGCCAAGGTACTGCCTACGGCGTTTGCCTCGCTGATCGTTTTTCTGGTGGTCGGTATCTGGCACGGCGCGAGCTATAAGTATGTTGCCTTCGGTCTGTGGAACGGCGTGATCATCATGCTCAGTACCCTGATGCAGCCGCTGTTTGACGGCGTGACCGATAAGCTGCATATCAACCGTCAGAACTTTTTCTTCCGCGTGTTCCAGATGGCGCGCACCTTCCTGGTGGTACTGGTCGGCTACGTGTTCGACGTAGCGCCGTCCTTCAAGCAGGGCATGCTGACCATCACCCGTTTCTTCAATGACCAGAGCCTGTCCCGCGGCAAGGCAGAGATTATGAAGCTGGGCGTCAGCTGGAAGGATTTCCTCCTGCTGGTCGTATGTGTGATCGTGATTTGGATCGTCAGCATCATTCAGGAGAAGCATTCCGATACCACGATCCGCGAGATGTTGGATAAGAAGCCGTTTATTCTGCGTTTTATTGTATTTTTCGCGCTGATCATGGCAGTTATCATCTTCGGCATTTACGGCTCGGGATACGCCGCCGCCGACTTTGTCTACATGCAGTTCTAGTACAAGGGAAAAGAAGTATTTGTATTGATTTTGAGGCTGTGCCTATGAAAGCAAAATTATATATCACACGAGGCGTCAAGCTGATCGCTTTCGCGCTCGCGGTGATAGCGACAACCTATCTGCTTCAGACGTTCCTTTTGAAGCGTATCGACAACAACACCATGCGCATGGAAGCGTTCTATCTGGAGGATAAGGGCTCTCTGGACGCCGTGCTCATCGGCGCCAGCGATGTCTATGCCGGGTACTCCGCTCCCTACGCGTATGAAAAATACGGGTACACCAGCTATCCCTACGCGACCCAGAGCTCGCCTGCCAGCGTTGTTCTGCCGCAGATCAAAGAGGTCATCAAGTATCAGAACCCCAAGATGATCATCGTCGAGATCAATGCCTTTATGTATAAGGACAGCGAGCTGGCTGCCGAGGCGAGTCAGCGATTGTTCGCGGACAACGTCCCGCATGACGAGATCTGGCGGGAGTATCTCGCGGATGCGATTCCGGCGGATAAGCAGCTCGAATACTATCTGCCTATCGTCAAGTATCACAGCTCGTGGAATGAGTATCCGTGGAAATTCAAGTATTTGAGCGCGGAGCTCGCGCTCAGGCAGTCAGGCTACTCGCTGTTCCGCGGTTACAAGACGGTTGCCAATGAGTTTCATCCAACCGTTAAGGTGTATAACAGCGAACTAGCGGATGACGACAGCACCTATCCGCTCGGCGTTAACAGTGAACGTTACCTCAGACAGACCCTCGAGTATCTCAAGGAGAACAATATCAAAAACGTCGTGTTCATGCGTTTTCCGCACATCGTGCGCAAGGAAGCGTATTCGCGCTTCAGACGCTGCAACGAGGCGGGCAATATCATCGAGAGCTACGGCTATGATTTTATCAACCTCGAGCGTTACGGTGAAGAGGAAGGTTTCGTGGTCAACGAGGATTTCTACAACTGGGATCATTTGAATATTTACGGTTGCGAGAAGCTGACCGACTATATCGCCGATATGCTGCAGAACAAGTACGGCATGACTTCGGCGGAACTGACAGACAGTCAGAAGGCGGAATGGGACGACTCCGTGAATTATTATCATATGATCTATAATTACAGTCAGGAGATGATCAGCCGCAGAAAAGAGCTCGGTAAAACGGGTATCGGCGGCACGGCGGTCGCGGAAGAGTCAAAAAGTATCCAAACAATAGAAAAATACGCGCGCAGCCATCCCGAAAACGGCAAGTATGATGTTGTGCTGGATGATGAATAATGATAGGAAAGCTCCTGCTGAGTGATGCAGGGGCTTTTTCGTTGAGAGTCAGAAGCAAGGAGTCGGGAGCCGGATGTAATGGGGTGCGCGGGATAATGGTGAAAAAATTGTAAAATATATGATAGAAATGTTACTTTTCTCTTGATTTTATCACGGAGATAGGTTATAATGGGTGTGTTGGTGGCGCTTTGTGGCGTTTTGTGGCAATAACGAACCGATTTTGCGAAAAAGGAGGCGGCAGAATGTTCTTAGGTACAAGCGACCATAACCTTGACAGCAAGGGCAGAGTGATTCTGCCGACCGAATTCAGAGAAGAGCTCGGCGAGTCCTTTTATATCACGATGGGCTTCCATCGCTGTGCGCAGGTGATGAGCACGGAAGAGTTCGACCGTCTGCGCGAGCAGATCCGTCAGCTCCCCGCCGACAAGGCGCTGTCTCTGCAATACCTGCTGATTTCGCCCGCTAAGTCGGTATCGCCCAATTCACAGGGGAGGATCATGATCCCGCAGAAGCTGCGCGAGGACGCGGGACTCAGCGGTGAAGTCACCGTAGTCGGCATGGATACGCGCATCGAGATCTGGGACAAGGCAACGTTCGCCGCCTTTATGGAGCAGCAGAAACAGGCTTCAATGAAAGAAGCGCTCGAACTGCTGAGGCTGTAAATATGGAATTCTCTCACATTACCGTGCTGTTAAAGGAAGCGGTTGACGGCTTGCATATCCGTCCCGACGGCATCTACGTCGACGGGACCGCCGGGGGCGGGGGACACTCCGCCGAGATACTCTCGCGGCTGACGACCGGCGCGCTGTACAGTATCGATCAGGATCCCGACGCGATCGCGGCAGTGACCGAACGCTTCAAAGGAGATCAACGCTCGCGTATCCTGCAAGGGAACTTCGGCGACATGAAGACGCTGCTGAACGGAGTCGGGGTCGAAGCTGTGGACGGCGTGCTGCTGGATATCGGCGTATCGTCTCATCAGCTGGATGAGGGTTCACGCGGGTTTTCCTACCACGAGGACGCGCCGCTGGATATGCGCATGAGCCAAAGCGGAGAGACCGCAGCTGATTTGGTGAACCGACTGAGCGTCGGTGAGCTGAGCAGGATCCTTTCCGTATACGGCGAGGAGAAATATGCCTATCCGATCGCGAAGACGATCGTAAGAGCGCGGGAGGAACAGCCGATCACAACGACCTTGCAGCTGGCTGAGATCGTCAAGGAGAACGTACCGCAGAAGGTAAGAAGAGAAGGGCATCCCGCCCGCAAGACCTTTCAGGCGATCCGCATCGCCGTCAACCATGAGCTGGATGTGCTCGAAAGCGGTTTGCAGGGCGCCTTTGAGCTGCTCGGCGTCGGCGGCAGGCTGAGTGTGATCACCTTCCATTCGCTGGAGGACCGCATCGTCAAGCAGTTTATGCGCGACAAGGCGCAGGGCTGTACCTGCCCGAAGGATTTCCCCGTATGCGTCTGCGGCAGGAAGCCGCAGATGAAGATCCTGACGCGCAAGCCCGTTTTGCCCTCTGACGAAGAATTGGAACGTAATCCCAGAGCTCGCTCGGCGAAGCTGAGGGTATGTGAAAAGCTTTGAATCGGCATCCGATTTTTCCCGGTAGGAAGAATGATGCCATATTTCTAAAAAACTGCGCAATTTGGTAAGGTTTAAGCACTATATTTGTACAGTTTTACTATGGACATCGGCGACGGTATATAGTAGAATGATAACAAGATTGTAACAATTGCCCGCCACTATAAATTGTGATAAGATTCGCGCTTTCACACATTATCCTGTGAAACATGCCCGAAATTGTCGCGGCTCAGGGCAAAACAGATTACAGAAAGATTACAGTCGTCATTTCGATCATTCCATTTTATTGATATAAACAGAAACCAAAACAGAAAGAACAGAAACCAAAGTGCTTGGAATGCACGCAGCGATCAAATAAAGGATTAGTGGTGCAGCATGGATTACTACTATCGCAGCAGCCTCGCCTATGATCTTACTCTTTTTGAAGAAACCGGTTCGGAAAAAGCATCCGAACAGAGCGGATCAACGGCGGACAAGCCCGAAAGCAGGGACGGTAGTACAAGAAACGATCACAGCAGCAGACGCGGCAGAAACGCGAAAACAAAAAAAGGCAGCAAAAAGGATCGCCGCAGGACAAAGCTCGGACGCATTATCTTCGGCGTCATCGCAGGTTTGCTCATGGCGTTTGTCGTAGTCTCCATCATTCACGGACAGGTCCAGCTAACCGAGCTGAATCAGGAGATAGCCGACGCGAAGGCGCGCCTCGCCGAGCAGCAGAGTATCTACACTCAGCTGGAGATGAAGGTGGATTCGTCTATCTCTACGACGGTCGTGGAGGACTACGCTAAAAACAGCCTCCATATGAGCAAGGCGTCAAACTCGCAGAAGGAGTTTGTGAATCTTTCCGACGGCGACAAGGCGGAGGTTACGCTGAGTGAGGACAAGAATATTTTTGAGTCGATTGCCGAGGCGATATCGTCCTTATGGTCATAACAGGTTATATATTTTTTGCGATTGAATAGAATGTAGATGAGATAAGAGTTGAGATTTATCTTAACTCTTATTCGTGCTTTTATACTGTAGAAAGGAGTGTTCGGATATGGGCGCCAACCAAAAACTCAGAAGAAGAACTGTATGGCTGCTGATCATCATATTGGCGCTTGGCTTCGGCGCGGTCATCACCCGTCTGGCTTATCTGCAGCTGGTTCAGGGTGAAGAGCTCCAGCGCAGAGCGATCGAGCAGCAGCTCTCGGATACTCCGATCTCCGCCAAGCGCGGCACGATCTATGACACCAAAGGCAAAATCTTGGCGCAGTCCGCATCGGTATGGCGGGTCGTGATGGCTCCCGCCTACTTTGACGACGGCGCCGACGGCGATGCGCAGAGGGCATTTGTCGCCTCGCGACTGGCGTCGATCCTCGGCTTGGACGAAGCGGAGCTTTTAGAGGATACCAAGCAGAATACCTACTATGTTTCCGTCAAGCGCAGGATAGAGAGCGCCGAGAAGGAGCAGATCATTGAGCTGCAGAACGAGCTGTCGGAAAAGTATCATAAATCCGGCATTATCTCACTGCTCGACGACTATAAGCGCTATTATCCCTACAGCGATCTCGCGTCCTCGGTCATCGGATTCACCGGTTCGGATGATCAGGGGTTGTGGGGCGTTGAGTATCAGTACAACGACTATCTCGCCGGTACGCCCGGACGCATCATATCGGCGCAGAACGGCATCCAGACGGAAATGCCGTTTGACTATAACCAGAATATCGGCGCGATCGACGGCAGCTCGCTGGTGCTTACCATCGATGAGACTGTCCAGAGCATCGTGGAAAAATATATGAAGCAGGGCGTTGTCGACAATGAGGTCCTCGAACGCGGCGTCTGCATCGTAATGAACGTCAATACGGGCGAGATACTGGCAATGGCTTCGGTCAACGGCTTTGATCTGAACGATCCCTTTACCATTCTGCCGGATCAGAAAAAGGAGATCGAGGCGATCGATCTGGAATATCTGATCAAGAATGATTATTTCGAGGAGGATGAGGACCCGTACAAGATCAGCGACGCCAAAAAGAAAGAGCTGATCGAACGGGCGCAGAATGAGGCGGAGAGCGCGGCGCTGGCGCGCAACTGGCGCAATAAGGCGATCTCCGATACCTACTACCCCGGCTCCGTTTTTAAGATGGTCACCCTGTCGATGGCGCTGCAGGAGGGCGTTGTCAACTCGTCGAGCCGCTTCGGCTGTTCGGGCGCGTTCCAGCTCTATGAAGACACCATCCACTGTCACAACACCGCAGGTCACGGTACCCAGACCTATCAGGAATGTCTGTGGAATTCCTGCAACCCCGGCTTTATCCAGATCGGCCAGCTGGTCGGCAAGACGAAATTCTGGGAATACTATCAGGCTTTCGGGTTCTCCGATAAGACTGGCATCGATCTGCCCGGCGAATCCGAGGACCAGTTCTTTGTCCACGACGGTATCGAGGGCAATATGCTCGATACCGACCTCGCGGTCGCGTCCTTCGGTCAGAACTTCTCTATCACCCCGATTCAGATGATCACGGCGGCAAGCGCTGTCGCTAACGGCGGCAAGATCGTGCAGCCCCATGTCGTCAAACAGATCATCGACAACGAGGGCAACGTTGTGAAAAACGCCTCCACCGAGACCAAGCGTCAGGTGATCTCCGAATCTGTGTCCAAGGAAATGTGCGGGATCATGGAGGAAAACTGCGCTACCGGTTCCGGTAAAAACGGCTATGTCGCCGGCTATCGCATCGGCGGCAAGACCGGTACCTCCGAGAAAAAGGTCGACGCCAATAAAAACGGCGTGGAAGACGACTATATCGCGTCCTTCTGCGGCTTCGCTCCCGCGAACAATCCGCAGTACGCGGCGCTGGTGTTCTTTGATGAGCCGGTGGGCGGCAACTATTACGGCTCCGCGGTAGCGGCTCCGGTATTTGCCAGCATCATGAGCGAGGTCCTGCCTTATCTGGAGGTCGTCGCGCAGTATACCGATGAAGAAGCAAGCAATATCGACACGGCAACCGGCGCCTACACCGGCATGAGCGTGGAGGACGCGATGGCGGCTGCCGAACGCGACGGCTTCAGCGTTACGGTCAAGGGCGAAGGCTCAACGGTCGTTTCTCAGAATCCCGCGACGGGCACTTCGATACCGACGGGCGGCACGATCGTGCTGTACACGGATGAGAGCAGTACCGCCGAGACGGCGACAGTGCCGAATCTGATCGGCTTCAGCGTTTCGGAGGTCAACAGTATCGCGGCTTCCTACGGGCTGAATGTCAGTGTAACGGGCACGGTATCGGCTTCCGACAGCACCTCCGTTTCGCAGAGTGTTCCCGAGGGCACGGAGGTTGCACCCGGTACGGTCATCACCGTCACCTTCAGCAGCGGAGGTATCGCGGACTAAAGTATGAGTCATTCCGAGGAGGGACAAAGTTCCGACGTGGGAATCCCCCTGACGAAGATGCAATTCCGGAAGGAAAAATTCTCTGTTTGTGGGATTGCCACAGCCCTTGAACACGCGTGTTCGGGGCTTCGCAATGACAATGTGGAATATAAATGAGGTGAATTGTATGGAAACAGGATTATGGGCGTTCGGTGTGGCGATCATCGCGTTCGCCGTTACAGCGGTCATCGGAAAATATCTGATACCCTTTCTTCACAAGCTGAATTTCGGACAGACGATCCTGGATATCGGTCCCAACTGGCATAAAAACAAGCAGGGAACCCCCACGATGGGCGGTATTATGTTCGTGATCGGCATCGTGATCGCGACCACGGCAGGCGTACTGCTGTATGCCGTCGGGCACGGCTTGGATTCTGTCAGCCGCTTTGTGTTCGCCGGTTTACTGTTTGCACTGCTCAACGGCGGTATCGGATTTATCGACGATTATGTCAAGGTCGTCAAGAAGCGCAATCTTGGTCTGACTGCGATCCAGAAGCTCGTTTTCCAGTTTTTGGCTGCGGCGGTCTACCTCTTTGTGATGGTTCTGTGCAAGGATAATACCGAGATACTTGTTCCCTTCGTCGGTTATGTTGATCTCGGCTTATTCTACTATATCCTGATGGCGATCGTGCTGGTCGGCATTGTTAACGCGGTGAACCTGACCGACGGCATCGACGGTTTGGCGGGTTCGGTCACCTTCTTTGCCTGTCTGTTCATGATGCTGATCGCGAACGTGATGGGCGGTCATGTAGCTAACGTTTTGTACGCGGCTGCCGCGGCAGGCGGTTGTCTGGGCTTTTTGATCTGGAACTTCCACCCGGCAAAGTGCTTTATGGGCGATACCGGCTCGCTGTTCCTCGGTGCGATGGTATGCACGATCGCGGTCGCGATGGATCTGCAGCTTTTGCTGATCCTGATCGCGCTGACCTATCTGATCGAGATGTTCTCGGTCGTGCTGCAGGTCAGCTACTTCAAGCTCACCCACGGCAAGCGGCTCTTCAAGATGTCGCCGATCCACCATCATTTTGAGATGTGCGGCTGGTCGGAGATGAAAATCGTTTGTGTGTTTTCCGGCTTTACCGCGCTGTGCGGCATCGGCGCGCTCCTGCTGGTGATATTTGGATAAAAAAGGCTCCCTTTGAGTAACCGCCGAATCATGCGGGTTCCAGTTTGTATGTCATTCCGAGGCTCATTCTGTGAGCCGTGGGAATCCTACAAATTGGTGATGAAACGTAGTCTGACCGTTTTGTGGGATTGCCACGGGCTACCGCTCTCGCAATGACATTTTCATTAATCGATGTTTACTCGACGGGAAGGCTAATTAACAGGAAAGGACCCGGCATATGTTGACAATCGAAAATACCTCGCGCCGCAGGGTGCGGGATTATGAGCGCGAGCGTCATGCCCCGTCCAAAAAGGCAGGCGGCAGACGGAAAATCAATTTCTCGCTGCTGAATATCGGCAAGGGTATCGACATGCCCTTTGTTTTCCTGATTTTTATACTGCTTGCCATCGGCATCACGATGATGTTCTCGGCAAGCTATCCGGTTGCCTATTATGAGATCGGCGACAGTTATTACTACCTCAAGCGGCAGCTGATTTTCGCGCTGGTCGGTCTGGTGGTTATGATAGCGGTCAGCTTTGTCGATTACCACTATTACCATCGCTTTGCTGCGGTGATCCTCGGTATCAGCTACTTTGCACTTATGCTGGTGCTGATCCTGCCTTCGCAGGAGGGGGACGTTCACCGATGGATCGGCGTCGGTATGTTCGGTATCCAGGCGTCGGAGATCAGTAAATTCGCGATCATCCTCTTTATGGCGCATTGGGGCAGCCGATATTATGACAGGATGGATACGTTTAAGTTCGGCGTTCTGCCCGGCGCGGCGGTATTCCTGTCGACTGCGCTGCTGCTGCTGTTTGAGCCGCACTATTCCTGCATCGTTATCATCGGCATCCTGACGGTCGTTATGATGTATGTGTCGGGCATCAAGCTCAAGTGGCTCGCCATCGGCGCGGCGATTTTAGCGGTGCTGATTCTGCTGCTGTGGGTTACCGGTATGCTGACCTACGCGATGGAGCGTATGGACGGCTGGGGTCAGGCGCTGAACGAGGACCTGGATCGCGATATGTGGAACGCGACGTGGCAGACGCGCAACAGCCTGTACGCTATCGGCTCCGGCGGCTTGTTCGGATTGGGCTTGGGACAGAGCAGACAAAAATATCTGTATCTGCCCGAACCGCAGAACGACTTTATCTTCGCGATCGTGTGCGAGGAGCTCGGCTTGATCGGCGCGGTTATCATCCTGTTGATTTTCGCCCTGTTGGTATGGCGCGGTGTTATCATTTCGCTCAGAGCACGCGACCGCTTCGGAAAGCTGCTGGGCATCGGACTGACGTGCCACATCGGTCTGCAGGTCGTATTGAATATATTGGTTATCACGGACTGGCTGCCGAACACGGGTATATCGCTCCCGTTCTTCAGCTACGGCGGTTCGTCACTGCTGACGCTGATGTTTGAGATGGGCGTCATCCTCGCAGTGTCCAGAACTTCGAATATTGAGAAATCGTAATTTTCAGATAACAGATATCAGATAACGGATAACAGTTGCAGGAAAATCCTTGCGGATTTTTGAATTATAAACTGTAAACCGGACTTCTGATAACTAATCAATCGGGTGCGGGTGTCCCGCCCTTCACTGTTATCTGTTCTCTATTATCTGTTCACTTCTCGATTATATCTTTTAACAGGAGCTAAGATATGAAGGTTTTATTAGCCGGCGGCGGTACCGCCGGACACATCAACCCCGCTCTGGCAATCGCGGGCTATATCAAAGGAAAAGAGCCGGATACGGAGTTTCTGTTCATCGGCAACCGTGACGGAATGGAACAGCGTCTGGTTAAGCAGGCAGGCTTTCCTATTGAGTCCGTCGTGATTACGGGCTTCAAGCGCAGTCTGTCGCCGAAGAACACGGTCCATAACTTCAAGACCGTGTATTACTCCTTCGAATCCCGCTCCAAAGCAAAGAGGATCATCAAGGAATTTGATCCCGATATCTGTATCGGTACCGGCGGCTATGTCAGCGGTCCCGTGATCCTCGCCGCGTGCAACCTCGGCTACAAGGCGATCATCCATGAGCAGAACGCCTATCCCGGCGTTACCAATAAAATGCTGGCGAAATCCGTCGATCGCGTGATGCTCGCCAACGAGGACGCCAAAAGCCGCTTTACGGACAAGGCGAAGTTTGTCCTGACAGGCAACCCGATCCGTCCATCCATCCTTTCCACCAAGCATGACGAGGCGAAGAAACGGCTGGGACTGGATGACAGCAAGCCCGTGATCCTGTCGTTCGGCGGATCGCTGGGCGCAGAGTGCATCAACCGCTCCATGGCGGAGCTGATCGCCCGTTCCGCAAAGGATAAAAAGTATTATCATATCCACGCCTACGGTCAACAGGGCACATGGATGCCCGAGCTGCTGCAAAAGAAGGGCGTTGACACCAAGAACTGCGATAACCTCGACGTCCGTCAGTACATCGATAACATGAACGACTGCTTAGCTGCCTGCGATCTTGTAGTCTCCCGCGCCGGAGCGATCACGCTTTCAGAGATACAGGCGAAAGGCAGACCCGCGGTGCTGATCCCTTCTCCGTTCGTGGCAGAGAACCACCAGTATCATAACGCGATGTCGATGGTGAACAAAAAGGCGGCAAAGCTGATCGAGCAGGCCGACCTTTCGGGAGAGCTGCTGATCGAGACCGTCGACAGCATGCTGACCGATCAAAGCGTTTTAGCAGAATACCGCCGAAACGCGCAGAAGATGGCGATCACCGACGCAAATGAGAGAATCTATCAGACGGTAAAAGAGGTTTTATCGGAGAACGGAAAAAATAGATAACGTTTAACAGAAAATAGATAACAGTAATGGGCGGGACACTCGCACCCGATTCTATATTATAAATCTAAAGCGCGAAGCGTTTCCCTTAACTGTTCTCTGTTCTCTGAAATAGTTCTCTGTTCTCTGAATCAGTCACCTTTCCCACCTATCCAACATAGAATAGAAAGCAAGAGCTTTTGAAAGGGTGTTGGGTGTGTCGGTATTTGCAGTAGACGGCGGGAGAAGATTATCCGGAGAGGTGAAGCTGCAGGGCTCCAAGAACAGCGCTCTGCCGATTTTAGCGGCAACGCTATTATGCCGCGGCGAATGTGTGCTGCACAACTGTCCGCGCCTGAGCGATGTGGAAGCCTCACTTTCCATTTTGCGTTACATAGGCTGCACCGCGCGGCGCGAGGGCAGCACCGTAATCGTCGATACCGGCAGCGTGACGCGTTATGATATACCTGCTGAGCTGATGCACCGGATGCGTTCCTCCATCATCTTTCTGGGGGCGCTGATTGCTCGCTTTGACAGGGCGCGGATGTCATTTCCCGGCGGTTGTGAGCTGGGTCCCCGCCCGATCGATCTGCACTTGAGCGCCTTGCGCGCGATGGGCGCCGATATCAGCGAAGAGCACGGCGAGCTGGACTGCTGTACGCAGGAACGGCTTTGCGGCGCAAATATCTCGCTGCCGCTTCCGTCGGTAGGCGCGACCGAAAATATCATGATCGCGGCGGCGACTGCAGACGGCACGACCGTCATCAGCAACGCGGCGCGTGAGCCTGAGATCGTCGATCTTGCGGATTTTCTGAACGTCTGCGGCGCGCGGATCCGCGGGGCGGGGGAGAGCACAGTGATGATCGACGGCGTTGAACGGCTGAGACCTGCGACCCATGTGATGATACCCGACCGCATTGTCGCGGCGACCTTGATGTCCGCCGCCGCGGTGACGGGTTCCAATATACGCTTGACGGGGGTTATCCCCGCGCATCTTCAGTCGGTGTTTCCCGTGTTCCGTGACAGCGGCTGTGAACTGGATATACGCGGCAATACCGTCCGCATCAGCGCACCCTACCGGCTTCACAGCCCTAAGCTGATCCGCACGATGCCGTATCCCGGCTTTCCGACCGACGCGCAGGCGCCTGTGATGAGCATGGCGGCTGTCGCTGACGGAATGACGGTGTTTGTTGAAAACATGTTTTTGAGCCGTTACAGTCATGTCAGCGAGCTGTGCCGCTTCGGCGCGGATATCCGTGTGGAGGGTAAGGTCGCTGTGGTGGACGGCGTGAGACGCTTGCTGAGCGCTGACGTCCGCGCGCATGACCTGAGAGGAGCCGCCGCTCTGGTAGCGGCGTCCCTGTGTGCGAAGGGACAGAGCGAGATCAGAGGGATAGAATATCTGGAACGCGGCTACGAGGATTTTGAACTGGTGTTGTCCTCGCTGGGCGCGGACGTCAAGAAAATATAGTGATTAGTGGTTAGTGACCAGTGGCTAGTTATCGGTGGGCTTTGCCCACACCCGATTCTATCATTTGGAGCGAAGCGACCTAATTTGCTCATCACTAACCACTGACCACTAAAAAGAAAGGAGGGTCATGATGGCGAAAAAATCGGATAAAAAGCGCAGGAGAACCGCGCGCAATTCTGCAAGGGAAGAACAGCGGCGCCGTGCGCGCAGGCCCGTGGAACCGATGCGGGATGACGAAGAACCGTATGATGATTTTTCCGACGGGTATACCGAAGAGATCGATTTCCGCGATTTTGAGGATACCTCCGAGAAGCGCCGCCCGCGCAGACCTTCCGAGCCGGCGCGCGATGATGAACCATACGGAGATTACCCGGACGAGACTAACACGCGCCGTTTTGAAAAAAAGAAAAAGAAAAATAATAGCCGTCAGCGCCGTCCTCAAACGCGGCCGACGCGCGACGATGAGGACATGCTCAGCGAGTTCTCCGACGAGACTAACAACTTCTTTACCGATGAAAGCGCGTCGGCTGAAGAACACAGACGCCGCCCTCAGCAGCAAAAGAAGAATGGGAAAAAGCCGAAGAAAAAGCAGGAAAAGCGCAAGCCGCAATCTCCGCTGCAGCGTAAGATCATCCGTATCCTCAGTTACGGCGCGATCATCGCGGTGGTGCTGATCGTCGGTGTGGTGCTGTCACTGACGGTGCTGTTCAAGACGCAGGCGTATGAGGTAACGGGAATCACTGTTTATTCAGAGGATGAGATTGTCTCCGCCTGTGGCATCAACAAGGGCGAAAATATCTTTTTAGCGCCGAAGAGCGCTGCCGAAAACCGCCTGATAAAGCAATTCCCTTATGTGGAGGATGCAGACGTCAGCTTCAAGATCCCGGATACCATCCGCATCGCGATCGTCGAGGCGGACGAGGGATATTTGGTGAAGGTGAACGACAAGAATTATCTGGTCATCAGCACAAAGGGACGCATCCTCAATCAGACGGCGGACGCCTCCGCGTATGATCTGCCGATCTTCATCGGACCGACCTTGACCTCGGGCGAGGTCGGCGACTATGTCAGCTATGAGGATGACACCGTCGTCGAAATGATCCGCAGCATCACCCAAACCTTTGCCGATAACGGCTATCAGGGCATCACCGAGATCGACGCTACCAATATGGCGAGTATCTCCTTTACCTATGACGACCGCGTCAAGGTGAAGCTCGGTATCCCGGAGGATTTGGACTATAAGGTCCGTACCGCTATGACGATTATCAACGAGAATCTTGATAAAAACCGGACAGGCACGATCACGGGTATCCTGGATGTGTCACGGTGCAATTCCACCAAGCGCTCTTACTTCAACGAGCAGGAGATACATCCGACAGAGAACAAGCCTTCCGCGAAGCCTACCGAAGCGGTATCCGGCGAAGAATGGAGCGGCGAATGGAGCGATGACTGGAGCGATGACTGGAGCGACGATTGGAGCGATGATTGGAGCGATGATTGGAGCGATGACGGTTACTCCGACTACGGCGTATATGACGATTCTTATGCCGATTTTGGCTGGTATGATGGTGATGGTAGCTATGAATAAAGCAGATATCCATCTTTTCCCTGTGAATTTTTATCAATTTTTTGAAAAATATTCAGAAAAAGATTGAATTTATCACAGTGATGTGTTACATTATAATATGACGGAAAAGAATATTAATTGTTGTTGATATAGAAAGACAGAAACCCGTCCAAGTGATAAGGAGGATATATTATGGCTTTTGAATTGGAAAAGAACCCGGCAAGCGGTCTTCCGGTTATCAAGGTAATCGGCGTGGGCGGCGGCGGCGGTAACGCCGTTAACCGCATGATCAAAATGGACGTCAAGAACGTAGAGTTCATCGCTGTCAATACAGACGAGCACGTGCTGCGTTACAACCAGGCAAATGAAAAGATCCAGATCGGCGAGAAGGCTACCCGCGGCAAGGGCGCAGGCTCGATGCCCAGCGTAGGACAGGCTGCCGCCGAGGAGAATCGTGAAGAGATATCGGCGATGCTGAAGGATACGGATATGGTATTCATCACCGCCGGCATGGGCGGCGGCACCGGTACCGGCGCTGCTCCTATCGTGGCGAAGATTGCAAAGGATATGGGTATCCTGACGGTTGCTGTCGTCACCAAGCCCTTTGCCTTTGAAGGCAAAAAGCGCATGGCGCAGGCTGAGCAGGGCATCGCGGAGTTGTCCGCGTGCGTTGACTCCCTGATTATCGTTCCCAACGAGCGGTTGAAGCATGTTTCCGATCAAACCATTACCCTGCAGAACGCGTTCCTGATTGCCGACGACGTACTCCGTCAGGGCGTGCAGAGCATCTCCGACCTGATCGTTGTTCCCGGTCTGGTCAACCTCGACTTTGCCGATGTTTCTGCTGTTATGCGCGACGCGGGCTTTGCCCATATGGGTATCGGCAAGGCGACCGGCAAGGATAAGGCGATCGTCGCCGCTGATATGGCGATCTCCTCCGCACTGCTCGAGACCTCGATCGACGGCGCAACCGGCGTCATCATCAATATCACCGCTTCGCCTGATATCACGCTTGACGATATCGACGCGGCTTCCACCATGGTCCAGCAGAAGGCGGCTCCCGACGCGAATATCATCTGGGGTGCTGTTATCGACGAGGATATGAAGGATGAGATCAGCGTTACCGTTATCGCTACCGGCTGCGGCAGCACCACAGATAACTCCGGCGCGTTCCCGACCTCCGCTCCTGTTTCCAACCCCGCGACCGCTCCCGATCCGCTGGCGCCTCCCACAGCGCCCGCTCCCGTGGATGTGGACTCTACCGATGACGATGATTCGTTCTACGACATCATGTCTATCTTTAACTCGTAATTCAATACGGTTACGTATGATAAAAGCCCTTCCGGGTTCGGCCAATGTCATTAAGCTAAATAACAAATAGAGAATACCTCGTACTCAAACAAGGGTACGGGGTATTTTTTGAAATATTTTCAGAAAACACTTGACAAATGAGTAAAAATGTGCTGTCGCTTTGTTGAATGAATCAACAAAGCGACCCTTGTAGTTAAGAGGTAAAACCCGTGTGGATACTACAAGGAGGACGCACTATGAAAATGAAGAAAGTAAAGGCAGTCTTGAAACAATCTATTCAAGCGTTAAACGAATGTAAAGATTATTTCGTAACGAAACCACTGAAAGATTATTCCAGAAAAGGAAAGCTTCTCTTTGACCGGATGATTGAGTCGATCCTGTGTATGGGAGCCGGTACTTTGTCAAATGAAATGATGGATTTCTTTGGCTTTAGCGATGATCTTGCAACAACATCCGCTTTTGTGCAGAAAAGGGCGAAAATCTTACCGGAAGCATTTGAGAGTTTGTTTGACCTGTTTACAAAAGAATTCGCTGAAGCTGAAACCTATCGCGGATTTCAGCTGCTGGCTGTCGACGGGTCGGATTTCCTTACTGCCGCAAATCCCGATGATCCGGATTCTTACTTTCCGGGCAAGGAAGATCAAAAGCCGTATAATCTTCTTCATCTCAACGCTCTCTATGACGTTGTTCGTCACATCTACATAGACGCTTTGCTCCAAAAGCGAAGATGTGCCGATGAATGTTCTGCTTTAGTCAGCATGACTGACAGATCACTATTGAAAAATGTTCTTCTAATGGCAGATCGCGGCTATGAATCTTACAATGTTCTTGCTCACATTCAGGAAAAGGGCTGGAAATTCCTGTTTCGCGTCAAGAACGGCACAGGCGGGATTGTCAGCGGCCTCAATTTGCCTGATGATCCTATCTTTGATGTTCCTTTCACTCTCAATCTGACCAACAAACAGTCTAATGAGGTGAAGTCCTTACTAAAGGACAAAAACCGTTACAGGTTTATTCCCAATACATCACGTTTTGACTTCCTCCCAAAACACTCAAAATGGCATGACCCTGCGGTTTTCTATCCTCTTTCTTTCCGTATCGTTCGCTTCCCAATCTCTGAGAACACCTATGAAACCGTCATCACCAATTTGGAGGCTGACGATTTTCCTCCTGCCGACCTCAAAAAGCTTTATGCCATGAGATGGGGCATTGAAACTTCATTCCGTGAATTGAAGTACACTGTCGGTCTACAG
>JAFRBX010000075.1 GCA_017404665.1 Ruminococcus sp.
CTGATCGACGACCCCGAAGGCACCGTGATCGAGCCGCTGCTGGCCCGGCGGGAAGCTCTTGGTCCTCTCTATGACTTCGAGCTGATGCTGGGCGGCGGCCACCTGCGGGGCTGGGCCGTGGAGGGCGCGGACGTCCGGGGCGTGTTCGAGGCCGTGGAGCGCCTCCGCGAGGCTTCTGACGGGCTGCTCTACGCGGTGGGCGACGGCAACCACTCCCTGGCGGCGGCGAAGCAGTGCTGGCAGGAGGTTCGGGAGACCCTGAGTCCCGAGGCACGGGAGACCCATCCCGCCCGCTTCGCGCTGGTGGAGCTGGTCAACCTGAACTGTCCCGCGCTGCCTCTCTCGAGGTGTTCGTATGTTACCTTACATATCTCAGAAATGCAAGTGTTTCTTTAAAAAGTTGCGTAAAATAATTCGTCAAAAAATGAGCTGCAAGACAAAGAAAAAGGTAACCGCTCACTTAACGCTCAGATAGATATGAAAACATCGTAAAAACATCAAAACTTTTTGTGTCAAACCTATTGACAATAGATTACAAATGTGTTATTATTTCAATATTAGAACATTCTGTTTCAAGATATACATTGTAAGTCAGGTGAGTTTATGGGTAAGAAAAGAACAGATAGATACAGCGGTATCGTTGAATATATCAATCAGTATTACGCCGAGAGTATGCGCTATCCTTCCGTCAGAGATATCGTTGCGGGTACCGGCGTTCCGCTCTCTTCCGTTCACCGTTATCTCAAAGAGATGAACGATAACGGCGTGCTACAGTATGACGGACGAAGAAGTATCAACACAACCGAGATGGGTATGGAAAGCCCCTCAAGATATATGAAAGTCCTTGGCTATGTCGAATGCGGCGAAGGTCAGGAGGAAGAAGAAAGTGTCATCGAATACATCCGTATGCCCGAGAGTATCGTCGGCAAAGGTGAATTCTTTGCGCTGATTGCGAAGGGCGAATCCATGATCGACGCGGGAATCTATCCCGAAGATTATGTCATTGTAAGACAGCAGAATACCGCCGATGTCGGCGACTATGTTGTCGCTCTGTATGAGGGCAAAAATAACCTTAAACTATTGCAAAAGGAGAATGATAAATATATACTCCGCTCCTGCAATAAGGATAAGGAAATGTTCCCGGATATCTATCCTGATGATTTGAAGATACAAGGCGTCGCCGTTTGTGTAACACATAAACTAAAATAGTTTATTACAACTGAATAATTGAACGAATAAGTGATCGTTAGTTTTAGAGAAGAAGTCATCCTGCATCGGAGTAAGTTTCCGAAAAAGGAATCAATCTCCGGCGCAGGATTCTTTTATATTATTGTGTTCGTACAAACATTCGATTAAATAGAAAGGAATTGAAAATGAATCAAATCGATAAAGACATTACCGAAGGCAGATACTACGTTCACCGTACTTACAGCGCGCCGTCACAGGATGCTGTTATCGAGCCGGAAAACAAGCAGAAGCATAAGAGATTCAAGAAGCTTAAAACCGTCAGCGGCGATGAATTGATGAAGAAAACCGTCAAGCCCGTTCGGTTTGTCGTGAAAAATTTACTCCCCAGAGGACTGAATATCGTCGTGGGTAAACGCAAGGAAGGCAAGTCATGGCTGATGCTTGATCTGTGTTTTTCTGTTGCAGCAGGCGAAAAGTTTCTCGATTTTGATACCGAACAGGGCACGGTTTTGTATCTGGATTTAGAAGATCCCGAGACCAGATTGCTCCAGCGCGCCCGTGAGATCAGGGACGTTATTCCATCCAATTTTCATGAAGCCACAAGAGCCGGAAAACTCGGCGCAGGGCTCGCCGAACAGATCGAAGATTTCGTTCACGATCATCCCGATACCAACCTCGTCGTGATCGATACCCTGCAGAAAATCCGCAAGCCCAAGGGCGACACTTACGCGGGGGATTATCAGGTGATTTCTTCGCTGAAAAATCTAGCGGACAAGCTCAATATTGCCATCGTTTGTATTCATCATACGCGCAAAATGAAAGCAAAAGACACCTTTGATTCGGTGCTCGGTTCGACAGGTTTGACTGCTGCTGCCGACGGTATTTATGTGCTCGAACGCAAAGCGGAAGGCAAACCTTTCGGAAGACTTTCTTTTATCAGCAGAGACGTTCCCGACGGTGAATTTTCCGTTCGTTTTGATTACGAAACATGTCGCTAGTATCTGGTCACACCGTCCGACATGGAATGCGAGATGCTGCTTGCGGATGAAACGATGTCCGCGCTGATTGATTTCATGAAACGCGAGATGGTTTTCGAGGGAACGGCAACCGAATTGTGCGAGCGTTTAGGCCTGAAAATCGGCGCGAATAATCTCAGCTCCAAGCTCGCGAAATACGAGAATTCTCTCCGTAATCTCGGCATTGAATACACAAAAGAACGCCGTAAAACACAGCGGTTGCTCACCTTGATGTATACTCCGAAAACATCGGGTGACGATGAAACGATGATTTCTCAATATGAGGTAACCATGGTGAAAAGCGCTTAGAAATGCGGCTTCGAGTGATTTGAATCATCGTGCATGACAGAATCATCGTCACCGGTTTCGGGGGATTACAGCGAATACTAATCAGCAAATTCGAGCAGGTAAAAGCGGGGGTCGCCTTTGGTGCTTCCCCGCAAATCACATCGGACGGCAGAGCCGACCGTTTCGCCTTTATTTGAGTATTCCTTTAGGTGGGTTGCAAAAGGGTCGTTACGATTTGGAGGTTTATTATGAAAAAAGAGAGATTCAATACCTATCTTGATGAGGAATTGAGCAAGAAAATGACCGCGGCGATGGAGCTTTCCGACGTCAGTTCAGAGAGCGAATTCATCAGAAATGCGGTAGAGTTTTATGTCGGCTATATCTTTATGGATCGGTCATCCGAGTTCCTCGCTCCGATCATAACCAATACGATGAAGGAGGTTCAGTCCGACTACGAACAGAAGGTGTCCGAGATGCTCTTTAAGGTAGCTGTTGAAGTATCAAAGACGAACCGTGTCCTGACTGATTATTTCCGTTTTCCCAAGGAATATCTGAAAGGTTTTACCGCTTCTGTCGCAAAGGAAGTTGCCGAAACCAACGGTATTATTCATATCGAGGACAGAGCAAAAATGAGTGAAAGCCATGCCGAAACTGATTATTAAAACTCATTATTATAAAAACCCTAAGGGATTTCATATCGACAAATATGTCCGCTATATCGCGACGCGTGACGGCGTAGAGAAACAGCGCGGCAAGAAAGATAACCGCCCGTTTACCAAAACTCAGAAAGAGTTGATGAACAAGTGCTTTTTCACCTTTCCAGACTCCGCTGAGCTCCCTGAGTTCCAAGTTTTTGTTGATGAACCTACACGCTACCGCGCGAGTGAATACATCGACGCGGTACTCGATGCGCACGCCGAAGATATTGCGAGCGTTCCCGAACTGGTGAAGTATATTGCGAACCGTCCCGGCGTAGAAAAGATCGGCTCGCACGGTCTGTTCTCGCAGACGGATGAGCCGATCGATCTCGAAGAAGTCGTCGATTTAGTCGACGAGCGTAAAGGAAATGTATGGAATCATATCATGAGCTTGAAGGTTGAGGACGCGGCGCGTTTACACTACGACAGCGCCGACGCGTGGAAGCATCTGATACGCAGGAACATCAACGAGCTCGCCGAGATCCATCATATGAAGCCGTCGGATATTCAATGGTATGCCGCGTTCCACGAAAAGGATCATCATCCGCATATCCATCTGCTGGTGTTCTCTAAATCGGGCGACGGATACCTGAGTAAGAAGGGTATGGAAAGGATGCGGAGCGTCTTTACCAATGATATTTTCCGCGGTGAAATGTACCGTATCTCTGAGAACACCTATGAAACCGTCATCACCAATTTGGAGGCTGACGATTTTCCTCCTGCCGACCTCAAAAAGCTTTATGCCATGAGATGGGGCATTGAAACTTCATTCCGTGAATTGAAGTACACTGTCGGTCTACAG
>JAFRBX010000076.1 GCA_017404665.1 Ruminococcus sp.
CGATGATACATCGCTCATCGACAAGCTGATGGAGGGCACGATCCTCGTCGGCGCGGGAGTGGATACCTGCACCAATCGCATCGGCAGGATCCAGCCGCTGGTCGGCGCGATCAAGTCCGGCAAGGCGTTCGAGGGCGCTGTCAAGGCAAGCGTCGAACAGCTCGACGCTTTAGGCAGTCTGACGCCGAAAACAACCGTAGATTCCAGACTCGTTGATCAGATCAGTCAGTTTGAGCAGTATATCAAGGAGTATACCTATTATCTCGAGAACGCCGTTCCCCTGTACGATACGCTGATCGCTAAAGCGGCTGTCGGCGGAGAAGCGCTGCTTGACGCCGAGGATGAGATCAACGCGCTGCTCAATGATTGGTCAATCCACAAAGAGCTGGTTTCCGGAAGATTCAACAATATCTACAGGGTATTGAATAAGACCGATGACGGCAGCGAATACTACAGCTACAGCTGCGCGGACGTCTATTTCTACCAGCGGAACGATCAGGAGCACGCCGACGATTATGACGAGGTCATCAGGAAGATCGAAAACGCCTTTGACGTCCTCAGACAATCCTATTCATCCTTTACCGATCTTGACAACATGGTCCTCGTCATCCGCGGCAACATCTGGTACAACAACAAACTCCTTTCGGTCGACGCCTTCGGCAAAAAGTTGGACAAGTTCATCAACAAGTACGATCTTGAAGATTCGTGGGAGGACATCAAGGAAGAGTTCGAGGATGGCGAGATCGGCGAGTATCTTAAGGAAGCGTATCCCGATATCGCCGAGACTGCAGAAGGTCTCGGCAAGGTCAAGGAGCTCTACGACGCGAAGCAGGAGTACCGCAAGATCAAAAAGTTGACCGAGGACTTCGGTCAGAAGCTCGGTACCGCGTCCACACAGGGCACCTCAGCCGTGCTGGCGGTCCTCAGCAACGAGGGCGTGGCGCTGATGAACGAGTTTGAAGCACTCAAGCCCTACGCCGAGTTCCTCGGCAACACCCTCAAGCTGATCCAGCTCGCCAACGAAAAGGACGAGATGACCAAGCTGATGGGCGAGTACGGCGGCGCGACGCTGAAGCTCAACTACCATACCTACGAGGCGGTCAAGAACGATACGACCACCGGCGAGCTGACCGAGGATTCTGACCTCGTTAAGAAGCTGACGGCGCTGATCGAAGAAGCGATCGACAAGTCCAATCGGGATAATCCCGGCGTGTTCAAGCCGATGACCGAAGCCGACAGAAAGTCTATCACGGATTACCTCGTGAAGTATCTGAACGTCCAGCGCGCCAAGTACCCGCGCAGCGAGGATCCGGATTCGAACTGGATGTTCGCGCACGTCAGCGCCGTGATGGCGGCACTCTTTGAACAGGTTTATGTAGAGTCGATCACCGAACAGGCGACCCCGCAGAACTTCCTGAAGTATATGCAGGATGCGGGCTCCACCGGCGTCGGCAAGGGCATCAACACCTATGTCGATTCCACGATCGACAAGCGCGTTTTCCGCGACGTCAGGATCGAGGCGATCGGCAAGGTGCTGTCAGCGAAGACGCTGGTCACGCACTACAGCGATAAGATCGCGAAGAACTCGACCTACCCTGTCAAGCAGGTCGTCAACTATCTCAGCGAGCTGTCGCAGAAGATGTCGGCGGCGGCGAACGTCGGCATGCTGTCCACAAGCCGATATAAGGATCTGAATATCTGGCAGATCATCACCAACAGCGCCACTCAGCTCACGATCGACGATAGCTACACGATCAGCTTCCGCGATTATCAGAAGGCGCTGCTGAACACCGACATCATCAATTCGCAGAACCGACTGATTATCGTCGATTACTACAAGGCGGCGCTGTACGACCTGATCGTGCGCTCCGGACTGCTGGTCATGACGCTAAGCCCCAACGGCTATACCGCTATGCTCGGCGCGATGGCTTCCGCCCAGTGGAGCAGCCTTGCCGCGAAAGCGTTCGCCCACGCGGATGAAGTATGGCTCAACCGCTCCACCTTCGCGGCGATGTCGATCGCTCAGCTGTCGCTGACGATGGGCACGACTGTGATGAAGGAATCTGAGATCGCGATCCATATCTATAATCTGATCGAAGCTCTCGACAAGGCAATCATCTTTGACCCGCCGCTCGATACCGAGTTGGTCACCTATTCCGTCAAGGACGTCGTGATACCGGACGGCGAGTCGACCGGCACGGGCGAGGTACTCGTCACCTTCCGCAACGACGGCGATAAGACCGTCGCGATCAGCCCGAGCGTTTCGATTTATAGCGCGGACGGCTGGGCTGCGTCTGCCGACTTCGACAGCCAGAGCATTCTGATCCCTGCGGGTCAGACCGCAGAGTTCACGGGCAGCTTTACCGTCGACAACTCCGTGCTCACTGACAGCACCGGCTATTCCGCGGTACTCACCTACACGGCAAGCGAACCGTCTACCGTTTCCATCGCCGCCGAGCAGGGACCGTTTGTCAAGCATTTCTACGCGGGCACCGATCGCCAGATCGCCGCGATGCGCTCTAAGGTCAGCGCAGGCACTCTCGTGTCAGGCTGGGTGACCGGTCAGGATACCCTCGAGGGAAGCATCACCGTCAAGGCGGGACAGAGCCTCAGGATCTTTGCCGCGGCTCCCGTCAACGGCGCGCTCGCGATCGAGATTATTTCCCCGTCCGGCGAGAAGCTCACGGCAGCGTCCTTCATCAATGAAGGCGACTATGTGACCGTCACAAACTGCGAAGCGGGCGACTATACCGTGCGAGTGACGACCCCCGAGGTCTTTGACAACCGCATCACGGTCGAGGGCGTGGTATCGTCCTTTGATAAGGCGATCGCCGCTGTTCAGATCGAGACCGAAACACTTATCAACTGCAATAACGTTGCCGACGACGGCAGCTGTTTCAATACGATCAATGTTTCCGTCAGCGAAAGTGCCGGTATCGACGCGGGCGCTGTGGACATGACGCTCACCTTTGCGGACGATCATCTTTCCGCTTATCTCGTCGGCGTCGACGATCCGACCCTGAACGCGTTCGGCGCGCTCAACGGAGGCTTTGTGGTCAAGGCGACCGCGGATACGCCTGCCGGCGAATACATCGGAACGCTCAAGGTCTCCTTTGATAGGAACACCTGCGATCCCGTCTTCTTATCCGTCATTTCTTCCGGCGACTACGCCGATCAATGGAGCATCGAGGGCGATAGGGTGGTCTATACGGCACAGGTCATTGTGACTGTCGACGTGACTGTTCCCGAAACGCCCGAGCTCACCGTCACGGACGGCAAGAAGGAAGGCACCCTCAAGGTTACCGGAAACGCGCCTGACGCGATGTTTGTCATCCTCTATTACGAGAACGATTACGAGGAGACGGACGGCGAAGGCAATCCCTACACCTATACTTCGAGGACCATCGCCGCGATCATCGCTTCCAACGCGGACGGCAGCTTCGGCGTGATCATTTCCAAGCCGCAGATCGATGCGCGGATCACGGCTGTCGCGGTCAATGCTGCGGGTGGTCTGTCCGCCGGCGCTTCTGACGAGGCGGAAGGCTACACCCAGTCTGAACAGCAGATCGAGAGACTTGCCGACGCCTTTACCTCTGTGAAGGCTGAGCAGATTGACGGTAAGCGTGATGTGACCGTCACCGTATACGGCGCGCATATGACAGGTCTGACGACCGACGGCGAGCTGTGGTACAGAGTCGCTGACAGCGAACCCGATGCCGATTATCCGACTGACGGCGCGTTCGATCCCGCCGAGTGGATCAGCGCCGGCGCTGTATCGGCTTTCACAGTCAAGGACTTCCGCGACGGACAGTTTATCGAAGTCGTACAGGTCATGGGTGAAACCGCTTATACTACCGACGATAAAGGCGATGTCATCGCCTCCGGCATGAAGTACACTGTATTAAGACACGGCAGCACGGCTGCTGCCATGACAGAGGTTCCCGGCTATACCGTTTCGGGCACACTGATCCCGGGCGACAGCAAGACGGACGTTACCGACACAGTCATGGTGCTGACCGACGCTTCCGACAGAACACGCACCTACACAGTACCGGTGCAGATGATCGGCGGCGCCGCGGCATACACGTTCATCGACGTGATCGCGGGCACCTATATCCTGAGTCTCGACGGTTCGGATGACAGGATCGGAGCAGACGATTTGTTGATCACCGTCGGTCAGGATGACGTTATACAGGAAATCGGCGTCTACCGTACGGCTTTCGACGTCACCGGTTCCGTCATGGGTGTGCATGCGCAGAGGTATCTGACCGATGCGGCAGTCGTGCTGATCGACAGCGAGGACAATGAAGCCGCTCGTACCGCTGTTCAGATTGACGGCGACAGCGCGGCGTACCGTTTTGCAGACGTACGTCCCGGCGACTACACCGTCAGGCTCGTCAGCGACACTGTCGCGGCGAAGGACTCCGACGTCACGGTCACGGATACAGACGCATCTGCGGATATCGCGATCGACCGCGTATGGGGCGGCATCCTCGGCGACGCCGACGGCAACGGGATCGTCGAAATCATCGATGTGACCTATCTCCAGCGTCTGCTGGCTCATGTCGATATTCCGTATACACAAGCCGAGCTCATGCGCGGCGACGTCGACGGCGACGGTGAGCTGACGGTATTGGATGTGACGCTCATTCAGCGGTATCTTTGCGGATTAAAAACCAATCTTTCGATCGGTAAGATCATTGCATAAGCCCGTCGACTGTTGAAAACCGAATATCAGTCAATAAAACGACGGGGCTGTCACACAAAGACGCCCCAAAAACTGAACCGGACAGCCCGAAAGGGTTGCCCGGTCAGTGCTTTCAATAGAGTATTCGCGTACATGAATCATGTCCATTCCGGCAGGGCAATCGAAAAGGTATGTAAATCCGATAATAGATTCTGTAAGAGCACAGTCGTTTATTTCCCTATAATTATGATTGATTTTTGCAGCAAATCAACAAACTTTAGTGCTTGCACCGGAAGTTTATTTGTCCTGCCTTGCGGCATTGTATCGCTTTGCATTTTTTTAATCATCAAACAGTCCGGCGATTGTTTTTTTGCTTGCAGACTTCCAATTCCTGATCTCATATGCTATAATACAATCGTTGGTTGCAGATAAATAGCAGAACAACAAACATCTGGTTCTGTCCGGAATTCAACACCAATGTCAATAGGAAACTGTGAAAATACAGCAGCAGAAAAAGGAGAACTATATGAAAGCAAAAACCAAGTTCATTTCATTTTCCGTGTCACTCATTTTGATTCTGTTATTCCTCTTATCTCCCGATTATCTGACAGCTATTGCTGCAGAAGCGGACACGACGCCCGACGGTGCAAATCCCTTCGAGATCACCTTGTATGTTCTTGAGGACTGGGCAAAAGAGTATACCTCGATCCCCACGTCATATCCGCAGAGCTTTCAGCTTGATCTCAGCGGATTGGTAAATCCGACCTTTTCCTCTGAGAACCCCGAAAGCGTTTCAGTTTCGGAGACGGGATTGATCACACCTGCTGTCAATTTTAGATACTGGTATGGTTACCGCTCATACATTGAGCCGATTGAAGGGGAAGAACCAACCCGGATCACGACATGGTACGATTACAGCGGCGGTGCGATTAAGGTGTCCGCTCATAATAAAACTTACTATATTCAAGTCAATGTCGCGGATTACGCAACGGTATTTGCCGAAAGAATAGACCTGTATTATTTGAATAGCAGCTACAGTGATTATCTCTCTGTTCCCGCAGCCTGTCCGCAAAGCTATCAAATCGATATGCCCGGCGCAAGGAGTTATGTTTCAAGCGATTCCGGCAAAGTGTCCGTAACCCGCGACGGAATTGTCACTCTGACAAAAACAACATGGTATTTTTACGGCAGTATGGGGTATTCCCGCCCCATTGACGGACAGGAACCGGGTTTTGTCGAAGAGAGCTATTCTGAAAGCGGCGGCTTTGTTATTGCTTCTTCTGATGATTTCTCACGGATTTATTATGTCAACCCCGTCAATTATGCCGCGGCATACACAGAAAAGATTATGCGCGATTATATTTCCGCGAATATCACGCAGTCGATGTCGACCTATGAAAAGATTGCCGTGATCGCCCGCTTTGTTGCCGACAAAGAATACGACTATCATTACAGCTCCGCTGTCGGTATGATTCTGACGGGCGGCGGCGACTGTTGGGCGTCTACCGATACCATTGTGCAAATGGCTCAGATGGCAGGTCTGAAAGGCTGGTGGAGAAACGGCAATAAAGACCCCGGCGCCGGCGGCGGACATACCAACGCGATGGTATCCGACGGAAGCGATGTTTATGAGGTCGAAGCCGGATACTACATGTCTGCGCCTCGTTCTTACCATATCACCAAAAGAGATACCCTTTTCTCTTATCGCTCAAAAGGCAGCGGCGTCGAAGTATACCAATATGACGACGTATATGCCAACCTGACCGATACGCTTGTGATTCCCCGCGAGATCAACGGTCGTTCCGTCGTCTCGATCGGTGACATGTTTGGTATAGATTATTGTATTCAAAATGAATCCCGGCTGGAAAAAATCGTGATACCCGATACGGTCACATCTATCGGAAAATATGCTTTTATATATTGCTCGGGCATCAAAGAATTGACGATTCCCGCATCCGTAACCTATATCGGTGAAAACGCCTTTGCCTATTATGAAAATCCGAACGATTTCTCTGTAACCAGTAATGAAAAATTCATTATCAGAGGATACAAAAATACAGCCGCCGAGCAATACGCGCTGGATCACGGGATGATTTTTGAAGAGATACATCTGCTGTTGGGCGACGTCGATCAAAGCGAAGAGGTTACCATTGACGATACGGTCTGGATTGCGAGAAATGCGGCAGAAATCGAAATCCCCTTTACTCTTAGAACCAATACAGCGGATGTTGACGGCGACGGAGAAATCACCCTGATGGACGCGACCTGTATTCAGCGCTGGCTTGCTCATCTCAAATCCGTCGACCGCATCGGGCGGCCTGTCGAAGCCGAATAATTAGTTCGCGGCTTATTATGCTGAGATTGACTTTCCGCTTATTACCTGATATAATGACAACAGCTTAAAAAAAAGGAGATTAGTTCGATGGCGATCGTTAATTTGCAGGGATATAGGGTTGATAAAATCGAATTTGTCAATTCGACGGAAAACGGTACGAAGATAGCGCTGGGCAATCAGTATTCTTATCAGGTGCAGTATGCCGTAGGTAAGGCGATGGCAAGGAGCACCTTCGACATTGAGGTCCACGACAAAGAGAATCCCGACCGTTTCAAGATTCATGTGATCGTCGTCGGTATTTTTGCCTACAATCCCGATGAAAAGAAGGAGATCATCCACACCGAGACCTTCAAGGCACTGTTTCCGTACGCAAAGGCACTGATCACCACCGTGACGGCGAACTGCGGCATCCAGCCGGTCATCATCCCCAATATCGATATCGACAATCAGGAGATATATCGCATCGATAAGCAGTGAAGCAAATGATGATACAGCCGGCGGAGAGAGCAATCATCCCTCCGCCGGCATTACTATTTGACAAAACACATTTTATGTGATACAATACTGTTGTTAAGTAAATACGCAGATGTAGTTTAGTGGTAGAACTTCAGCCTTCCAAGCTGACCGTGTGGGTTCGATTCCCATCATCTGCTCCATTTAAAATCTGAGAGGGTACCCCCAAAAGGGTACCCTCTCAGATTTTAATCGACACAAGCAAAGAGCAGATGATGGGAATCGAAGGCGAGCGTGTCAAGGATGCGCAACAGCGCAATCCGCAGACAAAAATGCCATAGCATGGCATTTTTAGCGAGAGCGTAGGCGCGACTTCTGATAGAAGGTGACGCTCCGAAGACGGGGCAGAAGAATACCGATAGATAAAGCGGACATCATCTGCTCCAAAAATGATGGGAATCGAAAGGGCGTAAAGAAAACAGTCCTCAGTCAAACAATAAACCCCCGAGTTTCCTCGGGGGTCATTTGCTGTTGATTAAACCGCTCTTGTTACCTTACCTGAACGTAAGCAACGGGTGCAAGCGTGTACTCTTTTAGGAGTGCCGTCAACAATAGCCTTTACTCTCTGAACGTTAGGCTTGAAAGTTCTGTTGGAACGTCTGTGTGAGTGAGAGACCTTGATGCCGAATTTAACATCCTTGCCGCAAAAATCACATTTCGCCATGCTTGTACACCTCCTTTGAAGATTGATACAGTCGTTAACTCGTTTATAATAGCAGAATTATTCTGAAAATGCAAGTGTTTTTGCAAAATTTATTTGAATTTTTTAAACTTGCTATTTCTGACGGTTTATAGTATACTATATCCTGTATTGATATGTCAACATAAGACGGTCATATTCAATTTTTTATAGGTGATGTTATGTTATTGAATTTATTATACGGCAGACTTGACTTTACTACGGCAGTGGTAGAGATCCTCGCAATCCTGCTGATCATTTTTCTGATCCTGCCGTTTCATGAGTGGGCGCACGCGTTCACCGCGTCTAAGCTCGGCGATACCTCTATCAAGTACCGCGGCAGGCTGACGCTCAATCCTCTTGCGCATATCGATGTGTTCGGCGCGCTGGCGCTGCTGCTGTTCGGCTTCGGCTGGGCGAAGCCCGTGCCCGTTGATTCGCGCAACTTCAAGAATCCCAAGCTCGGAATGGGTATTGTCGCCCTGATGGGTCCCGTCGCCAATATCGTTGCGGCGATCGCCGGCGGTCTGATCTTTCAGGCGATCGCGGCATTTGCACCCGCATTTTTCACCGGCGGCTTCGGATACTATGTATATCTGTTTTTATCGTTTTATGTGCAGATCAACGTCAGTCTGGCGGTATTCAATCTGCTGCCGATCCCTCCGCTCGACGGCTCCAAGATACTATTTGTGTTTTTACCCGACAAAGCGGTTGCATGGTTCTATCAATACCAGCAGATCATCTCTATCGTGCTGATCGCGCTGCTGTGGGTCGGCGTGCTGAGCGTACCGCTGAGCTTTTTGAGCAGCTATGTGCTCAAATTCGTCAACTGGATCACCGCGCTGCCGTTTTCTTTCATTTAACTGAACTAAGTCATTGCGAGGCTCCATACGGAGCCGCGGCAATCCCACAAAGAAGGAGTACGAACGGGTGTCTTGTGCCTTCGGAGTGAAAACGATTATTTGTAAGGAGGAGTATTGTGCCTGAACAACCGAATAATCAGATCACCATACTGCCCTCCGATGCCGGCACCATGCAGATAGGAGAGAAGCAGTTTACCTATCATTTTGAGGTGTATGAGGGTCCCCTCGATCTGCTGCTGACGCTGGTCATCAAAAACAAGATCGATATCTGCGATATCCCGATCGCCGAGCTGCTCGAACAGTATATGGAACAGATCGAGCTGATGCGCGAGAACGAGATGGATATCGCGTCCGAATTTCTTGAAATGGCTTCAAGATTGGTTTATATCAAATCCGCGATGCTCCTGCCAAAGTATGAGGATGAGGCGGAGGATCTGAAAAAGGAACTCAGCGGACAGCTGATCGAATATCAGCTCTGCCGTGAGATCGCGCGCATGCTCGCGCCGATGGTCGATTTTGACACCTTCACAAAACAACCGTCAAAGGTCGATTTCGATATGACCTACAACCGCATCCATGACCCTGCCGATATCTCCGCGGCGTATGTCAGCGCCGTTGGCCGCGGTCAGCGGAAGCTTCCGCCCGACCGTTCCGCATTCGCGGGCATCGTCAGCAAAAAGATCGTGTCCGTATCCTCGCGCATTATTCACGTGATGCGCCGTCTGTGGCACGGCAGGACCGTCAGCTACGGCGAGCTGTTCACCGCCTGCAGCGGCAGGAGTGAGATGGTAGCCACATTTTTAGCGGTTCTGGAGTTGGTCAAGGGCAAGCGCGTACACATTGACGGCGACGGCGACAGCGCCGTTGTCAGCATGATTGAGAAATGATTCTGATTTCTAATGCTATGGTATCGGAGGGATCACTATGACAGAAAAAGAATATCGGTCCTCAATTGAGGCAATACTTTTTGCAGCGGGCGATCCCGTCGATATCAAACGACTCTCAGAAGTGCTGGAGCTCCCCGAGAGCGCGGTGCAGACGCAGCTGGATATACTGATCGACGAGTATGCGCAGATGGAGCGCGGCATTACCATCATCCGTCTTAACAACAGCTGCCAGATGGTATCTGTCAAGCAGTTTGCGCCACAGGTGCGCAAGGCGATGGACCTAAGGCGCAACATTCCGCTGTCACAAGCCGCGATGGAGGTGCTTGCCGTGATCGCCTATAACCAGCCGGTGACCAAGAGCTTTGTCGAACAGGTCAGAGGCGTGGATTGCTCGGGCGTCATCGGTTCGCTGACGACCAAGGGTCTGATCGAGGAAAAGGGCAGATTGGAGCTGCCCGGCAGACCGCTGCTGTACGGCACCACCGACCATTTCCTGCGCTGCTTCTCGATCCGCACGCTTGACGAGCTGCCGCCGATCCCCAAGGATGAGGATAAGGGCGATAGGGGCAAGCAGCTGAGCATCTTCGAGAACGAGGGCGAGGGAGACGATCACTCTGCCGACGCTCCCGCGTCGGGCGCGGAGGATACCGTCAGCGGAACGGTTGAGGATATCGTCGCCGATGCGGTAGAAGGTACCTGAGTTGATCGCGCTGTATATCATACTCGGTATCCTGCTGCTGATTCTTTTGATCTTGCTGATCAGGGTGCAGGTTTTCATGCAGTATTCGGAGACCGTCACGCTCTCGGTCAAGGTGCTTTTCGTTAAGATTACGCTTCTTCCCGCAAAGGAAAAGAAAAAGAAGCCCAAAAAGGAAAAGCCGAAGGAGCCGAAGCAGGAGCAGAAGAAACCGAAAAAGGAAGAAAAAGAGAAGGAGAAAAAGCCTTCATATCTGTCGAAGCTGAAAGAGAAAAAGGGACTGAGCGGACTTTTGTCGCTTTTTACCTCACTCGCAAAGATCGCGGTAGGTATGCTCAAGAGCATTTTCTCTCATATCGTAATCAAAAAGATGGATGTAGGCATTGCGCTGTCGGGTGAGGACGCGTCATCCGTTGCCGTCAATTACGGCAGGCTATGCTCCGTCCTGTATCCCGCAGTGAATGTGATCGCGTCGGTGACAGTTTGCAAGGATTACAACGTCGTGGTAGAGCCTGTGTTCGATCCCGACAAACCCACCGAGGTAT
This sequence comes from Ruminococcus sp., assembly GCA_017404665.1. Classification (GTDB taxonomy): domain Bacteria; phylum Bacillota; class Clostridia; order Oscillospirales; family Acutalibacteraceae; genus Ruminococcoides. The sequence goes on from JAFRBX010000076.1 coordinate 11,207, forward strand.
TCGCCGACGTCCATGCGTACCTGCGCCTTATTTTCGTTGTCGCAGCGGCGATCAAAGCGGCGATCAAACTCTTGATCGTCCGTATCAGGCTGTAAATACAGAGTTATTGCGAAGCCTTAACATCTGTGTTAAAGCTGTGGCAATCCCACAATTAGGGAATCATCGGTTGAGATTGTCGCAGTCGCAAAACAAGCGTGTTTTGCTTCTTCGCAATGACGATTGAATAAAGGAGATGTAAATATGAGCGATCATCCGATCAACAGTTTAATGGACACTTCCCTGAAAAAGATCAAGGAACTGATCGACGTCAACACCATTATCGGCGATCCGATCACCGCCCCCGACGGCACCACGATCATCCCTGTTTCTAAGGTGACCTACGGCTTTGCGTCGGGCGGTTCCGATCTGCCCACCAAAAAGGATAACCGCGACTGCTTCGGCGGCGGCTCCGGCGCGGGCGTCACGATCCAGCCGGTCGGTTTCCTGAGCATCAGCAAGGGCAACGTCAAGTTCATCCCGATCGAGAAGTACGACGGCGCCGCCGATCGTATCGTCGGCATGATCCCTGAGGCGTTCGATAAGATATCCTCCTTCATCAAGAAGGATAAAAAGGATAAGACCGATCTCGAAAACGATCTCGACAGCTTCGACTTATAGGCTCCCTTTCCTAAGGGAGCTGTCAGCGGACGCGCATGTCCGCTGACTGAGGGTTGCTATTACTTTTCATATCATATCACTGTCCGGCATAAACTTTACAGGTGATGATATGAAAAGACTATTGTCGGTTGCTATGTCGTTGTTGATGCTGTCGCTGTCAGCTGCGGTTGTACACGCCGAAGAGATCGAAACTTCATCTGCGGCTTATGTCCTGTATTGCCCCGATAACGGCGTAGTGCTCTTGTCATGCAACTCCGACAAAGAACTGCCGATCGCCTCCACGACAAAGATCATGACGGCGCTCATCACGCTGGAAGAAGCCGCCGTCGATAACCGTGTGGTGGAATTTACCGACGATATGGTCGCCGAGGGCAGCTCCATGTACCTCAAAAGAGGGGAGAAGGTCACGCTGTATGATCTTGCCGTCGGCATGATGATGCAGAGCGGCAACGATGCCGCCAACGCTGCCGCGATCGCGATCGCGGGAAGCATGGACGCCTTTGCCGGTCGGATGAACGACAAAGCCCGTGAGATAGGGATGGAGCACACGCATTTTGTGACCCCCAGCGGATTGGACGACGAGGATCACTACTCTGCGGCGTATGATATGGCGCTTTTGATGGCGTATGCCCTGCAAAACGAGGATTTTGCTTACATCACGTCACAGACGTCGATGGAGGTGCATTTTGTCTATCCCGCCGATAAGTTCATGACCTATCCCAATCATAACAAGCTGCTCAAGATGTACCCCGACTGCATCAGCGGCAAGACCGGTTACACTGACGCGGCAGGGCGTACTTTGGTAACGGCGGCTGAGCGCGGCGGTCTTACCTTGATTGCCGTCACGCTCGACGATCCCGACGACTGGAACGATCATGCTGCGCTGTATGACTACGGCTTCGAACATTTCGAGCGGAAGACTTTGGAGCCTGACGCTCTCTCGATAAACGTTGTCGGCGGCAGCGAAAACACAGTTGCTTTGACAGCGGATGAGATGTCCGTCGTTGTACCGAAGCAAACGGAAAAGATCGATACACAGGTCAGCCTGCCCGCCTTTCTGTACGCCCCCGTCGGAGCAGGGGAGACGGTCGGAACGATCACCTATTCTGTTGACGGTGAAGCGCTGATCGACGTCCCGCTCAAAGCCGTCGATTCGGTCGATTACGATCATAAAAGAAGAAATATCATCGATTATATAAAGGATTTATTTAATTGGCACAGTTAGTCAGATTACAAAAGATGCTTGCCGACTGCGGCGTAGCGTCTCGCAGAAAAAGTGAAGAATTGATCGCGGCGGGCAGAGTGCGCGTCAACGGCAAAGTTGCTCAGATCGGCGACAAGGTCGATCCGTACAACGATAAGGTGCACGTCGGCAAACGCCGCGTCACGGGCACCGCAAAGCCTAAGCTGCGCTATATCATGCTCAATAAGCCGCGCGGCGTCCTCACCACCATGAGCGATGACCGCGGCAGAAAATGCGTCGCTGACCTGATCAAGGATATTGACGTGCGGCTGTTTCCGGTCGGCAGGCTTGACCGCGACAGCGAAGGGATGCTTCTGATGACCAACGACGGCGCGTTTGCAAATCACGTCATGCACCCGAAGAAGCATGTCAATAAGGTGTACCGCGTTACCGTGCGTCCGAACATCACCGAAGAACAGGTCGTAAAGCTTGAAAACGGCGTCGTGATCGACGGCAGAAGGACCGCTCCCGCGCAGGTGCGTGTCGTCAGCCGCGACAAGGATAACGGACGCTGTGTACTGGAGATCGTGATCCGCGAGGGCAGGAACCGCCAGATCCGCAAGATGTGCGACGCGGTAGGCTTGGAGGTAGCCCGCCTCAAGCGCACCGCCATTGGCGGCGTCAAGCTCGGCGGACTGCGTTCGGGCATGTATCGCGATCTTACCGATATTGAGATCCGCAAGCTCTCCGCTGATCCCAACCCGAACGAGAACTTTTTGGAGAATTTGCCTTCCCCTTGAGGGGAAGGTGTCACCGCAGGTGACGGATGAGGTGGAAACGCTTCTGTTTTATGTTGTATCTTGATGGAGTGGAAACGCTTCCACCTCATCCGACCTTTTCGGCTCCCTGTAGAGCCGAAAAGCCCACCTTCCCCTCAAGGGGAAGGCTTTTTACGGAGTGCCTATGTTAATTGTCAAACCCGATCCGAAAAATGAAAACAGTGAGATCAAAACTCTCAACGCATTTCTTGATGACGTCCCCTGCGGCTATATCCGTTTTCATCATTACGGCTATATCCTTGTGGTGGACGAGCTGCTGCCGATCCCCGATGACCCTAAAAGCATGGATAAGGATACATATGCCGTACTCGATACCATTATCCGTGCGCTCGGCTCCTATGGGCTGAACCACTCCTGCTATTATCTGGAATGTGAAAACCCCATGCTGTTCGATGCGCTCCAAGCTCTGCGGTTTTCCGTCAGGGACGGCAAAGCCAAAAGCGACCTGTCCAAAATCCTGAATCATCACCACGATTGATTCTGCTCCCTGAAAAGGGAGCTGTTTTTTTCCTCTTTTTTCTTGCTATTCTTTTAATTTTGTAATATAATATAGAATGAAGAATTTTGTGGTGGTTTTGTTGCTTGTGTAAAACTGCAAACCACGATACAGGAGGAATGTTTGTGGGTGCTGAAAAGTATTCATCCTACGATGTGCTGAACGCGTTCTTTGACGACGGCAGCTTTCAGGAAACCGACGCTTATCTCAAGAGCGGCGACGGTGCGGCGGAGGCTGTCACCGGCTTCGGGACCGTAGACGGCGTACCGGTCTACGCGTTTGCGCAGAATGTCGACGTCTGCGGCGGAGCCATGAGCAAGTCACAGGCGAAGAAGATTACGAAGCTGTATAATGCCGCGCTGAAAACCGGCGCGCCTGTGGTCGGCTTCTACGATTCCGTTGGCGGCAAGCTGGAGCAAAAATATGAGATGCTCTCCGCTTACGGTAATATCCTGAGAAAAAGCAGTAAGCTCAGCGGTGTTGTTCCGCAGATCTCCGTTGTTCTCGGCAGCTGTCTGGGTACCTCGGCGCTGATTGCCGCCGCGGCTGATTATATTATTATGGATAAGGACGCGAAGCTCAGCGTCGATACATCCGCTGTAAACGCATCTGCCGAAGAAAATCTGAACAGCGGCATAGCTTCCTTTATCTGCGAGGGCTATGCGGCGTGCGTCGACAAGGCTAAAGCGCTGCTGGGATATTTCCCTGCCAATAATCTGGAACCCGCTCCGGCTTTCGAGACCGTTCCCGCGTATACCGATCCGGATAAGCTTCCGAAGTATTTTGCGGATGAAAACAGCCTGCTCCGTGTCGGCGGCGGTTACGGCGAGCCTGTATGTACAGCTTTCGGCAGAGTCAACGGCTATCCTGTCGGTATCGTGGTCACCAAGGGCGGCGTGATTTCTGCTGACAGTGCGAAGAAGATGGCAAAGCATGTCCGCTTCTGTGACGCCTTCTCGATCCCCGTGATCACTATCGTTGACGCAGAAGCCTTTGATAGCCTGCACGACGCGTCAAAGCTGATCTCTGTCTACGCCGAGGCGACGGCGCCGAAGATCTCGATCATTTCGGGTACTGCTGTCGGCGCCGTGTATATCGCGCTGGCAGGCTCTGCCTCCGGAGCCGATCTGGTTTACGCGCTGCCCGACGCGGTCATATCGCCTATAGCGCCCAAGGCAGCGGCGTTCATCCTTGATGAAAGCATCGCCGACGCGCCGGTCGCCGAGCAGGAAGCTCGCGCGCTGGATTTTGTGAAAGCCAATCTGTCGGCTTTCAAAGCCGCCGAGGACGGCTATGCGGACGATATCGTCGAGGCTGACGGCTTGCGCGATAAGCTGGTATCGGCGCTTGATATGCTATCCTCCAAAAGAGTTTCCGCGCTGCCTAAAAAACATACAACTTGATTTTTTTCTATCACAACTGATGAAGAGAGGTATATAACATGAAAAATCTGAGAATCACCGTCAACGGCGTCGCCTATGACGTACAGGTCGAAGAACTCGGCGCAGACGCGTCCGTCAACTCCGCTCCTGCTCCTGCAGCTGCCGTTGCTGCGCCCGCCCCCAAGAAAAAAGCAGCCGCGGCTGCCGCAGGCGCGGGTGAAAAGGTCGCTGCTCCCATGCCCGGCACTATCGTTTCCGTCAACGTGACCGACGGTCAATCCGTCAAAAAGGGCGACGTCCTTGTCGTACTGGAGGCGATGAAGATGGAGAACGAGATCAAAGCTCCCAAGGACGGCACGATCACCGGTATTGCCGTCAGCAAGGGCGAGAGCGTCGATACCGGCGCGACCCTCGTGACTATCGCATAAGGAGTTCACTATGGCAAAGAAGATTTTAGTCACCGAGACAGCTCTGCGCGACGCGCACCAGAGTCTGATCGCGACCCGTATGACGACCGAGGAGATGCTTCCGATCCTTGACGAGATGGACAAAATAGGCTTCTATTCGCTTGAGTGCTGGGGCGGCGCGACCTTCGACAGCTGTCTGCGCTTTTTGAATGAAGACCCGTGGGAACGGCTGAGAACCATCCGCGACCACTGCAAGAATACCAAGCTCCAGATGCTTTTCCGCGGTCAGAATATGCTTGGCTACCGCCACTATGCCGATGACGTTCTCGAATACTTTGTACAGCGCTCGGTCGCGAACGGCATCGATATTATCCGTATCTTTGATGCGCTGAACGATATCAAGAACCTGCAGACCGCCATCAAAGCCGCCAAAAAGGAAGGCGCTCACGCGCAGGTAGCCATCAGCTACACCACCGGACCTGTTTTCACCGACGAATACTATGTCGAGTACGCGAAGCGCATTGCTGACGCGGGAGCCGATTCCATCTGCATTAAGGATATGGCTGCGCTGCTGACGCCCTATCGCACCGAAAAACTGGTCAAAGCGATCAAATCGCAGGTCGATCTGCCGCTGCAATTACACACCCACTATACCTCGGGACTTGCCTCTATGTGCTTGATGAAGGGCGTAGAAGTCGGTGTCGATATGATCGATACCGCGATTTCTCCGCTAGCCTTAGGTACCTCTCACGCGCCGACCGAGAGCATGATCGCCGCCTTTATGGGTACCGAATATGATACCGGCATCAAACTCGAAAGCCTGACGCCTATCCGTGAATACTTTATGACTCTCAGAGAAAAGTATCTCAAGAGCGGACTGCTCGATCCAAAGATGCTCGCCACCGACGCCAAAGCCCTGATCTATCAGGTGCCCGGCGGCATGCTGTCGAATCTGCTTTCACAGCTTAAGCAGGCAGGCAAGGAGGATCAGCTCACACAGGTGCTCGAGGAGGTTCCCCGCGTGCGCGAGGACAGCGGCTACCCGCCGCTCGTCACCCCGACCTCCCAGATCGTCGGTACGCAGGCGGTGTTCAACGTCATCATGGGCGAGCGCTATAAGATGTGCACCAACGAGTTCAAGGATCTGGTTGCCGGCAGATACGGTACTACGCCCATGCCCATCGATCCCGAATTCCGTCAACGCATCATCGGCGATATGACGCCGATCGACTGCCGTCCCGCCGATCTCTTAGAGCCGGAGCTCGAAAAACTCCGCGCTGAGATTCCGCAGTATATTGAGCAGGAGGAGGACGTCCTCAGTTACGCCCAGTTCCCGAAGGTAGCTGTCGACTTTTTCGAGAAGCGCCGCGATAAAAAGCTCGGCATCAATTCCGCGCTGATCGACAGAAAGAATAAGATCCATCCGGTATAATATAACGAGTATCAAAAAAGCACCCGAAAGGCTAATTCCAATAAGGATGATTTGAAATCACAAGAGAAATAGCCGATTGGGAGTCTAAATCAAGACACCGTACAGAACAAAATGAGTCTGTACGGTGTTTTTCTATGTTAATGTACTGATAGTACTATTTAATCTTAAAATATTCTACGCAGACTACTCATGACGAATACATCAGGCACTATTACTTTTCTTAATATGATAGCCCTGTTTTTATTTTTACATCTTGACAAGCTAAAAGTTATTAGCTATAATTAAGCTAACAACTTTTAGCTTTGCTTTCGGAGGAAATTATGACTACAAAAGAAAGAATACTGGAAGAAGCGCTGACACTGTTTGCTGAAAACGGATATGACGGTACGGGCGTAGAACAGATTGCCGAAAAGGTCGGGATCAAAGCACCCTCGCTCTATAAGCATTTCAAGGGCAAAGAGGATATCATGAACGCACTGATTGATTCGGCGGAAGAACATTACGAGGAATCCTTCGGATCGGAACGGCACATCGGAGAGATCCCCGAAAGCAGGGAAGATTTCGTCCGCGCGACAATGGGCAGGATCGCGTTTACCATGCACGACCCGATGATCAGGAAAATACGCAAGTTTCTTGTACAGGAGCAATTTCGCAATGAAAGACTTGCCGAGATTACCACCCGCCATCAGCTTGTCGGTATACAGAAGATGTATGAGAAAATTATTGAAGAGATGATGAAAAGCGGTCTGTTTATCCATGACGACCCTGCACTTCTCTCGATAGAGTTGGTATCGCCTGTTGTCATTTGGGTATCCAAAGCGGACAGACAGTCTCAATATGAGAAAGAAATCATGGAAAGCATCGAGAAGCACATCCGGCATTTCTGTGATGTGTATATGAAGGAATAACAAATGGAATTTAGCGAGAAGTTACAGAAACTAAGAAAAAAGCAAAATCTGACGCAGGAGGAATTAGCGGAGAAATTGTATGTCTCACGCACGGCAATTTCCAAATGGGAATCGGGACGGGGATATCCGAGCATTGATTCGCTGAAAGTGATTGCGAAATACTTTCATATCACGATTGACGAGTTAATCGGCGGCGAGGAAATTGTCACGCTTGCCGAACAGGATATTAAGGAAAACAACAAAAAACACACGGCGCTTATCTGCAGCGTGCTGGATTGTTTTGCTGCGCTGCTGCTATTTATGCCACTGTTCGGAAACGGCGATTCAAGCGGCGCGTCGGTAACGATGTTCTCCTTAACAGAAGTCAGTGAATGGCTGAAAATCGTGTTTATCGCAATAATCGGTCTGACGGTGCTCAACGGCTTTTGCGGTGTCATTATCAGTAATTTTGACAAGCCTGTTTGGAACAAGCACCGTTTGATATCGGGCATTGTCTTGTCGATTACCGGGACGATTCTATTCATCGTGACAAGACAGCCGTATGCCGGCGTTTTTTTCCTTTTTGTGCTTGTTATAAAGGGATTTTTGCTGCTGAAAAGCAAATGACACGAAACGTGTCAACCTTGTGAAAGCGCGTTTCTTGCGGTATTATCCAACTTGTTTCAGAATAAAGTCACTTCATTTTGAAAGGATGATATTCATGAAACACAGAAGATTAATCACAGCAGGTGTCGGATTTTTGCTGACGGTCATATTGATTGCGCTCGTCCGTTTGGTTGACGTCGCACCGATTGGAGCGCAGGGTACAAGCATAGGGCTTTCGCACCTGAATCAATTTATATTTGACCTATTCGGAGTGAATATGCTCTGGTATCACATAACCGACTGGCTCGGAATTGCGGCAATACTGACAGCGTTTGTGTTTGCTGTATCTGGATTTGTACAGTTGGTAAAAAGAAGAAGTCTGTTGAAGGTTGACCGTGAAATACTTTCTCTAGGAGGATTGTATATCATCGTCATCGGGCTGTATCTGTTATTTGAAAACGTGATAATCAACTACAGACCGATTATTATGCCCGACAGCACGCACCCCGAGGCTTCCTTCCCGTCATCTCATACAATGCTCGTTTGCGTGATTATGGGAAGCGCCGCGATGCTGATAAACAGATATATAAAGAATGAAACGCTTTGCAGGGTGCTTAGGGTGATATGCTTCGTCATCATCGGCATTACGGTTATCGGCAGATTGATAGCGGGAGTTCACTGGTTTACGGATATACTCGGAGGAATAATGATAAGCGTCACATTGTTGTCGTTGTATAAGGAGGTCATCAGTCATGAGAAATAACTATACTATTCGTTTGGAAGAAGAGAAGGATTACAGAGCGGTAGAGGAGCTTGTCCGCGAATCGTTCTGGAATGTCTACCGTCCGGGCTGCAGCGAGCATTATGTCATTCACGTGCTGCGCAGCGACCCTGCGTTTGTGAAAGAGTTGGACTTCGTGATGGAGCAGGACAGCAGAATCATCGGTCAGAATATATTTATGAAAACAGTCATCGAAGCCGACGACGGCAGAACAATCCCCGTGCTGACGATGGGTCCAATCTGTATTGCGAACGATTTGAAGCGCAAAGGTTATGGTAAGGCTTTGCTTGATTATTCCTTGGAAATAGCCGCCGCACTCGGCTTCGGCGCGGTTCTGTTTGAAGGGAATATCGACTTCTACGGCAAAAGCGACTTTGACTACGCAAGTAAGTTTGATATCCGTTATCATGACCTTCCGGAGGGAGCGGATTCGTCATTCTTCATCTGCAAGGAGCTGATACCCGGTTATCTCGACGGCGTCAGCGGCGTGTATCAGACGCCGCAGGGCTACTATGTCGACGACGCCGACGTCGAAGAATTTGACAAACAGTTTCCGAATAAAGAAAAGCTCAATCTTCCGGGACAGATATTTTGACATTGATAGGAGGAAAAAATATGAAACACACTTACGAAAAGAAAGACGAAATGACTTTTATCGGTTATCACACAGAGATAAAACCCAATGAAGGGTATACCAAATGCCCGGAATTCTGGGACAAGGAATTCAGTGAGAAATACGCACGGCTGTGGCAGACAATGAAGCCCGAGACGCCGATTGAGGAAGCGATTCTCGCCAACGGAATCGGCATGTTCGCCATCTGCGCGGAGTCGGAGAACGGCTTTGCATACTGGATTGCGGGGCTTTATCAGGGAGGAGATGTGCCCGAAGGCTTGGAGCTGTATACGTTTCCGGAAAGCAGCTGGGCTGTTTTTACGACGAAAGGCGCCTGCCCCGAATCCTTGCAGACCCTGAACACCTACGTCTGGCAGGAGTGGTTCCCGAACGAAGGTCAAAAGGTTCAGGCAAACGGAATGGCAACGCTTGAGGTGTACTCTCCCGGCAACCCGCAGTCGCCGGATTATGAGTGCGGTATCTGGGTGCCGGTAAAGAACGATTGAGTGTGGCGCAGAAGATGAAACTGAAAAACACATTGATTGTTGTAAAGAATATCGAGAAAGCAAAGCAGTTTTATTATGATTTATTCGGTCTTGAAATGCTCCGGGACAATGACGGCAATATGATACTGACAGACGGTCTTGTTCTGCAGGAAGAAAGATATTGGAAAGAATTCTTGAAAAGAGAAATTATTCCTCAAAGCAATTCCTGCGAGCTGTACTTTGAAGAAGCCGATATAGAAGGGTTTGTCGTAAAGTTGGAAACCTTGTATCCCGACATTCAGTATGTCAATCGGCTGATGACGCACAGCTGGGGACAGACTGTAATCCGTTTCTACGATTTAGACGGAAATCTGATTGAGGTTGGAACACCTGTCTTATAATGAAGAATATCGCTAATATTATTACCGGTTCCCGAATCGTTTTCAGTATCGCTTTACTGTTCTTCCCACCGTTCTCACCGACATTCTATGTGTTGTATGCGGCGGCAGGATTGACCGATATGATAGACGGAACGGTTGCGCGAAAAACAAATACTGTCAGCGCGTTCGGCGCAAAGATTGACACCATAGCGGATTTTATATTGGTCGCGGTGTGTTTGATTAAGCTGCTGCCGATTCTTGATATTCCTGTGTGGCTATGGATCTGGATCGCGGTCATCGCGCTGATCAAGGTCATCAATATCATTTCAGGTGCAATAATGTTTAAAAGGATGATTGCCTTACATACCGTGATGAATAAGATAACCGGCGCGTTATGTTTTCTTTTGCCTTTCACGCTGTCGTTTATCAATCTGAAATACGGCGCAATCGTCGTATGCACCGCGGCAACCTTCGCAGCGATACAGGAGGGGCATTATATCAGAACAAGGAGAATAAAATGAAAAACGCTGTTATTTACATACACGGCAAGGGCGGCAACGCGTCTGAGAGCGAGCATTATAAGCCGCTGTTCCCCGACCATGATGTGATCTGTTTGGACTTTAAGACCTTTACTCCGTGGGAAACATGCGAAGAAATACGCGTCTCCGTTGAAAACCTGAAAGCGGAATACGATAGTATCATCCTGATTGCGAACAGTATCGGTGCGTTTTTTAGTATGAATGCAAGGATTGACAGCTTGATTGAAAAGGCATATTTCATCTCGCCGATCGTCGATATGGAAAAGCTGATTACCGATATGATATCTTGGGCAAATGTCACGGAAGATGAATTGAAATCCCGAGGGATGATTTCCACTTCTTTCGGCGAGGACTTATCATGGGAGTATCTTTGCTATGTCAGGGATCACCAGATACAGTGGGATTGTCCGACCGCGATCCTATATGGAAGTCACGATAATCTGACCTCCTATGATACGATAAAAGCATTTGCCGAAAAGCATCAAGCTGACCTGACCATTATGGAAAACGGAGAGCATTGGTTCCACACAAAGGAGCAAATGAAGTTTTTGGATGATTGGATCAACTCAAACGTAAGGAGAAAAGACTATGATACAGATAATACTTGAGGACTTATCAAAGAAATACAGAGTTGTCAGTGCGAGCGAGATCGACTTTGAGAAGATCTATTCACTGTACAGTTCTAATAAAAGCTACTTTGATTACTTCGAAATGACACCATCGAAAGAGCACCTGCTCAGGGATATGACCATGCTTCCCGATGGATGCTCAAAGGATCAAAAGCACTTTCTTGCTTTTTTTGACGGAGACAGGCTGACGGCGATCATGGATATCATCAGCGGTTATCCGAACAAGCAAACCTGTTATATCGGCTTGTTTATGGTTAGCGCAGAGCTTCACGGGCGCGGCATAGGGACCGGTATCATCTCCGAACTTTGTGGTTCGTTAGGAAGGTTCGGTTATGAGGCGGTCCGGCTTGCGTACGGCAAGCACTATACGGCGGCTAAGAGCTTTTGGAATAAAAACGGATTCATCCCTGTTCGTGAAGCTGTACACGAAGAATATGGAGAGGTAGTCGTTGCGGAACGGAGGCTGAATATGACGGTAACAACTAACGAATTATCTGCGGAATTATTCTTACAGCTCTACACCTCGGTCGGCTGGGAGCCGCCCGGGATTGAGCAGATACGAACCGCGCTCAAAAATACGATATCAACCTTTACCGCCTATGATAATGATAAAGCGATCGGCATGGTGCGGCTGATTGGTGACGGCGGTATGTCGTTCTACATCAAGGACTTTGCCGTCGTGCCCGAGTATCAGTCAAAGGGCGTCGGCACGGTTCTGCTGAACGCTTTGGAAGGGTATATCAGGAAGCATATCTCGCCTGATTGGGCGGTCAGTCTGGAGCTGATCAGCTCAAAGGAAGCGGTTGGGTTCTATCGAAAACACGGCTTTGAGGAACGCCCCTGTGACTGGGACGGTCCCGGTATGTTCAAGATGATACGGTGAGGATACTATGAAATTCAAATACTATTGCAATAACGATTATGAAGCGGGTTGCGACTTTTTGATTGAGCTGAACCGCAAAAAACAAAACCACATCAACTGGAACTGGGCGCGGTTTGAATGGATGATGAAGCACCCTGAGTTTGACAAAAGCCTGACGGAGTCTATTGGGCTTTGGCTGGACAGTGAGAAGGTCGTCGGCGCGGCGATCTACGATATGTATTTCGGCGAGGCTTTTTGCGGCGTGCTGCCGGGATATAAAGCACTCTACCCCGAAATACTTGATTACGCCTACCGCGAGTTAAGAGATGATAACGGCTTGGGGATCGCGATCTGCGATGATAACGAAAAGGAGATCGAGGCTGCAAAGCAGGCAGGCTTTTCCCTTGCCGAGCAAACGGAATCTATAATGAGTATCAAGCTCGACAATGCCTTTCCCGTACAGCTTCCCAATCATTTTTGCATTACTGAGCTTGACCCCACAAGGGAGCCATATGCTTTTCAATGGCTGCTGTGGCAGGGCTTTGATCACGGAACGGACAAAACCGCGTTTGAAAAGGACGGCGATCTCATCCCGGAAATCCCTGTGTTCCGTAAGCATTTCAATCCCGCTCTCAGTATAGCGGCGAAAAACAGTAACGGAGAATATGTGAGCTACTGCTGTCTGTGGTACTCCGACAAAACCGATTACGCCTATGTCGAGCCTGTATGTACTGTTCCGTCATACAGAGGTATGGGGATAGCAAAAGCGGTCATTTATGAGGCGCTTAACCGCGCCAAAGCCCTCGGCGCGAAAAAGGCGTATGTCATCTCTGACACGGAGTTTTACGAAAAGCTGGGCTTTGAAAAAGAATACCGTTTTTCATTTTATTGGAAAAAGCCTTTGACTGTCAACGGCACGGAATATCACATCGTCAAGCTGCTCGGAAAGGGCAAGGGTGGGTATTCCTACTTAGCTCAGCTTAATGATAAACAGGTGGTTGTCAAACAGATTCATCATGAGCCGTGTGATTACTACACTTTCGGCAACAAAATCGAAGCCGAACGAAATGATTATGAGCTGCTGAAAAACGCGGGAATCAGAATCCCCGAAATGCTCGATATCGACAGCGAAAACGAACGGATTGTCAAGGAATATATTGACGGAAATACGGTTTTTGATATAGTGTCAAAGGGTGAGTCTGTGTCGGATTATCTCCCACAGGTGAGAGAAATGGCAGAGCTTGCAAAAGCGGCAGGGCTGAATATCGACTACTTCCCGACAAATTTTGTCGTTCAGGACGGCTTGATATGGTACATCGATTACGAGTGCAACAGCTATATGGATGAATGGAGCTTTGAAAATTGGGGCGTGAAATACTGGTCACGCACACCCGAATTTGAGGAATATTTAAAAGATCATTAAGGAGAAACGCTTTTGAAAAATAACTACAAATCAGAGATTGTTCGTTAGGCGGGAGGTCTGACGAACGGTCACATCCTCCCATAGGTTATCTTAACTTTAAGGAGGACATTTCCCATGAACAGGGAAAACAAAAGAAAAATATACAAGAAAGATTATTACAAAACACACGCCTGTAAAGAATCCTTCACCTGCAAAAGCTGTGGACATGAAGTAGTCCCGACAGGCGCGGGATCAAATCACCGCAATCATTGCCCAAACTGTTTGTGCAGTCAGCATCTCGATATCGAGCCGGGCGACCGCGCGGCAGGCTGTGGAGGTCTGATGGAGCCGATAGCGGTTTGGGTACGCAAAAACGGAGAGTGGGCAATCATACACCGCTGTCGTATATGTGGTGCGCTCAGCTCAAACCGTATCGCGGCGGATGATAATCCGCTGAAACTGATGTCGCTCGCTATGAAGCCGATCGCCCTCCCGCCATTTCCGGTGGAAAGGCTTGAGGAAATGACGCGGTTGATGGGCGGAGATGGAGAAATAAAAAGGAAGTAAAGCAAGGAGGAATTATCATGAAAATCTTAGTTATCAACGGCAGTCCTAAAAAGGACAAGAGCGACACCATGCACATCACCCGCGCCTTTCTGGACGGGATGAATGATGCGGCGGAAAATGAAATACATATTATCCACGCGATAGACAAGCATATCGAATACTGCACCGGTTGCTTTGCCTGTATGAGAAATGGCGGCAACTGCATCCACAACGATGATATGCGCGGTATTTTGGAAGAAATCCTCGACAGCGATTTGTTGATTTGGAGCTATCCACTCTACTGCTACGGTATGCCCGCACTGCTGAAGGCGCTGCTTGACCGCACCCTGCCGTTGTCCTCTATGGCGATGCAGAAGGTCGGCGACCGCTATGAGCACGTAGGTCAGGCGGATTTCAGTCATCTGAAATATGTGATGATCTGCGGCTGCGGTTTCCCGAACAGCAAGCATAATTTTGAGCCTGCCGTGATGCAGTTTACAAGATGCTTTCCCAATCACCATACGATGATCACCATTCCCGAAAGTCCGATGTTCAACGCGCCCGAAGCGGCGGTCGTCACCGCTCCGCGCTTAGAGCTTGTCAAAAAGGCTGGAATGCAATACGCTGAGAGCGGTATCATTAGCGATGAACTGCTGAAAGAAATTACCTCACCGATGATACCCGAGAAACAATATACGGAAATGGTCAATGGAACAGTCGGTTGAGTCAAAGCTGACAATTTACTTTGAATATCCGCTTTGGGTAGGCGTGTTTGAGGAGCTTGACGGCGATAAGCTGTCCGCTTGCAGAATGGTGTTCGGCGCGGAGCCAACCGATTCGGAGATATACGACTTTATCCTCAAGCATTACTACAACCTAATGTTCAGCGCACCCGTAAAAGCCGAGATTAAGCAGAAGGCTGATAATCCCAAACGCCGACAGCGAAACGCGCGAAAGCAGCTTGAAAATACGGGTATAGGCACTAAATCGCAACAAGCACTGCAAAAGCAATTTGAGGAAAACAAAACCGAGCGCAAAATCAAATCACGAGAGCAAAGAGAAGCCGAAAAACAGCGGCAGTACGAGCTGAAACAACAGAAACGTAAAGAAAAACGCAGAGGACATTAGAGAGGTAATTATGAAACTGAAATATTTAGGGATTTGCGGAATTATCAGCTTATTATCCTACACGGCGATGGTGCTCTTTTCGCCGCTGGCTTATCCGGGTTATGACTGGCTGAGTATGGCTGTCAGTGATCTATCGGCGGACGGCGCGCCGTCACAGGCGCTCGCCGAGCTGTTGAACGCGCTGTTCGGTCCGTGCGGGATCGTTTCGATTATGGCGGTTTGCGTTGCGGTCAGAGGTTTTCTGTCACAATCATTCAGGTTGGGAATTTACTTCTTCGCCGCAATGGAATGGGTCACGGTTGTTGGTTATAAAATGTTTCCTTTGGCGCAGGGAGAAGATATGTCATCCTTCCAAAACATCATGCACATCGTTGTAACCGTTTTGGTTGTGCTGTTTTCTATCGTTTCACTGATCCTGATTGCTGTAGGCGGCAGGAAATCGGTTCCGTCACTCAGTGTTTGGGCGATTGTTTGCTTTGCGGCGATGATGCTCGGCGCGATTGGAACAGGAGCTATGCCAAAAGCGGTGTTCGGCTTGTTCGAGCGCTTCAGCACCTTTTCGGCTGTGGTTTTCAATGCTGTGCTTGGCATATGCCTGATGACAGGAAAGTTTGAAAAAGCGAGAGATATCACAGAGCAACCTCGTGTGAAGGAGTAAATGATGCTGAAAGAAATCAACGCGCTGTGAATGCGAGGACAGAAAAACAGAGGGGATGATTTGATGAAGCTGAAAAATTTTCTGATTGTGGTCAAGGATATCGAAAAAGCCAGACAATTCTACCATGACTTGTTTGGCCTTGAAATGCTGACCGACAATGACGGCAATATGATACTGACAGACGGTCTTGTGCTGCAGGAAGAAAAGTATTGGAAAGACTTTTTGAAAAGAGATGTGATTCCGCAAAGCAATTCGTGTGAATTGTACTTTGAAGAAGCCGATATAGAAGGGTTTGTTCAAAAGCTTGAAAGGCTGTATCCGGACATTCAATATGTCAATCGGCTGATGACACACAGCTGGGGACAGACGGTTATCCGCTTTTACGACTTAGACAGCAATCTTATTGAAGTCGGGACGGCGATGTAAAAAATGGAGTATAGAAGCATGTTTGCGTATTGAAAATAAAATACGCAAATGACATAAATTCTGATTTTGGGACGTTGAAACAGGTTATAAGCAACAACCAGTTGCTTTTCATCGTGATAACGCTATGTTATCATTACATCAGGAGGTGTGCTTATGGATGCAAAAGAAGTAATTTATGAACTCAGAACAAAAAACGGCTTGTCGCAGGACGAGCTTGCCGAGAAGGTGTTTGTGACCCGTCAGGCAGTAAGCCGTTGGGAGAACGGTGAAACAGTACCGAATACCGAAACCTTAAAGCTGCTGTCGAATGTCTTCGGCGTTTCTATCAACACGCTGCTCGGCGCGCCGCGTCAGCTTATCTGCCAGTGCTGCGGTATGCCGCTGGAGGATGACATCATCGGCAGAAATCAAGACGGAACGCTGAATGAGGATTACTGCAAGTGGTGCTATGCCGACGGAGAGTATACCTACAGCGATATGGATGAATTGATAGATGTTTGTATACCCCATATGGTCAAGGAGGGCTTTTCCAAAGAACAGGCGCGCACTTATATGAAAGAAATGCTGCCCAAGCTCGATTACTGGAAAAGATATGAGGAGCTCAGCGACAACGGACAGTTTGAAGCATTGAAGCAAAAACTGATTGATGAAATCAACGACCTTCACATCGAGGGCATGCCGAAGGTCGAAAAGCTGAACGCCCTCGTCGGCAAATACGTCAATCTTGAATATCGGCTGCCGAACGGTACAAAAGTGACATTCCTTGATGATGGAGCTACCTATCTCGGAAATCAGCTCGAATCGGAATTTGGCGGAGAGAGGTGCTTCGGTGTCCTTGCCAATATGGATTTCATCCTGATTTGCACCTACGGCGCGGACGGAGCAGACCCGGAACTTGTGCTGTATAAAAAGAGATGAACGCAGAAATAATTGACCATCCTCGTCATATTTTTGAGGTGTAAAAACGAATTATTCTTAAAATTGGGCAAAGCTGACATAAAGTCAAATTTGCCCAATTTTTTATATATCAGTTTGCTGTTTACTATTTCTGTTGTCTATGCAAACATAGTTTCAGAAGAAAACGAGAATGAGTTTCGTGAAAATCTGTATCACCAAAATCTGATATACTATAATCAAAGAATACGAAATTTATTTCCTCTTTCTGTTTGGAAAATACTCTTCCATCCAATCAATGTATTCCTCCGCAGTAATTTGACCTGCGGTGCATTCATCACGCTGTACAAGAGCCTCGTACTTCCATTTCTTAAAATCGGTTTCCTTGATTTGCCGCACCTTGACCCTCGCGGCATACCGCTTATAATACTTACTGTAAATCGGCAGAGCCTTGTTCTCTGCCATTTTCTTTTTGTAGTTTTCCTGCGCGGCGAGCTCCTGACAGCTTCGTGTTTCACCGTCCGCGACTTTGTCGCAGAATCGTGTGTCGTAGTTGCCTTTCATAATAAAATACTTGCCGCAGCGTTTGCACTTTCTGAAGTGAATACCGTTCTCGAGCATCTTACTCAGCTCAAGCTCAAGCATTTCTTCCGTAGATGAAAAGCTGTATCGCCTTGTCAATCTGTGAGTGCGGCGCAGACAATGAGAGAGCGTGTCTGTCGATGTGCTCAATTCCGCAGCCAGTTTTTCCAGAGGCTCCGCAGGGTATTCCATTTTAAGCTGTGCTATCGTTGCGCTGAAATCATAAGTGTGAGTTTTCTCGTCCATTAAGGGAGCGAATGCCATATACAGTTCCTCATTTCGTTCAATGAACGGAGGAAAATCCTTTGCCATTCTGAATGTATAATATCTTTCGGCAGGACTCATATTTCCGAGCAATTCAGGATAGTAATCCTCATCAAAACAGAACTGTAAAATATCAAGGTATTCCTTCTGCAAGGCTTTCAAATATTGATAATACCGCTTTATAGAAAGATAAGTATCCGCGCTCCGTTTTATCACTGGAGGACATATCGCGGTATATAAAGACACTTCCGTAATACCCCTTATGTCGTCAACTGAAAAATAATATTCATAGTAGTTGTGAATCCGCTCATCTAATTGATTCTCTATTTTTTCAGGCGGAAACTCTTTTCTTTCTTCCGTCTGTTTATCTTTGTTATTTTTGACGTGTTCCTCCCTGAGTTTATAAAAAAGACCATAAATTAACGCCGTATCCTTGTACGCCAAATCAAAATCAGCGTAAACAAAGTCAAGAATTCCCTCGCCGAGAGGCAGAGTGATGTTACATCCGCTAAGAATATTATGTAACGGTTGGCGTGTGAGTTCAGGATGCTCCTCATAGAAAGTTTCTACATAGTCTTCAAAGTGTCTCCTTTCAATCTTATAGCGGGACTCAAAAGCCGCCAAAGACTGTTTCTGTTTAGCAATTTTGTTTTCAAGATATTCTTTCGAATCTTCCTCTTTGGGTGTATGTTCGCTGACAAATCTATTGAGCTGTTCCTCCGTTCCCTCGTCCTCAATCCAATAATACATATTTACAAATTCGTATTTATAATTCACCTGAATCTGAACGGTTCTATTATCTCGCGGAAACAAAGCAAAATTCGTATTTATATCAAGAGTAACATACTTGTTGTTAGCTCTTAGCCAGCGGTACTTTTCGTATTCGGTTGGTTTGTAACTCGAATAATCCTTATCCATTTTTATCCCTCGTTTTTGGAGAATCAAGATTTGCTTATTTTTCGATGATCAACATCACTACAAAGAACATTCTACAAAACTATTGTGTTTTTGTCAATGTTGAGTTTATAATTAAATCGAAAGAACGTTCTGAAATTTTAATGAATGAGGTGATAACCATAACAGACTACAGCAAATATGATTTAGACATCAGAAAAACATTTAACTCTATTGACGGAGATACGCTTCTTGATATGGACTTGCCTGCAACAAAGTTTGTTATCAAAGACCTGCTACCTCAAGGGCTTGCTATCATCGGCGGCTCTCCGAAGGTCGGTAAGTCTTGGCTGATGCTTGACTGGTGTGTTCGCATTGCAAAGGGAGAAAAGATTTGGAATTTTTCTACTGTGCAAGGGACAACCCTCTATGTAAGTCTTGAAGATACAGCGAGCAGACTGCAGGAGAGGTTACTTTCCGTTACAGACGAGGCTCCAAATGTTTTCTTTACTACGTTCAGTTTTAAAATCAGCGAAGGTCTTGAAGAGCAAGTCAAGAATTTTATTGCGGAGCATCCCGATACCGTTCTCATTGTGATTGATACGTTTCAGATGATCCGTAACACAGGAAGTGAAGTCAGTTATGCCAGTGACTACAACGAGATTGAGATTATCAAAAAGCTTGCGGAGGAGTTGAAGATAACAATTCTCCTTGTCCATCATCTGCGAAAGCAGGGTGACAGCGACCCGTTCAATATGCTCTCTGGCACTAACGGTTTAGCGGGCGGCGTAGATACTATGTTCGTTCTCGACAAAAGTAAACGCTGCTCCACCAACGCCACGCTCCACTGCTCGGGGCGTGACATTGAGGACAGAGAGATTGAACTGACATTTGACAAGGACAGCTGCACTTGGAACTTTGTTTCCGACAGCTCGGACAACCCTGAAATGCTGTTGCCCGATGACATTCATCTGCTGATTGATTTTATGAAACAGAAGAATAGTTTTACTGGTTCAAACACAGACTTCACAAATGAATTTATTTCTTTCTGCGGTAAAGAAATCAGCGCGAAATCTTTGAAGCGCAGAATGAACAGATATCGCAGAGAGCTTGAAGAAAACGGAGTCGAGTTTCAATCAAACCGCAGTAACGGTAAAAGGATTTTAAATATCTGTTACACAGGCAAAAGTGACGATAGTGACGTTAAGGACGATAAAAATACCGCTCCCGAAAATGTCGTCAATATCGTCCCTGTCGTCCCTGAGCGCGCGTGTTAGCCTGAATTTGCCGACGTGTCGGCTTTTCAGTAACTATTCGGGAATATACCCGAAATCAAAACAAAGGCAAATTTAGGCGCAGTGTGCCCGTGTTAAGCCGAGTATATAACGCCGGTTTATTTAACGGCAGCATAAAACACAGGAAGAATTAAAAAGCCGTAACAAACGTGGGTTGGGGTTACGCAGGTCACAGACTTCAGTCTGTGGCAAGCATCGCATTCGTCTGGTCGGCAGCGACCACCGATGCAGCTTGGCGGGAGTACCCGCACCCCTTTGTTACGGCGGAAAGGACAAAATGAAGGATAGAAAATTAAGTATCAGGATCTCCGGTGAAGATTTACAAACGCTTCACCACAAGGCGCAAAAAGCAAATTTATCAATAACAGATTACATTACCAAGAGCAGTTTAGGTAAACAGATTTTTGTTATCGACGGCTTGGATGAAGTCATTCGTCAGCAGAAAGCAATCGGCAGAAATCTCAATCAGCTCACCACTCTATGTAATATGGGCAAAGTTGATTGTGTGAATCTGCAACCGCTGACAGATGAATACGCCAAGCTCAACCAAACCTTGACAGAGCTGCTTGACCGAAAGAGGCGGGCGGCATAGCGGTTATCAATTTTATATCACGGCAGAAAACACAGACGAGGCAAGGGCTGAAAGCTCTTCTAAATTATTGTTCCCGCAATGCTAAGACCACCTACAACGGTAACCGGTTGGTGACAGGCGTGAACTGTGTTGCTCAGTCGGCATACAACGAAATGATGAACACCAAGCTTAGCTACAAGAAAGCTGACGGCAGAATGTATTATCATCTGCTCCAATCCTTCCACCCGGATGAACAGCTCACACCCGAAACAGCGCACGAAATCGCGTTGAGATTTGCAGAGGAAAACTTTCCCGGCTACGAAGTGCTTGTCGCTACTCACGTTGACCGAAGTCATATTCATTCGCATCTGGTTATCAATTCCGTGAACGCCGAGAACGGTTACAAATACCATTCCGACAACAAAGAAATCCAAAGGCTCCGTGATTCATCGGACAAGCTGTGTTTGGAATATGGCTTGTCTATAATCGAATCCGCTCCGTCCAAAACAAAAGGTATGTCCGCGAGAGAGTACAGGTCAGCCGATAAAGGTCAGAGCTGGAAGTTGGATTTGGCTATGGCGATTGATGAAGCGATGCGCTACGCTGTCAGCCGCGAACATTTTATTGAGCTGATGGAACTGGAGGGCTACAAAGTAAATTGGAGCGATACCCGGAAATATGTCACCTACACTTGCCCAAACGGAATGAAGTGCAGAGATAACAAACTACACGAAGAAAAATATTTGAAGGAGGCTATGACCGATGAGTTCAGAATCAGGAAGAAAATCGCCGAGCGAATTGAAGGCTCAGGCGAAGATGAATTTGGCGCAGGCGGCTCAGACGGAAACCTACGTTTCGATAACGGAGAAGAACTGGCGGGCGCTGATTCAGTCTCAACAGACGCAGATAGATATGCTGAGTACGATGATGAATACAATAGAAACGCTGGCGACTTGGAACGACCTTTCGGATATGCAGCAGGAGCAGTTGGACAAGCTGACTTCTCACGCGGAGGATACACAGCAAACGCTGACAGAATTTCAGCAGTTGTTACAACAGCAAGCGGAGCAGATTCAGACGGCGACCTCGACCTCGCTGGAGAACTTCCAGTCACAGGCTGGGAAAACGAGCGAGGAATTCTCGAAAAAGCTCTACTCGGCAGAGGAGCAGACCAAGAGCAGCTTGAAGAAGCTGATTTGGGTTTCTCTTATCCCGACGATTCTCTTAATCATCTGGGAACTGATTCGGCATATCTGGCTGCTGAAGTAATGAATATTCTTGACAACGATACTCACACCGAGGATTGTACTACAACGAAAAAACCGCACCATGAGCATAAGAATACTCTGGGCGGTATGTAGGGAAAGGGTTTTTGTATGGATGAAATCAGAATTATAAATCAACCGGACTATCAATCATCCGTAGCGGCGGCAATTAACCGTAGAACAAGATTTGAAATCAAGGACAATCAGCTAATCACTCAACACCGATATACTATCGGTAAAAAGGATTATGTTGTAAATTCAATTTTTGATTTGGACAGCAAGCACACGGTTAACGACGGTGTGAAGCGGCTTATAGATAATGATTTTGACAGCGCGGCCTAAATAGGTCTGGACATTTCATCCGATTGGGAGTATTGTAGAGTTGCGAAAACTCGCAGACTCCCAATCGGTTTGACAGCAGGAAGGAGTATAAAAATATGTCAAACCAAGATAAAATAACCGCGCTGTACTGCCGCCTTTCAAAAGACGATCTCAACGTCGGTGACAGCGACAGCATCGTTCATCAAAGAGCAATCCTTGAAAAGTATGCGGAGGATAACCGCTTCCCGAATATCCGAGTATTCATAGACGATGGTTATTCAGGCGTTAGCTTTGACCACCCCGGCTTTCAGGAGATGTACAAGCTGATTGAATCGGGCAAGGTCGGAATTGTCATCACCAAAGACTTATCCCGTCTTGGCAGGAATTATATCGAGGTCGGCAACTACACCGAGTTCATCTTCCCGAGATACGGCGTCAGGTATATCGCTATCAACGATAACTACGACTCACTGTTCAGCGATAACAATGAGCTTGCGCCGTTCAAAAATCTGTTCAACGAATGGTATGCCCGCGACACGAGCAAGAAAATTCGTTCTGTGTTCAAGGCAAAAGCCGAGCGCGGAGAAAGGCTGAGCACTCAAATCCCTTACGGCTACCGCCGCGATCCCAACAGCGGAAAAGAATGTCATCTCCTCATTAATGAGGAAACCGCGCCTGTGGTAAAGATGATATTTGCGATGTGTGCCGAGGGAATTGGTCCGACTAATATTGCCAAAGCGTTACAGGAAAAGAAAATTCTCAAACCGACCTTTTACCGTTTCCAAAAGGAAGGTAAGTACGGAACGAGAACCGACACGGATAGCCCATACGCTTGGAACGCACGCACAATCGCCGATATGCTTGATAACGAGATTTATCTCGGGCATACAATCAACTGCCGTACAAGGATTGCTTCGTTCAAGGACAAGCGTAAAATCGATGTTCCGAAGGAAGAACAACTCCGCTTCGAGAATACCCATGAGGCGATTATCGACCAAGAAACATGGGATATCGTTCAAAGGGTACGCGAGGGCAGAATCCGCCAAACCCGTATGGGTGAAATCAATAAATACAGCGGACTCATCTATTGTGCCGACTGCGGCAAAAAGCATTATTTCGTCCGTGGAAAAACATTGAAGCGTGATAATTATAGTTTTATCTGCGGAAACTACCGCAAGCACGTCGGTGAAGAAAAATGTACGCCGCACTCAATCAGAGAGGTTGTGCTTGACGAAATCGTTCTCGAAGAGATCAACAAGGCGCTCTACTACGCGAGGAACAACAAAAAGGAGTTTACCGATTATATCAGTAAAAAGACTTCCTCGCAGTACAGAAAAGAATTGAACGCCAAAACCGCTGAATTGTCAAAAGCGGAAAAGCGTATAGTCGAGTTAAAATCTCTGTTCAAACGCTTGTATGAAGATAATGTTCTCGGACGCATCAGCGATGAGCAGTATAGAATGTTATCCCTTGATTACAATGATGAGCAGAAAGAGCTTGAAGCATCAATTCCCGAACTGCAAAAAGAAATCGACACACTCAAAAATGAATGTACCAACGTTCAAAAGTTCCTTGACATCGTCAGGAAGTATGTATGCGTTCAGGAGCTGACGCCGGATGTGTTGAGAACATTTATCGGCAAGATAGTGGTTCACGAGCGTGAGAAAAAGCACAGCCAGACCTCTCCGCAGCAAATCGACATCTACTTCCGCTATATCGGAACATTCGCTCTGCCAAGCATGACCGAGGTAACAGAAGAAACCAAACAAGACGAAAGGCGGACAGCCTAAACTGTCCGCCTACGCATAGGGCACCGCCTTAAACTGAAAACATCCTTTTCGGTATCAGCCTAAAGGGTGCTTTTTGTTTGCAGAGTAATCACTGCTGCTGAAGAACGTATTTTGTTTTTCTGAATCTTACGGTATACATGATCAAAAGAACACATAATAATATGCATAAAACAATGAGGGTCAAGGTTATCGTGACTGCCGCGTCTACACTCAAGTCAAACGGATACAATAGGTAAACAATCAGAATGACGACGGCTGAACATATCGGGATTCCGGTCATAATCACCAGTATTTTTCGTTTTTGCATGATGATCGCATCAGACGCGCTGTTATGCTTTCTGACGCTCTTCAGACAGAGCAGTGTGACGAGCAGCAGAACCGGCGTTGCCAAAGCAAACGGTCCGAAAAACGATTGCAGTCCCTTGCGTGAAGAATCGGTGAATCCAACCGTGAGAAAGAACATAAAACCCACAAGGTGTATAACCCATGTTGCGACCGTTGTTATCAGGTGGTTCCGGCTTGCTGTGTCAGAATCAAATCGGTTTCTGCGGAACAAGACCGTGTAAGCAATCGATAAAACAGCACACGCAATGGCAAAAAACAGGGCGAAGTCCAGACAAAAGACGAATGAGGAAAAAATATTTGTGATAAAGCCTATCAAAAAAATGAATGAGACCGCTGTCTGGATCCCGTATATCATGACGATATTTCGGCGTGCTTTGATGATTTCAAACGTCGGGGCGCTTATATGTTTTTTTGCCAGGAAAATACATATGAGTGTAACGATCAGCATGAAGACCGTCTCAAAAAAGACTGATCCGGACATGGTTTGTTTTTCGGGGACTCCGTAACCTGACTGTGTTTCTGAGATAATGATACTCGCTGCAGCGCTTAATATAAAGATGAACCAGGCGGCAATCATCGCTGCGGGATGGCTTTCGCGTTTCACAGCCACCAGCTGTCCTTCCTGCTTCGGAACGGTTGTTGAAACCGGCTGCGGCTTTTGACGCTCCGGGGGCTGCTGGGGTTGATTGGGATCGTGATATGGATCATGCTGTTGCGTTTGAGTCTGCGGCTGATATAAAAGCGACTTCAGCGAATTGACCAGCTTTTCATATGCCTTTGATTTGTTTTCATAGGCGAGGATGCGATGAGCGGGGGAGAGCATAAAGTTGAATTCGCTGTTCATCTCCGCCTTATCGATGATGAACGGAACGATCGGCTTTCCCTTGGAGATCGCGTCTATGATTTCCGATTTGACCCAGTAGGAACTCTGAGCGTTCCGGGAGCAGACCAGCACGACCGCGCCGCAGTTTGAGATCGCCGAGGGTATCGCTTTCGTATAGTCTGAGCCGCCCTCGATGGAAGCGGGCGCCATCCAGCAGGCAATACTGTTTTTCAGCAGAACGCTGCGCACCTGTTCAGCGGCGGATGTTTCCTTTGAGCTGTAGCTGATGAATACATATGGTTGATTGGGCATAAAAGCCTCCCGTTAGCACTTCTTTTATTATAAAAGAATTATAGCAAGCTTTGTCGGAAAATGCAACAAGCATTGAAGATCTGTCAAAGATAAGTGCCCATGATGTCGGAGAAAAGCCTTGTTTTGCATTATCAGATGATGATCACGCCGCGGCTGAATTCGTTCAACCCGCCTGAGTTGATATTACATAAACTCATCAATTCAGCTGCTTCCAGATCAACGTCAAACACCGATTTCGCTTCTTCATCCAGCGCGTCATAGCCGCGGCGCACGTCGATAATCAGCGGCAAGGATACGGTGTGAAGCAGTTTTTTCTTCCTGCGGCGGTATCCCAGCACGCGGACATAGGGGACGGGTCGGTGCTGTATCCCGTCCGTGATGTTCAGACAGACTGAAAGCACGGCGCGCCGTATCCGCGCCATGGTGTAGCGCTTGGTCTTGGCGGCTTCAAAGATGTCCTCGATAGAGTGATGCTCCTGCGCACAGCGGTAGATGCGGCGGTTCAGCCCCTCGCCGATCCCGGCGATTCCTTTGGTGTTTTCCGGCTTTTTCGTTTTCAGCAGATACCGCAGTATCTGTTCTATATCCTTGATATCATATACGTTCTCGATCTTCATCGGCGTATATTGTGCATAGTGATCTCCTCTGCGGATCATTTCCCTGATTGCGGCGGCAGACGCGATATTCCCGCTGATTGTATCTTCATCGTGATCGACGCCCGCGCGTTCGATCGCGATCGGCTCAATGCCGTATGTGCGGCAGGCGCGGGTGTATTCAAGCGCGAGGATGTTGTTGGGCTTGTTGATGACGTCAGCATACGCTTCGCCGACTGCCTCGGACAAGGCGCGGGGGTAGCAGTCGCCCCCCTGCATCAAGGCGGCGATCCTCTTTTGTGTATCCTCCGCGTCAAGAACGGCAAGGGCTTCATATAATTCTTCAATAGAATTTTCAGCGCCGAAGCAGAGGCGGTCGCAAGAGAGCTCCGCGGCAAGCTGTACGCCGCCGCTTGCGAACACCTGCGCCGCCGCCATTGCGTAGACCGTCGGCAGCTCCGCGACCATATCAGCGCCGTTGTCGAGCGCCGCTTGTGCTCTCGCGTATTTGTCGGTGATCGCGATATCGCCGCGCTGGACAAAGCTGCCGCTCATGATGCACACGATCTCGTCGGCATATTCACTTTTTATTTTCTCTAACAGAAATTTATGCCCGTTGTGAAAGGGATTGAATTCACATATCACGGCAGCTCGGCGCATAATCTTACCAACTTTCGGAAAAGACTTGAAAAACATGTAAAAATGTACTATCATAGTATATGCCAAAGTTTGAACGATTTCAATACAGGAGGAAGAATAAATGAAAATATTAGTTATCAACGCGGGCAGCTCCAGCCTGAAATATCAGCTGATCGACATGGATACCGAGCAGATGATTGCCAAGGGCAACTGCGAACGCATCGGTCAGGAAGGCTCCTTCATCGGTCATAAGACCGCCGACGGCAGAGCCTTTACCAAAGAGATCCCCATGCCCGACCACGCTAAGGCATTTCTCGCCGTCAGCGACGCGCTCCTTTCCGAAGAATTCGGCGTTATCAAGAATCTCGATGAGGTCGCCGCGATCGGCCACCGTATCGTACAGGGCGGCGCGCTGTTCAGCGATCCCGAGCTTGTCACCGACGAGGTCATCGCGGGCATCGAGAGCCTGATCCCGCTTGCTCCGCTGCACAACGCCGGTCATGTACAGGCGATCAGGGGCTGTCAGCAGGTGTTCGGCGACAAGGTTCCGATGGTCGTCGTTTTCGATACCGCGTTCCATTCCACCATGCCCGAAAAGGCATATATGTACGCCGTACCCTACGAGTATTATGAGAAGTATGCCGTTCGCCGCTACGGCGCTCACGGTACCTCCCACCGCTTTGTATCCGGCGCAATGGCTGATCTGATGGGCAAGGATATCAAAGATCTCAAGCTCATCACCTGCCATATCGGCAACGGCTCTTCCATCACTGCCGTTAAGAACGGCAAGGTCATCGATACCTCTATGGGCTTGACTCCGCTCGACGGTATCCTGATGGGCACCCGCTCCGGCTGTCTGGATCCCTCCGTTGTGACCTTTATCGCGGAAAAGGACAACCTCTCTCCGCAGGAAATGAACACCTTGCTGAACAAGAAGTCGGGTCTCTTGGGCGTTTCGGGCGTCAGCTCCGATGACCGCGACGTCACCGCTGCCGAGGAAGCCGGCAATCACCGCGCTCACCTCGTTCATGAGATGCTGTACTATCAGATCGCGAAGTACATCGGTCAGTACTGGGTTGCCATGGGCGGCTGCGACGGTATCGTGTTCACCGCAGGTCTGGGCGAGAATCAGCCCGTGTTGCGTGAGTCGGTCATCGACTATCTCGCTTTTGCCGGCGTCAAGCTGAACAAGGAAGTCAACGCCGTGACCCGCGATACCGCTTTTATCTCCGCCGACGATTCCTCCATCCCCGTCGCTGTCATCGCGACCAACGAGGAGCTTGCTATCGCCAGAGATACCAAGTCTATTGTGGAAAAGCTGTAAGTTATTGTTTATCGACCGCTCCCATATCGGGGGCGGTTTTCCTGTCAACTAATAAACTATGCAACTTTTACGGTTAAACAAGCTAAGATGAAGACAAAGGCGAAGACGAAGACTATAATAAGAAACTATATATTATTAATATTGAATTGCAGAAGGCGTTTTGTTATAGTAGACATATCGATCGTATGATGAGGAGGAAATGTCATGAAGAAGCTCACATCCTTATTACTGGCTGCCGTTATCGGTCTGACTTTGTGCGCGATCAATGTCGGCGCGGTACCGGCGGAGGATCTGATCGATCTGTACGCGCAGGATATCGTGTTCACGAACAGTCTTGGCTTTATCGATCCCGTGATCTATTATCAATCGTACAGCCGGTATCCGTCTGAGGATTGGGACAGTGCACCGATGGTTTTCGTGCAGACGAACGATTATGACGAGGGAATGTATTATTTCAACTTTCCCGCAGAGGGGTACTATTCCCCCGAAAATGTTGGCTATGCCTATACCTATAGCTTCTATATCTCGGATGCATACTTGAACGGACGTACCGAGACGCTGACGCATCAAATGAATGATCCGCTTGATCTGTTTCTGACGGGAGAGACCGACTATAACGGCTATTACAAAGCGATAATCCGTCATATCTGGTCTGAAAACCTGATCGTACTGGATAACACCGACAATGTCCTCTCCGATAACATATATATCTGCATTCGCTGTATCGATCCTTTCACCGGGGACGGTTCCGATATCCGCGCGAAGACAGAGCGCTTTGACTTCAACGATTACGGCGAGGGCAGATATCGCTTCACCGCGCCGAACGGCACGCAGTCTTTTTACTTTACCGACGGCAGAAAGCGCACCGCGGATATGCCTTTCAGCGGCGCAGAATGGCTCTGGCTGTCCGGTGACCGTGATGATGAAGGCAATTATCAAGTCTGCACCGTCAATTGGGGCGGCGGTCCCGACGATCCTGTCTATACGATGGGACCGTCTGACACGATATTTGACCGCTTCTTTGAGAAATACGTCAGCATCTACACCTATGACGTTGCTCCGGAGAATGTTTACTGGTCTGACTTTTTCTACCTCTATGACGAGCCATATGAGCATCGTGACCAAAGCGGCGACGCAGACTGGGTCTTGATACAAGCAGAGACTTTTATCGCTCAGGATGTGATCTATGAAGGGATCATCGGCAATCGATTGGTTATCAGACCGACGCCGAGCTATCCGTTTGAATCCGGCTACGGTATCTATGATGTGAAGCAGGATATCTTTGTATCGCTTCCCTGTAATACAGAAAGCAATTATGACGGGCTGACAAAGGCGCTTGATGAGGTCGTGACGGGCAGACTGCTCGGCGATCTTGACGGGGACGACAGGATCACCGTTGTTGATGCGACGATCGCCCAGCGCTGTGAGGCGAAGATGCGCGATTATCCCGAGGACGATGAGATGCTCTATCCCTACGGAAAGATATGTTATTATTCCGACTTCAATCGCGACGGCGAGCGCAGCGTTCTGGACGCTACCTGTATCCAGCGCTATCTCGTCGGTGCGGCTTTTCCGATCGGCTGACATCATAAAAATACACCGCCGCTGAACACAGCGGCGGTCATTTTATATTTGCTCATTCTTTTTTACCGTTCAGCATATCCAATCCATGACCGAGGTGGGGGAGGATGAACCCGAGATTCTCCGTTGCACCCTTCGGCGAGCCGGGGAGGTTGACGATCAGGCTTTTCTCCCTGATCCCCGCGATTCCACGCGACAGCATCCCGCGCGGCGTGATTTCCATACTCTTTTGCCTCATGTACTCCGCGATACCGGGACACTCCTTCTCAATGATCGACTTGGTTGCCTCGGGAGTAATATCGCGCGGCGCAAAGCCCGTACCTCCCGTCGTGATGATTAAATGAACTCCCTGTTCACATTCGAAGAGCAGAGCGTTTATTATCTTATTTTTCTCGTCAGGAACTATAAGGACCCTGACAACCTCATATCCCGCCTCTTCGAGCAGCTTTCTGACAGCAGGACCGCTCTTGTCCTCATATGCACCGCTTGCGGCGCGATCGCTGACGGTAATGACAGATGCTTTGTACATGATTCTTCACACTTTTCTGAAATAATTGTAGGGGAGGGGCTTGCATCTCGCGAGCAGGGCTTGCTCCTCCCGAAAAGATCGAAGCAATTTCACCGGATTGTTACTTCCCGAACGGACAGTGCGGGTAAGTGCATTTTTCACAGCCGAGGCACAATCCGCCCTCTCCGTATGCAACGAAATCAGCCTTTGTCAGGCGAACACCCGCCGCGATCCGCGGCAGCACCAGATCGAAGATCGTCGCCTTCGCGTACATCACGCAGCCCGGCAGTCCCATGATCGGCGTACCGTCCTGACAGTATCCCATCAGGAACATCGCTCCCGGCAGCACCGGAGCGCCGTAGGTGACGATATCGGTGCCGCTGAGTTTGATCGCTCCGGGCGTTTGGTCGTCGGGGTCGACGCTCATGCCTCCTGTGCAGAGGATCATATCGACGTTGCCTCTGAGCAGCTTGATCGCTTCCTTGATGTTTTCGGCGTCATCGTCACACAGGATATGGCTCGTCACGCTGATGCCGTAGGCTTTGAGCTTTTCCTTGAGGACCGGTGTGAACTGATCCTTGATTCTGCCATGGAACACCTCGCTGCCGGTGGTGATGACCCCGGCAGTTTTCAGCATATAGGGGAGGATGTTCAGAATCGGTTCGCCTGCGGCAACATCCTTCGCCTGCTGCAGCTTTGCTTTGTCGATCACCAGCGGGATGACGCGCGTACCGGCTAGCTTATCGCCTTGTTTGACTGCGGTATCGCCTTTTCTTGTTGCGATCATTAATTCTTCAATAGAATTAACAGCGTTCAGCTTTTCGCGGTCGATCATCAGCAGTCCGTCGATCTCGGCTGTCAGCTCAATCTTTCCTTCTTTGACCTCGCCGCGCGTTATGTTTTTGCCCTTGCATATTTTGCATAGGACCTCCGCTGCGTCATTCTCGTGCAGCTTGTTTTCGTCCATCTCAAAGATATAGAGATTCTCTTTTCCCATGCTCAGCAGCACGGGGATATCCTCCTCAGTGACGATATGCCCCTTACGAAAGCGCGCTCCTTTATACTGCCCCGGGATGATCTGCGTCATATCGTGGCACAGCACCTGTCCGACGGCGTCTGTTGTTTTTATCAGTTTCATATTTTTCTCCTTATATTTTAGCCTTCCCCTTGAGGGAAAGGTCGGATGAGGTGGAAGCCTTTCCGAACTATCAATGAACGGGATGAAGCAGAAACGTTTCCACCTCATCCGTCTCGCTCAGTAACTCGACACCTTCCCCTCAAGGGGAAGGCTTGTTATGATCTCATCGCCCGCTTTGATCTCCCCGCCCTGGATGACGACGGCGAAGATCCCTTCGGTGGGCATCACACATTGTCCTGTCATTCTTTTAATTTCACAATCGTTATGACACTGCTTGCCGATCTGTGAGACTTCCAGAATGGCTTGCCCTATCGACAGTCGTGTGCCGATCGGGATGTCTTTTAGGTTAATCCCCTTGGTCAGGATGTTTTCCGCGAAATCTCCCGCATTCAGTACAACGCTTTTCGCGCGCATTTTATCGACGCTTTCGTCGGCTAACAGGCTGACTTGGCGGTGACGGTACGATAGGGGCGTTTCGGGATCGACCGCGTGCGCGTCACCGATGATACCGCAGTTTTTTTCGAGCGTGACCGAGGGCACGGGTTGCTTTTTGGTTCCCTTCTTTTCGCTGATGCAGACAGCCAAAACGGTTCCTTTCATCGCTTGAACTCCCCGCTTTTACCGCCGTTTTTGTAAATAAGACGGATATCGGTGATCTCGATATCCCGCTGTACCGCCTTGCACATATCATAGATGGTGAGAGCCGCTGCAGATACGGCGGTCAGTGCTTCCATCTCGACGCCTGTGCTGCCTTTACACTTTACAACGGCTTCGATATGCACTTCGGTATCGGTCAGCCTAAAGCGGATATCCACGCTGCTGAGCGTCAGCGGATGACACATCGGGATGATGTCGGATGCTTTCTTTGCCGCCATGATGCCGGCGACCTGCGCGACGGTGAGAACGTCGCCTTTTTTGACGCCGCCGCTTCTGATCAGCTCCATCGTCTCAGTGGCGACGATAACCGTACCCTCGGCGATCGCCTCGCGATAGGAAATATCTTTATCGGAGACGTCTACCATTTTAGCACGTCCCTGATCGTTGATATGACTCAGTTCCATGTTATCCTCCGATTTCGTTCATGTTGCGCCCGGTCGCGGAGCCCGCGAGACCGAAACGGTGACTTTCCGGCTTCTGCATGATGCCGTCCCTGATCGCTTGTTCGAGCTTTTCACCCGATAAGCCTTTCAGGTCGATCTCCTGATCCGAGTGCAGACACGGCTTTAATTTGCCGTCGGCTGTGACGCGGATCTTATTGCATGATGGACAGAAGCTGTGTGACATCGGACAAATCAGTCCGATGGTGCCTTTGTACCCGGGAAAGCCGTAAACCCTCGCGACGCCGTCGATTCTCAGCAGCTCGGCGTTCTGCAGATATTTTTCTGCCGATGCCGTTGTCATAAAGCGGCTGCTGTCCCATTCCTTGGCGACGCCCAGCGGCATCAGCTCGATGAACCGCACGTGAACGGGATGCTCCCGCGTCAGCGAGATCATTTCAAAAAGCTCTTTGTCATTGATTCCATTGAGCAGCACGCAATTAATCTTTATGTTGTCAAAGCCCGCGTTCTGTGCGGCCTTGATCCCGTCCGCCACATCCCTCACGTCCCCGCCTCGGGTGATTTTTGAGAAGGTATCCGGGTTCAGACTGTCGAGGCTGATGTTCAGCCGGTCGACGCGCGCTTCCTTCAATATTCCCGCCATCGGCGCGAGCAGTGAGCCGTTGGTGGTGATTCCCAGCTCGATCGCGTTGTCAATCGCCTTGATATTGCGGCACAGGGACACGATTCCCCGCCTGACAAGCGGCTCTCCGCCGGTCAGACGAACCTTATTGACGCCCAGCCTGTGCGCCGCACGCACGATCCCGGTCATCTCCTCAATGCTGAGCATATCGCCGTGTCTTTTTTTGATAACGCCGCTTTCGGGCATACAGTAGATGCAGCGATAGTTGCACAGATCGGTGACGGATAAGCGAAGATATTGAATTTTGCGTCCGTAGCTGTCTTTCATGGTCATTTTAAATCGTCAAACTGTTCCTTTAACTCGTTATAGTATGTTTCGGTATCCTTTGCGGACTCGGTGACGCCGCTTGCGATGGGGATGATCGCGGGGCAAAGCTGACGAATCTCTTCGATATCATGGGAAACCAGTATCGATTCGCCGCCGAATTCCGATATGATATCGCGGATGTAGGGGATGAGCTGCAGCTTCAGCAGGGTATCCAGCGACGAAAACGGCTCATCCAGCAGCAGCACCTCCGGCTCTGCGGCAAAGATTCGCGCCAGCGCGACACGCTGCTTCTCACCACCGGATAACGTATCCGGTCGTCGGTTTTCCAAACCCTTAAGGTGAAACTGTGTCAGCAATTCTTCAAGCTTTAATGCCCGCTCTGCCTTTGACAGCCTTCTCATACCCGCTCGGATGTTGCCTTTTACGCTCATGTTCGGGAAGAGCGCGTAATCCTGAAACAGATAACCTACCCGTCGCTTCTGCGGCGGAAGGTCGATCCGTTTCTCGCTGTCAAAAAGTACCCTGCCGTTCAATTGTATCACACCTTTGTCGGGTTTTTCAATACCGGCGATACATTTCAGCGTCATGCTTTTTCCGGAGCCCGACGCGCCGAACAGTGCAAGGGTGTCATTATCACACTCGAATTTTGACTGCAGCGTAAAACGGTCAAGGCGTTTTTCGATATCGACCTGCAGCATCAATATCGCCTCCTTTGCGGACGCTCCAGCAGATTGACCGCCAACAGTACCACTGCCGAGATCGCGATATTGATCAGCACCCATTTGAACGCCAGCGCGTCGTTGCCCGTGCGCCATAGCTGGTACACGGCGGTGGATACGGTAGCGGTCTTTCCCGGGGTATAACCGGCGATCATCGAGGTTGCGCCGTATTCACCCAAGGCTCTGGCAAAGGACAGCACAACGCCTGCGATGATCCCCTGCTTGCAGTAGGGGAGACGGATGCGCCAGAAAATGTGGGTGTTGGAGAGCCCCAGCGTTCTGCCCGCGTCGGCAAGATCCTCGTCAAAGCGCTCAAACGCGCCGCGCGCCGTGCGGTACATCAGCGGAAAGACGACGACGATGACCGCGAAAACCGCCGACCACCACTGCATCGTCAGCCGGACGTTGAAATGATCGAGAAAAAAGCTGCCTATCGCTCTTTTGGGACCTAAGAGGAGCAGCAACAGATAACCCACCACCGTCGGCGGCAGCACCAGCGGCAGTGTGAAGAGCACATCCAGTATTCCTTTGATGACGCGAGGCGTCTTGGCGATATAATACGCCGCGGCAATCCCGACAAAAAACACGAACACAGCGGCGATTGCAGCGATCCTCAGCGAATTGAACAAGGGATATAAATCCATATATTACCTCAAAATGAATTACCCGCCTGTGTGCAGACGGGCTTATCATGATTATAATCGATTTTTCATTTAGTTGCAAGCGGTATGAAGCCGACTTTCTCAAATACAGCCGAAGCGTCCGCAGTCTGCAGGAAGTCGAGGAACGCCTTTGCCTCATCGACATGTTCGCTGCCGCTGAGAACGGCGGCGGGATAGATGACCTGACCGCACATTTCTTCGGCAGCGGTATCGGTCACAGCGAGATCAGCCGAATAGGCGTCTGTCTGATAGATGATGCCGCAGTCGACGGTGCCTTCGGATACCTGTGTTGTGACCTCCTTGACATTGGAGCCGTAGGTCAGCACGCCGTTGTCGGCGAGAGCCGCTTCATCAAGATCGTAGTAGGTGAAAATCTTCTGTGTGTACTGTCCTACGGGAACGTCCTCATTGCCGATCGCCATCAGGATATCTCCCGCTTCGAGATGCGCTTTCATATCCTCGTAGGATTGGATCCCCGATGCGGAGTTTTCAGCGACGCACAGAGCAACCTTGTTTTCGAGCAGATCGATACGGGTATCGGTATTGATATAACCGCCTTCTTCCAAGCCGTTCATCTGCTTCTGCGCCGCGGAGATAAAGAGGTCGCAAACCGCGCCTTCTTCAATCTGGGTTTTCAGCGTGCCCGAAGAATCAAAGTTGAAGGTCAGCTTTACACCGGGATGATCCGCTTCATAGGTCTGAGCAAGCTCTTCCAAGGTTTCGGTCATGCTTGCCGCTGCGAATACAACGATCTCGGCGGTATCTGTAGTTTTTTCATCGATCGCTGTGCTCTGATCGCTGTCGGCGTCGGCGGTCTGTGTTGCGCTTTCACCGCATGCGGTCAAAAGCTCGCCTGCGAGCAGGAGTACTAATAGGAGTGCAATGATTCTTTTCATTTTATTAATCCTTTCCTTTTTATATTGCATGTCATATTCTACCACTTTTACATGGTTGACACAATGAACAATATTCTGTATAATGGAATTATCGTTCAGTAATACGGAATGTGGTGATAATATGAATGACGAAAAAGGAAAAGTAAAATCGCTTTCAAAGGCGATCGATCTCCTTGACGCACTGACCGCATCACGACAGGGCATGACGCTCAGCGAGCTGTCCGAGCGGTGCGGATATCCCAAAAGCACGACCCACGCTTTGGCGTCCACGATGCGCGACAGAGGTCTTTTGCGCCAGCTGCCCGACGGCTCCTACGCGCTCGGCATGCGTCTTTTTGAGTACGGATCGGCGGTTTCGCGCGGCTTCGATATCAGCGCATTGGCTCGTCCGTATTTAGAAAGCCTTAGCTCTCTGACGGGCGCTAATTCTGTGATCAGCCTCCTTGACGGTGAAAACGCCGTTTCTTTCGATTATGCCGTCAGCTCTACCGGCGTCCAGATCCTGCCTGAAATCGGCGTCAGGCTGCCCCTGCACTGTACCTCTCAGGGAAAGCTGATGCTTGCATTCATGCCGTCTAAAAAGGTTATCTCTCTCTATAAGCGTCAGCCGATGAGACAGTTTACACCGCATACGATTTCCGATATTGACTCGCTTCTGCGCCAGCTCAGCGAAATTTGCGGTCAGGGTTACGCGGTCGAGGACGGCGAGTACAAGGTCGGTCTGCGTTCGGTATCGGCACCCGTATTCGATTCTTCAGGAACGCTGAAATACGCCATGACGACGATCGGCTTTTTTCGCAGAGTGAGATCGGATGATTTTGTATCCGCCATTCAGGCGACGGTCAGACAGGCGGATATGCTTTCCGCCGCGCTGGGATATGAGGGCGGCAATCCATTATAAACAATTATCGTGAGATCCTTTTGGAGCCGCGGCAATCTCAACCTATAGATATATGTAAAAAGCTGCCTCCGCTCTGAGACAGCTTTACGTTTATTATGTGGCACTTGTTCTGTAATCGCG
This sequence comes from Ruminococcus sp., assembly GCA_017404665.1. Classification (GTDB taxonomy): domain Bacteria; phylum Bacillota; class Clostridia; order Oscillospirales; family Acutalibacteraceae; genus Ruminococcoides. Next base: position 47,989 of record JAFRBX010000076.1, read on the forward strand.
GTCGCCGGCTTCGGTCGTATCTCTGAATAAAAGAGAAATGCACCATAACGCAGCCAGCGCGACGATAACATAGACGATACGGGCGATGATTCCCGACTGACCGCCGAACAGGAACGCGACCAGGTCGAACTGAAACAGACCTACGCTGCCCCAGTTGATACCGCCGACGATCAATAATGTCAATGCAATTTTATCAAGCATCGGTAAACCTCCTTACAGTAAAACTGTAGCCTGACAGTAATAGCAGGTTCGGATTACTATTGTCAGGCTAATGCTATTGTTTGCCGAATGCGATTTGATATTCATATGATATGCGTCAAGTAAAAAATTAACACCAGCACACCCAGAGCAAAAATGACCGCGGCAATGATTTTTGTAATTAAAATCGATTTTTTCAGTTTATACTTTTGTATCATAACGTCCGGCGGAAAGGGGAGAAAGAAGTACATGATCCCCAATATCAACAGGGAAGAGGCGCCGCCGATCGCGCCGACGTCGCGCAAAAAAGAATACAGGAAGATGCATATGCCGATCGCAATGACGAAAATACCGTTGATAACGGCAAACGGCTTTTGGAATTTATCCTTCAGATCATAGTATTTGTTTGCGCTGTCCTGACATTCATCCCCGCAGTACATTTCATGGTAGGATATCTCTTTTGAACAGTATTCGCACTTTTTCATCATTATCACCACCGCTATTCTAGCATGATTGAAAAAAGTTTGCAACGGCAAGTTTTCATTATTGGCAAATTTGTTGAAATATTAGTATAATATTTGTAGAAAAAGTGAATTGAAGATGATACGCAAATTTGCTATACTAACTATGAGGAATACTCAGTATAGGATAACTATGTCCGGTTATCCGCAATTTTAGGAGGAATAATATGAAAATGAGACGATTACTCAGCGTGTTATTAGCTGTTGCACTGCTCGTATCCGTCCTCTCAGTCGGCACAGTCGCTGCCTCGGCGGCTCAGACCGATGCGGTAGATACTGCCGCGGGCGTTGACGTTGCAGCAGCGGGCTCGGCATATGAAGATATGCTGTCCAAAGTAAGCGCTGACGGCTACGGTTTGTCATCGACCGTGAACGACGGCACCATCCTGCAGGCGTGGACATGGTCTTACGCGAACATCGAAGCGAACCTCGAAACCATTGCCGAGCAGGGCTTTACCACGATCCAGGTATCTCCCCCCAATGAGATCAAAAAGGCGACCAAGGGCGCGAAGTTCCTGCAGAGCGACGGTCAGAACGGCTGGTGGATGTTCTATCAGCCCGCAGGCTTCCAGCTGAACAACAGCACCGATAATGCGCTCGGCACCAAGGCTCAGTTTACGTCCATGTGCTCGAAGGCGCATGAGCTCGGTCTGAAGGTCATCGCCGACGCAGTTATCAACCATATGGGCACCAAGGAAGGCGACGATAACAACACCTCTTCCGATCCGATGTCCCACGTGACTCCCAAGGCTGCGACCTTTGAGCCCGAAATCTATAACAACAAACTGTTCCATTCTCCGTGGAAACAGATGCAGTACATCGAGAGCGATAATACTTATTATAACTCTGCTTATGACCTTACCCGCAACTGCACCTCCGGTCTGCCTGACTTAAAGACCGAGGATCAGCGTGTTCAGAACGCGATCTATGATTATATGGATGAGCTGGTTGCTGCGGGCGCTGACGGTTTCCGTTTCGACGCCGCGAAGCATATCGAGACGCCCGACGATCATGACGGTCTCGGCTCCGACTTCTGGACCGATACCTTAAAGAAGGTTCAGAACAAGTATTCCGACAGAGAGGTCTACGCTTACGGCGAAATTCTGAACACCTGCGGTATCAGCAGACCCTTCAGCTGGTACACCAAGATCATGGATGTCACCGACTCCAAGGGCTACTGGCAGATCAGCAACGCCGTCAAAGAAGGCGGTTCTGTCGGCGAGTGGAACAACGCCACTCCCAATTATCCCAACTCTAACTTCACCGCTGCGAACACTGTCCTGTGGGATGAGTCTCACGACACTTATGTTGATAAGTCCACTGTCGGACTGACCGCTATTCAGCGCGGCAAAATCTGGGCGCTCGTAGCCGGTCGTGCGGGTATCTCCTGCGTATACCTTGCTCGTCCCAGCGACAACACCAACATCAACGATCTGTACAACATCACCCTCGGTGAAGCGCGCAAGACCGCTTGGTCCAACCCCACCACCAAGGCGATTAACCAGTTCCATAACTATTTCATCGGTCAGTCCGAGTACTGCACCAACAACTCCGGCGGTACCGCGTACATCGAGAGAGGCTCGACAGGCGCCATCATCGTCAACCTCGGCGGTACTACTGCTAAGAATATAAACCTCACTAACCATAAGCTGGCTGCCGGCACCTACAAGGACGCCATCACCGGCAACACCTTTACCGTAACCAGCAGCAAGATTACCGGTTCTGTCGGTTCCACCGGCGTAGCGGTTATCTATGAGAACAACGAGGCTCCCAAGCCCACCGATCCTCCCGAGACCTATGTCCTCGGCGATGCTGACGGCAACGGCAAGGTAGAAGCAATCGACGCGACACTGATTATGCGTTATGCTGTCGATATGGCTACCCTGACCCAGAAGCAGCAGCGTGCGGCTGATGTTGACGGCGACGGCTTTGTGACTGTTATCGATGCTTCTCTGATCCAGCGCTATATGGCTCAGATGAATGTCAAGTATGACATCGGTCAGGAAAAAGAGTATAATCCGAATGCTCCTGTCAATCCGACCACACCTCCGATCGTGATCCCGACAACACCTGTTGTCGATCCTACCGATCCTCCCGAGCCGAAAGACTCCTTCCTGCTGACCGATAACTTCGGTTGGGGTCAGGCTTACGTGTATGCATGGGATGCTGACGGCAACGCGCTTGTCGGCGAGTGGCCCGGCGCTTCTCAGGCTGAGACTCAGACCAACGAGTACGGCGAGACACAGTTCAAGTGCTATATCCCTGACGGTGCAGTCGGCGTTATCCTGAATAACGGTTCCGGCGCTCAGACAGAAGATATCACCGACTTTACCTATGACGGATACTGGATGGACGGCACCCAGAACGAGCTCGGTCATTACAAGGTCATCGGCTGGAACTCCGACGGTTCCGGCGGCAATAACGGCGGCGACAACGGCGGCGATAACGGCGGCGACTATACGAGCAGCGGTTCCTTCCTGCTGACCGATAACTTCGGTTGGGGTTCTGCTTATGTATATGCATGGGATGCCGAAGGCAATGCTCTGCTCGGTCAGTGGCCCGGCGCTTCTCAAGCTCAGACTCAGACCAATGAGTACGGCGAGACCCAGTTCGTCTGCTACATTCCGGACGGCGCTGCCGGCGTCATCCTGAACAACGGCAACGGCGAACAGACTGAGGACATTACTGACTTCAGCTATGACGGTTACTGGATGGACGGCTCCAAGAACGAGCTCGGACATTACAAGGTAATCGGCTGGAACGCTGACGGTTCCGGCGGCAGCAGCGGCGGCGACAACGGCGGCGATAACGGCGGTTACAGCGGAGGCGACAACACCACTGGTTCCTTCCTGCTGACTGATAACTTCGGTTGGGGCTCCGCTTACGTTTACGCATGGGATGCTAACGGCACTGCGATCAACGGCGAATGGCCCGGCGCTTCTCAGGCTGAGACCATCACCAACGATTACGGCGAGACACAGTTCCGCTGCTATATCCCCGAGGGCGCTGCCGGCGTGATCCTGAACAACGGCAACGGCGCTCAGACCGAGGATATCACCGATTTCTCCTATGACGGCTACTGGATGGACGGCTCCAAGAACGAGCTCGGTCATTACATCGTCACCGGTTGGAATTACAGCGGAGATAATAACAACGGCGGCGACGGCGGCGACGGCGGTTATGTTGCTCCCGAGCCTCCTGTCATCACCGATGGCAGCACCATCATCTTCTCAAACAACAAGGGCTTCAGCTCTGTCAATATCTATTACTGGTCCGATTCTCAGGAGCCCGTTGAGTGGCCCGGCGTTCCGATGACTTCTATCGGACAGAATGAGTTCGGCGAAGAGAGATTCACCTTCGATATGCCTGAGGGCATGACCAATTACATTATCAACGACGGCACTTCTCAGACCGTTGACATCCCCTTCACCGGTTCTACCGGCGTTTACATGACCGATTTGGATTCCGAAGGTCACTATCTGGTTGACTTCTACTCGATAGACGGATCTGTTACCCCCGTTGATCCTACCCAGCCTGATAATCCTCCCGTACCCGCAGGCTCTTTCCTGCTGACCGATAACTTCGGCTGGGGCACCGCATATGTTTACGCATGGGATGATAACGGCAACGAGCTGTACGGCGAGTGGCCCGGCGCTAACCATGCTGAGACTCGCGTCAATGAGTACGGCGAGACCCAGTTCGTATGCGTTGTTCCCGAAGGCGCTACCGGCGTTATCCTGAATAACGGCGCAGGCGCTCAGACAGAAGATATCACCGATTTCTCCTATGACGGCTACTGGATGGACGGCACTCAGAACGAGCTCGGTCACTACAAGGTTACCGGCTGGAATGCGGGCGACAATCCTGTCACTCCCGATCCGACTGAACCCGATAATCCCGATCCTACTACTCCTGATAACCCCGTACCCGCAGGCTCCTTCCTGCTGACCGACAACTTCGGTTGGGGCACCGCATATGTTTACGCATGGGATGATAACGGCAACGAGTTGTACGGCGAGTGGCCCGGCGCGAATCAGGCTGAGACCCGCGTCAATGAGTACGGCGAGACCCAGTTTGTATGCGTTGTTCCCGAAGGCGCGACCGGCGTTATCCTGAATAACGGCGCAGGCGCTCAGACAGAAGATATCACCGACTTCTCTTATGACGGCTACTGGATGGACGGCACCCAGAATGAGCTCGGTCACTACAAGGTTACCGGTTGGAACGCCGGCGATACCCCTGTAACCCCCGATCCCACCGAGCCTGACACTCCCGATCCTACCGAGCCCGATAATCCTGTGATCGGCGGCGAAGGCGGCACCATCATCTTCACCAACAACAAGGGCTTCAGCACTGTTAACATCTATTATTGGTCCGATTCTTCAACACCTGTTGAATGGCCCGGCGTTGCGATGACCTCTATCGGTCAAAACGAGTACGGCGAGGAGCGCTTCACCTTCACGATGCCCGAGGGTATGACTAATTATATCATCACCGACGGCAGTCAGCAGACGGTCGATATCCCGTTCACCGGTTCTACAGGCGTTTATATGCTGGATACTACTGATGCTCAGGGTCATTATAATGTTGACTTCTACGAGATCGATCCCGATAATCCTGTTACTCCTGTCACTCCCGATCCTACCGAGCCTGATAATCCGGATGAGCCTATTACTGATGAGGTAACATTCCTGCTCACCGATAACTTCGGTTGGGGCGCTGCATACGTGTACGCTTGGGATGCTGACGGCAATGCGATTAACGGCGAGTGGCCCGGCGCTGCTCAGGCTGAGACCGTCACCAACGATTACGGCGAGACACAGTTCAAATGCACGGTTCCCGCAGGAGCTGTCGGCGTTATCCTCAATAACGGCAACGGCGCTCAGACCGAGGATATCACTGACTTTGGTACCTACACCGGTTACTGGATGGACGGTTCCAAGAATGATCTCGGCCATTACAAGGTCACCGGCTGGAATTGATTATATCTCTTTCGTATCAGTTTAATAGTGATTAAATAATGAAGGGGACAGACTTCGGTCTGTCCCCTGATGTACTGTTGGAGGTTTCTCTATGCATATCCCGTTATCCGATACCGTTGATATCGAAGTGCTGACCTTCGCTGACGCGATGATCAGTACCAATGACGCATATGATAAAAGCCGCTGGCTGTATGTGCCGGATTTTTACAGCGAATACCGTTATATCCTCGGCACAAGAGGCGATAAACCGCTGATCTGCATCGGCGTCAATCCGTCTACCGCGGCACCCGATAATCTGGATAATACCCTTAAATCTGTCGAGCGAATCGCACATGCCAACGGCTATGACAGCTTCATCATGTTCAACGTTTACGCGCAGCGCGCGACGAATCCCGATGATATGGAGCAGGATTGTAACGTTTTGCTTCACAAAGAGAACATGAAGGCGTTTGATTATATTCTGGGACTGAGCGAGAAACCTTCGGTATGGGCGGCATGGGGCAATATCATCGAAAAGCGTCGGTATCTGCCCGACTGTGTCCGCTCTATGATTGCGCTCGGCACAAAGCACCGCGCGAAGTGGTATTCCGCCGGCAAGATTTCAAAGAAAGGGCATCCTCATCACCCGCTCTATCTGAAGAAGGATACACCGCTTGACCCTTTCGATGTGGCAGCATATATTGAAGTGATCAGTGGTCAGTGATTAGTGTTCGGTTGCCGGTGATCGTTATACCAATGATTATCATATATCAAAAGCCCGTCTGATGATCAGGCGGGCTTTTGTCATTGGGAGATATCAGCTTATTACAGCTTTTCCATATCCTCTTCGGTAACCAGCTTGATGCCGTTTTCGACAAGGATCTTTTCGGTTTCCTCGTTGTTTTCTACACGAAGAACCACATATGCGAACTGCTTGCTGACAGTGATGAACGCATACATGTATTCAATGTTGATATTGTTGTCCGCAAGGGTCTTCACTACCTTGGCGAGGGAGCCGGGTTTGTCCTCCAAAGCGACTGCGACAACCTCGGTGATGGAAACAAAGGCGTTGGCTTCATCAAGCGCCTGCTTTGCTTTTACGGTATCGGTAACGATCAGGCGGAAAATGCCGAAATCGTTGGTATCGGCTACGCTCATCGCGCGGATATCGACGCCTGCCTTAGCGATCGCGTCGGTGACGGTGACGAGGGTGCCTTCACGGTTTTCTACAAAGATGGATAATTGTTTGATAGCCATATTCTTCTACTCCTTTACTTTATGTTGTGAAGCTCAACTGAGCTATGACGAGCTCAAGCTGAAAACAGTCAATGTAAGAAAAAGTCGCGCGTATCAGATATTGATACCGATCTTTTTACGGTTGTCGATCACTCGGACAGCCTTGCCTTCGCTGCGGGTGATGGACTTGGGAGCGACGAGGCGGATCGTGGGATTGATGCCCAGCATTTCCTTCATCGCCGACTGGATCTTCTTCTCTTTCTTTGTGATGACCTTCGGCGTGTCGGAGAAGTCCTCAGGCAGCATCTCGACCTGGATCTCAAAGGTATCGGTGTTGTTGACACGGTCGACAAGGATCAGATAGTTCGGCGCATAGCCGAGGTTCAGCAGAACAGCTTCGATCTGGCTCGGGAATACGTTGACGCCGCGGATGATCATCATGTCGTCGCTCCGTCCCATCGGCTTCTTCATCTTGATGAAGGTTCTGCCGCAGGAGCACTTCTCGCGGGTGAGAATTGTGATATCACGGGTGCGGTAACGCAGCAGCGGGAAGGCTTCCTTATCGAGAGAGGTGAAGACCAGCTCGCCCTTTGAGCCTTCGGGCAGTACCTCGCCGGTATCGGGATCGATGATCTCAGCGTAGAAATGGTCCTCGTTGATGTGCATACCGGTCTGTTCTTCACATTCAAAGGATACGCCGGGACCGCTGGTTTCGGTCAGTCCGTAGATGTCATACGCCTTAATGCCGAGGGATTTCTCGATATCCCTGCGCATTTCCTCTGTCCAAGGCTCCGCGCCGAAGATGCCCGCCTTGAGCTTGTTATCCTCCGGCTTGTAGCCCTTTTCCTTCAGGCTTTCGCCGATATAGGCGGCGTAGGAGGGAGTGCAGCAGAGGATGGTAGCATTCAGATCCATCATGAACTGGATCTGGCGGTTGGTGTTGCCGCTGGACATCGGAAGCGTCAGGCTGCCGACTTTATGAGAGCCGCCGTTGAGTCCCGGACCGCCGGTGAACAGACCGTAGCCGTAGCAGACCTGTACGACGTCCTCGTTGCTGCCGCCCGCGGCGACGATCGCTCTGGCACAGCATTCCTCCCACATATCGATATCGTTCTGGGTATAGAACGCGACGACACGTTTGCCGGTTGTGCCGGAGGTGGACTGGATGCGGACGCAGTTTTTGAGGTCGGTTGCGAGCATGCCGTAGGGATACGCTTCTCTCAGATCATCCTTAGTGAGGAAGGGCAGCTTGCTGATGTCGCTCAAACAGGTGATATCCTCGGGCTTGACGCCTCTTTCATCCATCAGGTCACGATAGTATTTGACATTGTCATACACATACTTGACCTGCTTGATGAGCTTTTCTTCCTGCAGCTTTTTGATGTCTTCCACCTGCATCGTTTCCGCTTCGGGCTGATAATAGTTTTTCTGCATTTTTTTCATCCTTTCATTATTTTTTCATATACGCAAACTGTTGATTAACAGTTGTATCCCAAATCAAATGCCTTTTTGTTGATCTCAACAAACTGAGGCTTGACGATCTTTTCAATCGCCGCAAGCCATTTTTCTTTCGGCATATCAAAGTATTTAGCAAGTCGACCCATCAGCACGATGTTGCACGCCTTGGAGGAGCCGGCTTCGTTTGCCAGCGCCAGCGCGTCGATGTCGTCCACATGGATGCCCTTGTCCTTCATTTCAGAGATGATATCTTCGGGATAGGTCGCCGCGCCGATGATGACGGGCATGGGGTCGATCTGCTGGGTGTTGACGATGATCGTGCCGTCCTCTTTGAGGTTCTGCACATAACGCGCCGCCTCGATCTTCTCGAATGATACGATGAAATCGGCTTCACCGTTTTCGATAACGGGGGAGTAGACCTTATCGCCGAAGCGGACATAAGTGACCACAGAACCGCCGCGCTGGCTCATACCGTGTACTTCGCTGACTTTTACGTCATAGCCTTCGTCTACAAGCAGTCTGCCGAGCAGTTTGGAAGCGAGCAGAGAGCCCTGGCCGCCTACGCCGACGATCATGATATTCTTAGTCATTACAGGGCACCTCGCTTTCAAACGCGTCAAAGGGACAGAGCTGAGCGCATACGCCGCAGCCGACGCAAAGGGTTGTATCCACAACGGCGTGACCGTCGCGGAAGGAGATGGACGGACAGCCGAATTTCATGCATTTCTTGCAGCCGCGGCACTTTTCGGGATTGACCCACAACGGCTTTTTGGGTTTGACGTACTTTAAGAGTACGCAGGGACGGCGGGAGATGATGACGGAGGGCTCGTTTTTCGCAAGCTCTTCCTTGAGCACCTTCTCACATTCCTCCAGGTTATAGGGATCGACAACTCTGACCGAGTTGATGCCGATGCTGTGGCACAGGGCTTCGAGATTTACCTTTCCCGCGGGATCGCCCTTGATATTGTAGCCAGTGGTGGGATTCTGCTGGTGACCGGTCATACCGGTGATGGAGTTATCGAGGATAATGACAGTGGAGTTGCTCCCATTGTACGCGATATTGACCAGACCCGTGATGCCGGAGTGCATAAAGGTCGAGTCGCCGATCACACACACGGTTTTGCTTTCGGTTTCCGCGCCGCCGGCTTTGTTGTAGCCGTGCAGACCGGATACCGACGCGCCCATGCAGAGCGTCATGTCCAGCGCGTTCAGCGGCGCTGCGGAGCCGAGCGTGTAACAGCCGATATCGCCGAGCACGGTGATCTTGTTCTTGGACAGAACGTAGAAGATACCGCGATGCGGGCAGCCGGAGCACATCATCGGAGGACGTACAGGGATGTCGGTGTCGAGACGGAACACGGTTTTATCCGCCAGATCGAATGCCTGCTCGATGCTCTTCTGGCTGAACTCGCCGAGGATGGAGAATTTGTCCTTCCCGATGACCTCGACGCCGATGTTTTTGCAGTGAGTCTCGATGATCGGATCGAGTTCTTCAATGACGTATACCTTGCCGACCTTTGCGGCAAAGTCTTGGATGAGCTTGACAGGAAGAGGATTGATCATGCCGAGCTTGAGGACGGAAACGCTGTCGCCGAACGTTTCTTTCACATACTGGTAGGAGGTGGAAGAGGTGATGATACCGAAATCGCGGTTCCCATCACCGTCTTCGATGCGATTGAGGGGAGAGGTCTCGGCGTATTCGGTCAGCTTCTTGGTGCGTTCCTCCACAAAGGGATGACGGCGGATCGCGTTAGCGGGCGCCATGATATACTTCTGCGGATTTTTGGAATATTCCTTGGTGACTTCTTTGCGTTCGCCGAGCTCCGCGATGCTTTGGGAGTGTGCGACGCGGGTACACATTTTCAGGAATACGGGGGTGTCATATTCCTCCGAGATCTCATAAGCGAGCTTGGCAAAATTCAACGCCTCCTGAGAGTCGGAGGGTTCGAGCATCGGGACCTTCGCGGCGATCGCGTAATGACGCGAGTCCTGCTCGTTCTGGGAGCTGTGCATGCCGGGATCGTCGGCGACACAGATCACGATACCCGCGTTGACGCCGGTATAGGACATGGTGAACAGCGGGTCGGCGGCGACGTTCAGACCGACGTGCTTCATACAGCACGCGGAGCGTTTGCCTCTGAGAGCGGCGCCGAAAGCCGCCTCCATTGCTACCTTTTCATTCGGCGCCCACTCGCAGTAGACGTCGTCGTATTTCGAAAAAAATTCGGTGATCTCTGTGCTGGGAGTGCCGGGATAACTGGAGATCACGGCGCAGCCCGCTTCATACAGTCCGCGGGCGATAGCCTTGTTACCAATCATGAGTTCTTTCATTTTTTCACCTGTTTTGACATTTGATTCTTGTTTGTCCCGCCGTTGATGTGCGTCAGTGACCTGAATACTTTTCAAAAGGCGGAACGGGGTGCAGCTTCAAGCTGCTTATTCGTTTCTTAAATCGACAATGCGCTTTGCTTTGCCTTGGAATCTTTCCAGTGTCTTAGGCGCAACCAAAGTTACTTTTGTTCTCAGACCGAGGATCGACTGCAGCTTCGCTTCGATGCTCTTCTTCAAGCCGTCGAGCATCTGATAGTTTTCGAGCAGCGCTTCGTTGATGACCTCGACCTTGATCTCTAAGCTGTCGCGGTAATTCTGACGGGTGATATACAGCATATAATGCGGCGCGATATCGGGGATGTTGATCAGGATGTTCTCGATCTGGGTAGGGAAGACATTGACGCCCTTGATGATCAGCATATCGTCGGTTCTGCCCATGGTCTTTGCCATTCTGCAGTGCGTTCTGCCGCAGGAGCAGGGCTGGTAGCTGAGCTTGGTGATATCCTTGGTGCGGTAACGGAGCACCGGCATGCCCCTGCGGGTCAGGGTGGTGACGACCAGCTCGCCGATCTCGCCTTCGCCCAGACGCTCACCGGTATCGGTGTTGATGATCTCAGGCAGGAAATGATCCTCGGCAAAGTGCATGCCGTCGCGCGCTTCACAGTCGCCGGAAACACCGGGACCGCCGAGCTCGGTCATGCCGTAGTTGTCGGATACGCGGATGTTGAAATTGCGCTCGATCTGTTCGCGCATGGACACAGTGCAGGGCTCGGAGCCTAAGATGCCCAGCCGCAGGCTGTAGTCAGAAAGCGGATAGCCTGCTTCTTTCACTGCCTCCGAGAGATACAGCGCGTAGGAGGGAGTCGCGACCATGCCGGTTACGCCCCAGTCGCGCAGCATCATCAGCTGCTTTGGGGTGTTGCCCGAAGAAGCGGGGATGACGGTCGCGCCGAGCTTTTCCATACCGTAGTGCAGACCCAGAGCGCCGGTGAACAGACCGTAGCCGAAGCTGATCTGAATGATATCGTCGGGGGTAACGCCGCCCGCGCACGCGACTCGCGCCACACAGTCGGACCAGATATCGAGGTCTTCCTTGGTATATACGCCGGTGGTGGGTTTGCCGGTGGTGCCGGAGGAGGCGTGGATACGCACGATGTCCTTCATGTCGGCAGCCATCAGACCGAAGGGATAATTATCCCTGAAATCATCCTTCGTGGTGAAGGGGATATATTGGATGTCGGATAATTCCTTGATCTTGGAGCCGTCGAGCACGCCGCAGTCCGTCAGACGCTGATGGTAGAGCGGTACGTTGTCATAGCAGTACTTGACCACCCATTTCAGCCTTTCGAGCTGGATCGCCTCGATTTCTTTTCTGGGCAGAGTTTCAATGTCTTTTTGAAAAATCATTTCTATAATCCTCTTTTCATTTTCATACGCTATCAATTTAAAGCGTACATACAGATATATTATAGCGCAAAAGAAGTCTAAAGGCAATAGCCGATAGACTCCTTTTGTATTATTTTGTCGTTAATAATTGTGTAAGATTTCGGGTTCCCGATCCGGTTAATCCTCGTCGATAGAGTGCTTGGAGCTGACGATATGCGTCTTTTTATAGCACGAGAAGATGCCTTCGACTCGGTCTTTATCCTTTGCGGGAGCGATCAGGGTGATGATCGGGGTGATGATGATGCCCAGCAGCATTGCCGCCATACCGGCGTTGATCGGAGACTGGAAGTAGCTCATGAACGGACTGGTGAACTTCACGCATGCCATGTTGCAGATGAAGACAGCGAGAGAGATACCGACGCCCATGATGTAATTGATCCATACAGCGATCTTCGGAACACGCTTCATATACAGACCGTACATGAACGGAGCGAGGAACGCGCCGGCGAGAGCGCCCCAGCTGATACCCATCATCTGGGCGATGAAGGTGACCTTTGACTTCGCCTGAATAATGGCGATGATAGCGGAAACAGCGATGAAGAAGACAATGAAGACGCGCATGATCAGGACCTTCTTTTTCTCATCCATGTTCTTCTTTTTATAGATGATCGGGTCGATGAAGTCGATGGTCAGCACGGAGCTGGAGGTCAGCACGAGGCTCGACAGTGTGCTCATGGATGCGGATAGTACGAGGATGACCACGATACCGATGAGAACAGGGGAGAGGTTTTCGAGCATAGACGGGATAATGGAGTCATAACCGCCCTCGGGCACGCCGCCTTCACCCGCTGTGCCGAACAGTCTTCCGAAGCCGCCGAGGAAGTAGCAGCCGCCCGCGACGATGATCGCGAAGATCGTGGATACGATGGTGCCGGTGCTGATGGATTTCTCAGATTTGATGGCATAGAACTTCTGCACCATCTGGGGCAGACCCCATGTACCGAGAGAGGTCAGGATAACAACACCGATCAGACCGAAGATGTCAGGACCGAAGAAGGAGGTATAAGCGCCCTGCATGTCAGTTCCCTGCGCCTGAATCTGTGACAGCAGAGTGACGGTGGAGCCTAAGCCTCCGTTGATCCTCAGTACCGCCCAGATAACCGCAACGATACCGACGAGCATAATAAGACCTTGGATAAAGTCGTTGATGGCGGTAGCCATGTAGCCGCCGAGCACAACATAAACCGCTGTCAGGACAGACATCGCGATGACGCAGTAGGCATAGGGGATGCCGAACGCCATCTCGAAGAGTCTGGAAAGACCGTTGTACAGAGAAGCGGTGTAGGGAATCAGGAAGATGAAGATGATGACTGCCGCGGCGATCTTCAGCGCTTTGGAATCGTAGCGCTTCATGAAGAAGTCAGGCATGGTAGCGGAGTCAAGATGCTGTGTCATGACGCGGGTGCGTCTGCCGAGGATGTTCCATGCCAGCAGCGAGCCGATGAAGGCGTTGCCCAGACCGATCCAGGTGGAAGCCATACCGAACTTCCAGCCAAACTGACCGGCGTAGCCGACAAAGATGACCGCCGAGAAGTACGAGGTGCCGAATGCGAAAGCGGTCAGCCACGGACCGACAGAGCGGTTGCCCAGTACAAAGCCGTTGACGTCTGTGCTTTGCTTTCTGCAGTATACGCCGACGCCGATCATGACGGCGAAGAAGATAACTAAGAAAGCGATTTTGATAAACATGTCCATTGTGTATTTCTCCTTATAACCCTTACGGGATGATTGACGAAATAAGATATCAAAGGGGAGGCTAAAACCCCAACAATCGCTCTGCATTCCTGCCGAGGATCATTTCTTTTTCTGTATCGGACAGTCCTTTGAGCGCTTTGAAGCGTTCAATATAAGTATTTTGATCGTTCCACGGGCTGTCAGTCGCAAAGAGAATCTTGTCTGTTCCGTGATTTTTGATGATCCTGACGATCTGATCGTCGCCTGTTTCACAGAAATGACCAAGTTCGGCGAAGGAACAGCTGATATCGATATAGCAGTTTTGCCCGACGAGGTGCTTTTCAACGTCATCTGCCTGGCGGCTGCCGCCGAGATGGGCGAAAATCAGGAATGGTTCATCCGACGGGACAAGCTCCTGTACGCGGGTCATCATAAGCAGCGCTCTGTCGGGAGGACAGTGGATCTCACTGTAGGCGGGATCCTTTCCGGCATGAGTGAGTACCAGCAGTCCCAGTCGTTTCGCTTCGCTGATGATGCGGATATAGCGTTCATCGTCGATGTAGGTCTCGGTGTAGTCGGGATGGAGCTTGATCCCCTTGAAGCCGTTATCCTTCAGATATTGCAGCTTTTGAGGAACATCGTCGTCATCGGGATGGATACCGCCGAAGGAGATCAGGCTATCATACGTATCATTGATATGCTTTGCGAACCTCGTGATGGAGTCGAATTGTCCCGCGCGGGTATTGACGGGCATGATGATGCTTTTGTCGACGCCGGAACGGCGCATGCTGCGGAGCAGACCCTGTACAGTACCGTCGGTATACGGTTTGACCTCTGCTGCTTTGCTCAGCGCTTTGAGGGTTTTTTCCGCGATTTTATCGGGAAAAACATGGGTGTGAAAATCTATGATCATGAATTACCTTCCGTTTGCTTTTTCAGACAGCGTTATTATCTTAACACTTTCGTGATTTAAAGTCAAGAAGATTTAAAGAATTAAAGCAATAAATTTTGTTTTGTTTTATTTTCTATATCATTCGTTAAGAGAAAATAAACGGTAAAAATTCCCGTTTTCGTGTTGCATTTTTATGGGAATATGGTATCATAATATAGTAATTTGTTGCTGATTATAAAGGAGTTGTGAACGATGGCTGTAAATTCAAGAAAAGTTGCTATTGTAGGCTGTGGATTCGTCGGCTCGGCGACTGCGTTCGCGCTGATGCAGAGCGGAATGTTTTCTGAAATCGTGATGCTGGACGCCGATAGAGCGAAGGCTGAGGGCGAAGCGCTGGATATTTCTCACGGCGTGCCGTTCTCTCAGCCCTGCGATATTCACGCGGGCGATTATGACGATATCGCGGACAGCGCGATCATCATTGTGACTGCCGGCGCCGCGCAGAAGCCCGGCGAGACGCGTCTTGACCTGATCAAAAAGAACGTCGGTATATTCAAATCGATCATCCCGGAGATCGCGAAACGCAATTTCAAGGGTATCCTGCTGATCGTGGCGAATCCCGTTGATATTCTGACATACGCCGCGAAGGAGCTCTCCGGGCTCCCCGACAGCCGTGTGTTCGGTTCGGGCACCGTGCTGGATTCCGCGCGTCTGCGCTTCAATCTCAGCGAGCATCTGGGCGTTGATCCGCGTTCGATCCACGCGTTCATCATCGGCGAGCACGGCGACAGCGAGTTTGCCGCATGGAGCAGCGCGAACGTTTCCGGTGTAGAGATCAGCCGGTTCTGTGAGATGCGCGGCTATTATCACGACCATGATCTGGCGAAGGAGAATATCGCCGAGGAGGTCAAGAACGCCGCATATGATATCATCAGCAAGAAACGCGCCACCTACTACGGTATCGCGATGTCCGCCAAGCGCATCTGCGAGGCGATCGTCCGCGATGAAAAGAGCGTCCTGCCCGTATCGTCGATCCAGCACGGACGCTTCGGGCTCAACGACGTAGCGCTGTCGATCCCCGTGATCGTCGGCAAGGACGGTATCGAAAGCGAGATTCCGTTCACACTCAACGACGAGGAAATGCAAAAGCTGCGCGATTCTGCCAAAACCTTGCGCGATATGATCAAGTCGTGCGACCTGAGCGTCCCTGAAGAATAATTCTTGACTTAAGGTTACGGAAGTTATAAAATAATGTTTGGAAGAATAATCGGTTGAGATTGCCGCGGAAAAAGACGCGCGCATCCTCGCAATGACGATTGATAAGGAGGCAACTATGTCTGACTGTATTTTTTGTAAAATAGCGGCGGGTGAGATCCCGTCCAATAAGGTTTATGAGGATGACCGTATCATCGCGTTCCATGATATCTCTCCGCAGACGCCGGTGCATGTGCTGTTCGTTCCGAAGGAGCATATCTGCTGTGTGAACGCGATCAATGAAAGCAACTGCGATATCGTAGGGCATATCTTTTCGAAGATTCCCGCTGTCGCGAAAGAGCTGGGACTTGAGAACGGCTACCGTGTAGTGACCAATTGCGGCGAGGACGGCTGTCAGAGCGTGATGCACATCCATTTTCATTTGCTTGGCGGCAAAAAGCTCGGCGTTGAGATGGGTTGAAGCGGTATAATAAAACATAAAATAAAGAAGGGTTTCAAATGGCTAAAACATATAAAATGACGATTGCCGGCTGTGAGCGCGAGCTGCCGCTGTGCGAGGTTGACGAGCATCTGGATATCGCCGCGTTTATCATGTTCGGCGATGTTGAGATCACCGAAAAGGCTGCAGCAGAGCTGCTGAAGGTCTCTCCCGAGCACGATATTTGCATTACCGCTGAGGCGAAGGGTATTCCGCTTTGCTATGAAATGGCGCGTCAGGGCTGCGGTCAGTACATCATCGCGCGCAAGGGCGTGAAGGTATATATGCCCGACCCGATCAGCGTGAATGTCCAGTCGATCACAACGCTCAGCCGCCAGACGCTGTATCTCGGCAGCGACGACGCCGAAGCGATGAAGGGCAAGCGTGTCCTGATTGTAGACGACGTGATTTCTACCGGTGAGAGTCTGAAGGCGCTCGAGGCGCTGGTCAGCAAAGCCGGCGGCGAGATTGTCGGCAAGGTCGCCGTGCTTGCCGAGGGCGACGCCGCCAATCGTGACGATATCATCTTTTTGGAGAAGCTGCCCGTATTTCCGAAGTAATGATTTGAAGAGGTAAGAGTATGAAGCGGTTACTGGCACAGATTGGTATCACCTACTTTTCTGTGCTGGCGATCGCTTTTTATTTGCAGGGATGGATCGTCATACTGGTCGGCGGTGTAGCGCTTCTGCTGACGGTATTATTCTTTATCCTGAAAAGAACGCGCAAAACTGTGTTCATTCCCGCCATGGCACTGACAGTCGTTATCGCGTGTGCCGTCAATATCGGCTATTCGGCGCTGTTCGTTCAGCCGGTCATTGATCGGTACGGTAATACGGAGCATACCGTGCGCGCGGTGATCACAGATGAAGAATACAAATCGTATTCCAAATACTATTACCGCTTGAAGGCTACCGAGATCGACGGCGAGAATGTCAGCATCAAGGTGCTGTTGAAAACGCCGCATATGCTGGATGCCGAGACTGATGATGTGCTGACCTTTACCTCTGTGCTGAAGGAAACAGAGAATAATTACTACCGTGCCAAGGGCTATTATCTTGTGTCTGACGACTATGATGCATATGTTGAGGAAGAGCCGGCATTCTCTCATACGCTTTATTATCGCGCGATACAGCTCAGGCGGTTGATGCGGCATACACTGGAATCCGTTCTCCCGTCCGACTGCGCCGCGCTTTGCAGAGCAGTATTAATCGGCGATAAGTACGCGCTGAGTCAAAACGTCAGAGATAATTTCCGCTATGCGGGAGCTTCCTATTTCATCGTGGTGTCCGGCATGCATTTCGCGGTGATATGCTTTCTGATACTGAAACTATTGAAGCGCGCAAAGTACATAAACCGCTGGGTACGGTTCGCGATAACCATGCTGTTTATCGTGCTGTATGCCGCTATCACCGGCTTTCAGCCGTCCGTCCTGCGCTCAGGCATCATGATGGTGCTTTTGCTGCTGGGTGATACGATCCGCCGTCAAACGTATCCGCTGAATCACTTAGGGCTGGCAGGTATCATCATGCCCTTTATCGTATCGCCTTACGGCGCGGGTGATATCGGGCTGATCCTGTCGTATTACGCGACCTTTGCAATCCTGCTGTGGGCGTCGCCGATCGCGCAGAAGCTGTACTTTAAGGATCGATACGGGAATATACTCGGATTCAACCTGAGCGCAAGGTGGAACGCGTTTACGGAACGCATCAAAGAGAAGCGGGATGGAGGCAAGCCGCGGAAGGATGACAACAAACAGCCTTTCACGGTGCGCGGTTTTTTATATAAGCTGTGGAACTGCGTCGCGTTGATGCTTTCTGTCAGTATCGCCGCGAATATCTTGGTGTTTCCGATCTCGGTATTTGTTTTCCGCGGGTTTTCATTAGTAACGCTGGTGTCTGCGCTGCTGCTGTACTGCGAAATCTATCTGATACTGATTTTCTCTTTTGTGATTTGTATCTTCTTCTGGTTCAAGCCGTTTATTGCGCTCTTAGCAGTTCCGCTGACATGGCTGTGCAGACTGGTGCTGTGGATCGTAGACGGTCTGGCTTCACTGCCGTTTGCGTACTGTCATGTGAGTCAGAGCTTTATTTTGGTATGGACGGCGGTGACGGTCGTTCTCGGTCTGATCGTGATCCTGTACCGCAACCATTACCGTTATCTGAAAACGGCGGCGTTATTCTCTGCCATCATCCTGCTGGCGGGTTGTCTGCTCCATGAAGTATTGCAGCTTCAGGTCCTTTCGCTGGAGGTGTACAATTGCGGCACCGGCGTCTGTGCCGGGATCAACAGCGGCGGTAATCTGCATTTGCTGAGCATGGACGCAAAATCAAAGGAGCTCTATCCGATATGGTCCGATCTGTCCGAGCGCTACGGCGGCGCGGATACAGCACTGTGCAGCAGCGATAAAGATCTGCGCCGATACCGAATGTATCGCGATGATGAATTTGCAATTTCGACAATAATGCTGTATGATAAGTCTGACGATCATACAAATGAGGGCAATATCGTCGGCTTTGACGGTGATCGGACGTTCGTTCTGGACGACGGGGTCATCATGGAGGTTTCCGTCGTCAACGATACCGTGGTTCCGTACATCACGGCGGGCGACAGAACGGTATTGGTGATCCCCGATGGCTGTACGATTGAAGAGATACCCATCAAGCGCCGTCAGGCGGATGTGATTGTTCTCTCCGAAGCGTTCAGCGGGATGGAAGAGCTGCGGTGTGAATCGCTGATTCTCAGCACGGATGTTCCTACGGCGTTCCGGCTGGCTGATGCTATGAAAGACTGTTATCAACATGTGTATTTTACCGGTGAGGGCGATGTCCGCTGCCGGTTGAGGTGATTTATGTTTACGGAAAGCGAACTGAAGAAGCATTTGAATAGCGGACATTTCAGCAGCGTGTATCTTTGCTTCGGCGAAGAAAAGATGCTGGTGAAGCGTTCCGCTGAGCTGATCGAAAAGAAAATTACCGGCGGGGATATCAACGAGTTTAACTATCATGTGTTCGATAACGATTCACAGCTCTCGGATATTGCCTTTTGTGCCGATATGATACCGTTTATGGGTACATGGAATATCCTGCGCATCAACGATATGGATATTGACAAGTTGAAAAAGGATGATTGTGAAGCGCTGATGAAGGTTCTTAAGAACGCTTCGGGACAGACCGTGATCATCATCGCAATGCCGACACTGGACGTCACATCTAAGACGGCTAAGGCGCAGATGAAGAAGCTGATCGCCTTTGTCGATAAAAACGGCGTGTGTATCGAGCTGAGCCACCGCAGCGGATTGGCGCTGGAACGCGATCTGTGTAAGTGGGCAAAGGCGGGCGGATGTACCATGAGTGAGCTGACGGCGCATCAGCTGATACAATTTGCGGGCGAGGATCTGAACCGTCTGAACGCTGAAATGAAGAAGCTGACTGCCTTCGCCGACGGCGGTGAGATCACGCCGGAGATGATAGAGCTGCTGGTCTCAAAAACGGCTGAGGCAAGCGTATACGATCTGTTCGGCTTGATCGCGGAGGGGAAGATCGATAAAGCCCTATCAGCGATCGACACGCTGTTTTATCAGCAGATCAGCGGCGTCTATATCTGCACGGTGCTTTCAGGGGCGTATCTTGACGCGTACCGCGCGCGGGCAGGCGCAGAAGCGGGAAAGCCGACCGCCGTGATCGCGGAGGACTTCGGCTACAAAAACCGCAAGTGGGTGCTGGATAAGCTGTTACGGCAGATCCGCCGTGTCACGACCACTGCACTGAGAAAAAGCATCGACGAGCTGCTCGAATTACAGACGCGCATGGTCACAGAGACAGTTGACGAACGCATGGAGATCGAGAGCCTGATATGCAGGCTTGTGCTGATCGCGGAGGATCGATCCGATGAATAATAATAGTCATTGCGAGGAGCATAGGCTCCCTTTGGTAAAGGGAGCTGCTGAGCTAAGCGAAGCTGAGGGATTGCATGAATTGTCTGAGCATAAGCGAGTATCCAATTTGAAAATTGCATTAAAAGAAACCGTGATCGTTGAAGGCAGATATGACAGAATTAAACTCAGCGAGCTGATCGTAAGCCCGATCATCGAAACGGGCGGCTTTCGCGTGTTCAAGGATAAAGAAAAGCAGATTTTGATCCGCAAGATAGCGGAAAAGCGCGGGATACTGGTGATGACCGACATCGATTCGGCGGGCTTCGTGATCCGCAATTTCCTGCGCGGAATTGTGCCGGAGGATCGGATCCTGCACGCGTATATCCCTACTGTGGAGGGAAAGGAGAAGCGCAAGCCTGAAACGTCTAAGGAAGGACTCCTCGGTGTGGAGGGGGTCGATCGTGAAGCACTGATCGAAGCGATCCTCAACAGCGGCGCGCATATCATAAATAGTCATTGCGAAGAGCAAAGGCTCCCTTTCCTAAGGGAGCTGTCTGCGCAGCAGACTGAGGGTTCAGCGCGGCAATCTCAATCGCTTTCCAATAAAGACGTAGGGGAGGGACCTGCTCCTCCCGCAGCTGACGATGCGGATGTTCAAATAGAAGAATCCTTTATCACAAAAACGGATTTCTTCGATTACGGTCTGACGGGACGCGAAAAATCCGCTGCGTATCGTGAAAAGGTGTTGGCTTCATTAGGCATGCCGCGATATCTGACGACCAACGCGATGATCGCCGCGATCAACTGTCTGTTTACCAAAGAAGAGTTTGAAAGCTTTCTGATACAACTGAATAAAGAAATAAAATAAGGCTGTTCGCGTGTGTGCGTGAACAGCCTTTCTGCCAATATTATTAACCTTTTGTACGGTTGCAATTGCCGCGTGGCAGAACACGTGTGTTCGCCCTGCAATAACAATCATAATAAGAAAATCTTATTCAGCGTCTTCCCAGTTGTGCCATACATTCTGGATATCGTCGTTATCTTCGAACATATCCAGCATTTTCTGCATCTGTACGCGTGTATCGGGATCGTCGATCTTAGTGTAGGTGGTGGGTACCTGTTCGACCTCGGCAGAGGCGAATTCATAGCCCTGCGCCTGCAGATCGTCGCGCACCGCACTGAAATCCTCGGGCTCTGTATAGACGGTGAAGATATCCTCGTCGGCTTCGAAATCGGACGCGCCTGCCTCCAGAGCGGCTTCCATAACGGTGTCCTCGTCCTTTTCAAGATCCTCGCGCTCGATGATCAGAACGCCCTTTTTGTTGAACATGAAGCTGACGCAGCCGGGGGTGCCCATGTTGCCGCCGAACTTGTCAAAGTAATGTCTGACTTCGCCCGCGGTACGGTTGCGGTTGTCGGTCAGCGCTTCTACGATGACCGCGACGCCGCAGGGACCGTAGCCTTCATAGGTGACAGCCTCATAGTCTGCGGTCTCGCCGCCCTGCGCCTTCTTGATGATGCGCTCGATGTTGTCGTTGGGAACGTTGGCGGCTTTCGCCTTGGCGATGCAATCTCTGAGCTTAGAGTTAACGTTGGGGTCGGCGCTGCCGCCGTCGCGGATTGCGACCATCAGCTCTCTGCCGATTTTAGTGAATACCTTGGCGCGCGCGGCGTCATTCTTGCCCTTTTTCTGCTTGATGGTACTCCATTTATTATGTCCTGACATGGTTTTATCATTCCTTCTCTCTTTATTTAACCTATTAAATATAGCATAGATAGCGTTATTTGCAAATAGTTGTTACAACTTTGTAACCAAACCCTTTACTTTTTGTCAGGGTTTGGTACAATAGTAGTATATGAAAAGGGGGAATCATGATGATCATGTCGATGACCGGCTTCGGCAGAGCGGAGCTCTCTGTCGGAAACCGCGATATTATTGTCGAGATCAAAAGCGTCAATCATCGTTACTATGAATTTTCCTGCCGTACAAGCAGAGGCTACAGCTTTTTGGAGGACAAGCTCAAAAAGTATGTCGGCGAACGCGTCAGCCGCGGAAAGGTGGATATGTACGTATCCGTGACTGACAACGACGATTCATCCGTCGAGGTGGAGCTGAATAAGCCGCTGGCAGCGGGTTATATCGACGCGATGCGGACGCTCGCGAATGAGTATAAGATTCGTGAGGATATCTCGGTATCCGTGCTGTCCCGCTTCAATGACATTTTCCAGATCACCCGTCCGCCCGCAGATGAAGACGCGGTTTTTGCTGACGTCAAGGTTGCGGTCGATCAGGCACTGGAGCATTTTCTCTCGATGCGCCAGGCGGAGGGCGAGAAGCTCAAGGCGGATATCCTCAGCCGCGCAGAGACGATCATCGGTATCGTCGGCGAGATCGAGGAGCGTTCGCCCTTGACGGTGCAGGCGTATCGCGACAGACTGTACGCGAAGCTCAGCGAGGTGCTGCAGAGCGCCAACATTGACGACCAGCGCATCCTGACCGAGGCGGCGATCTTCGCCGATAAGGTCGCGGTGGATGAAGAGACCGTGCGGCTGCGCTCTCACTTTGACCAGATGAAAAAGTTCCTCGATTCCTCGGAGCCTGTGGGCAGAAAGCTCGATTTTATCGTACAGGAAATGAACCGCGAGGCGAATACCATCGGTTCAAAGGTGAATGACTCCGCTTTAGCGCACAAGGTCGTGGATATCAAGGGTGAGATCGAGAAGATACGCGAGCAGGTACAGAACATCGAATAACGGAGGGGTATATGCGATTTGTGAATATCGGTTTCGGCAACGTGGTCAACATCAGCAAGATCGTGACCGTTGTCAGCCCCGAGTCTGCGCCGATCAAGCGCATCGTGCAGATGAGCAAGGCGGCTTCTACCCTGATCGACGCGACCTTCGGCAGAAAATGCAAGGCGGTTATCGTCACGGACAGCGATTATATCGTGCTGTCGGCGCTGACGACGGAGACGATCGCCGCGAGGATGGAGGAAGCAAATGAAGAATAAAGGCATGCTGATCGTATATACCGGCTGTTCGGGCGTCGGTAAGGGCACTATCATGAAGGAGCTCCTCCCGAGAAATCCGAATCTTCGGCTGTCCGTTTCCGCTACCACCAGAGCGCCGCGCGCGGGAGAGGTCGACGGAAGGGAATACTACTTTGTGACGCCCGAACGGTTTGACGAGATGATCGCCGAGGGTGCTTTTCTGGAGTATGCGAAGTACGCGGGCGGCAGCTACGGTACGCCGAAGGAGCCCGTGTTTCGTATGCTGGACGAGGGATATGACGTAATCCTTGAGATAGAGGTCAAGGGATTTCTGCAGGTGAAGCAGGCGTGTCCCGACTGCCTGACGATCTTTATCGCGCCGCCGTCGTTTGAAGAGCTGGAGGCAAGGCTGCGCAAAAGAGGCACCGAAACGGAAGAGAAGATTGCCGAACGGCTGAAGATCGCCGAAAAAGAGCTGAAAAGTCAGGATCAGTTCGATCATGTGGTGGTCAACGATATAGCACAAAGAGCCGCTGATGAGGTGTTATCTATCATTGCGGCTGAAAAGAATAAATGAGGAGTAAAACTATGAAAAGAGCATCTTTAGACGATATGTTGTCCGGTAAGGAAAGCCGCTACGCGCTGGTAATCGGCGTTGCAAAGCGCGCCAGAGAGATCGCCGATAATTTTAAAGAAGAAGGCGTTATCACCGATGAAAAGCCCGTTCTTCTCGCGATCGAAGATTTCAAAAATCACAAATACAATATCCTCGAAGAGGATGACGAGGACTGATGACCGAAATGGTTGCAACTGTCGCGGTCGAAAACGCGATATATCACTTTGATCATTTGTTCAGCTACCGGATCCCTCAAGGAATGACGGTGCGTGCGGGGTGCCGTGTCGCGGTACCCTTCGGCAGAGGCAACGCGAAGCGTCAGGGCATCGTGTTCGGTTTTTCAAAGGAAGAAACAGACGATCTGAAAACGATTTCGGAGGTACTTGACGCTGAGCCGGTGCTCAATGATGAAGCGCTGCAGATGTGCGCCTTCATGAAAAGCCGCTTCTACTGCACCTACTATGACGCGGTGAAGGCGATACTCCCCGCCGGCATCACCTACCGTTTGTCGCCTGTATATTCGGTCAGCCCCGAACTCGGAGACCGTTTTTATGATTTGCCCGATGAGCAGCGCAGGATTGTTTCTATTATTCGTTCAAAGAATAATAGTTTTGAAAAGCATCAGCTCCTTCATGAGCTTGGTTATTCCGATTCAACTGTGTTGGATGACATGGTTGCCCAAGGCGTTCTGCTGAAAAACGACGCCGCCATGCGCCGCATCGGCGACAAGACGATCAAAATGATCCGCTTGAGCGACGACGCCGAGACCCTGCTGCAGGGCATGAAGCTCAGCCCTAAGCAGGAGAGCGTCATCGATCTGCTGAGTACGGTCGGTTCCGCGTCCGTCAAAGAGGTATGTTACTATACCGGAGTGACGAGCTCCGTTCCCGATACGCTGGTGCGCAAGGGGATCGCCGTGTATTTTGACGATGAAGTGTTCCGTGTGCCGAAAGCCGCAGTATCCGTTAAGCGCGATATTACGCTGACAGATGAACAGCGAAAGGCTTATGACGAGCTGTATGCGCTGTATGCATCTGATAAGCCCGAGGTTTCCCTGCTGTACGGTATCACCGGTTCCGGAAAGACCTCCGTATTCTTCAAGCTGATCGAAAGCGCGGTTGCTGAAAATAAAGACGTCATTGTCATGGTACCCGAAATTGCGCTGACGCCGCAGATGATTGCGATATTCCGCGCGCATTTCGGCGATAAGGTCGCTGTTTTCCACAGCGCGCTGTCCTTGGGTGAACGGCTGGACGAGTACAAGCGCGTCAGCCGCGGTATCGCGAAAATCGCGATCGGTACGCGATCGGCGGTATTCGCTCCTTTCAAAAACCT
Source organism: Ruminococcus sp. (assembly GCA_017404665.1). Taxonomy (GTDB): domain Bacteria; phylum Bacillota; class Clostridia; order Oscillospirales; family Acutalibacteraceae; genus Ruminococcoides. The sequence continues at coordinate 73,214 of JAFRBX010000076.1, forward strand.
AGGTCTGATTATCATCGACGAGGAGCAGGAGCATACCTATAAGTCGGAGTCAAAGCCGCGGTTCAACGCCAAGGAGCTGGCGAAATTCCGCTGTCACTACCATCGGGCGTTACTGCTGCTGTCCTCTGCTACGCCGAGCGTAGAGACCTATTATTACGCGAACGAGGGCAGGTATCATAAGCATATCCTGACCAAACGCTACGGAGAAGCGACGCTGCCCGATGTGGTGATCGCTGACATGAATGAGGAGCTCGCGGTCGGCAACACCGGCGCTTACTCCAATATTCTTTTGCGGAATATTGAGGAGAACCTCAACACCGGCAAGCAAAGCATACTGTTATTAAATCGGCGCGGCTATAATTCCTACGTGACCTGTAATTCATGCCGCGAGCCGCTGACATGTCCGAACTGTTCGATCTCGCTGACCTATCACAGCGCGAACAATCGCATGATGTGTCACTACTGCGGCTATTCTTTTGTCTATACCGCCAAATGCCCGACCTGCGGCAGCCACAATATGAGGCTGAGCGGTACGGGTACCCAGCGCGCCGAGGTGGAGATCGCCGAGATATTCCCGCAGGCGCGGATCCTGAGGATGGATACCGATACCACGATGACGCGGTCATCCCACGAAAAGAAGCTGACCGCTTTTGCCAACGGCGAGTATGATATCCTCGTCGGGACCCAGATGGTCGCGAAGGGCTTGGATTTCCCGAACGTCACCTTGGTAGGCGTGCTGAACGCCGACCATATGCTGTATCTGGATGACTACCGCAGCTTTGAGAATACCTTCTCACTGCTGACGCAGGTCGTCGGACGTTCCGGCAGGGGGAAAGATAAAGGCAGAGCGATCATCCAGACCTACACGCCCGAAAATCCGATCATCACCCTGGCGGCAAGACAGGATTATGACGCATTTTATCAAGCGGAGATCGGGATCCGTCAAGCGATGCTGTACCCGCCGTTTGCAAGCATTTGCCTGATCGGTTTTGTCGGCGAGAACGCCGATTTGGTTCGGCGCGCGGCGTTCGCATTTACTGTGTTGCTGACAGAGCTGCTGAAATCCGATTATACCGATATCCCGCTCAGGGTCTTAGGTCCATCTCAGGCGGCGGTATTCAAGGTGAGTAATAAATACAGATATAAGTTGATATTGAAATGCCGCAACGACGGCCGTTTCCGCGAAATGCTGTCGCTGATGCTGACAAAATTTGCTTCGGTGCGGGAGTACGGCGGCGTAACGGCGTACGCGGATATGGATCCGTTATCACTGTAAGATAGTGAGGAGTGAAACACGATGGCACTGCGTAAAATCGTGAAAGAGGGCGACCCGATCCTGTTGAAGAAATGCCGCCCCGTAGAAAAATTTGATCAAAAGCTGTGGGACCTGCTGGATGATATGGTCGAGACGCTCGCCGAATCCGGCGGAGTGGGTCTCGCCGCGCCGCAGGTCGGCATCATGCGCCGCCTCTGCGTGATCGACGTCGGCGGCGGCGCGATCGAGTTCGTCAATCCCGAGATCATCGAGACGGAGGGCGAGCAAAGGGTGCAGGAAGGCTGCCTGAGCTGCCCTGGTGAATTCGGCATCATCACCCGTCCCATGCATGTGAAGGCGCGTTTTCAGGACAGGGAGGGCAACTTCTGCGAGCTGGAGGGCGACGAGCTGCTGGCACAGGCGATGTGTCATGAGTTCGACCACCTCGACGGGATCCTGTTCAAGACGAAGGTCGAGCGCATGCTGACCGAAGAAGAATTGCGCGAAATGAGAGAAGAAGAATGAGAATCATTTTTATGGGTACGCCCGACTTTGCCGTACCGTGTCTGAAAAGCCTCCTTGATGCGGGACATGATGTGGCGGCAGTGTTTACCCAGCCCGATAAGCCCCGCGGCAGGAAGATGATCATGACCCAGCCCGAGGTGAAGGTCTGCGCCTTAGAGCATGGCTTGACCGTGTATCAGCCGAAAACGCTGAGGGATGGCGAAGCGATGCGCATTATCACGGAGATCGAGCCCGAATGCATCGTGGTTGCCGCATACGGCAAGATCCTGCCGAAGGAAATGCTGGTCTTTCCGAAGTACGGCTGTATCAATGTGCACGGGTCGCTCCTGCCGAAATATCGCGGCTCCGCGCCGATCCAGTGGTCGGTCATCAACGGCGAAAAAGAGACCGGCGTGACCGTTATGCAGATGGCTCAGGGCGTTGATACGGGCGATATGCTGTATCAGAAGGCGATACCGATCAACATTGACGATACCGCCGAGAGTATGTTTGAGAAGCTCGCTGTTTTGGGCGGCGAGATGATCGTCGAGGCGCTTGATCTGTTGGAAAAAGGTGAACTGACCGCAGTCGCTCAGGATGAATCAAAAGCGACCCGCGCGCCGATGCTCAGCAAAGAAATCGCCGTGATCGACTGGCATAAATCCGCCTTTGAGGTGCATAATCTTGTCAGAGGGCTGTACAGCTGGCCGATCGCCCAGACGACGCTGGGCGGCAAGAAGCTGAAGATATACCGCACGACGCTCGGCAGAGGAAGCGGCGAGCCCGCTTCGGTGATCTGCACCGATCCGCTGACGGTCGCCTGCGGTGAAGGCGCGGTTGTGATCGAGGAGCTGCAGCTCGAAGGAAAAAAGCGAATGGACGCGAAAAGCTTTTTGATCGGTCATCCGCTGCAAATCAATGAGAAACTAGGTGAATGATATGCGTTTAGCCGGGTTAGGTTTGATGTATTATGATTGGACATATATCCTGTTTATGCTCCCTTGCTTGATTCTGTCGCTCATTTGCAGCGCGACTGTCAGATCGAGGTTCAGCAAGTATTCCAAAATCCGCAGCTCGCGTGGGATCACCGGCGCGCAGGCGGCGCAGCAGGTGCTGATGGCGCACGGCGTGACCGGTGTGCGGATCGAGCCCGTCAAGGGCAATCTGACCGATCATTTCGATCCGAGAACCAACGTGATCAGGCTGTCCGAGTCCGTCTATAACTCCGCGACGGTAGCGGCGGTCGGCGTCGCCTGCCACGAGGCGGGTCATGCGGTACAGCATGCCGAAGGATATGTGCCGAACAAGATCCGCTCCGCCATCGTGCCTGTCGCCAATATCGGCTCCCGGCTGAGCTGGATCGTGCTGGTGATCGGTATGCTGCTTCCGGTACAGTTCAACTTTGTGATCACGATCGGTATCGTGCTGTTTTCCGCGTCGGTTGCGTTCACACTGATCACACTGCCGGTCGAGTTCAACGCCTCCTCCCGCGCGCTGAAAACGATACATTCGACCGGGATGCTGAATGAAGAGGAGTACGGCGGCGCCAAAAAGGTGCTCAGCGCTGCGGCGATGACCTATGTAGCCGCTGCGGCGACGTCCATTATGCAGTTGTTGAGATTGCTGCTGATATTAAACCGCAGGAGATAAACTTCCGATCGTCATTGCGAGGAGTCGGCACTAAAGCCGACGACGCGGCAATCCCCTTATCATTACGACCGGATGCGTTTTTTTGTGGGATTCCCACGGGGATTGTGAAAAATACCTTCCCCTCAAGGGGAAGGCTAATTTACCGCCATCTATTCATAACTTGAATAATAATGGACTATGAAAATCGAAACTACTCGAATCTTTTTTCACAGTCGCCACGGAATGACCGGAAGAATAAAGGAACCATTATGCCAAATGTCAGAAATATCGCATATAAGGTGCTGTACCGCGTGCTTTTCGAGGACGCGTATTCTGCCATTGCCGTTAACAATGCCGTGCGCGAGGAAAACCTCGAAGGCGTGGACGTATCCTTTTTATCCGCGCTGGTATACGGCGTCTTAGAGCGCAAGATCACACTCGAATATATCATTCGCCGTTATTCTTCTATCCGCATAAAAAAGATAGAGAAAAAGACGCTGATCATCCTGTATCTTGGGGTGTACCAGCTGCTCTATATGGATAAGGTGCCCGACAGTGCGGCGGTCAACGAGAGCGTCAAGCTCTGTAAAAAACTCAGGCTGAATCACAGCGCCGGATTTGTCAACGCCCTCCTGCGCAGCTTTGTCCGCGCAGAAAAGCGATATGAGCTTCCCGATCGCTCCGATCTGCCGTGTTATCTCAGCGCTGCGTATTCCTGTCCCGAGGATATGGTCCGAGAGCTTCTTGAAACGTACGGTGCGGACAAAACGGAAACCATATTGAAAGGCTTTCTCGGCAGACCGCCTGTTACCGTGCGGGTGAACACACTCAAAACCAATAAGGCGACACTCAGATACGAACTGGAGTTGCAGGGCGTCAAAGTGGATGATATTTCTTTTTTGGAAAATTCACTGCACCTGAGTCACACAGGCAGTCTGGAGAAGATACCGCAGTTCCTGCGGGGACAATTCTATGTGGAGGACGCCGCCTCGCAGCTGTGTGCCGAAATGCTCGGCGCGAGGCCCGGCGAACGCGTTGCGGACGTCTGCGCCGCGCCGGGCGGCAAATCGCTGTACATAGCGATGAAGATGGAGAACAGGGGAGAGGTATTCTCCTATGATATCCATGAGCATAAGATCAAATTAATGAATGATAATGCCAAGCGGCTGGGCGTTTCGATCATGCATACCGCTCTGCGCGACGCGGCTTCCTCACAGGATATGCCCGAATGTGACAGGATCCTATGCGACGTTCCGTGCTCGGGATGGGGCATTCTTCGCCGAAAGCCCGAAATTCGTTACAAAACAGACACAAATATTGACATCTTACCGAAGTTGCAATACAGTATATTGTGTATGAGTGCGGAACATCTGCGCCCGAGCGGAGTGCTGATCTACTCCACCTGTACGCTCAGAAAAGCGGAAAATCATGATGTGATAAAGCGATTTTTAGCGGAGCATCCGGATTTCTCCGGTGAAGTGCTCGATCTGCCCGACATCGTCGGACGCTCGGTCGATGAAGAGCCGTATTGTCTGACTTTATTGCCGGGGGAATACGGCACGGACGGCTTTTTTATCGCGAAGCTCAGGAGGAAGCCTTCATGACGGATATCAAGTCGATGAATCTTTCAGAGCTGACGGCGTATCTTGTCGAGAATGGCTTTGAGAAATTCCGGGCGAAGCAGGTGCTCGGCTGGGTCAAGCAGGACGCCGCCGATTTTGACGCGATGAAGAATATCCCGCAGAAGCTGCGTGATTTTCTCAAGGATAATACCTATCTCGCTTGTGCGGAGATTGTCCGCATACAGCGTTCGAAGCTTGACGATACTGTCAAGTATCTGTTCCGTCTGTATGACGGTGAATATGTGGAAGGCGTTTTAATGCGCTATCACCACGGCAGAACGATCTGCATTTCTTCGCAGGTAGGCTGCAAGATGGGCTGTACCTTCTGCGCAACCGGAAAAAGCGGTTTTTCCCGCTCCCTGACCGCGTCGGAGATGATCGCCCAGATCCGATCTGCCGAGATCGACTGCGGAGAGCGTATCTCCAACGTCGTGATGATGGGCATGGGAGAGCCGTTCGATAATTATGACAACGTGATCCGCTTCCTCAGGCTGGTATCGAGCGAGGATTCGCTGTGTATCGGCATGCGGCATATCACGATATCCACCTGCGGCATCGTGCCCCGCATCAGAGATTTTGCGGATCTGAGGCTGCAGTGCGGGCTGTCGGTCTCGCTGCACGCGCCGCACGATGAACAGCGCTCGCGCACCATGCCTGTCAACCGCCGCTACCCGATCACCGAGCTGATGAACGCCGTGCGGTATTATATCGATAAAACCAATCGCCGCGTGACCTTCGAGTACGCTTTGATTGACGGAGAGAACGATTCCGATGAATCTGCCGCGGCGTTAGCTCAGCTTTTGAAGGGCTTGCTGTGTCACGTCAACCTGATTCCGGTCAACAGCGTGACCGGAGCTGAATACCGAAAGAGTTCGATCAAAAGGCAGCAGGCATTTGTGAATATATTGTCCTCAGCAGGGATCAACGCTACGGTTCGCAGGAGTCTTGGAGCCGATATCGACGCTGCGTGCGGACAATTGAAACGAAACTATATGAAAGGGGATGTTTGACTTGGAAGTGTTTTCTAAAACCGATATCGGGCTGGTCCGAAGCGAGAACCAGGACAGCTCGGCTTATTCTGTCATATCCTCAGACTGCGCTTGGGCAGTGATCTGCGACGGTATGGGAGGCGTTAACGGCGGCAAAATCGCTTCCTGCGCTGCAGTCAACTATATCTCCGAATATATCAGCCGCGAATATCGTGACAGCATGGATGACGAGGCTTTGTCTCAGATGCTGACCTCGGCTGTCGACGGCGCAAACCTTGCGGTGTATAAGCTGGCAATGGAGGATTACGAGCTTGCCGGTATGGGCACGACCTGCGATCTGGTCTTTGTCCGCGGCGAAATCGCCCATGTCGTCCATGTCGGCGACAGCCGCACCTATTCGATACGCGACGGAAAAATACTGCAGATCACCGAGGATCATTCCTTGGTTCAGGAGCTGGTTCGCTGCGGCGAGCTGACGCCGGATCAGGCGATGCGCCATCCTAATAAGAATTTGATCACCCGTGCGCTGGGCGTTTCGCATGACGTTCACATCGATTATATCGAGGCTGAATTCTGCGAGGGCGATACGCTGCTGATATGTTCGGACGGCTTATCGAATTTCGTCAGCAAAGCGGATATGGTTCGCACCGTACAGGAAAACAGAGGCGCGCTTCTGATAGATACCCTCGTTGAAATCGCTAAACGCCACGGCGGTCACGACAACATCACCGTGACGGTCATCTACTGAGACAGGAGTGATTGATATGGATAAATATACCGGAAAAAAACTGGACGGAAGATATGAGATCCGCGAGCTGATCGGCGTAGGCGGTATGGCGAATGTTTATCACTGCTATGATACGATCGACGCGCGCGAGGTTGCGATCAAAATTTTAAAGGATGAGTATCTGGATAATCAGGATTTCATCCGCCGCTTCAAGAATGAGAGCAAGGCGATCGCCGTACTGAATCATCCGAACATCGTGCGTGTTTATGACGTCAGCTTCGGCGATATGATCCAGTATATCGTGATGGAGTACATCGACGGCATCACCTTAAAGGAATATATCGATATGCAGCGTGTACTGGACTGGAAAGAAACCGTACATCTTACCACGCAGATATTGAAGGCGCTGCAGCACGCGCATGAGAACGGTATTGTTCACCGCGATATCAAGCCGCATAATATTATGCTGCTGCAGGACGGCACCATCAAGGTCACCGACTTCGGCATCGCGCGCTTCTCTTCCAACGCCACCCGCACCATGACGGAGCAGGCGATCGGTTCGGTGCACTATATCGCTCCCGAGCAGGCACGCGGCGAAGCGACCGACGGCAAGACAGATATCTATTCTGTTGGCGTGATGATGTATGAGATGCTTACCGGTACCCTGCCCTTTGACGGCGATTCTGCCGTTTCCGTCGCGCTGATGCAGCTGCAGGCAAAGGCAAAGCGTCCGCGTGAGATCAATCCCGATATCCCCGAGGGTCTGGAAGAGATCACCATCAAGGCGATGCAGAAGAATCCTGATGATCGTTATCATTCCGCGGTCGAAATGCTCAGCGATATCGAACGTTTTCGTTTGAATCCCAGCATCGTGTTCAACTATCGTTATTCTGACGAGAAGCCCCCCGTCGAGGAAAACGTTACCGTTAAGAAAAAGAAAGAAAAGCCGCAGTATGAGGAGCCCGTGGAAGAGCCGGAGGAAGACTACTACGAAGAAGACGTTCCGGTTCGCAGTCCCGTTCTTTCCGCTATCAAGGGCGTGATTATCGCGGCGGTCATCTCCCTGATCATTTTCGGCGGCGTAGCAGCCTATCAGGGCTACATCTCCGCACAGCCTAAGGAGATCGAGGTGCCGAATTTTGTCGGCATGACGCTCAGCGAAGCGAATGCCGTCAATAACGGAAGGTTCAACTTCACTTATGTCAGCCGCTACAGCGACGATATTCCCGTAGACTCTATCATTGAACAGAGCCCCGCGGGCGGTTCCAAGAAAATGAAGGAAGGCTCCACGATCGAGCTGATCGTCAATTCTGCCGATACGACTGTGACCGTTCCTTATATCAGCGGTTCTATCGGAAGCGAAGAGATCATCCAGCGCATTGAAGCTGCCAATCTGGTGCCGAAGGTGCTGTATGTCGAAAGCGATCAGACCTCTCAGAAGGTTGACGCGGTATATCCTCCGGTCGGTACCGACGTCAAGATCGGCTCGAACGTTTATGTTTTCGTTTCAAAGGGCGTCACCAAAACGATGCTCAAGATGCCTTCCATCAAGGGCTATAATGCTGAGGAGGCTGTCGCTGAGCTGAAGGAAGCCGGTTTTACCTCTTATAAGGTAGAATATGATGAAAATATCGAAGCGGGCAAGGATGAAGTGGTTCGTCAGAATCCGCTTCAGGGCAGTGAGATCCCTTCCGACTATGAGATCGTTGTCGTATGCTCCAAGGGTGAGAATAAGGAAAAGACCGTAAACATCGAGGTTGATCTGCCGTCTGACGTCACCTCGGACGTCAAGCTGACGGTTTTGGTTGACGGCGCGATCGATACCGACAGCAGCAAAACGGTCATTCCCGCCTACAGTCCTTACTATACCGTAAGCGTTAAGGTCAAGAACGATGCGAATATTGTTGTCCTGCTGAACGACGAAAAGTATCGGGAGTATAAGGTGAGCTACGATAACAATTCGGTTGAATTGGTGAACTCGTATACCTTTACGGATACGGCTACCGAAGCGCCTCAAACGGAAGCTCCCTATGAAGAACCGGAGACTGAGGCGCCTCTTGAAGAGACTTCGGAAGAATAACGCATGAAACAATCAACAGGTATCATTATGAAAATCACAGGCGGCTTCTATTATGTGGAAGCCGCCGAAAGTGTATATGAGTGCAAAGCGCGCGGCGTATTCAGAAAACGCGGTATGACGCCGCTGGTGGGAGATATTGTTGACATTACGATCCCCGAGGACGGTTACTGTTCGATCGACCGGATCCAAGACCGCCGCAACGCTTTGGTGCGTCCGGCGCTTGCCAATCTGGATAATCTGATGATCATCAGCTCCGTCAAAGAGCCGGACGTCAATCTTTATCTGATCGACAAAATGACTGCTGCGGCGGTGAATAAGGGCATCACGCCGATCGTTGTATTTACCAAAAGCGATCTGGCGCCGGTCGATGACCTTGTTGACATCTATCGCAGCGTCAATATCCCCGCCTTTGAGTTTTCGACGGTCGATAATCGGGGGTTGGAGGATATCAAAGCTGTATTAAAGGATAAGGTGACAGCGTTCTGCGGCAATTCGGGAGTCGGCAAAAGCTCGCTGCTCAATGCTTTGTTCCCTGAGCTCGGGCTTCAGACCGGCATGATCAGTGAAAAGCTCGGCAGAGGCAGACATACGACCCGTACCGTTGAGCTGTTCAAAAAGCACGGCGGTTATATCGCCGATACACCCGGCTTTTCCACGGTTGATATCGAACGCTTTGAGCTGATCCGAAAGGATGAGCTGAAATTTGCCTTTCCGGAGTTTGACGAATACTTCGGTACCTGTCAGTTCAATTCCTGCAACCATGTGTGCGAGAAGGGCTGCCGGGTATTGAAAGCCGTCAGCGACGGCGTGCTCCCGCAATCCCGCCATGACAGCTACGTGCGGATGTACAACGAGGTCAAGGACATCAAAGAATGGCAGATCAACAGCACCAAATAAAGATACCTCGTGCTCAAAACAAGAGTACGAGGTTTTTATTAATTCTATTAGTCATTTTGAGGGGCACAAAAGATAAGGTTGAGATTGCCGCGTCTGAACCATGTTCCTCCTCGCAATGACGATCTGAAATGCGCCCGCGGCAATCTCAACCGATAAAAAGGGTCAAATATCCCGCTGCTTGCATCGATAGAGCCCGCAGAGGAGGCGTTACTCACTTTGGCTGAAAATTTGTCTGTGATGCAGCGATGACGCTGCAAACCGCTCTCCTGCAAGAGGTGTTTATCCGTCATACACCTCCGGGCAAATCTCTTTTATTTTCTCTCTGAGAATTAAAAAGTCATTGAACGCTCCTTCCATCTGGCTTTGGTTTCTCAGCAACGCTGCCGGATGGAGCATCGGCATCATATAGATCCCCTTGCGCACGATAAACGTGCCGTGCTCGCGGGTGATGCGCAGGTCGGGTTTGATCAGCTTCATGCCCGCGATCCTGCCGAGAGTGACGATGATCTTCGGGCGGATCAGCCGCGTCTGCTCCCTGAGATACCCGATGCAGGCGTCCTGCTCGTCCTCCTGAGGGTCGCGGTTGCGCGGCGGGCGGCATTTGACGATGTTGGTGATGTAGACGTTCCGGTGACGGTCGAGATCAACGGCATAGAGCATTTTATCCAATAATTGTCCCGCTCTGCCGACGAACGGCTCGCCCTGTATATCCTCCTGCTCGCCCGGTCCCTCGCCGATGAACAGGATGCGCGCATCCCGTTTTCCTACTCCGAATACCACGTTATGCCTGCTTTCACAAAGACGACAGTTGTGACAATTCAGACATTTGTGTTCAATTTCCTGCCAAGTGCTCAAATTAATTCACCTTTATTTCTGTTAGATGTTGAAATCTGGTTGATGATGTTGTAAAATAGTGGTATCCAAATGGAATACTATTATGTTAGGTGGTAATGATTATGAAAACAACCATTATGGTAGAGACCTCCGCTCACCATCTCCATGTGACTGCCGAGACCTTCGCGACCCTTTACGGCGAGGGCAAGACCCTGACCAACAAGAAGGATCTTTCTCAGCCCGGTCAGTTTGCCTGCGCAGAGAAGGTGACCGTCGTCGGTCCCAAGGGTGAGATCACCATGTCCATCTTAGGACCCTTCCGTCCCGAGGATCAGGTGGAGATCTCCATGACCGAGACGCGTAAGCTCGGCGTTGTCGGCGTCATCCGCGAATCCGGTGATCTTGCCGGTACCCCCGGCTGCATCCTGCGCGGACCCGAGGGCGAGGTCGAAATCGATCACGGCGTCATCGTTGCGAAGCGTCATATCCATATGACTCCCGAAAGCGCCGCCGAGTACGGTGTTGAGGATAAGCAGATCGTGAAGGTCGCTGTCGGCGACAACGGCAGAAAGGTCATCTTTGACGACTGCATCGTTCGCGTATCGCCCAAGTATTTCCCCGCTGTTCACCTCGATACCGATGAAGCGAACGCGGCAGGCTTGATGGGTACCGTTGACGGTGAGATTATCCTGTAAAAAATCAAGCAAACGTTTATCACGCCCCCTCGTCAGAGGGGGCTCATTCAGTTGATCAGTGAATCTATCCGATATACTCCACATCCTCCATATCCAGCTCGCTTGTATTCCTCGCGGGCTTTGCGAGGGGGATAGGGGACTTCGCGAAAAATACGACGTCGCCGAGCGGAACGGAAACATAGTGCCAGCCTTTGCATAATTCTACTGTGGAAATACCCCCGCCGTGCATGCGTATCTGCGTCATCTTCTCCGGCAGATAAACATTCCGCGCATCCGCGTTCTGTCGATAGATCGGAGCAATCATTACGCTCTCGCCGACCATCAGCTGATCCTCGATCCGAGCGGCAGTTTCGTCATCCTCATAGTCGAATACAAGCGGACGGAAGAACATCGCGTCATTTTCGACCGCTTTGAGGAACTCGCTATACAGATAGGGGATCAGGCGGTATCTCAGCCCAATAATATGGCGGAACACCTCGGTATCGCCGAACGCGAACGCCTCCTGACTGCGCGTGCCGAAGGCGGAGTGGTCGCGCATCAGCGGTGTGAACACAGCGAAGCTCATCCAGCGGATCAGCAGATCGCGCGTACAGTTGCCGTTGAAGCCGCCGATATCGCTGCCGCTGTACAGAAAGCCGCACATATTCAGCCCGGGCATTTGCTGCAGGCTCTGCAGAATATGGCTCCACCATGCGTGATTGTCGCCCGTCCATACGCCGCCGTACCGGTGCGCGCCGATGTACGACGCACGCGAGAATAGCAGCGGCGGCTCATCCCTCAGCTCACACAGCGCTTCATAGGCACTCTGCGTCATCTTGCAGCCGTACAGGTTATGGACGTCATAGTGCCTGAACCGTCCCTCGGGCGTATTGTGGTAAAAGCTTTTGTAGTCATCCGGCGCGTTTTGCAGACGCGCAAAGGTATCTCTCGCGCCGAAAAAGCTCAGCGCGTCAAGACGCGAGCCGTCCATTTCTTGGACGGAATGGATCGCGTGATCAAGACCCTTTTCGCTGTAGAACAGAGCGGGCTCGTTCATATCGTTCCAGAAGCCCTCGATACCGAGATCGGTCAGGGCTTTATACTGCATGCCGAACCAGCGTGACGCTTCGGAATTGAGAAAGTCAGGCAGGACGCTTTTGCCCGGCCATACGCCGACGACATAGTCATTACCGTTCTCATCCTTGCAGAAATATCCCTTTTCAAGCCCCTCGTCGTAAACGGCATAGCCTTTTTCCTTTTTGACGGCTGCGTCGATGATCGGGATCAGACGTATCCCGCGGTCTTTCATCTTTAGTGCAAAGCCCTTGAGGTCGGGAAAACGCTCGGGGTGGACGGAAAAGTCCTTGAAGCTGTCCATGTAGTCGATATCCAGATAGATCATATCGATGGGGATGCCGGCTTGCTGATAGCTGTCGGCGCAGCTTTCGATGTCGTTCTGACACGCGTAGCCCCAGCGGCTCTGACCGAAACCGAACGCCCACAGCGGCGGGATATAGCTTTTGCCGATCAAGGAGCGGAATTCGCCGACGATCTCCTTCAGGCTGTCGCCCGTGATGATATACAGATCGAGTGCAAAACGCTCGGGTGTGATCACGATCTTGTCGCTGTCGGTATAGCCGAGGTCAAAGGTGATCCTGCCCGGAAGATCAAAGAACGCGCCGAAGCGTTCTTTACCGTCCACGAGGATGAAGTTATGCGCACCGTAGACAGAGCGCTTGTCCTCGGTGTGAAAGGGCTCGTCGGTGCAGAAGCTCTCATAGATCCAGCCGCGCTTGTTGATGCCGCGCACGGTCTCTCCGAGACCGAACACGCGTGTTTCTTTATCCATCTTCAAGGTGAATGACTGTTCAAAAAGCGCAAAGGGCAGGGGAGTCCCTTCGGTTGCCGGCAGCTCTTTGACGACCGCTCCTGTGTGGATAAAAGGGGAAAAATCGTACCGTTTTATCATATGATTACCTCGCACTTGATTTTTTTTGCAGATAGTGTATAATATATTAGTTAGCGGAGAATGAATTTGCGGTTCCGCACAGCGATCCGTGATTTCTTTGATTAAAGTATATCATTCTTTCACGGGACTTACAATCTTTATTTTGCGGATTTTGTTGAAATACCGCACCGGAGGCAGAACATGAGCAACAAGGTTATCATCACATCGGATATCTCCTGCGATCTGAACTGGGATCTGGAGCAGCGCTACGGCGTCACTACTATCCCGCTCCATATCGTGATCGGCGGCAAAAGCTATGAGGATTGGGTCAATATTACGCCCGAGGAGCTGTACAAGATCTTCTACAAGACTAAGGAGCTGCCGCACACCACAGCCGGCAGCGTCGGTGAATACACCGATTTTTTCAAGCAGTTCACCGATAAGGGCTATGACGTGGTGCATCTGAGCCTCGGCTCCAAGCTGAGCGTCACCCATCAGAGCAGCGTTCTTGCCTCTCAGGAATTCCCCGGCAGAGTCTTTTCTGTCGACACCCAGAACCTCAGCTCCGGTTCGGGTCTGCTGGTCATCAAGGCTTGCGAGCTGCGTGATGAAGGACTGAGCGCAAAGGAGATTGCCGAGAAGGTCACCGCTATGGTGCCGCAGGCGCATGCCTCGTTCGTGCTTGACCGTCTCGATTTCATGCACGCGGGCGGCAGATGCTCCGCGATCGCCATGCTGGGGGCGAACCTTTTAAGCCTCAAGCCCTCGATCGAGGTACATAACGATGACGGCGGTTCGATGGGCGTCGGCAAGAAGTACCGCGGCAAGTATGATAAGGTGCTGCTCCAGTATATGGAGGATACCCTCAATAAGTATGACAACATCGACACCGACCGTGTATTCATCACCCATGCCGGCGCCAATAAGGAATATGTCGACGCGGTGTACGCGGCGCTGAAGGCGAAGAATATCTTCAAGGAGATCCACATCACCCGCGCGTCCTGCACGATCTCCAGCCATTGCGGACCCAATACCCTCGGCGTCCTGTTCATGACAAAATAAGGACACGTGTGCCTTTTTCTTGATCAATAAAACAGTATAGTGAGGACATGATCTTGCTGTTAGCAGTATAGCAAACCACCTGTCAGTACCGATGTACCGACAGGTGGTTGTTTGATTTCATATCATATAGTATTTATCCTCCGCCCAGCGAGCAGGGTTGTTGTCGATGTATTGGTATATTTCGCGGTAGTCGCGTTCAGATCGGATAACACGATCATAAAAGCGCGGGTGCCAAACAGAATGACCGATACGTTTTGAGATCGTGCCTTTTAGTTGTTGGATAATACGCGATATCGTAGGGACGAGCATTGCTCGTCCGTCGTCGCAGTAAAGAAAAAGCAAAAGATGAATATGGTTGGGCATGATGACGAAGTTGTCTATATGAACCGATGGAGATACAATTTCAATGTTACGGATGGCGTCCTCTGTGATACGTCCGTATTTTGTCAATATGACATCAGGCGGACGACCGATGGTCGTCCCTACGGAAATCTTAGATAATAACGGTTTCCTGTTCTTGGTACATATCGTGATAAAATACGCCCCATTTGAGTTGTAATCATACTCCGGCATCCGAATTTGCTTTCTTATCTTGTATTCGTTTTTATTATCCATATATCTTCTCATATATCGTCGTGACCGCCTCGTCGGATATGGTACATCCCAGCCGATACATCGGGACGGTCTCCACCAGTCTGCCGAGCATATCGAGCAGCTTTGACAGCTGCGCTTTGTCGGAGGGGAGAACGGTTTGCTGCAGGATCAGCGTCAGCGCTTCGATCGGCGTGACGGCTTTTGCTTTGTTCTCGGGCGCCTGCGAGAGGAAGACGATCGCTCTGACGGGCGCACAGGTGTTGCAGCCGATGCCGTGCTTGCCGTTCCACGGCGAGCCGTAGATGACGAATCTGCCGTCCTTTTCGCGCACCAGCGGCTTGTCGTCGTTGATCATCACGACTTCATCCCCGAAGTGCTTGCGCCACAGGGACGCGTGGGTGCTCTTGCCTGTGCCCGAAGGCGCGGTGAAGATGATCGCCTCATCCCTGAATCTCAGGCACGAGCAGTGCAGGAAGAAGCCACCTCTGTCGATGATGTAATCGCAGATGACGCGCAGGATGGCGACACACTCGCAGATGTACATACTGCTCTGATAACCGTGGATCTCTTCGCCCAGCTCCAGCTCATGACGTATCATTTCCTCCGTCGGCTCGATGTACAGCTCATATTCCTCGCTGTCGGTCAGATAATCCTGCATATAACGATAAGTTTCTTCATAGCGCGCCTGTACGGCGATATTCATTTCAGCGATGCGATAGATGTTCATGAATTTGTCTCCGATTACATTATTTCTTCTTAATTATAACATAAGAATAAATAGTTGCAACCGTTAAAGATACAATCAACGAAATAATCATGCCGAAAAGGTAGGCGCTGCTGCGGAATACCAGACCGCATATAACGGTCACGACGCCTGACAGCACCATCGCAATCCCGCCGGCGCGGTTGGCGATGTACCAGTGCTCGTCGGTATCCATGCTCCAGCTCAGACGCATGCCGACAAAGGAATTTGGCTTTGTTTTCGGCATGATGTTGCCGATGACGATGAACATGATCCCGATGATCGTCGCGATGATGGGGAAGATGACGTTTTCCGTATTCTTCATCATTTCGGGATTTTTCATCAGGAACAGCACCATCACGCACAGCGCGTTGTATAGGACAAGCATCGACAGGAGAACAGTGTCGATGATATCGAAGTTCCGCTCGGTGCGGCTGTTTTCGTCGGTAGAGGAACGCAATGCGAATTTTCTGATGCATACATATACAAGATAAACGACCAGACAGAATGCCGGAAGGAGAAAGGCTTCATACTTGGAGCCGTAGCGATTGGGTGTTCCGTCAGCGCCGAAATGTGCCGCCACGGTGTCGGGCAGGAAGAAGAATACGGCGATGGATGTGTAGACGACGGGCAATACTGCCGCGAGAAATATCAAGATTTGCTTGAATCTTTTCATAATAATACAATACCTCCTATTAACATTATCTGAAAGAATAAAATTTGTTTGAGTTTATGAGAAAGAAATAGGCACACGTGCCTAAAATTGCTTGAGCCACAGGATCAGTTCGTCAAATAATGAAGCGTTGAGCTCATAGTAGACAAAGTTCTTTTCCTTGCTTTCTATCAGCAGATCGCTCTCCTTGAGCAGCTTCAGGTGATAGCTCAGCTTCTGCGGTGAAATGCCCAGCGCTTCGGCGATCTCACCCGCAGACATGCGGTAATTCTTCTTGATCAGCGTCAGGATATCTCTGCGCTGTGGGTCGGACAGGGTCTTCAAGGTTTTACCCAATGACATAACCTCACCTCTATTTCAAAAAGTTTTTAAATAGCTATTTGTCCGTATTATAATACCCACCATTCGATTTGTCAACAGGTATTTCAAAAATATTTTAAATAGATTTATAAATTTTTGTCATTCCGAGGCTCACTATGTGAGCCGTGGGAATCCCACAAGGATGAGAAGAAACGTAGGATGATCGCTTTGTGGGATTACCACGGGCTAAAGCCCTCGCAATGACATGTGATTAGTCAGTGTTTCGTTTTCTAATACGGTACCAGAATATTGACCGCGACCGCCGCCGCCAGTATCAGGCAGTCCATCACGATACAGGGGATTAGCGGCAGCTTGTTGATCAAAGCCTGCAGTTTGTTCAGCGGCAGGCTGAAGACCCTCAGTGCCAGCAAAAAGGCGGCGATGACCGCGATCGTGATGACCGTGAACTTCCACAGCGGATCGCCCAGCGGCAGCAGCAGATCGAATGCGCCGACGTGCCACAGCAGCAGCACCAGCGGATAATGCCAGAACAGCACGCCCAGCGTGTTGCGGCCCATGTGTGTGAGGATGGGCACCTTGCGGTTGGGGATGCAGGCGATCACCGAGATGATCATGACCGCGGAAATACCGTAGCACAGCATGCGGTGATAGAAGGTGCAGCCCTCGATCGGGACGATGCTGTAGGGATTGCGCCCCGTGAACAGCATGCGCAGGGGATAGATAATCTCTCTTTCCCGAAAGCACAGTACAAAGTAGACGAGCAGGAACGCCGCACCCGCTAATTTGACGTTGACCTTGTGCGAGAATTTGCGCACTCTGGCAGGCGTCAGGTAGTACCCCGCCGCGTAGAACGGCAGGAACACAAAGTAGCGCATGAGGTAAAACTCGTCGCCCAGTGGCAGAAAGCCCGCAGCGACGCCCAATATCACCGAACCGATCAGCACGATATAGCGGTGAACACCCCTGAGCAGATACAGCGTGACGGTAAACATTACGATCACAAAGAAGTACCATTCGATAGTAGCGCCGCCGAACATATCCAGTCCGACGTCCTCGCCGTTCCACCGCCGCAGCAGAAAGATGGCGAGCTTCAGGATGTATCCGAGTATCAGATAACAGCTGATCTTGTGCAAATCGGGGCGCTGATCCTTATGGAATTCCTTGTGGAACAGACCGCTGAGAAAAATGTACAGCGGAGCCGTAAAGGAGTTGACGAAAATAAACCACGAGCGGAACATATCGCTGCGGTCAGTGAACTCCTCCGCGAAGCTGCCGACCACCACCAGTGTGACGACAAGCAGCTTCACCGTATCATATTTGAAGATGCGCGGTCTGTCCAGTTCGTTCATCTTTTTCTCCGTTAACTGTCACAATGATACATCGGAATATGCTGATACTTCCATGTATATGAACCTTCTATTCGGATTATACTGAACTTGTCGGAAAAAGTCAATAATAACGCGCGCGTCCGGCGTGCCGGTTTTCTTTTACCGATAGTCATTGCGAAGCCCGAAAACGCGTTTTCGGGGCTGTGGCAATCACAACTGATAAAACCGCACACGTCAATCTGATCCTGAAAAAGAAATGTAACACATATAACAAAGCAGTATTAATAATTCAAAAGAAACGTAAAGTCTCCCCTGCGTAAGGAAAGATACAGAGGGGTCGCCCCGGCAGAATCGAATCATGTCAGATGATTTCTATTCGTTCCTGCCATGTCGACCCTCCCGGTGCTTCGCACCACCCTCCCTTACGCAGGGAGGACTGTAACTGCTCCTTTATAAGTTACAATAAGATTACTAAATTAGATTCACGTGTAAAACCGCATTTCCGTTATTGACTTCCCGTTCTGACTGTGATACACTGAAGCTATACAGATGACCTGACACAAAGGATCGGTTCCTGACTGAAAGGCGCTGACAATACGCGTTCTCTTTTAACGGGATGATTGTATCTGCCGCGCCTTTGTGCGCGGTTTTCTCTTTTAACAGGAGCAAAACTATGTAACGCTTGAAGCAAAACTATGCAACTTTTCGGTTTTGTGCTCAAGCATGCGTTTGCATGCTCAAGCATGCGTTTCGTGCCAATACAAAGACGAAGACAAAGACAAAGACAAAGATGAAGACAAATACGAAGACGAAGAAAAATACAAATACCAATACGAAGAAGAAGCGCTCCGCGCGGCTCCTTCGCGGAAGGAGGAAAGAATCGTTTTGGATACCAGAGTAGCTGTGATCAGCATCATCGTGGAGGATGATAATTCTACAACGGAATTAAACGAATTGCTGTCAAGCTTTTCGGAATATGTCATCGGGCGTATGGGCGTTCCATATAAGGAGCGCGGCGTGCGGCTGATCAGCGTAGCGGTCGACGCGCCGCAGGACAAGATCGCCGCCTTGAGCGGACGCATCGGCTCTCTGCCGGGCGTGTCTGTAAAAACTGCTTACGCTTCGATTTAATGAGGAGTTAGGAATGAGGAATTGGAAATCGGGTGAGGGCGAAGCCCTCCTGATTTAACTATTCACTAGTCACTAACCACTTATCACTGTTTATTGTGAGAATAATACCCTGATATATCAAATGCTTTATGGAGGAAAACATACCATGGCTATCTACAACCCCGCTTCATTACACGCGGAAGAATTTATCAACGACGAAGAGATTCGTGAAACACTGGCGTATGCCGAGAAAAACAAGAACAACATGACGCTGATCAACGAGATCCTTGAGAAGGCGCGTCCCATCCCGACCGCCGGCGGCTGCCGCTGCAACGGGCTCAGTCACCGCGAGGCGTCCGTCCTGCTCGCCTGCGACGACCCTGAGGTCACCAAGCGCATCTATGAGATCGCCGAGGAGATCAAGCTCGCCTTTTACGGCAACCGGATCGTCATCTTCGCGCCGCTGTACCTGAGCAACTACTGTGTCAACGGCTGCCTGTACTGCCCCTATCACCTCAAGAACAAGACCATCCCGCGCAAAAAGCTGACGCAGGAGGAGGTCAAAGCTGAGGTCATCGCTCTGCAGGATATGGGACATAAGCGCCTTGCCATCGAAAGCGGTGAGGATCCCGTGATGAACCCTATCGAGTATATCCTCGAATGCATCGACACCATCTACAGCATCAAGCATAAGAACGGCGCCATCCGCCGCGTCAACGTCAATATCGCTGCGACCACCGTTGAGAATTATCGCAAGCTCAAGGACGCGGGTATCGGCACCTATATCCTGTTTCAGGAAACCTATCATAAGGAGAGCTACTTAAAGCTCCATCCCACAGGACCCAAGCATAATTACGATTATCATACCGAGGCGATGGACCGCGCGATGGAAGGCGGTATCGACGACGTCGGCTTAGGCGTTCTGTTCGGACTGGAGCTGTACAAATATGAGTTTGCGGGTCTGATCATGCACGCCGAGCATCTGGAGGCTGTCCACGGCGTGGGTCCGCATACGATCTCCGTGCCCCGCGTCAAGCGCGCCGATGATATCGACCCCGATGAGTTCGACGGCGGCATTGACGACGAGACCTTTGAAAAAATCACCGCCTGCATCCGACTGGCAGTGCCCTATACCGGTATGATCATCTCGACCCGTGAGAGTGAAGAGGTTCGTTCAAAGCTCCTGCGGCTGGGCGTCTCTCAGGTATCGGGCGGCTCCCGCACCTCTGTCGGCGGCTATGCCGAAGCGGAGCGTCCGCATGATACCGAGCAGTTCAACGTCAGTGACCAGCGTACGCTTGACGAAGTCGTCGCGTGGCTGATGAAGAGCGGTCACATTCCGTCCTTCTGTACCGCCTGCTATCGCGAGGGCAGGACCGGCGACCGCTTCATGTCACTGTGCAAGAGCGGTCAGATCCTCAACTGCTGCCATCCGAACGCGCTGATGACGCTCGCGGAGTATCTGGTGGACTACGCGTCGCCCGAGACCAAGGCGATTGGCTTCGATATGATCGCGAAGGAGCTGAAGCGCATCCCCAAGGATAAGGTGCGCGCTATCGCCGCGCAGAACATCGAGGATATCAAGAGCTCGAACAGGAGAGATTTCAGATTTTAAAAGATAATAGATAACAGATAATAGATAACAGTTTTGGCATCTCACTTCGTTTGGTCATTTGATATATGAATCAAAAACGCGAAGCGTTTCCCTTCACGGTTATCTGTTCGATTCTATTTTTCGGAGGAAAAACCATGTCCCTCAATTCTACCGTTTCCGCGCTGCGTCCGCATATCGCCTTTTTCGGACGCCGCAACGCGGGCAAATCGAGCGTGGTCAACGCTGTTACCAACCAGAGAGTATCCGTGGTCTCCGAAACCCTCGGCACCACTACCGATCCCGTTAAAAAAGCGATGGAGCTTTTGCCGCTGGGTCCCGTTGTGATCATTGACACTCCCGGCTTTGACGACGAAGGCGCCTTGGGAGAGCTGCGCGTCGAACGGACCCGCGAGGTGCTCCGCAAAACCGATATCGCCGTGCTGGTTGTAGACGCGACAGTAGGTTTGACCGAAGCAGACAGCGCGCTTCTCTCGGAGTTTGAGTCAAGAAAGCTGCCGTATCTGATCGCGATGAATAAGATCGATCTCACTGAACAACCCCCGCAGGGGGATGAACACACCGCGTGTGTCAGCGCGCTGACAGGAGAGGGAATAGGGGAGCTCAAGGAGAGGCTTGCCCATATCATCCGCTCCGATACAAAAGAGAAGCGCATTGTCGCCGACCTTGTCAACACGGGAGATACGGTCATATTGGTCATCCCGATCGACGAGTCCGCGCCCAAGGGACGCATCATCCTGCCCCAGCAGCAGGTGCTGCGTGAGCTTTTAGATCATCACTGCACCGTGCTGTGCTGTCAGGACATCGAGCTGAAAGCGACTATATCAAAGCTGAAAGATCCCCCCGCGCTGGTCATCACCGACTCGCAGGCGTTCAAAAAGGTCGCGGCGGATACCCCCGAGGACGTCCCCATGACCTCGTTCTCCATCCTCTTTGCCCGCTACAAGGGCAATCTGGATCACCTGATCCAAGGCGCTGATATGCTGAAAACCCTGCAAAACGGCGATAAGGTGCTCATCAGCGAGGGCTGTACCCACCACCGTCAGTGCGGCGATATCGGTACAGTCAAGCTGCCTGCGTGGATCAGAGCGTACTGCGGCTCAGAGCCTGACTTTTCCTTTACCTCCGGCGGCTCCTTTCCTGATGATCTGTCGCCGTACAAGGTGATTGTCCACTGCGGCGGTTGTATGCTTAACGAAAAGGAAATGCAGTACCGTCAGCAGGCGGCAAATGCTGCAGGTGTGCCCATGGTCAACTATGGAATCGCCATCGCCGCGATGAACGGCATACTTGACAGAGCGCTAAAGAATGTTGTATGAGAACAGTTACAACAGTGTTGAGTGGCTATCAAAAGATGACGCGGCACAGGCTTGCTGCCCTGAAAAACACTGCACCGGATTATGCTCACACGATCCGGTGCAGTGATTCTTTTCTTCACGTTTTCATTTTGTCGGCTTCACCTCGCGCTGAAGAAGCGGGGTGGTATTTCATCATTGTATCATTTCGTTATCACAGGGCTGAGGTATTTGTGATGAATTGCCTTATGACGTCTTCGTATCGATCGGGATAGTAATAATAGCACAAGCCGTGACCCGCTTCGGGAAAAGTGCGTCTTTCGATCATAGAAGGATTGGAAACAGCGACCTCATTGCTCATCTCAGGCGGCACAAAATCATCGCCTTCGCCGTGGATGATCAGTATCGGCACCTTTGTATTTTTTGCTTCCTGAGCGGCGGTAGTCGCGCTGATATTGAATCGTCCGTAAATCAGCCCCGAAAGCCAAACTATAGGCCAGCATAAATCGGGATTCAGATTGATCTTGCGGCAAACATGCCGGATGATGTCCTTAGGGGAGTTAAACGGACAGTCGGCGACGATACCCTTAACGTTTTTCGGCAGCTCCTGTCCCGATGCCATCAGCACAGTGCCCCCGCCGAGCGAGATGCCGAAGAGATATATGGACGTTTCCTTTCCGAACCGTCTGTCGGCATATCTGATCCATGACAAAGCATCATAGCGTTCTTTGATTCCGAAGGTGATGGTATGTCCTTGGGAGCGCCAGTGTGCTCTTTGATCGACGAGCAGGACGCTGTATCCTTCACGTATCAAAAACAGACCGATCCCCGAAAAGTCGCGGATTGCCGAACCGCGGTATCCGTGAAAACAAATACAAAGCGGCTTGCTGCTCTTTCCCTGATAGTATCTCGCGCTGAGCTTCAGCCCGTCATAGGAGCGTGTTCTGACATATTCGCAGGGAATTCTGCTGAGCTCCTCGGTTTTTTGACGAGCCGCGTCGCTGAAAGGATGATTGGAAATCGACGGAGGACTCTCCGTTTCGGACATATCCTTTGTTGGCGAATAGAACACCTTATGATACGCGGTGTACAGTCCGGCGAAAAAGAACAGAATAACTGCGGAGAGAAAAAGAATGATTACGATCGTCATAGTACATCCCCCGTGAAAATACTTCTTTATCCGTATCAGGTTTTTATCATTCCTATTGTAACATACAGTCTGTCGATTTGCAATCGTGCATTGTTTTTTCGAATGAATCGATTTCTTGAAAAAAAGTAGTGATTTTTGTTTTTGTTTATGATATAATTGAAAAGATAATAAAACTATTGAAGGAGTTTTTATGATGACAATCAATAAAAAATCTGAAGGTTCAAAGCTGCTGGTCAAAATCGAAGGCCGTTTGGATACCAATACTACTCCCGATGCGGAAAAGGAATTGATGAACGGCTTGGAAAATATCACGGAGCTGACGCTGGATTTTGCTGAACTCGACTATATTTCATCCGCCGGTCTCAGACTTCTTTTATCCTTGCAGAAGAGAATGAATGTTTGCGGCTCCATGAAGATTCTGAACGCCAACGAGATCGTGAAGGAAATCTTCGAGGTGACAGGCTTTTCGGATATCCTGACCGTTGAATAAGGGACGATTCCCGGGAGAAAAAGGTAATGGCTGAACTGAAAAAAAGCGAATTGATTCGCGCGTCATACGGCATCAACCTGCCGCTCGAAGGAGAGGTGCTGTCGTCTTCTGCCGCAGTATGCCGCAACGGCACATTTGTAGGCAAGACAACCGGCGACATCCTCGCGTTTCGCGGAATCCCTTACGCCAAGCCGCCTGTCGGCGAGCGCCGCTGGAAGCGTCCCGTTCCCGTTGACACCGACTCCGGCGTATATGAAGCTTATTACAACGGTAAAAGCCCGATCCAGACCGAGTGGGAGACTGAGCAGGCGTCCTATTATCCGCAGGGTGAGGACTGTCTGTATCTCAATATATGGCTCAATAAAAGCTGCTCTGAAACCGATAAGCCCGTTATCGTCTTTCTGCACGGCGGTGCATACGGCTGGGGCGGTACCGCCGATCCGCTGTATGACGGCGCGAATTTTGTGCGGCATAATCCCGATATCGTTCTGGTTACCGTCGGTTATCGCACGGGGCTGATGGGCTTTGTCGATCTATCCTATCTTAAGGGCGGCGAATTTTATCCGGACGCGCCTAATCTCGGATTGCTCGACCAGATCGAAGCATTACGCTGGGTTCAAAAGAATATAGCGGCATTCGGCGGAGATCCCGACAACGTTACCATATGCGGCGAATCGGCGGGCGGCGGCAGTGTTTCTCTGTTTCCGATTATCGGCGAGGCGAAGGGCTTGTTCCGGCGCGTGATAGCAGAAAGCGGTTCGGTCGCGCTGACGTTTTCAAAAGAGCAGTGCAAAGCGTTCACCAAGCGTCTGATGCGTGAAAGCGGACTCAAAACGATGGACGAGCTGACGGCGCTGTCGGAGGATGATCTGAAGCGGCTGAATAAAAAGCTGAATTATTACAATAACTTCCCGCAGCGTGACGGCATGCTGATCCCTCTTGATCCCTATCGTCCTTATGAGATCGGCGCCACATCGGATATCGATATCCTCATCGGTACCAACAGCGACGAAGCAAACTACTGGGTGGGGGAGATCGGCGGCATCGTACCCTACCGTTTCAGTATTCCCGTCAAATATGAAAATGATTTAAAAACACTCACCCTCACCGATCGAAAGCGCGTCAAAAGCTTTATGAGCAGCCTTTCGGGTCACAGCATCTGGCGCATGTCGGAGTTTTACGATGAAATGATGTTCCGTCTGCCGGCAATCAAACAGGCGCAGAGTCACGTGCAGAACGGGGGAAAGGTCTTTATGTACTATTGGACCCAGCCTTCATCGGTAAAATACCGCGGCGCCTGTCACGCGGTGGAGCTTGCCTATGTTTTCGGCAATCTGGATGAGACCATCTTCACCGGCGAGCGCGGCAGTGAAGAGCTGTCCCGTACCGTGATGACGATGTGGGCGAACTTCGCCCGTACCGGCGACCCTTCTGCGGAGGGGCTTGCATGGCTCCCTTATGATGCCGACCGCCGTTCAACGATGGTGATATCCGCCGAACCGGAAATGTACGATGATGTGTTGTCCGAACAGAGAAAACTGCTGTTTCCGCTGCTGCGCTACATGATCAACCCCTCCTATGCCGAATTGGATTATAACGTACCTTTTGTCAGAAAGACAGCAGGGCTTACCGCCGCTGCTGCGGTATCGGCAGTTGCTCTTGTTATCGGCATCGTGAAGCTGTTCAAGGACGATTGACAGTAAAGTGTTTTGATAACTAGTAAACCGCGTACAGTCGAGGATGATTGTACGCGGCTTCTTATTAGTATTAGTCATTGCGCAGCCCTTTTTAGGGCTGCGGCAATCTCAACCGATTATATCGGAATCATTCTTCATATAAAATAGTATAGTTAACCATAATATGTCATCGTAAAGTCATGTCAAATTTCCTTGCTTTTTAGCGGTAATTGTGGTAAGATACATCTTGTTAATGCTATAAAGGAGAGTTTCGGCTTTTTCGAAAAACGCCGTTCACGATTGCATATGGGCGACATCGGTCTCGGAAAATATAAGAGCATCAAGGATTATGTAGAGTCCAAGCTGCGCGAGTTTGAATCGCGCGGTCTGACGATGTCTGTGCTTTTTTCACTGATGTTTCAGGAAAAAGACAATATCATGTATGAGCGCAGCCGCGGATATCGGATCGAAACCTTTACCTACGGCGAGGTAGAGGATCGGATACTGTCCAGATCCCTTTCGCTGCAGAAGCTGCTTTCTGACATTCCTTCGGGTTCCGTCGTCGGTCTGTCGATGGAGAACTCGCTCGACTGGATCGAGAACTTCTGGGCGATTCTCCTGTGCGGCTTTACGCCGCTGTTGATCAATCTGCGTTTGTCGCAGGAGATGGTCGAGGGAGCGATCCGCGACAGTCAATGTAAAGCGGTCGTTTCCGACAAACGGACCTATTCAGTCAAAACTGTCATGAACAGTGATATCCGATATATCGACAGCCGTATGAAGCCTGATGTTTTCGGCGAAGAGATATTGGTCATGACCTCCGGCACCTCTCGTCATGTCAAGCTCTGCGCATATTCTGCACAGGAGCTTTTCTATCAGATCAAGGGCAGCTACGGTATTATCCGCGAATGCGATCTGATCAAGCGTCATTATCAGGATCGGCTCAAGCTGCTGACCTTCCTGCCTTTTTATCACGCTTTCGGTTTGGTGGCTGTTTATATCTGGTTTTCTTTCTTTTCGCGAACCTTTGTCGAGCTGAAGGACCTGATGCCCGATACCATCACCGGTACCGTGCGCCGTCATCATGTCACACACATCTTTGCCGTACCGCTGTTCTGGGAAACAGTATACGAGCAGGCGATGAAAACCATTCGTCTGCGCGGTGAGGAGACGGAGCGCAAGTTCAAAAAGGCGATGGAGCTTAGATATAAGCTCGGCGATTCCGTCTTAGGTGAATTGTTCTCGAAGCTCGCGTTCAGAGAGGTGCGCGAAAACCTCTTCGGCGACAGCATCCGGTTCATGATCACAGGCGGATCCTCGATCTCCACAGACGCGATGCGCTTTTTCAACGGTATCGGCTACCATATCGCCGACGGCTACGGAATGAGTGAGATCGGCATCACCTCGGTCGAGCTCTCCAAAAAGCCGAGCATCCTCAATGCCTGCTTCATCGGCAAGCCGATGGACGGTATGGAATACCGCATCAACGCTGACGGCGAGCTGGAGGTCAAGGGCAGGGCGATCGCCCGCTATATCATCGAGGACGGTGAGCGCAGGATTATCAATACCGGCTTCTTTCAGACCCACGATCTGGCAGTCTGCGAGAACGGTCATTATAAGATACTCGGCAGAAAAGACGATCTGGTCATCGGCTATTCGGGTGAAAACCTCAATCCGAATCTGATCGAACCCGCGCTGAAGCTGGAGAATGTCAACGAGGTGTGTCTGATCGGCGCGCGCGAAGGCTCTCAGGTCGTACCGACGCTGGTTCTTTCTGTCAATCGCTATATCTCAGCCGAAAAGCTTGAAGCGCTGGATCGTGCCGTCAAGAAAAAGCTCGAAGAAATGCATCTGAGTTCTGAAATACGAAAGCTGCTATACGTCAGCGACAGACTGATCGTCGACGACGAGTATAAGCTTAACCGTATCCGGCTGCGTCAGCAGCTGGAGGACAACCGCTTTACAGAGATTCATCCGATCGGCGCCGATGAAGGCTTGCAGGATGAGCTCGCACAGCGCATCAGAGAATTCTTTGCCGCCGCGCTGAGTCTCAAAACGGGGGATATCTCCGACAAAGCTGATTTCTTCCTCGATCTGGGCGGATCGTCGCTCGACTATTTCGGAATGATCTCCGCGCTTGAGGGCGAGTTTTCGGTCAAGATCCCCGTGGAGCAGAGTTCGTCGCTCTCGACCGTCGCTGCTTTCCACGCATTCTTATCCGAAAGGCTATAGATTTCGATTCATTATGTTTTATTGTTTCTTCAACTGGTTTGCGAAGGTCACCGGCTGGCTCATCCAGCTTGTATGCTTCCGCACAAAAATATATTATGAAGACAAATCGCTTCAAAATCGCCGTATTCGAGGCAAGGCAATCTTGATCTCCAACCATACATCTGTTTTCGATTACCCTGTCACGATATTTGTATTTTGGACACGCACACTGCGCTTTCAGATGTCGGAGCTTGTGATGAACAAGCCTGTGCTGGGCGTGCTGCTGCGGATGCTCGGCGGGATCTTTGTCGACCGCACGACGCATGATTACGGCTATATGGCGAAGAGCGAACGAATCCTTGATAAAGGAGGCGTCGTGGGTATCTGCCCCGAGGGCAGGATACCGCTCAAGGGCGAAGAGCGGCCGCTTCCGTTCAAGTCGGGCGCTGCATATCTGGCGCTGACTACCGACACGACCATCATCCCGATGTTTACGAACGGATCGTATTTCAATTTGAAAAAACGAGCCCGCGTGATGATCGGAATGCCGATCATTCCTTCACAGGTCGCCGATCCCTCTCTTTCCGATAAAGAGAATATCGAAAAGCTCAACCGCGTCATGCGGGAAAAAATCATTTCCTTAGGACAAATGCTGCATGAAAGAACCAAAGAATAAGGCGAAGCTGTTTTCCCTGAAATATCTGTTTGTCGATTTTGTCAGGATAACAGGCGCGCTGCCGACGTACATCTGGTACCGTCCCCAAATAGTGTATGAGAACAGAGCCGCTCGGCAAAGGATTCGCGGCGGCGCATTACTGATTTCCAATCACAACTGTTTTTTTGACCCGATCTATATCATGATCGCCCTGTGGTACCGACGTCATCATATCGTCTGCAATCAGGAGTTTTACAATACCAAGGCGCGCTGGTTTTTAGAGCACGTATTATGTATCCCGATCGATATCGACAACATCGGTTTCAATACGATGAAAGAGATCAACGACCATTTGACTGCCGGCGAGCTGGTGTCGATGTTTCCCGAGGGTCACGTCAACGACGGCTCCGGCGAAATGCGCAGCTTTAAAAGCGGCATGGTGCTGATGGCGATGCGCGCAAAGGTGCCGATCGTTCCGATTTATGTCAAGGAACATAAACCCCGCAGCAGCCGCTTGAAGGTTGTTGTCGGCGAAGCGATCGACGTCAATCAACTGTTCGGTTCCCGTCCGACGATGACGGATATCGAAAATGTCACAGAAAAGCTATTTCAAAAAGAAAATGAACTCAAGGAGATCGCCTTCGGGCGACGCTCCCGATGACACGGAGGATGAATGCAATGATGACAACCAAAGAAGTTTTCAGACCCTATACCGATCCCGAACAGTTTGACCGCATCGTGGAGATGGACAGCGTTTCCGAGATGTGGCGTCATTCGGTGCAGAATTATCCCGAAGCGGTCGCAATATCGGATAACGGGAAGGATCATACATATGCCGCAATCGACGCTGACGTCAGCCGATTTCGCTCGCTGATACGCTGTGACGGTGAAAAGCCGCGCATAGGCGTCTACTGCCCGAATTCCTATGATTTTGTCCGCGCTTATCTGGCGGTCGTCACCCTCGGCTGTACCGCGGTGATCCTTCCGCCTCAACTCGACAAAATGACGGTTTTCGGCTGTGTGATGAAGTTCGGTATCAGCAAGCTGATCTGCCATCCTTCTTTAGTAGAAAATACAGAGATTTTGGCGGCAAAGCGCCCCGACGTCCCGATTGTTTTGTCCGATGCCGTGTGTGATGAAATCACAGATGCCGTGTATCCCGCAGCCGACGATCCCTGCGTGATCATGTTTACGGGCGGTACTACCGGCAAGAGCAAGGGAGCGCTGCTTTCTAACGGCGCTGTGATGCAGGGCACCGTCAACGGCTGCTACGGTTATCGGGATGTATTCTCTCAGCGCTATCTGCTGATCCTGCCGCTGACGCATGTGTTCGGTCTGATCCGCAATCTGATGACCTCTCTGTATACCGGCTCTGCTTTGTATATCTGCCGCAACAATAAAGATATGTTCCGCGATATCGCTGTGTTCCGTCCGACGATTCTGGTAGCTGTTCCTGCGCTCGCGGAAATGGCGCTGAATCTCTCCAAAAAATTCGGCAAAAACATGCTCGGCGATTCGCTGAAAGCCATTATTTGCGGCGCTGCGGCGGTGCCGCCGTATCTGATCCATGAGTATAAAAAGGTATTCGGTATCACGCTTTTTCCCGGCTACGGTCTGACCGAAAGCGCCAATCTGGTTTCCGGAAATCCCGAAAATGACAAAAAGCCCGAGTCTGTCGGACTGCTATATCCGAATCAGGAGGTTAAGGTTGTTGACGGCGAGCTCCGCATCAAGGGCAAGAACATGATGATCTGTTATATCGGTGAGGAAGAAGATGGCGTCTATGATGAAGATGGCTACTTCCGCACCGGCGATCTGGTTCGCTTTGACGAGGACGGTTTCCTTTATATCACCGGCAGGATCAAGGAGATCATCGTTCTGCCTACCGGCGAGAACATCTCTCCCGCTGAGCTGGAGGTCCGCTTTCTGGCGCTCGATCTCATTCAGGACGCGCAGGTCTATGAGGATGTTTCCGAGGACGGCAGTCATTTTCTGGCGCTGGAGGTCGTTCCGCGCGCACCCGAGGTCGCGAAGCTCGGTGATGCGGATGCGGCAGCTGTGATCACCGGAGAACTGGAAAAGATCAATGATACCCTGCCCACCGAACAGCGGGTGTCGCGCATCATCGTTCGTGATTCCGACTTTGAGCGCACGCCCAGTATGAAGATCAAGAGGTATAAAAAATGCTGACGAGAACTGAGATTTTTGAAAAGCTGAAAGAGATTCTGCTTTTTGCCGATCCGAAAAACCGTGAAATGATCGAAAAAAGCGATGAGAACACCAAGCTCGTTGCCGATCTCGGCTTTACGTCTGTTTCTGTACTGTATATGGTCATCGCGATCGAAGAGAGCTTCGGCTTTGTTTTCGGCGACGTTTCGATGAACGACTTTCCGACGATCGGCGCCGTCATCGATTACATCGAGGCGCAGCTCAAATGAAATGGATATATGAGCCCTGCCGCTTCGGCGATATCATTCGCGTAAAGATCGGTTCCGTATACCATTACGGGATCTTTGTCAGCGAGGATGAGGTCATCGCGTTCGGACTCCCTCCTACAGCGGAAAACCTGAAAGAACCGCAGAAGATTAAAGTGCTTGCCACGAATATCGATACATTTTCCTGCGGTAATCTCGTTGCGGCAGCTCAATTGAGCTTTGCGGAAAAGCGCCGGCGCAAAAGCCCCGAGAAGACAGTTGCCGAAGCCAGAGCGCGTATCGGCGAGGTCGGCTATAACATCATCCACAATAACTGCGAGCACTTTGTGAACGAGATCGTTTTCGGTGAAAAGGTCTCGCAGCAGGAAAGAGCTGTCCGGGAAAAGTGGCAGCGCTTCCATTCGAACAAATCACCGTAAAGAAGATGTGTTTTATTTCAAATAGCCATTGCGAAGCTCCTTGAACACGTGTGGAAAACGCGTTTTCGGGGCTGAGGCAATCTCAAAAGATCTATGGGTGTTTTACCTTTCGATTCAACATGCTCTACCTTATTATCCTGCTTCTGATTATTCTGTTTCTTATCATTTTCCTGATCGCGCCGGCAGTAGTTATCTACCGGTCTGTTTTCGGTCGCCGCAAAGTATTGCCGCTGGATGATCCGAAGCTGTATAAGCCGGCAATCGAACCGTTCAGGGAACGTATGCTTTCGGATTGGAATGATCTGAAAGAAAAGGGCTTTGACCGTGTGACTGTAAAAGCTCGTGACGACGTGACGCTATGCGCTGATTATTATGACAGAGGCGTCAAAAGGACGGTGATCATGTCTCACGGCTATAACGCTGACCCATACGTTAATTTGGTATCGCCCGCAAAGTGGTTTTACGATAACGGCTTTAATGTTCTCATCATCTACCACCGCGCTCACGGCTGCAGCGGGGGAAAACGCAGCGGTATGGGAATGATCGAAAAGAACGATATCCTGACGTGGATCGATTTCATTCTGAAAAAGGACGGTTCACAGAGGATCCTTCTGTACGGGATCTCGATGGGCGGCACGACGCTGGCTTATCTCAGCGATACGCTGAGAGAGGAGCGTATCCCCTGCATGGTGATCGACTGCGGCTTTATTTCGACCGAAAATCAGCTCCGGCATGACGCGAAACGGATGCGTATGCCGCCGCTTCTGATCCCTTTCCTCAGGCTGCTGTGCCGATGGGATCAGCATATCGATATCCGTGAGCGTACCACGGATCATCTGAAAAACGCAAAAAAACCGATACTGTTTATCCACGGTACTGCCGATCTGACCGTGCCGTTTGAAGAGGGCATAGCGAATTATGACGCCTGTTCATCCGAAAAACGGATGGTCATCGTTGAAGGCGCAGGTCATACGACAGCGTTTTTGACCGATGAAAAGCAGGTTGCCGACGCTATGAAGGATTATATTGATACTTATTTTAAGGAGATATTCACATGAACGATTTTATTTTGATGGCTGACGCGGGCTGTGACTTATCCGCGAAATTGCAGGAACAGTATGACATCAAGGTGATCAACGGTCATCTGGTGCTGCCCGGCAAGGGCGACGTTCCTTCCTTTATGAAGTGGGAGGATGTTACCAGAGAACAGTTCTACACCGAGCTCAAAAAGAATCCTTCCGATTACGCTACCGCGCCTGCAAACCTGACAGAGTATGAAAACGCATTTACTTCTTTTGTCAAAGAGGGCAAGGCTGTCATCTGTGTGACAATTTCCAGCGCGATCTCCGGTTCTCTTGATTTTGCGACTGCCGCTCGCAAGAATGTATTGCAGAATTATCCCGACGCTAAGATCGAGCTGATCGATTCTCTGCGCTTCGGTCCCGGCTTCGGACTGATGCTGGTGCACGCCTCCATCCTCCGCTCCGAGGGCAAAACCTTTGAAGAGGTTTCGGATTATCTGGTCAAGAACCGCAACCGTTTCCATCAGGCGGGCTGGCTGGACGATCTCAGCTTTGTCGCCAAAAAGGGCAGGATCACCCATCCGAAGGCGTTCTTCGGCACGCTTGCGGGCATCAAGCCCATCGGCGAATTCGACTCAGGAGGTCTGACCACCGTGCTCGGCAAGGCTAAGGGCGCCAAGGCTGCCTACGCTGTTTTGATGAAGTATATCGAAGCGACCATCGAGGATCCCGAGGATCAGTATATCTTTATCGCTCAGACCAACCGCTATCCGCAGGCTGAGGTCTACAAGAAGATGATCGAAGAGAAATTCAAGCCCAAAGCGGTATTCATTAACGATGTATTCCCGTTCTGCGGCATCAACATCGGTCCCGGACTGATGGCGGCATACTATATGGGCAAGCCGATCTCGGATGATCTGAGCACCGAGCGCGCTCTGATCGAAAAATTCATCGCAGAGGCAAAATAATAATGTCTACCAAAAGAATCAACGGAATCCATCTTGAAAAGATGATCAAAAACGGGCTTGCTTTTCTTCAGCAGCACGAAGAAGAGGTCAACCGACTGAATGTCTTTCCCGTACCCGACGGCGATACCGGCACCAACATGGTGCTGACGCTCGGCAACGGCGTGCGCTTCGCAAAATCCGGCGAGGACGCCGGCGCGTATCTGCGCAGTCTTTCCGACGGCATGCTGCTGGGCGCCCGCGGCAATTCCGGCGTTATCCTGTCTCAATTTTTTCGCGGCTTTGCGGTGGAAATGGCGCGCTGTCCCGTAATCGGACCGGGAGAACTGCGAAACGGTCTGATCCGCGGTTATCGCACGGCTTATGAAGCGGTTGTACATCCTGTGGAAGGTACGATCCTCTCCGTTACCCGCGAGGGCATCGAGCATATCCGTTCCCAGATTACCCGTAACTCGTCCATCGAGAGCATCCTTTCCATGTATATCGCCGAAATGCGCAAGACTTTGTCCTTTACGCCCGAAATGCTCAGCGTGCTGAAGGAAGCTGGTGTTGTCGACAGCGGAGCCTACGGTATTATTCTGATCTTTGAGGGTATGCTCAAGTGCTTGTACGGTGAAGTGATTGATCCGGTCGAGCGCCCCCAAGCGCCTTCCGAAACGCCGCTGATCGATTTGTCGCTTTTTAATGAAAATTCCGAGTTTTCCGACGGTTACTGTACTGAATTCATCCTGCAGCGTCTTGTCAATTCTCGCTATCAGCAGGAGTTCAATAGGGATAATTTTATTTCCGAGCTGCGCTTTTTCGGCAATTCGATCGCTGTTGTGGTTGACGGTATGCGCGTCAAGGTACATATCCATACGCTTTATCCGTCCAAGGTGATCGCGTTCGCGCAGCAGTACGGCGAATTCCTGACCTTCAAGATGGAAAACATGCAGGTGCAGCACAACGAGCACGACCGCATCATCGGAACGAAAAAAGCACATAAACCGCTGGCAGTGATCGCTGTTGTCAACGGCGAGGGCATGCGCTCGCTGTTTGAAAGCTTCGGATGTGATATCGTGATCGACGGCGGCACTACGATGAACACCTCCTCTGCGGAGTTTTTGGAGGCATTCGATCATGTCGACGCCGACGCGGTCGTTATCCTCCCGAATAATCCCAATATCATTTTGGCGGCGAATCAGGCAGTCCAGCTCTCCAAGCGCCGCGATATTACGGTTATCGAGTCCAGGAGCGTCGCGCAGGGATACTTTGCGATGGCGATGGATATTCCGGACAGCGGCGACGTCAAATACCGCATCTCACAGATGCAGAGCGGCATCGAGAATATCGCGACAGTCAGCCAGACGGTCGCGTCACGCGGCTACAGCTATCATGAGATCAGCTGCCGCAAGGGCGACGAGATCGCCCTGCTCGACGGAGAGATCGTCAGTGTCGGTTCCGACTATGCAAAAACGATCGCTGATACACTCTCCGCGATACCGGATATCGACGATAAGGAAACCTGCGTCGTTTTCCGGGGAGCGAATGTTCCTGCAGAAAGGGAAGAGGAGCTTTACGAGCTTTTGTCAGCACGTTATCCGTTGATGGATTTCGAGTTTATCAACGGCGGTCAGGAGATTTACCACTGGATCATCGGTATCGCCTGATGGAATATGTTATTTAAATAGTC
Source organism: Ruminococcus sp. (assembly GCA_017404665.1). Lineage (GTDB taxonomy): Bacteria > Bacillota > Clostridia > Oscillospirales > Acutalibacteraceae > Ruminococcoides. Next base: position 107,805 of record JAFRBX010000076.1, read on the forward strand.
ATTGCGAAGCCCCTTGAACACGCGTGGAAAACCCGTTTTCAGGGTTGCGGCAATCTCAACCGATTCAATCAGGTTGAATCCTCGCCCGCAATGTACTGTAAGGAGTTTCTATGCCTTTTTGGATCTGGATCATTATCATCGCCGTCATCGTGTTCGGCATATTGCCGCTGCCTGTTCTCGGGTTTTATCTTTATTCCGTTCTTCTGGTGCGGACCTCTCCCAAGAAATGGGGCAGGGAGTGCAGTATCCCCGATGATGAGGAATACAAGCGAATGTTCGATATCGGTATCGAATGGGAGAAGAAATATTCTTCTCATAAACAGCCTGTCGAGATCGTCAGCGACGGTTTTCGTCTGGTCGGCGAATTTTTTGATTTCGGCTCCGATACCTCAGTGATCATCATCGCCGGCCGCATGGAGTCCCTGCTCTATTCCTATTATTTTGCCGAGCCTTACCGCCGTCTCGGATACAATATCCTTGTCATCGATAACCGTGCTCACGGTTTGTCCGAGGGAAAGTTCCTGTCGCTGGGCTTCAAGGAATATCGCGATATCCTTCGGTGGGGCGAGCTGCTGCACGACAGCTTTCATCAGAAAAGCATTGTGATCCACGGTATCTGCATCGGTTCCAGCGTCGGCTTGTTCGCGCTCTGCGCGCCGGAGTGTCCCGATTATTTCAGGGCGATCGTCGCCGAGGGTATGTACACCTGTTTTAAGGATTCTTTTGTCAATCACCTGATCGACGGACACCATTCCGTTCAGCCCGCGACCTTTTTTGTCATGCTCTATCTTCGCATATTCGCCGGAGCGGATGCGTCTGACGGCCCCGTCAACCGGATCGATCAGCTCAAAAAACCGATCCTTTTTATTCACAGCAAAGAGGATGTATTTTCACTGCCGAGCGAGGTACAGCAGGTTTATGACCGCTGTCGGAGCGAAAAAAAGCTGGTTTGGTTCGATAAGGGCGCTCATTCCCGCGTAAGGATCAATGCTCCCGAAAGATATGACGAAACTGTAATTGACTTTTTATCCCGTTTAGTTGTATAATATACACAGAGTATCCGCATCTATCTGAATGAGCGGGTATTTGAATACTTCCGGTTTTCCGGTCAATATCACTTTACAGGAGGATATTACATATGATTTGTAAACAATGTGGCAACGAAGTTCCCAATGATGCAAAGTTCTGCGGTGTTTGCGGCACACCCAACGAAGCATACGGCATGCCCGCGGAGCAGCCCGTGTACGCTCAGCCTGCAGACAACCAGTATGCTCAGCCTGCTGATAATCAGTATGCTCAGCCCGCTTACGGCCAGCCGCAGTATGCGCAGCCTGCCGAGCCCCAGTACAACCAGCCTCAGTATGGTCAGCAGTACGGTCAGCCGCAATACGGTCAGCCTGCATACAGCGCTCCCGCGGCTGAGGATCCCACAGAGCGCAGTCTTGCCAAATCCACGCTGATTTTCGGTATTCTCGGCATTGCGTTTCCCTGCACCTTCTACCTTGCATTCTTAGGTATTATTTTCGGCATTATCGCTATGAGTAAAGCGAAGAAGTATGTTGCATCCGGCTATGTTCTGACAGGTAAAGCCAAGGTAGGCAAAATCCTCGGTACCGTCGGCATGATTCTCGGCATTGTTTTGACAGTCATCCTGGTCTTTATTATTATCGCTGCAATTGTTGCCGCTACCACTTCCAGTAATTACTACAGCAGTTACGGCGGCTATTATTATTGATCTGTCATCAACGCAACACCATTCGGAGCTGTCCTCTGCGGCAGCTCCGTTTCTGTAAGGCTCCCTTTGGTAAAGGGAGCTGTCACGGCATCAAGCCGTGACTGAGGGATGGCATTATTTGTTTGACCGCAGGCAGTTCGAAGCCTGTATACTTTTGTTTCAACGTATAATCTCAACAAATCGACTTATCATAACAAAGGAGGCGCCTACATATGAAAACAAGTAAAAATACGAAACGGGTGCTTCATGTTCTTTTGATAGTTGTTTTGGTTTTTGTTATGATCTCGATGGCGGTCACGATGATTTTTTATCAGACGGCTTTTCCCCGGAGCGATGTACTTTCCGACTTTTCTCTCAGCTATTCGGATATTGACGCCTCCTTATATCCATGCAGACAGATCAATTTTTCTTCCGGTTCCAACACGCTGTCCGGTTATTGCTATACCTGTCCTCAGCCCTCGGCGCTGGTGGTGACCGCGGCGGGCTTTCGCGACAGCGGCGCTTCCTATCTGCCAGAGATGACCTACATGGTCGATAACGGCTTCGATGTGTTCTGCTATGACGCGACCGGCGTAGGGGAGAGTGAAGGTGTTTCCGCTGTCGGTTTATCCCAGCCATCCCTTGATCTTCGGGCGGCGCTGTCGTATATTGCGAACGATCCCGAACTCTGTGAGCTCCCGATACTGCTCTACGGCTATTCAGCGGGCGGCTACGCTGCGGCTCGCTGTGCAGGATGCGACAACGTCAAAGCGGCTGTTATTATCTCGGGTTTTGAGTCTCCGACGCAGCTGATGCGCGAGACGGCGCGCTCCTATGTCGGAATCTTTGCGGATATCGAATATCCATTCATGAATCTCGGCAATGCCCTCACCTTTGGAACCGACGCCGATAACAGCGCTTCTGCATCTATCGCCGAAGCGAAAATCCCAATCGCGGTTTACGAGGGTGCAGATGATGAGCGTGTTCCGGCGTCATGCCGCCTGAGCGCGTATCTCGATGCGTCGGACGACAACCTGACGCTCACGGTCAGCGATATCCCCGGTCACAGCGGACACAGCGACCTGTGGCTGTCCGAATCGGCTGTCGCAGCCCGAGAGAGCAGCTCTGCAGATCCATTTGCCGCCAACGAGCCCGATCCCGTGTTTATCCGCAGCGTGATCCGGTTTTTAAAAGCGGCCCTATAATCTGCATGCATAGAAAAATAACGAGGAGGGTGATCGACCCTCCTTTTGTTATATTACAAACCTTCATTATTGATTTAGCAAAATCTTCATTCTTTATTTAGCAAAAGAGTATTGCACAGAACAGAGAATTATGGTATTCTTAATCAGTATGGATTCGTAATTATATCTTTCTGAAGCTTGCAGCTGCATTTTGCAGTAATAAATCATTATTCTTGGATGTGATAATATGAAATTGAACGAGGAATTTATTCTCCATAGTCTTGACGAAGAGACTCTGCTCGTACCCACCGGCAACGCGGTATTTCACGGTCTGATACAGGGCAATAAGACCGTGGACGTTATCCTGCACTGCCTGTTGAAGGATGCTACGGAGGACGATATCCTCGCGGTATTAAAAGAAAAATTCGTCGGCAACGAAGATGATATGCGCGCTGATATTCGTGAAGTTATCACAAAGCTCCGCGCGATAGGTGCAATCGATGATTAAATCAACATTTGAACAGGTGATTGAAGAGGACGGCGTTTTGGTCTATACCAACGTCGGCGACAGCATGTATCCGCTGATCAAACCTCGCGATCTGCTGGTTATCAAAAAGCCTGTATTGCCGCTTAAGCGCTTGGATATTCCCTTATACAAGCGTGATAACGGACAGTATGTGCTGCACCGTATCGTCAGGATACGCGGAAACGAGTATCAGATGTGCGGCGATAATCGTGTCGGGATCGAGCGGGGTATCACCGATAAGCATATCATCGGCGTTTTGACAGATATCATACGCGGCGACCAAACGCTTTCTGTTTACAGCTTCAAGAAGCGCGTGTATGCGCATCTGTGGTCGGATTTCAGACCGATCAAGTATGTTATTTTCCGTATTATAAGGCTGTACAGGTCATGGAAAAAAAGATAAATATTGCTGCATTTTGCAACCTTTTGGCTTCTTGAAGTGTGTATCATATAGAGGCGTGCTTCGCCTACTACTTTGAAAAGTGAGATGTATTATGTTGAAGAAAATCTTATCACTGTTCTTATGCTTGATCATTGCCGTATCTGTATCGGCGATGGCATTCGAGGTTTCCGCTGAAACATATACGGAGCCTGATTTACCGGCGGAAGCGGATTTGTTGATGGATGAAGCTGAGTTATCTGACGAAAGCTACGCGTCGACCGGCGTCAGTCTCAACGATTCGTTGATTGTTCCGCGTATTGTTATTACCACCGAAGACGGTAACGGGACCTCCCTGCAGAAGACCGACGGATACGTGAAGGCCGCCATATCAATAACCGATGTTGACGGTTCATCGCTCAGCGAGGAGTGTGACTGACTTTAAGGTCAGGGGAAACACCACCGCGATGACCTTCATCGAGAAGAAGGCTTATACCTTTAAATTTGCCAAGAAGAAGGACGTTCTCGGCATGGGCAAGGGCAAAAAGTGGGCGCTGCTCGCCAACGCCTTTGATCCGACTATGCTGCGCAATTATACTGCTTTCGAGTTAGCCAATGAACTCGGCTTGTCCTATACCTCCAACCATCGCTTTGTCGAGGTGTTCCTCGACGGCTCCTACCGCGGCTGCTATGAGCTGGCGGAGCCGGTGCAGGAGGGCAAGGACAGGGTCAATATCGATATCGATTCAAACGACGGGAAAAAGGATTTTCTGATCGAGTACGAAGCGCAGCGCGAAGAAGAGGATACCACCTATTTTACCGTAGACGGGCTGCGCTTTATCGCGAGCGATCCTGATGAGCCTGACGACGATCAGCTGGCGTATATCATCGATACGATGAACAGCATCATTGATGTTCTCAAGACCGGTGACCGCCAAGAGATCGAAAAGGTGATCGACGTTCCGTCTTTCGTTGCTTTTTATCTCTTGAACGAGTATCTCAAGACCTTTGACTTTGATATGAGCTCAGTCTTCTTCTATTATCAGGACGGCAGGCTCTATGCCGGTCCTGCGTGGGATTACGATCTCTCGACCGGCAATATCAGTGATCAGCTGACGAATTCACGCGCGAAGAATACCAGAGATCCTGATGGCATCCTGCAGAAGAATAAGAACCTCTATAAATACCTCGGCAAGCTGACATGGTTTATGGATGAAGTCATCAAGTTGTATGAAGAGCATTATGACTATATGGTCAATATCTTTGCCGACGGCGGTCAGCTCGATACCCTCAGCGAACAGTACAGTGAGCTTTTTGAGCGCAACGCGACGGTTTGGCGAGTATCAAAATGGCTGTATAACTATCAGAGAAAGCCGCTTGCGACCTATCAGGAAAATCTGGATTACTTAAAGAACTGGCTGAGCGAGCGCAATGCATGGCTGTATGATGAATGGGATCTTTTCGGTTATGAATATCTCCGCGGAGACGCCGACGGCAACGGAAAAGTTGAAGTGATCGACGTTACCGCCATTCAGCGAACGCTGGTTAATTTGAACACAGCTGACGACGACGGTCATATGGATCTGAGAACTGCTGTGACCGGCGAGACGCTTTCAATCACTGACGCTACCGTCCTTCAGCGCTATCTTGCCGGAATGGGAAATCCGTATGAGCTGGATACTAATGTGAAAACAAAATTGAGAGAGAAATAACAGAATCCCGCCGTTGTTCGGCGGGATTTTTCGATGCTTATTCTGATTACAGTGTTTCTCTCTTTAAACGGAATGCTACGGAACGCTTGAGATATTTCAGATAGTCCGCGTCGTGGCACATACTCTTCTCGGGATTATCACTGAGCTTGGCAACGGGTTTGTCGTTGACATACTGGAGCTTGATGACGATGTTCAGCGGATCGACACAGGTATCGTTGGAGCAGAAGGTGCCGATGCCGAACGCGACCTTTGCTCTGTCCTTGAAGTAGTCAAAGAGCTTCTGTGCGCGGTCAAAGTCCAGACTGTCGGAGAAGAGCAGCTGTTTGGTGCGCGGGTCTACGCCGTAGCTTTCGTAATGCTTGATGATCTTTTCGCCCCATTCGTAAGGGTCGCCGGAGTCGTGACGCACGCCGTTATAGTTGTTGACATTGGAACGGTTGAAGTCGAGCAGAAAGAGATCGGTCGTGATGGTGTCGGTGAGGGCTGTGCCGTTGTCGCCGTCATACTCGTCGTACCAGTCGCGCATTGCGTAATGGTTGGTATAGGCAAGGGGATAGCGGTCAATGCCCTGATACATCTGCACGAACTCGTGCGCGTAGGTTCCGATGGGGGTCAGGTTGTACTTCATCGCGAGATAGACGTTGGAGGTTCCGATGCACTTGTCGGTCTCGGTGGACATACGGCGCACGACAACATCCTCCCACTCGCGCGACAGCCTGCGGCGGCATCCGAATTCGGCAAATTTAAAGGTATAAGTTCCATCGTTAAGCGCTTCGATTTTTTTGTTGAGCTTTTCCTCTGCTGATTTCAGGAGCTTATCATAGTCGTAGGACATGCGGAAGTAGACCTCGTTGACGATCTCCAGCAGATGGATTTCAAACTGCATTGCCGAGAAGAGCGGTCCGTCGACGATGATGGACAGCTCGCCGTCCTTGCTCAGCGAAGTAGAAACATATTCGCGGATCGGACGCCACAGCCGCAAAAATTCAACGTAGTCGTTTTTGATAAAGCGGATGGAGCGCAGATAATTCAGCTCATCCTTGCGAAAGCGCAGGGTGCAGAGATGGTCGATCTGGGCGTTGATCTCCTCCAGCATTTCGGGCGTAAATCTGACGCCCTCGTTGCGGCATTTAAAATAGTACTTTCCGCACAGGTCGGTGTGCTTGTGAAAAATCACCTGATCCATGTTGAATTTGTATAGATCAGTGTCTAACAGCGATATAACGATTGGGTCGAGCTTCATAGCAATCATTCCTTTCATACCTTTCAGTATTCCCATACATCTTAATACTTTATGCAGAAGAAGTCAAGCCATTATCCCTGACATATTTCCGGAAAAGAAAAAAGGCTGCGAAAACAGCCTTTCTGTTACTGTGCGATATGGACGTCGAGCTGGTTAAAGGGAATTGTGACGTTGTTATCATCCAGCGCTTCCTTGATGTGTTCTGTCAGACCGTAATACACCGTCCAGTAATCCTTGAAATCGCAGTAGCACCTGACGCTGAATTCCAGCGCGCTGTCGCCGTATTTTTCGATTTGTACCGAGTCGCGGTGCTTTTCGTCGCGTACCAGCAGATCGGTGTGCTTCATCACGTCGAACAGGATCGCTTTGACCTTTTTGATGTCTGCATCATAAGGGATCGGGACGTCCACCTGTACTCTGACCACCGGCTCGGCGGTATGGTTGTTGACCTCCGCGTTAGAGATCACAGAGTTCGGGATGATCACGTTGGTGCCGTCGTAGGTGAGAATATCGGTATGCATGATGTCGATCTTCTGTACAAAGCCCTTGTAATGAGAGAATTCGATAAAATCACCTGTGACAAAGGGCTTGGTAAACAGGATCACGATCCCGCTGGCGATATCGTTGAGACGATCTTTGAGGGCGAGAGCGATCGCTGCGGCTGCCGCTGAAAAGAACGCGACGATAGCGGTGATGGATATACCCATTGACGAAAGCGCTGCCAGTAAGGTGAAGACATACAGCACGATCCTCACGGCGCGGCAGACAAAGGCGCTGAGCGAGGGATCGACCTTGCGGCGTTCCAGCGCTTTACGCGTGATATGTATGATCAGTGCCGTAATCAGTATGCCGAGGACGGCGATGATGACCGCGCTCAATAGGTTAGGGGTGTTCTGGATGACGGCGTCTTTGATTTTATTCCATAATTCTTCGATACGTTTCAAAATACCAGCTCCCTTTTCGTGTTAGATAATATTCTATAGGAAAGGATTGACAAAAGCAAGTGATAAGTTGTAAACTTTTAGACATATTATAAACGAGGTGTTAGCATGAAAGCATTGATCACAGGTGCGTCCTCGGGAATCGGACGCGACATGGCAAGAGTATTGGCGGCAAAGGGGTGGGACTTGATACTGGTCGCGCGCAGAGAAAACAGGATCAAAGAGCTCAAGGACGAGCTCGGTCAGGTGAACGTGCGCTGTATCACCGTCGACGTCGGCAAAACGGAGGATTGTCATGCGTTATATGACATGGTCAAGGACGAGCAGGTCGATATGCTCATCAACAACGCCGGCTTCGGCTTGGCGGGTGAATTCACTAAAACGGATCTGGATACAGAGCTGAACATGATCGACGTCAATGTCCGCGCGGTGCATATCCTGACAAAGCTGTTTTTGCGCGATTTTATCGCACGAGACAGCGGTATCATTTTAAATGTCGCGTCTTCGGCGGGTTTTATGCCCGGACCGCTGCTGTCAACCTACTACGCGACGAAGAATTACGTCCTGCGGCTGTCCGAATCGATTTATGAGGAACTGCGCCGCAAGGGCAGTCATGTGAAGATTTCCGTATTGTGTCCCGGTCCCGTCAATACTGAGTTCAATCAGGTCGCAAAGGTGAAGTTCGCCGTTGACGGCATTTCTTCCGAGATGTGCGCAAGGATCGCGATCGACGGCGCTCTCAAAGGAAAACTGATCATAATTCCCGGCGGGATGATGAAGGTCGGGCTGTTCTTCCGCCGGTTCGTGCCCGAAAAGGCGCTCTTGAAGCTCGCTTATGGATTTCAAAAAAGAAAAAATGACAGATGAACAATGCCCGTCGTGATCGGCGGGCATTGTTGTATACAGTTTTATTGCAGTTCAAATTAATATACTGTCATCAACGGGTTCAGCGTAGAGCGCTGCGCCTCGGCTTCTTCAATGAATTTGGTTGCCTTGAAGCATCCCGCTACAACACAGTCGGAGGGGTTCTTTGCGACATGAATGGTGATGCCGGTTTCCTTTTCCAGCAGCTCCTTCATTCCTTTGAGCTGCGCCAGTCCGCCTGTCAGTGTGACGCCGTCCATCTGTACGTCGCCGAGCAGCTCGGGCGGCGTGTCCTCAAGAACGTCGATCACGGCGTTAAGGATGATGTTGGTGATATCGCCGATTGCTTCTGCAATCTCAACCGAGGTGATCATTTGCGCGCGCGGCAGCCCGCGGAGAGAATCTCTGCCCTTAAGCCGAAAGGTGAGCTTTTCATCCGGCTCGTATACACATGCGATCGCCTCCTTGCAGGATCGTGCCATCGCTTTGCCGATGATCAGCCCGTGCTTGCGGCGCACATATTTGATGATCTCCTCATCCATGGCGTTGCCGGCAGTTTTGATGGTTTTGGCGACCGACATACCGCCCAGCGACATCACGGCGATATCCACGGTACCGGCGCCCATATCGACTATCATCGTGCCGTGGGGCGTCATGATATCTTTGCCGCTGCCGAAGGCTGCCGCCTTAGCCGCCTCGATCAGCAGAACCCGCCGCACGCCGAAGCTGGAGATCGCGCCGACGATCGCGCGCTTTTCTACTTCGGTGATCTCGCCCGGGATACAGGCGACGACGCGCGGCATGACGACGCGGCTCGTGCAGACCTCCGCCATAAAGATGTTGACCATTTCCTCGACAAGACCCGATTCGGCGATCACGCCGCCCTCGAGCGGGAAGACAACGTTGATTTTGGCAGATGTTTTGCCTAGCATGGCGTAGGCTTCCTCGCCGACGGCTAATATTTCATTGTTATCCTTGTTATACGCGATGATCGAAGGCTGGTCGATCGCGTTTTCGCTGTCGTTGGTTCTGAGTCGGGCGTTGGCGGTGCCCAAATCCAATGCGATATCCATAATTTGCTCCTTACGGGGTTTCTGTTGATTAGTATTATATATGAGAATTCGGCGGTTTGCAATAGAGAATAACCGTTATATGACGGTTGCTTCCGGATATTTATCCTGTGCGGAAGCGACGGCGGCACAGCAGATTATCTCCGGTTTCGCGCGGCTGAGCGCCTTACAGCAGGTGCCGAGGGTGTATCCGCTGGTGATGATATCGTCGATGATCAGGAGCCGCTGACCTTTGATACTTTCTTTATCAAGCACTTGAAAAGCGCCGCTCAGATTGGTTTTGCGTTCGGTGTATTTCAGCTTATGCTGTTTCTTGGTTTTCCTGACCTTTATCAAGGTATCGCGATAGGGGATGTCCAGCAGCTTTGAGAGAGATTTCGCCAGCAGCTCGGACTGATTATAGGCGCGGTCTATTTTATCCTTGTGAAACATGGGTACGCAGGTGATCATGTCAAACGCGTTTTCTCCGTACACTTTCCGGATATCCGCGGCAAGTATTTCTGTGATCTGCGGCACAAATTGGGTTCGGTCGCGGTATTTCAGGCGCAGCAGCATACGGCGCACCTTGCCGTCATAGACAAAGGAAGAAACACATCGGTAACCGCGCGCTCCGCCGCGGATAGACGCGTGCTTGCTGCGTATCTCATCATAGCATTTCCGGCACGCGATCTCGCACGGCTCGATCAGATCGCCGCAGTAGGGACAGCGCTCGGGAAAGAATAATGCGGTCAAGGTCCGTATGAATTCCATTATGCATCCCTCATCAAGAATGTTTTGAGTCCCGTGTAGCGCAGAATACGGCGGTTGTTCTCCACCATATATCGCAGGGCGCTTTCATCGCCGATGATAATCAGCATCTTTCTGGCGCGTGTAACGGCGGTATACAGCAGATTGCGGTACATCAGCTGCGGTGCTCCGCGAAAAATCGGCATGATCACACAGTCAAATTCATTTCCCTGACTTTTGTGGACGGTGCACGCGTAGGCAAGCTCAAGATCGCTCACACTGTCGCCGTCATAGGTCGCGACGCGGTCATCAAAGCGAACTTTATAGAGCTTAGACGCGTTGTTAATCTCGATCATTACGCCGATATCACCATTGAAAATACCCTCGCCGTGCTCTCCGTCGTCCTTTGACCAGAGGATATCATAGTTGTTGCGGGTCTGCATGACCTTATCTCCCTCGTTCAGGGTATAGTACCCGACCTTGACGCTCCGCGAGGGGCTGGGGTTGATCAGGTTCTGCAGACGGTTGTTCAGCTCAAAGGTGCCTAGAATACCCTTGCGGGTAGGGGAGAGCACCTGTATGTGCTCGAACAGGTTGTAGCCATAGGCATTTTTCAGACGCCTCGCGCACAGATCGCCGATCGTTTCTGCAATATGCTCCTGATAGTGATCGGACATGAAGAAAAAGTCGTTGTCCCTGATGCGGATATCCGGCATCTCACCGTGTACGATCTTGTGGGCGTTAGTGACGATCAGACTTTGCATCGACTGACGGAAGATCTCGTTAAGCGTGACGACCGGGATCGTATCGGAGGCGATCAGATCATACAGGACGTTGCCCGCGCCGACTGACGGCAGCTGGTTGCTGTCGCCGACAAGAATCAGGCGGCAGGTGAGCGGCAGCGCACGCATCAGGCTTTCCAATAGCTGTGTATCTACCATGCTGACCTCATCGACGATCAGCGCATCGGTGTTCAGCAGATTGCGTTCATTGCGCTTGAATACCGGCTTATCCTCGATATCGTAGCTGACCTCCAGCATGCGATGGATGGTTTTTGCTTCTTCGCCGGTCACGGCAGTCATGCGCTGTGCGGCGCGTCCGGTGGGGGCGCAGAGCGTGACCTTCTGACCGCTTTCTTTCAATAAACGGATGATCGCGTTCAGCGTCGTCGTTTTACCGGTGCCGGGACCTCCCGTCAATATCAGCAAGCCTGTCGTCAGCGCGGCGGAAATAGCTTTCTTTTGTAACGCGGCGTATTTGATACCGCTTTCCTTTTCTATCGCAGTGATTTTTTCCTCAGCGCCGTCAATGTACATGGCAGGATATCTGAGCAGCATCTTCATCCGCGCGGCAACATAGGTTTCCGCGTCGTACAGCGGCGGCAGAAAGATAAAATCCTTATCTTCAAATGTATCGCGGATCAGCGAGTTTTCCTCCGCCATTTCTTTGAGCGCCGATTCACATGACGCAGGCTCGATCTCCAGCATGGCGGCGGTTGTTTCTATCAATTTATTCTCAGGCAGACAGGTGTGACCGTTGAGCTGATTGTGCTTCAGCACATAAACCAGCGCGGCGCGGACTCTGACGCGGGCGTCCTTCGGACTATGCTTTGACATGGCAATCATATCGGCGGTATCAAAGGAGATGCCGATGCCTTCCGTACACAAAATGTAAGGGTTTTCCTCGATGGCTTCAATCGCGTTGCTGCCGAGCTTTTTCCATATGCGCACGGCGGCGTTTGCCGATATGTCATAATTGGAGAGATAGAGCATCAGCTCGCGGATGCCGACGACGCTTTTGAGCTGTTCGCTGATCTCCTGCGCCTTTTTCAGCGAGATCCCCTTGAGCCTTGAGACGCGTTCGGGGTCGGTCTCGAGCACGGTCAGCGTATCCGCGCCGAATTCCAGCACGAGTCTGCGTGCAGTGGAGGGACCGATTCCCCTGATCGCGCCGCTGGACAGATATTTGAGGATGCCGTCCTGATTCTCGGGCATGGTGCGCTCAAAGGCAGTCACAGCGAACTGTTCTCCGTAGGTCGGATGGTTTTTGAATGCTCCGATCAGCTTGACGGATTCTCCCGTGCTGACCTGCGGCATGATACCCGTAGCGGTGATCATCGCCTCCTCGCCGCTGATCTCCAGCACGGTATAGCCGTTCTCTTCATTGCGGTAGATGACGCTTTCCACCTGACCGTTGATTTCAAATAGCTGTTCGTGATTAGTCATAATATTCCTTTAAGTGAAAATGATAATATCGGTAATTCTACTGTTGAATTTTTTGACAAATTATCTTATAATACCTATATATGTGTGTATTCGTGTATCTGCGTACATTTCGCATATATAGTATCGCGAACATCAGTATACCATACATTTTGTAAAAAAGCTACCTTTTCATTACCGATTTCTTTTTCGGGATTCTTTTATTGAGGTGATATCATGGAATTTGTTGCGAATGAAGGCAAAAAGGTCGAGATAACCGTCAACGGCGTGACATACATGCGCCACGCGATCAAGACCCATTTTGTCAAGCAGGGCGAGGATTATATCGAGATATTCAGAAAGTATGTGCTGCCGCTGTATGAAGAGGGCGATATCGTTTCCTCCTCCGAGAAGATCATCGCGCTGTGTCAGGGCAGAGTCGTTAAGCGTGAAGAGCTGAAGATCGGCTTCTGGGCGAAGTTTCTCTCTAAATTCGCTTCCCATCCCGATACCGGCGTCGGCGTCGGCGAGACCATCAAGATGCAGTATGCCATCACTAAGGTCGGTCTGCCCAGAGTGCTTTGGGCTTCCGTTGCCGGCGGCGTCTGCAAGCTCTTCGGCAAAAAGGGCGTATTCTATGAGATCGTCGGCTCTGAGGTGGCGGGGCTCGACGGCTTCTATGATCATGTGTGGAGTGAGTACCGCGATATCGGCATCGAAAACCCCGAGAATCCCTCCGGCGTATGTGACGAGATCAAGGAAAAGCTTGGCATGTCCTGCATGATCGTTGACGCGAACGATCTCGGTCAGGAGGTTTTGGGCTATTCCTCCGATATCAAGCTCAGTGAGGAAGAACTGCACGGTCTGATCGCCGACAACCCCTGCGGTCAGGGACAGGAAACAACCCCGATCGTTTTGATCCGCAGAAAGAAATGATTTTACTCGGTTGAGATTGCCGCGGGGATGAATCCCCTCGCAATGACAAATTTTTAAGAGGGATTTTCATGACTGATTCCTATGTAGAAATAAATCTGACTAAGCTGGCGGCTAACGTCAGAGCGATCTTAGATAAGTATCCTGAGTACAGAAGCTATATCGGCGTCGTCAAGGGCGACGCTTACGGTCACGGCATGCGTGCCGTCAAGGCGCTCCATAACGGCGGTATCCGCTATTTTGCGGTATCCTCGCTGGAGGAAGCGAAGGATCTGCGCTCCTACAACGCGCATGTCCCCGTTCTGTGTCTTGAGCCTGTCGCGATCGAGCGTCTCAACGAGGCGGCTGATCTCGACCTGACGCTGGCAATTCCCGATATCGAATATCTCAGAGAGATGCTGGAGTCTGGCGTCGAGCACAGCTTCAAGCTGCATTTGCAGGTGGATGCCGGCTTCGGAAGACTCGGCTTCAAGGACAAGGGCGAGATCAAAGAGGCGGTCCAGCTGATCAACAGCTCCTCGCATTTTCTGGAAGGCATCTATCAGCATTTCGCAACCGCAGGTATTTTTGATCCGCATTACGATAATCAGATACGCCGTTTCAAGGAGCTGACCTCGCTGATCGACCTCAACGAAATACCGATCGTCCATCTCGGCAGCGGCGTTTCGCTGTTAGCGCATCCCAAGATCGATATCGCGACGGCGACCCGCATGGGACTGATCATGTACGGCTATCATATCGGACCATCCTCCTACGGCAGCGGCGTCAAGGACAGGCTCAGAGATCTGCGTGATAAGCGCAATCAGCGCAAGTATCACCTGACCGAGACCATCAGGGACGTTAAACTGGATCTCACTCCCGCCATGTCATATAAATGCCGCATTCTGCAGATCAAGGACGTCAATGCCGGCGAGTACGTTGGCTACAATGCCGATTATCAGGCGACGGAGCTGATCAGCATCGCGGTGCTGCCCGTGGGTTATAATAACGGCATCGGTCACGCGAACTACGGCAGAGTCGTTGAAATCAACGGCAAGCGTTATCCTATCATCGGCGAGATCGGCATGAATATGTGCTGTGTCAAGATCGATAACCGCGTAAAACTCACCGATACCGTGACCGTACTCGGCGGCGGCATCAGCCTCGGACGCTTTTCCCGCTCGTCGGGATTGGGACTTGCCGAGATCCTGCTCGGCATCGGCAAGAACAACGAAAGAGTATACGTAAAATAATTATCGTCATTGCGAGGAGTCGGCAATCAAGCCGACGACGCGGCAATCTCAACCGATTAAAAACGTTGAGATTATCCTGTTATGCGCCTGTAATGACGATTGGAATTAGGTTGGGATTGCCACGGGGATGAATCCCCTCGCAATGACAATTGATAGGAAGGTGATTTTATGGCGATGTCAGTTACCAAGTGGCTGATGAATAAATTCAAGGATATCAACAAAGACAGGATGAACCGTCACATCGAGATCATCCGGCAGCAGAGCGGCAAATCCAAGTTTTATATCAAGTGCAGCCTGATGTGGAACTTTCTCACGCAGGGCACCGGCTACACGGACTATTTCCGCGGACATTTTATCGACGCGACGAAAGCGGAAAAAAAGACCTTTGCTACTGCAAAGCGCTTTTATCGGCTGATGGCGTACCTCAACGATGAGGAATACATCATCGTATTGGGCGACAAGCTGATCTTCGACGAGGTGTTCCGCGATTATCTCAAGCGTGATTTCATCAATCTCCGCAAAAGCTCTGTTGATGATCTGAAAGAATTCCTCAAGAATAAAACCACGGTGTTTGCGAAAGAAACAAAGGGCGAGGGCGGTCACGGCATATCTAAGGTCATTGTCAAGGACATCAAGGATGTTGAGGCGTTCTATAACGAATGTATTGCCAATGCCCAATATCTGATTGAGGACGCGATCAAGCAGCATCCCGACCTGAACCAGATCAACCCGAACGTTGTCAATTCCTTCCGTGTCATCACACTTCTGAATAACAAAGGCGAGTATAAAATGATCGCGAACGCTCTGCGCGTCAATCAGGACGACAGTGTGGTGATCGGCTGCACCAACGATCTTTATTTCAGCCTCGGCGCCGACGGAAAGATCGACAGCAACGTAGTGGATGACTACGGTCAGGTGTACGATACTCACCCCCTGACGGGCGTGAAGTTCAAGGACGTCTATATCCACGGCGTGAAGGAAGCCTTTGATATGTGCTTAGAGGCGCATAAGCGCATCCCGCAGTGCCGCTACATCGGCTGGGACGTCGCCTTCTCGGAGAACGGTCCCGTCATCGTTGAGGGCAACGAGTATCCCGGATACGGTCTGGTACAGCATTATGCGCTGAAGAATAAGCGTACCGGTCATTTGAAAGAGGTTGCCGATCACCTCGGCGACGAGTTTGACCGGATCAAGCTGTAAATCTGATTGTTTGTCTTTCATTTACAAAAGAATAAATGCGCCCCTGCGGCAGAAACGGTCCACCGGTTCCCTTGCGTTCCGGTGGATTTTTTGTCAGCGATATTGATGTTTTATTTCTTTTTACGAGTTGTATTGTTTATGATTCTATGATACAATGAAAATGCTGAGTTGAAAATCAGCATCTTCAATGATTCGGGGAGGAAAGAAATGATATCAACAAAGTATGAGAATTACGGCTTATCAACCGAAAAAGATTTTGTTCGCTCCTTGCAGCAGCAGGATATCAATAAAGAATATGAGGCGTCGGGAATACCGCTGTACTGTTCAAAAGGCTCTGTTTATACGGACGCTGCCGATTCACATACTTTGATCTTCGGCAATACCGGCACAAAGAAAACCAGAAACTTCATTATCCCGAGCGCGTTCATGCTCGGGATGGCAGGAGAGTCTATGGTTATCTCTGATCCGAAGGGTGAGATTTACCGTTATTCTTCCGGTTTTTTGAAGGAACAGGGCTATGATATCAAGGTGTTCAACTTTAGAAACCTAGAGTACAGCTCTGCGTGGAATCCGCTCCTTTTGCCTTATCGTTACTACAAAAGCGGGGACAAGGATAAGGCTGTCGAGCTGTTGTACGATTTTTGTATGCAGCTGAAAACTCAGGTCCATTCCGGTGAGGATCCTTTTTGGGAGCTGCAGGCGATGGATCTGATGATCGGCATCATCCTGATGCTCTTTGAAACCGAAACGGACGAGAACAGGATCCATATGGAAAGCGTAGTCCAAATACGCATGGAGGTTCGGCCGTGGATCGATCCCCGTTATGCGTCTGATAACGACGAGATAAACGCGTTCTGGAAAATCATCGAAGCCTTGCCCGAGGATTCTTTGGTGCGGTATAAGCTGGCGTCCGTATATTCGTTGAGAAAAGTTGAAAGAACGCTCAATTGTGTCGTCAGTACCTTTGATGCAATGATCCGATGCTTGGTCTTAAACAGGAAGCTGATGAGCGTACTCAGCTCTAACGAGATCGACTTTGACACCATCGGTAAGAAGAAAACAGTGCTGTTTTTGATTATTCCGGACGAAAAGACGACCTTCCATTTCTTAGTGAGTATTTTTGTCAAGCAGTGCTATGAAGTGCTGATCGAAAACGCCCAATCCTATCCCGACGGCACATTGCCGATTCGCGTGAATTATTTGTTGGACGAGTTTTCCAATTTCCCGAGGATCGCGGATATGCCGGCGATGATTTCCGCTGCGCGCAGCCGCAATATCCGCTTTATTCTCGTTGTGCAGAGCAAGCAGCAGCTGGAGGCTGCTTATAAAACCGACGCCGAAACGATCAAATCGAACTGCAGAAACTGGATCTATCTTGCATGCAGAGAGCTGAGCCTGCTCAGGGAGATCGAGTCGATCTGCGGAACCGTTGAGGTTGACGGAAAAATCATTTCCGTTCTCACCATCACCGATCTGCAGCGACTGGAGATCGGCTGGGAGGACAGTCAGGCGCTGATTCTGCGTCCGGGAACATCTCCGTTTGTGTCGTGGGTCAAGGATTTTGAATTTTATCCGCAAAGTAAGTATCAGACGCTGAGCTTTGAAAAGAGAAAATATCCCCAAGTGAAATTCTTTTCTCTGAAACAATATGTTTATCATCAGTTTGATTTTGCATATGAAAGATTTAAACGCAGCTGAACTGTTATTTGAAAATGAGGTGATACACAATGTTTGAGAACATAGTACAGCAAATGGCGCGCGCCGAAAAAGCGCTCGGTACAGAAAAAGCACTTGAGATCGCACCGGTTTACCTGCTGCCGAAGAAAGCGGATTCCGAGCAATATATGTCGTTTTCGTTAGAAAACCTGTTATTGAGCCTTGAAAAAAACGGTATTCTGTTTGATAAATCAAATGTGTTGATTCCTCTCTCGATTGAGAGTGATTCATCAAGTGAACTGAATACCGGAAAATTAGGCTTCTGTACACAGTCAGGCGTATTTAAACCGACAATAGAGCGCTGGATCCTGTATTATAAGATCGAATACCACGCTTATCAGGGCGTCGTGGCGATCGATATCAGAGACTACAAGGAATTCCTTCGCGATCCATTATTTGCCTCTAATCTCGCCCGCCAGATTATCAGCAATAAAAAACGTTTTCTGTTTTTTATCCTTTTTGATGAGGACGGGTTAGATGAAGTGAAGAAGAAAATCGGTGAGATGTTGTTTACATGTACTGTAGAAACACCCTCGTTATCCGTGGATGAATATTTGAAATGGGTCGTGGCTGATTTTCATCAATGCAGTCTCGATCTCGACAGCAGCGCGATATCCCGCCTGAAAGAGCTGGTTGCCAAGTATTTGGATCGGCTGGATTTCAGAACACTTTCCCTATGGATGAGGCGGATCCTGTGGGAATGCGCCAGTGCTGAGGTCTTTCACAAAACGATCGGTGCCGATGCGATTTCGGAAGAAACGCTGATGACCGGTATCGCTCGTTCGGCTTCAGATGCACATGAAGTGAAGATAGGCTTTTCCTGATCCTTTTCATGTGCTGTTTGAGGAAAAGAAAATGAGCGAAAACTATTTAATCGACTATCCCTCTCTGACCATGTTTCAAGTGGTCGAAAGAACAGCATTGAAATATCCTGACGATGCAGCGATCGAGTTTTACGGGAAGAAGATCAGGTATAAAGAGTTTCTTAAGCGTATCGAACGCTGCGCAAAGGCTTTCGCTGCGATAGGAATCGGAAAGGGTGACGCGGTAACGCTGTGTCTGCCGAATATCCCGCAGACATTAGAGTGCTTCTACGCGCTGAACCGTATCGGAGCGGTGTGCAATATGGTGCATCCCCAGTCGGCGCAGACGGAGATCACCTATTATCTCGATCTCAGCGAAAGCAAAGCGATCGTGACGGTCGACCTGTTTTTCGAAAACGTTTCCAAGGCGATTGATAGAGCCGATCACGCGGTGACGGCGATCGTCTGCCGCATGCAGGATGAGCTGCCCGCAGCCCTTGCGGCGGTATATCTGCTGAAAAAGGGCAAGGATTATCTGCGATACCCCCACACGGAAAACAGTATGCTGTATAAAGCCTTTTTGAAGGGCGCTGTAAAGGTACGGTCTGCACCGACAGTACCTTATGAAAGAGACCGCACTGCCGCGATTTTATACAGCGGCGGCACCTCGGGCACGCCTAAGGGCATCTGCCTGACGGATCTGAATTTTAACGCCTGCGCGATGCAGTCATGCATCGCTATGGACGTCAATGTAACGCGCGGGATGAGGATGCTCAGCTGTATGCCGATGTTCCACGGCTTCGGTCTGGGCATCAATATCCATATCGTGTTGATGTACGGCGCCTGCTGTATGCTGATGCCTACGTTCAACAAACACAGCTACGCCAAGGCGCTGATCCAAAAGCGTCCGAACTTTATCGCGGGCGTACCGACCATCTTTGAAGCGCTGCTGCATCTGCCTGAGCTGGAGGGCAAGGACCTTTCTTATCTGCTGGGCATGTTCTGCGGCGGTGATTCGCTTTCCGTGGAGCTGAAAAAGAGTATCGATCAATTTCTGAAAGAACATCATGCGTCTATTCAAGTGCGCGAGGGCTACGGTCTGACCGAGTGCGTTACCGCGAGCTGTCTGACGCCGAAGGACGTTTACCGCGAGAACAGCATCGGTCTGCCGTATCCCGATACCTATTATCAGATCGTTGCCCCCGGTACCGATGATGTCTTACCGTTTGGTGAAGAGGGTGAGATCATCCTGCGCGGTCCGACATTGATGACCGAATATCTCAAGAATCCCGAGGAGACCGCTAAAACGCTCCGCAGACTCGCCGACGGCAACATTTGGCTGTATACGGGCGATCTGGGTTCGATGGATCGCGACGGCTACGTTTACTTCAAACAGCGCATTAAACGCATGATTATCACCAATGGCTATAATGTTTATCCCGGTCCGATCGAGAACGTGATCGACGGCGTCGACGGGGTCGCCTACAGCTGTGTGATTGGCGTCAAGGACCCGCGCCGCATGCAGCGTGTGCGCGCGTATGTCGTTCTGCATGATGGAGTAGAGCCGTCCGAAGAAATGAAGCAGAAGATCATGGATGCGCTGAGACTGCACGTAGCGGTCTACGCGCTGCCAAAGGAGATCGTTTTCCGTGACGAGCTACCCAAAACGCTGGTCGGCAAGGTCGCTTACCGCAAGCTGGAGGAAGAAGCAAACGCTGAGGAGGCACAGGTATGAAGCTGAGCTGGTACGGTACGGCGGCAGTGATGCTGGAGTCGGACGGGTATCGGATCATGTTCGATCCGTTTCTCGGGATTGAGCTGAACGAGTCTCTCTGCCGCCGAAAACTGCAAGCAGTACGGTACCGGACTGCTGATGCGGTATTGGTGACGCACGGTCACTTTGACCATATCATGGATATACCGAAGGTTTATCAAAATTCTGAAATCGAAATATACGCAACGGAAACTCCCTGCAAGACTCTGCTCAGCCGCGGGGTAGGGAAGGAAAAGCTGCGGCTGATCACACCCGGGATCGGTTTTCATCTCGGACCCTTTACCATAAAAGTATATCAAGGTCGGCACTGCCGCTTTGACTTGGGCGTTATGCTCAAAACTGTCCTAAAAAAAGATACCCTGACTCACCCTAAGCGGCTGTATCAGCTCATTCAGCTCAACCGCAGTTATGCGGAAAACGGTGAGACGCTCTTTTTTGAGATCGAAGCAGAGGGCAAACGTATCCAGCTGATGGGGAGCATGGGGCTGGATTTGGATACCGCGTATCCCACACGAGCCGATGTACTGATCCTGCCTTTTCAGGGAACTTCCAATCCTGCCAAAACCGTCAGACCGATCATCGCGAAGCTGCAGCCGAAGTCCATATTACTCGATCATTATGATAATAGCTTCCCGCCGATGTCCTCTCACATCAAGACGGTTGGCTTTACTGCCCGATTGACGCGGGACGGACTGCCTGCCGCTGCCATGAAGCACAGCAAGGTGTATATAATATAAACAGAACGTCTAAAATATACGGTCATTGCGAGGCTCCCTCAGGAGCCGTGGCAATCTCAACCTAAACATACAACAAGGAGATTAAACCATGGCGAAGACGATCAACGGATATAAAAGGAAATGGGGCGACCGCCGCGACGGACGCCGCGTCAAGGTAACGGGACTGCAAACGATCATGGCGAGCCTGTGGCCGAAGCGCACCGATTGTGAGGTTTATCTGCACGATACGCTTGACGTGACTGAGCTGATGAAATATGTCGATAAAAAGAACGCGGAGCATCCTGAGCTGAAAACAACGTTTTTCCATTGTGTGATCGCAGCAGCGGCAAAAATGGTCAATGAACGCCCCTTGATGAATCGCTTTATCCAAGGTCGCCGCACCTATGAACGCTTTGAAATCAGCGTTGCATTCGTGGCGAAGCTCGCGTTTGACGATCACGCCGAAGAAGCGCTCCTGTTCTTTGTTCCCAAGGCGACTGATACGGTTGATAACGTCAGTCAAATGGTAGTGGATAAAGTCAATAAAGTCCGTGCACAGGGCGATCAAAAAGCGGGAGTAGACGATTTGCTGGACAAGGTCGCCGCATTTCCGAGACCGATCGTCATGCTGATCTGCAAGATTGTGCGGTGGCTGGATTTCTGGGGCAAGAACCCTGCCGTATTGACAGAGGGCGACCCGAATTATTCAACGATCTTTCTGTCAAACCTCGGATCCATCAAGTGTCCTGCCGTTTATCATCATTTGAATAACTACGGTACCAACAGCATGATGATCACGATCGGCATGATCCATGATGAAGAGCGCATCATGCCGGACGGTTCCAAACAGGTGCGCAAGGTCTGCGATATCGGCGCGACGCTTGACGAGCGTATCGGGGACGGCTTCTATTTCGCCCGCAGCTTAAAGCTGGTGCATCATATATGCGCGCATCCCGAGATACTGGATCAGCCGATTTGTGAACCCAGCGGCTTTGATTATCAATAATAATGAGGAAAGATTGCCTGCCATAGTGCGGGCTTTTCTTTATTGGCGACAGTGGCAAGTGAACAGCGACCGGTTGAAAGTGAACAGCGACCGGCGGCAAGCGATCAGCGACCGGTTGGATCGTGCTTAATAATCTGAAAAATTATTAAAAATTCATCCGAAAGCTATTGACAGTCGCGTGAACCTGTGATATAATCATGCAAACTCAAAGAGGAGGCGAACGGATGACAGAAATAATGACAGACCAAAGCCGCTGCGGCAGGATCGCCGACTATCTGCCGCTGATACAAACGGCGGACGGCTTAACGCTCAGTCAGGTTTGCTCGATATGCAAACTGGAGTCGACAACGATCCAGAATTGGATCAAGCGCGGTTATGTTCCGCATCCCGTCGGCAAAAAATATCTCGGGCGTCATCTGGCGCGCATCTTGCTGATATCCGAGCTGCGTGAAGGCTTGCAGATCGAAGCTGTAGGCGAGCTGCTCCGTTATATCAACGGAGATACCGATGATGAAAGCGACGATATCATCACCGAGGAACGATTGTATGACGTCTATCATGAATTGACCGAGCAGCTTGACGGTTTTCGGTTCGAACACGAAAGGGTAGGGGACATCGCCTCGCAAATTGTCGGCAGTATTCCCGAGCTATCCGAGCCTGACAAGAAAAAAATCACCAACGCTTTGCTGGTGATGGTAAATGTTTACGCTGCTTCTTGTTATAAGCGTGAAGCGCAAAAACTATTTATTAATATGATCAAAGGAGTTCAACATGGATAATGTTACAGAATTAAAGCAAAAAAATCCCAAAATCAAAAAGTATATCATATTAGGGGTGATCGCTGTATTGGCAGTTGTGATCGCATTCAACGCGATCGTGGTCGTCGACGCAGGACACACCGGCGTTGTGGTAACGATGGGCAAGGTCAACGAGGGCGTTTTACAGGAGGGTATCCATATGAAGATCCCCTTTGTGCAGAATGTTGTCATGATCGATAACCGTATCCAGAAGCTGGAGGTCCAGACCGAAGCGTTCTCCAAGGACCTGCAGAGCGTCGATACCACCCTCGCCATCAACTATCGCGTCGATACCGCCAAGTCATACAGTATTTATAAGAACATCGGCGCGAATTATGAGGATGTACTCGTAACGCCCGCCGTCAATGAAGTGCTCAAGGCAATCACCGCCACCTACACCGCTGAGGAGACTGTCACCAACCGCGCTTTGATCTCGGACGGACTGGTGACCGGGCTGAATGAAAAGCTCAATTCCATCGGCTTATATGTTACCGACGTCAACATCATCGACTTCGATTTCTCCGAAGCGTTCATTGCCGCAATCGAAGAAAAACAGGTCGCGCAGCAGCAGCTTTTAAAAGCTGAGACCGAGAAGAAAACTGCTATCACCAACGCGGAAGCCGACGCCGAGGCGGCAAAGGTACGCGCAGAGGGCGAGGCTGAAGCAAACGATACGCTGGCAAAATCGCTGACCAGCGAAGTACTCGAAAACAAGAAGATCGAGAAGTGGAACGGCGAGCTGCCCCGTGTCAGCGGCAGCGGCGGCACCATCATTGACCTCGGCGAATTGGATAAGGAATAATTGACAGGACACTGATATGGAAAATAATCAAACTGATTTTATGAAAAACCGTCCCGTAGCTGCGCAGGCGAACCAGTTCAAGGACGTCTACGGCTCTCAGAAGGGCTCGACCCGCACTACCGTCAGCGCGGTACTCGGCGTTATCGTATTCATTCTGATGATGATCGCGATCTTTACCGGCAACAACCTGATGATGCTGATCTTCATCCCGCTGTTCATTATATTGGTCATTTCATTCTTTGTCGCTCGTCGTGCTGACAGACAGAATATGCCCGTCGAGCCGCAGGATAACGAGGAGGCGTTATTTAAAGATCATGATGTTTAGTCTATTTGGATTCCCGCACCGTCCCCCGATGCTGTTCAGCCCGTTCAGGCTGTTCCGGTCTTTGCCGCCGCACCGTCATCTGTTTATGAGAAGACCCCCGGTCGGTCCTCGCGGCTTTATGTTTCGGAGGTGGATGTAACCCATGGACACTATGACGATTATCTGGCTGATCCTTGCCGTTGCGATGGCGGTGCTGGAGGCGGTGACCGTACAGCTTGTATCGATCTGGTTTTGTATCGGCAGCGTTGCGGCGTGCATAACCTCACTGTTCACGGATAATATTATCATAGAAGCAGCCGTGTTCGTGATCGTATCGGCTTTAGCGCTCGCTGTGACGCGGCCTCTGGTCAAGAAGATGAAGAGCCGCGGCGCCGAGCCCACCAACTCCGACCGCTATATCGGCAAGACTGCCATCGTGATCGAA
Source organism: Ruminococcus sp. (assembly GCA_017404665.1). Taxonomy (GTDB): domain Bacteria; phylum Bacillota; class Clostridia; order Oscillospirales; family Acutalibacteraceae; genus Ruminococcoides. The sequence continues at coordinate 132,093 of JAFRBX010000076.1, forward strand.
AATATCGACAATGATAAGGCACAGGGGCTTGTCAAGGTAGATAACCAGAAGTGGACGGCGCGTTCCGTGACGGGCGATATCATCCCGAAAGGTACGTCTGTCACCGTTTCCGCTATCGAGGGCGTGAAGCTGATGGTTATCAAGAACTAAGAAATAAGTAAATAAGAACTGCATATCGGAGATTTCTCCGGAAAGGAATTCATTATGTCAATTCTATCACTGATTATTATCGCGATCATCGCGCTGCTGGTGATCATCGTCATCGCGCGCAACATCAAAATCGTGCCCCAGGCGCATGCCTTTGTCATCGAGCGTCTCGGCGCTTACTACCAGACATGGGGAACCGGTCTGCACCTGAAGGTACCTTTCATCGACCGCATCTCCAAAAAGGTGTCTTTAAAAGAGCAGGTCGTGGACTTCCCGCCCCAGCCGGTCATCACGCGCGACAACGTCACCATGCAGATCGACACCGTCGTGTATTTTGAGATCACCGACCCCAAGCTCTATACCTACGGCGTCGAGCGTCCTCTCTCGGCGATTGAGAACCTGACTGCAACCACCCTGCGCAACATCATCGGCGATCTGGAGCTCGACTCCACCCTGACCTCCCGCGACACCATCAACGACAAGATCCGCATCATCCTCGATGAAGCCACCGATGCGTGGGGCATCCGCGTGATCCGCGTTGAGCTCAAAAACATCCTGCCTCCGCGTGAGATACAAGACGCGATGGAGAAGCAGATGAAGGCGGAACGCGAGCGCCGCGCCCGCATTCTCGACGCCGAGGGTGAAAAGAGATCCCAGATCCTCGTCGCTGAAGGTCTCAAGGAATCCGCTATCCTGAAGGCGGACGCCGTCAAGGAGAGCAAGATCCGCGAGGCGGAAGGCGAGGCGCAGGCGATCCTCACCGTACAGAAGGCGAATGCCGACGCTCTGCGTATGCTGAGTGAAGCGAACCCCAGCGAGAAGGTCATCGAGCTCAAATCTCTTGAAGCGCTCGCGAAGGTAGCGGACGGCAAGTCGACCAAGCTGATCATCCCCTCGGATATGTCGAAGGTCGCGTCGCTGGCAACCTCTGTCAAGGAAATGGTCACCGACGTGAAGGAGTAACGGAATCATAAATGTCTGCAAGGCGTAAACATCGGAAAAAGTCCAAATTCTACCAAAAGGATGAACTGCCGTATGTTATCATGGCTTATATAGGCAGATACGTTTTGCTGCTGGCTGTCATATTCGTTCCGTTGTGGTTTTGTCCCTATGAGGACAGACTGCTCGGTGTGGGAATCGGCGGCTTAGCGTACTCGGCGTATTGGGCTGCGGGATATCTTTTTAAATGGAGACATTTTTACTGTGTCATGCAAAACGTTGCTCACCAACACATGATGCCGTTTAAAGTGGATTGGAGTAAGATTAAGAAATCCGATATCTACGGTGTTTCTGCATCTTTCTCGGTGCTGAGCATCGCGTGTATCATCGTGTGGGCAGTTGCATAAAAAATCAGGAGCAGTCCGGAAGGGCTGCTCCTGATTCGTCTGTTTACAACGGCATATTGATTACATTTTGTTTTCTGAGTGTAATTGAGCGCTCTCATCCGCCTGAGATGCGATATTCATCAGCGCCATCACGATGACGCCGAAGATGCCGCCGACGATCAATCCGATTAAAAAACCGATCATATTCATTTTCCTCTTTTCTTATGAATAAATATTTATATTTTATTATTCCCATATCTCATTATAATTATACGGAAATACTGTAAAATACTATATATAGCGACCCTATAATTCTGCAATACAAAATAATGTTAAAACTTTGTAACTCAAAAATATAGTTTTGTTACTTGCAAACCACAATATGTTGTGCTATTATTCTAATTGCAATCAAGATAAAGTGTGTTTTGACCGCATATATTGTATTGAATCCACTATAACTTTAGGAAATGAGGAGATTGACATGACAGTAACAGTGACAGGCGGCAGCCTGACAAAAGCAGAAATCAACGCTTACGTAGCACAGATCAAAGAACAGAACCCCGACAAGCTGATCACATCCGTGACCTTTACCGTTGACGGCGAGTATGTCGATATGAGCTACACCTACGATAACGTACCCTTCGAGCGCATCCGCCGCATCACCGGCTATCTCGTCGGTACCGTTGACCGCTTCAACGACGCAAAACGCGCCGAGGTGCAGGACAGAGTCAAGCACAGCATCGACTGCGGCTGCTCTCTCGAAGAGATCGCCTGAAAGGATCGAAATCGCATCGAATGCCCCTGAACACTTTGTTCGGGGGTTATTTATGTTAAAATGATATTTCTAATGAAAAAATATTGACATAACCCGTCGAATGGTTTATAATCACGACAGTTGAATAACTAATATCACTTATCAAGAGCGACTGAGGGACAGGCCCTGTGAAGTCCGGCAACCTGCTTATGCAAGGTGCCAAATCCTGCGGTATTACCGAGAGATGAGTTTTCTGCTCCGCACGGTACGCCGCGCGGAGTTTTTTCTTTCTAGTCGTCATTGCGAGGCTCTTGAACACGCGTGTTCGGAGCCGCGGCAATCTCTATCGATTACTTTTTTTGGATATTATTTTGATGAAACAGAAAGGGGAAAGTATAATGAGCTTCTTTTTTACATCCGAATCCGTTACCGAGGGACATCCCGATAAACTGTGCGATCGGGTATCCGATTCTATCTTAGACGCGATCCTGTCGCAGGACAAAAACGCACATGTTGCCTGTGAAACTACTGCGACCACCGGTCGTGTGAATGTAATGGGAGAGATATCCACCACTGCCGACGTGGATTATGAAGCAGTCATCCGCAAGGCTGTCTGTGATATCGGCTATGACAGTGAGGCGGCTACCTTTGACGGCAGTACCTGCGAGGTTAATGTATTTCTTGATACGCAGAGCCCCGATATCGCGATGGGCGTTAACGCTTCCTATGAGCTGAAGGACGGCGAGGATAACGCCGATAATCAGCTCGGCGCCGGCGATCAGGGCATGATGTTCGGCTATGCGTGCGATGAAACCCCCGAGCTGATGCCGCTTGCCATCTCTTTGGCGCAGAAGATGGCATATCGTCTGACCGAGGTGCGTAAAAACGGAACCTTGTCCTATCTTCGCCCTGACGGCAAGACACAGGTGACCATTGAATATGAAGGCGACAAAGCGAAGCGCGTGGATACCGTTGTTGTTTCCACGCAGCACGACGCCGAGACGCCGCTTGAAAAGATCCGCGAGGATCTGATCAAAGAAGTCATCCGCCCGATCATCCCCGAGCGTCTGATGGACGAAAACACCAAGATATTCGTCAACCCGACCGGCAGATTCGTTGTCGGCGGTCCTCAGGGCGATTCCGGTCTGACCGGACGCAAGATCATCGTCGATACCTACGGCGGCTACGCGCGTCACGGCGGCGGCGCCTTCTCCGGTCAGGATCCGACCAAGGTTGACCGTTCCGCTGCGTATTTTGCCCGCTATATCGCGAAAAATATCGTTGCCGCCGGCATCGCGAAGAAGGCTGAGGTCCAGCTCGCTTACGCGATCGGCGTAGCGAAGCCCGTATCCGTCATGGTCGAGACGTTCGGCACCTCGCAGTTTTCGAACGAACAGATCGCTGCCGCGGTCAATAGGGTATTTGACGCGCGTCCGTCGTCGATTATCCGTACGCTCGATTTGCTGAATACTTCCTACGCGCCGCTGTCCGCCTACGGTCATATGGGCAGAGAAGAACTCGGTGTGCGCTGGGAGGATACCGATAAGACGTCAGAGCTGCTCGCCGCCTTAGCGTGATCATGAAGCGCGTATTCGATTATCTGCAGGGATGGCGGGGCATCCTTCTCATCCTGTATGTACAGTTCGTTTTAGATGCGGACATATTCTTATCCGATCATGACGATAAAATCAAAACTTGGCTGTATATCCTTGTATTCGTCGTTTCAGCGGCTGTTTGTCCCGCGCTGATCAAGCTGTTTCGCCGTTACAGCATACGCTTCAAGCCTGTACTGACTACGCGAAAGAGGAAAATCGTATGGTTTTCGGTATTTCTTTTGATCAGCATTGCGGTGTTCGGATTGTATTATGCCGCGAATTACCCGGGAGCCTTTTCCGCGGATTCTATGACGCAGTATAAACAAGCGATAACGGGAGAGTATAACAACTGGCACCCCGTGCTGCACACGCTCCTCGGCTTTACGCTTCCGCTGACGCTGACCGGAGGCTGGGCAGGTTCGATTGTTCTGTTTCAGCTGATCGCCTTCTCATTCGCGGCTGCCTATGCCGCCTATACGATCTTGCGGCACAGTAATATCGCATACGCGTTCTTGTCGCTGATGTTCATCTTGGTCAGCCCCGCGACGGCGGTCATGTCGATGTATCCGTGGAAGGATATTCCGTTCGCGATCACCACGCTGCTTGCCGCTGCATATGCCGCTAACGCATGGTTTACTAAGGGCGAGTGGCTGAAAAAACGCAGTCATATCGCAGCAGTGGTGACCGTTCTGGTGCTGGCGACGGTTTTCCGTCACAACGCGCTGTTGTTCACTCTTCCGATGATGATCGCGCTGCTGCTTTATCTCAACCGCAAAGCGGCTGTGATCACCGGCGTATGCTTTGTCGCGGCTGTTATCCTGATCGAGGGACCGTTTTATGCGATCCTGAAGGTCGAGCAGCCGGGAGACAGGGCGGAGGAAATGCTCGGCGTACCGGTATCCGTGATCGGTGCGGTCGCTGCTAAAAATCCGCAGGCGCTGGACGACGATATCAAAGAATTCATCTATTCGGTCGCTCCCGCCGAGTCATGGACGGATGGTTATGTGATGGGCAATTTCAATACCGTCAAATTCCGGGCGGGGACTGATTATCACAAGATCAGCGAAGCGGGCGCGCCGAAGGTGATCGGTTATATGCTGCGCTGCTTTGTCGAATCACCGAAGGAAGCGTTTACGGGCTTGATCGCCGCGACCGATATCGCCTATACGATTACTGCCGACGACTCCTATTGGAGCGATGTTACTCCCGGTATCGTCGGTAATGAGTTCGGTATCACATATCAGAATAATCCCACCGCGAACGGGATTGTTTCATTCATGATGAAGCGTCTGAATACGTTTATGAAATGGATCTTCTGGTATATCGGCGCGATGAATCTGATTCTGATCGTCGCAGCGCTCAGCAGACTGCGATTCCGGGTGAAAGCCGAATGGGAACGAATTTTGCCGGCGCTGTCTATGCTGCTGTACAATTTTTGCACCATGCTGTTGTTAAGCGGCGATGATTTCCGATTGTTCTATTATACGTTTGCCGTGACTCCTGTTCTGCTTTTACTGCTGATGCGGGAAGAAAATAAAACTTTGATTACTCCTATTTAAAATATCCAAAACCAGAGGACTCTTCCGCATGCGGTTGGGTCCTCCGGTTTATTCAAATAGTCATTGCGAGGGATTTTAGCCACGTGGTAATCTCAACCGATTAAAATGGTGAATACCCCTCGGTTTACCGCAAAGGTATTTTAGCTGATCATCCGATCAGTCCGAACGAAACCGACAGCGCCTGATTGATGGCTTTCATCGACTGCACACCGACGCTGCCCATTTTTTCTCTGAGTCTGCGCTTATCTAATGTACGCACCTGCTCCAGCAGAACGACGCTGTCCCGCTGCAGACCGCAGTCGCGGGCATCGATCGGAATATGCGTCGGTAGTTTTGTTTTATCCGTGCGGCTGGTGATGGCTGCCGCGATCACAGTAGGGGAGTACCGGTTGCCTATATCGTTCTGGATGATCAGCACCGGTCTGACGCCTCCCTGTTCCGAGCCCACCACCGGACTGAGATCGGCATAGTAGATATCGCCGCGTTTGACGTTCATTTGCTTCACGCTCCTGTATTTGTTGTCTTCCGATTTTAGTGTTGGCAAATGGTTTCATGATTATTCATCACGATGCCTTCTTGATACCGTTGTTGAAAAAGATTTAATATTGTGCTACAATGATTGTGTTATTACATATTATGATTGGTGTATGATATCGTGAGTAAAAGAACGAAAGGGATATTGCTGCTGATTCTGTCGGCATTTTTCTTTGCCTGCATGAATATGTTCGTCAAGCTGTCAGGTGAAGAGCTTCCTGTTTTTCAAAAGGTGTTTTTCCGCAACGCGATGGCGGCGGTAATCGCATTTATTGTACTGCTGAAGAATAAAGCGCCGTTGAGACCGTCTGTTAAAGGAAGTCTGCCGTTTTTGATTATGCGCACGCTGTTTGGACTTGCCGGCGTTGTGTGCAACTATTATGCTTTGGAAACGCTGGTGCTGTCCGATGCGTCGATCCTGAATAAGATGTCGCCGTTTTTTGCGGTGTTGTTTTCATTTGTTTTTATCCGTGAACGCCCGCGTCTGTATCAGTGGCTGATCCTGAACGGCGCTCTGGCGGGAGCCGTTTTCGTCATCAAGCCCGGTTTTGCGAACGCCGCTTTCTTTCCGGCGGTGGTCGGCTTTATGGGCGGCGTAATGGCGGGAGCCGCATACGGCTGTGTGCGCAAGCTGGGATTAATGGGGGAGAACAACCCCTTTATCGTGTTCTTCTTCTCGACAGCTTCGACGCTGATCGTAACGCCGATCATGATAATCGGCTATGTTCCGATGACCGCCTTGCAGTGGATATATCTGCTGTCTGCCGGTATAGCGGCGGCGTTGGCGCAGTTTTCCATTACCGCAGCCTACACCTGCGCCCCTGCAAAGGAGATCTCCGTCTATGATTTCAGCCAGATCATCTTTGCTTCTCTGATGAGTCTGATCGTCTTTCAGCAGGCGCCGGATATCTACAGTATCATCGGATATATCATCATCGTTTCGATGGCGGTTCTGAATTATTTCCTGAGCAAAGAAAAAGTCAACAAAATATCAAAACGTTGATTATTCGTTATCGGCATTTTGCCGATATTGACTTTTTAGCTATTCAGTGCTAAAATGCGAGTAGACAATTAATAAAGGCTGTGACGAAGACGGTCAGGGCGTTGTTTTTTCAGAGAGTCGGCGGCAGGTGCGAGCCGATAAAATGAGCCTGAGTACCCATCCCTTCCGAGCCGGGAGCCCGAAAAGCGATACATGATTGGTTGCTGAGTAGATACTCCCCGTGATTGCTGCGTAAAGGCATAGGGATTCATATATAATTGTATTGCGAGGCTTACAGAGCCGCGGCAATCTCAGCCGATATATCGATCCTGAGAGTGGCAGTAGCATTACTGCAAATTGAGTGGTACCGCGGATGTGATTTTCACACTCGTCTCAATGTTGAGACGGGTGTTTTTTTATTGTCATTGCGAACCTCGCTTACGAGGTGTGGCAATCTCAACCGATGGATTGTCATTGTAGGGCTTTCGCTGTGATAAATGAGACTGATTCGCGGAATGACTTGTATCCTCAAGTCGGCCGCCCGCAACCAATCTTCGCTTTATTGATTGTTGAATCCTAATTTCATCATGGGAGGAACACATTATGTCAGTAGTAGATAACGAAAAGCTGCTTGAGGTCGCGAAGCGTATCCGCGAGATGCGCGAAATCAGCGGCTTCTCCGTCGAAGAAATGGCGGAAAAGACCGAGGTCACCGTTACCGACTATATTGCTTATGAAAACGGTACGGAGGATTTCCCCTTTACCTTTATCCATAAGTGCGCGCTGGCGTTCGGGCTGGGCATCACCGATATCCTTGAGGGTGAATCGGCAAGGCTCAAAAGCTACACCGTGACCCGCCGCGGCGGCGGCAGACAGACTGCCGAGGAAGAGGGCATCTCTATCGTGAACGTCGCTCCGATGTTCAAGAATAAGATCGCCGAGCCCTATTTCTGTAAATATGATTACAATGAATCGCTGCAAAACAAGCCAATCCATTTGACGAAGCACGCCGGTCAGGAGTTCGACTTTGTCCTCTCCGGCAAGATGAAGATCCAGATCGGCAACAACTTTGAGGAGCTCGCCGCGGGTGACAGCATCTATTATAATTCCTCCACACCGCATGGCATGATCGCCATCGGCGGCGAGGACGTCAAGTTTATCGCGATCATCCTCCCCGGCGAAAAAGAGGTCGAAGAGCGCGACGACGAGGTCATGAAGGCGCATGTCAAGAAAAAATCCGCTATCACCGGTCAGTTTGTCCGTACCCTCGAGGACGATGACGGCTGCCTGAAGGCGATCAGCTTTAAAAATGAGGATAAGTTCAACTTTGCCTTTGACTGTGTGGACGCAATCGCCAACAATACACCTGATAAGCTTGCAATGCTGCATATAGATAAAAACAAAGTGGAGCGCCGCTTCACCTTCAACGACATGAAGCGCCGTTCCAATCAGACTGCGAACTATTTCAAGTCGCTCGGCATCAAAAAGGGCGACCGCGTCATGCTCGTTTTGAAGCGTCATTACCAGTTCTGGTTCAGCATGCTTGCGCTGCACAAGATCGGCGCGATTGCGATCCCCGCGACGAACCAGCTGTTGACACATGACTTTGAATATCGCTTCCAATCTGCCGAGGTGAGTGCGATCATTGCTACCGCCGACGGATCGGTTGCCGATTCTGTTGATGAAGCACAGAAGACCTGCCCGACGCTGACCACTAAGGTCATGGTCGGCGGATCGCACGAGGGCTGGCGTGACTTTGACGCAGAATACGAGATGTACTCGACCCATTTCTATCGCACGGTTGACACGCCCTGCGGCGACGATACCATGGTCATGTTCTTTACCTCCGGCACGACCGGCTATCCCAAGATCGCTGATCACAGCTATAAATATGCGCTGGGACATTATGTTACCGCCAAGTACTGGCACGGCGTCGATCCCGACGGCCTGCACTTCACGATCTCCGACACCGGCTGGGGCAAGGCGCTGTGGGGCAAGCTCTACGGTCAGTGGCTCTCTGAGGGAGCAGTCTTTACCTATGACTTTGACCGTTTCCATGCCGACGACATCCTCCCGATGTTTGCAAAATATCATATCACGACCTTCTGTGCACCGCCCACGATGCTGCGCATGATGATTAAGGAGGATATCAGCAAATATGATCTGTCCAGTGTTGTCCATATGACGACAGCAGGCGAGGCGCTTAACCCCGAGGTATGGCGCCAGTTCCGAAAGGCAACGGGACTCAGGATCATGGAGGGCTTCGGTCAGACCGAAACCACTCTCACCATCGGCAATCTTTTCGGCACCCAGCCGAAGCTCGGCTCGATGGGCAAGCCCATCCCCGGCTATGATATCGACATCGTTGATCCCGACGGCAATCCTGTTCCCGACGGCGAACCCGGCGAGATCATTATCCGTACCGACAAGCGCGTTCCCTGCGGTCTCTTCAAGGGTTATTATCATAACGAGGAAGCGACCCGTGAGGCATGGCATGACGGGATGTATCACACCGGCGATACCGCGTGGCGTGATGAAGACGGTTATTTCTGGTATGTAGGACGTACCGACGACGTCATCAAGAGCTCCGGCTACCGTATCGGACCGTTCGAGATCGAGTCTGTCATCATGGAACTGCCCTATGTCCTCGAGTGCGGTGTATCCGCTGCTCCCGACGAGGTGCGCGGTCAGGTCGTCAAGGCTTCTATCGTGCTGGTGAAGGACAAGGAGCCCTCCGATGAACTGAAGAAAGAGATCCAGGATTACGTTAAGCAGCATACTGCTCCTTACAAATATCCGCGTATCGTGGCGTTCAGGGACAGCCTGCCTAAGACAATCAGCGGAAAGATACAGAGAAACAAGTTATAAGATGTATTTGGTGCGGGACGGGAATCAGCACCCGTCCTGCAATTTAATAGTTGACAAACGGAAGTTTTTGTGATAATATGAGACGAGTTAAAGGCTATGACGAAGAGGGCGCGGTTCTCTTGTCACTCAGAGAAGGAGCGGTTGGTGAAAGCTCCTGTGATGGACTCCGTGTTTGTAGCTTCTGAGCCGGGGAGAAGAAAGCGGCTTTTGCCGTGATTAGACCTCCTCCGTGATGACTGCGTGAATGTCTGGGGGTTATATGCTGTGCTCCGATAGGACCGGCATAAGACTCTGAGAGCGGCAGTGCTGTTTTCAGCCTGCAATTTGAGTGGTACCGCGGGTGTTATGCGCTCGTCTCAAAGTTATTACTTTGGGATGGGCGTTTTTATTTGCCCGTTCCGGGAATAGAGGTATGTGAAATGGATTACAACACAACAGCTTTAGACACAAAAATCAAAGAAATGGCTGCCCGTATCCGCGAGCTGCGGGAACTTGAAGGCAAGACCGTTGCCGAAATGGCGGCTTTCGCCGATGTTACCGAGGAAGAATATATCGCGTGTGAGTCCGGTGAGCAGGATCTGAACTTTGCTTTTATCTATCGCGTGTCTCAAGCGCTGAACGTGAACGTCACCGAGATCATCGAGGGTATCTCGCCCAACCTGAAATCCTATACCGTGACGCGCAAGGGATCGGGACAAAAGGTGAGTCAGGCGCACGGCATGACCTACTACAACCTCGCTTACGCGTTCCAGAACCGTATTGCCGAGCCTCTGTATGTCAAGAGCAAATACAATCCCGAGGCGCAGTCTAAGCCGATGGAGCTGACCACCCATGACGGTCAGGAGATCGACATCGTCATCGAAGGTCAGCTGATGGTTCAGGTCGGCGATCACAAGGAAATCTTAGGACCCGGCGATACAATCTATTTTGATTCCAATACACCGCACGGCGAAATGGCAGTCGGCGAGCAGGATTGTATCTTCTACGCGATCGTCCTCAACCCGAAGGGCGAGCCGATCCCCGAGCTGACCCAGACCAAGGCGATCGCTCCCAAAAAGGTCGAGAACACCGATACCAAAGAGCGCGTATGGAAGAAATTCGTCGACTATGAGGTCAACGAGAACGGTACGCCGACCAAGGTCGAATTCAAGAATACCGACAGCTTCAACTTCGGCTACGACGTCATCGACGCCATTTCCTATAAAGATCCCGAGAAGCTCGCGATGATTCATGTCGCGAGCGACAAGACGGAGCACCGCTTCACCTTTACCGATATCCGCCACGCGTCCTGTCAGTGCGCTAATTATTTCAAGAGCTTAGGCATCCGCAAGGGCGACCGCGTCATGCTGATCCTCAAGCGTCATTACCAGTTTTGGTTCGCCATCATCGGTCTGCATAAGCTGGGCGCGATCGCGATTCCCGCGACTAATCAGCTGCAGGCGCACGACCTCGAATACCGCTTCAAGGCGGCGGGCGTTTCCGCTATTCTTTGTACAGGCGACGGTTACAGCGCCGAAGAGGTCGAAAAGGCAATGGAGAATTATCCGCAATTAAAGCGCATCATGGTTAACGGTGTGCGCGAGGGCTGGCGCAATTTCGACGAAGAGTACAAGCTCTTTTCCTCGCACTTTGAGCGCAAGGAAAGCACTCCCTGCGGCGACGACATCATGCTGATGTACTTCACCTCCGGCACCTCGGGTTATCCGAAGATCGCCGCTCACAGCCACAAGCTGGCGCTGGGACACTTCATGACCGCTCACTTCTGGCATAATGTCGATCCCGACGGACTGCACTTTACCATTTCCGACACCGGCTGGGCGAAAGCCGCATGGGGCAAGCTCTACGGTCAATGGCTGTGCGAAGCGCCGATGTTCGTCTATGACTTTGACCGCTTCCACGCCGACGATATCCTGCCGATGTTCGCGAAATATCATATCACGACCTTCTGCGCGCCGCCCACGATGCTGCGCATGATGATCAAGGAGGATATCAGCAAATACGATTTCTCCTCCGTCAAACGCATGACCACCGCCGGCGAGGCGCTCAACCCCGAGGTTTATCACCGCTTTGAGGAACTGACAGGTCTGCAGATCATGGAAGGCTTCGGACAGACCGAGACCGCTGTCATTATCTGCAACATGATCGGCGCTCCTCATAAGATCGGCTCTATGGGCAAGCCCTCTCCGATTTATGACATCCATCTGATCGACAAGGACGGCAACGACGTTCCCGACGGCGAGCCCGGCGAGATCTGCATCAATATCGCAGACGGCATGCCCTGCGGTCTGGCGATGTACTACTATAACGACGTCGACGCGACCCGCAAGAACTGGCGCAACGGCTATTATCATACCGGCGATCTGGCGTGGCGCGATGAAGACGGCTTCTTCTGGTATGTCGGCAGAGCGGATGACGTCATCAAATCCTCCGGCTACCGCATCGGACCGTTTGAGATCGAGTCTGTTATTATGGAGCTCCCGTATGTTCTCGAATGCGGCGTGTCTCCGGCGCCCGACCCCGTCAGAGGTCAGGTCGTCAAGGCGTCTATCGTGCTCATCAAGGACAAGGAACCCTCGGAAGCGCTCAAGAAAGAGATACAGGATTACGTCAAGACGCATACCGCGCCCTATAAGTATCCGCGTATCGTCGTCTTCCGCGATTCTCTGCCCAAGACCACCAGCGGAAAGATACAGAGAAACCTTTTGTAAGAGAACAGAGAGTAGAGAATAGAGAACAGAGAACAGATAACAGTTGATAGCAGGACACCTGCACTTATTTAATATTTGATATCTCACATACTATCAATCCAAAACGCGAAGCGTTTCCCTTCACTGTTATCTGATATCTGTTATCTATTATCCAAATAAAACGGAGTCAATCATGAAATACAAACGTTTGACCATCCTCTGCGGTCACTACGGCTCGGGGAAGACCAATATCGCCGTGAATATGGCGCTCGATCTGAGAAATCAGCGCGACAATGTCGCGATCGCCGACCTCGATATTGTCAATCCCTATTTCCGAAGTAAGGACAGCGAGGAAGAATTTAAAACTCACGGTATCCGGCTGATCTGCTCTGAGTTCGCGTCCTCCAACGTAGACCTTCCGTCCATGCCCGCCGATCTGTATTCAATCACCGATGATAAGAGCCTTTCTGTCATCATGGACATCGGCGGTGACGACAGGGGAGCCTACGCGCTCGGCAGACTGCGCGACGCCATCAAAAACGAAAATGATTACGAAATGCTGATGGTTGTGAACAAATTCCGACCTTTAACACCCGATGCGTGCTCCACGATCGAGGTCATGCGCGAGATCGAATGGGCATGCGGCATTCCGTTCACCGGTATCGTCAACAATTCGAATCTTGCAGGGGAGACGAACGCGAGCGATGTTCTCGGCTCCGCTGAATACGCGAAAGCGGTATGTGAGCTTTCAGGCTTACCGTTGGTACTGACAACGGTCGAGGAACGCCTATATGACGAACTCAAGGACAAGATCTATCCACTGTTTCCGCTGAAGCTGCAGAAGAAACCGATTTAGCCTACAATGATCCAATCATTTATATAAAAGCATATTAAAGAAGGGAAAATGTATATGGCAAAACTGACATTCAAGACCGACAACTGCAAAGGCTGCGGACTGTGCGTCGACGCCTGTCCCAAGGGCATTTTGCAGATTGCTTCGGACAAAATCAACAAGAAGGGTCATCATCCCGTTGAGTGCACCGATATGGAGAAATGTATTGGCTGCGCTTCCTGCTACATGATGTGCCCCGACTGTATTATCAAGGTAGAAAGGTGATGAAAAAACATGGCTGACAAGATTTTGATGAAGGGTAACGAGGCGATCGCCGCCGCCGCGATCAAAGCCGGCTGCCTGCATTACTTCGGTTATCCGATCACTCCTCAGACTGAGATCGCCGCTTACATGGCAAAGGTTATGCCCAAGATCGGCGGAACCTTCCTGCAGGCGGAATCCGAGATCGCTGCGATCAACATGGTCTACGGCGTCGCTTCGGCAGGCAAAAGAGTCATGACTTCTTCTTCCTCTCCCGGCGTATCCTTGAAGGGCGAGGGAATCTCTTATCTCGCGGGCTCTGATCTGCCCGCTCTGGTCGTCAACGTTCAGCGCGGCGGTCCCGGACTCGGCGGCATCCAGCCCTCTCAGTCCGATTATTTCCAGAGTACCCGCGGCGGCGGTCACGGCGACTATCACATGATCGTCTTAGCTCCCGCATCGGTTCAGGAAATGGCTGAGCTGACCGTTAAGGGCTTTGAGCTTGCCGATAAATACCGCGTGACCTCTATGGTCCTGGCTGACGGTACCATGGGTCAGATGATGGAGCCCGTATCCATCGACGATCTCAAGGTCGAACCCGCTCCCGAGAAGCCGTGGGCGACCACCGGTACCAAGATGGAGCGCGAGCATAACATTGTCAACTCCCTCTCTCTTGTTCCCGAGGAGCTCGAAGAGCTCAACTTCAAGCGCTATGACCGCTATAAAGTCATCGAAGAGAACGAGACGATGTATGAAGAGTATAAGGTCGAGGATGCCGACATCGTGATTGCCGCTTTCGGTATCGCAGCGCGTGTCAGTAAGAACGCAGTCGACGAAGCGAGAAAGCTCGGCATCAAGGTCGGTTTGATCCGTCCGATCACTCTCTGGCCGTTCTCGAAGGCTCCCTTCAAGAAGGCTGCTGAGCACGCCAAGGCGTTCATCTCGGTCGAGCTGAACATGGGTCAGATGATCGAGGACGTACAGCTCGCTATCGAGAGTAAGTGTCCCGTTACCCTGTGCAACCGCGCCGGCGGCATGATCCCCGACCCGGAGCAGGTGCTGAACGCTATCAAAGAAGTAAACGGAGGTATTCAGTAATGGCTGTATATGAGAAACCGCATGCACTTATTGATGTGCCGCTGCATTACTGCCCCGGCTGTACCCACGGTATCGTTCACCGTCTGGTAGCCGAGGTCATCGACGAGCTGGGCATCGAGGGCAAGACCATCGGTATCGCTCCCGTAGGCTGCTCCGTTATGGCTTATAACTATTTCAACTGTGATATGATCGAGGCGGCTCACGGCCGCGCTCCGGCGGTCGCTACCGGCGTCAAGCGCGCCGATCCCGAGAACCACATCGTGTTTACCTATCAGGGTGACGGCGATCTCGCCTCCATCGGTATGGCGGAGACCGTTCACGCTGCCGCCCGCAATGAGAACATCACCGTGATCTTTATCAACAACGCAATCTACGGCATGACCGGCGGTCAGATGGCGCCGACCTCTCTGGTCGGTCAGGTCACCCAGACCTCTCCCTACGGCCGTGATCCCAAAGCCTGCGGTTATCCGATCAAGGTCTGTGAGATGCTGTCTGAGCTGGTCGGTCCCGAGTACCTCGAGCGCGTGACCGTCAACAATGTCAAGAATGTCAGAAACGCCAAAAAAGCGATCAAAAAGGCATTCCAGAACCAGATCGATGGCAAGGGATTCTCTCTGGTAGAAGTCGTTTCCTCCTGCCCGACCAACTGGGGCATGACCCCCAAGCAGGCGCTGGAGTGGATCGAGAGCGATATGCTGCCCTACTATCCGCTGGGCGTTTATAAGGATCGCTCCGCTGAGCAGAAGGAGGCAGAGTAATGAGCGCTAAAAATATGTTGTTCTCAGGATTTGGCGGTCAGGGCATCCTTTTCGCCGGCAAATTTATCGCTTACAAAGGTCTGATTGAGGAAAAGCAGGTATCCTGGCTTCCGTCCTACGGTCCCGAGATGCGCGGCGGCACCGCATCCTGCTCCGTTATCGTTTCCGATACGCCTGTCGGCTCGCCGATCGTTTCCAATCCCGATATCCTCGTCGCCATGAACCTGCCTTCTCTCGACCGCTTTGAGAGCAAGGTCACATCGGGCGGCATGATCTTCGCGGATTCCACCCTGATCGAGCGCAAGGTCGAGCGCGACGACGTCAAGGTGTTCTACATCCCGGCTACCAAAATGGCGTCCGATGAAAAGCTCGGCAACCTCGCCAACATGATCATCGTCGGCAAGCTCCTCAAGGAGACCGGCGACTACACCGAGGAAGGCATCCGCGCCGCCCTCGATAAGGTCATCCCCGCCAAGCGCGCTTCCATGAAGGACGTCAACTTCAAGGCAATCGAGCTCGGCGCGAATTATAACGAATAAGAACAATTTATTGCGAAAAGGAGTAATGTATCATGGATATCAAAGTTACCTTAAATCCGAATCCGAAGGAAAAGCCCGATTCTTCCGTCCTCGGCTTCGGCAAATATTTCACCGACCACATGTTCCGCTGGAGCTGGAACAGTGAAAAGGGCTGGTACAATCCCCGCATCGTGCCCTTTGAGCGCCTTTCCATCCATCCCGCGTCTACCGTTTTGCACTACGGCTCCGAGATCTTTGAGGGCCTCAAGGCGTATCGCCGTGCAGACGGCAAGGTCCAGATGTTCAGACCCATCGAGAACATCCGCCGTATGAACAACTCCGCCGAGCGTCTCTGCCTGCCGCAGATGCCCGAAGAGGACTTCATGCAGGCACTGGTCGAGTTCGTCCGCTTAGAGCAGGATTGGACGCCGTCCGACAAGGGTACTTCCCTGTACCTGCGTCCGTTCATGTTCGGCGACGACGAGAGCTTAGGCGTTCACGCTGTTCATAACGCCGAGTTCATTATCATCGCTTCTCCCGTAGGCTCTTACTACAAAGAAGGTCTGAACCCCGTCAAGATCATGATCGAGGATAAGGACGTCCGCGCGGTGCGCGGCGGCACCGGCTACGCGAAGTGCGGCGGTAACTATGCTGCTTCCAACCGTGCCGGCGAGCGCGCTGAGCAGCAGGGCTATTCTCAGGTGCTGTGGCTCGACGGCGTAGAGCGCAAGTACATCGAAGAGGTCGGCGCGATGAACGTTATGTTTAAGATCAACGGCGAGATTGTCACTCCCAAGCTGACCGGTTCTATCCTGCCCGGCATCACCAGAAAATCCTGCATCGAGCTGCTTGCCAGCGAGGGCATCATTGTTTCCGAGCGTCTGCTGTCTGTTGACGAGCTGTCTCAGGCGATGACCGACGGCACCCTCGAAGAGGCATGGGGCTGCGGTACCGCGGCTGTCATCTCTCCGATCGGCGAGCTGTGCTACAAGGAGCATAAGTACACCGTTAACAACAAC
Source organism: Ruminococcus sp. (assembly GCA_017404665.1). Classification (GTDB taxonomy): domain Bacteria; phylum Bacillota; class Clostridia; order Oscillospirales; family Acutalibacteraceae; genus Ruminococcoides. The sequence continues at coordinate 149,030 of JAFRBX010000076.1, forward strand.
GAGATCGGTGAGCTGTCCCAGCACCTCTATGATACCGTCACCGGTATCCAGTGGGGCGAGATCGAGGATAAATTCGGCTGGACGGTCGAAATTTGATCGATCTTTCCTTATTCTTTGAGAAACAGTGACGCGCGGACACGCGTGTCCGATCTCAACCAATTTTCCACAGAACAGCAGGGGAGACCCTGCTGTTTTTTGTGATAAAGGTCAAATCGAAATTTTCGTGTGTTAAAGTGTTGACAATTCAAAATCATTGTGTTATATTACTTAACAGCAAAATAAACCACATAAATGCGTTGATGAAATTATCGCTTTTACAGAACGTCTTTTCAGAGAGCTGTCGGTCGGTGCGAGACAGCAGGACAGCAGGAGCGAGTCTCATTTCGGAGCAGAGTCGGTGAACGTTTTCGGTTGAGATTGCCACAGCCCTTTGGGCTTCGCAATGACGATTGACAGACAGAGTAATTGGCTACGGATTGTCCCGTTATCATGGCAGCGAGCTTGTCAGAGCTCAGTGAGAGACCGTACAGTGATGTACGGTAAGCAGGGTGGTACCGCGAAGTAATTTCGTCCCTGAGGTCTACATGCCTCGGGGTTTTTTTATTGCCTCCCTTTCCTAAGAGAGGTGGCGCAAAGCGGCGGAGGGTTGATAAAAAGGTTATATATTTACCTTTCTGTTGTGACAACCCCCAGTCTGCTTGCGCAGAAGCCCCCTTAGGAAAGGGGACCTAAATCGAATACGAAAAGAGGAACCATTATGAACCACATCAAAATTGCCGACACGACCTTATCAGACGCGAAGTCGAGTTTATCCTTCAAGCAAAAGCTGGAGATTGCCCGCAAACTGGAGCGACTTGGCGTTGACGCTATTGAACTGCCCGAGATCGGAGCCGCTAAAGCCGACAGTCTGCTGGTACGCACTGCGGCGTCCTTTGTGAAGAGTTCCGTGTTGAGCGTTGCCGCGACCACCTGTGCAGAGGCGATTGACCGAGCGGCTGAAGCGCTTGCGACAGCGTCGCGTCCGCGCATTCGCGTCGAACTGCCGATGACAGCATCTATCATGGAGTATACGCTCCATATCAAACAGCACAAGATGTGTGATTACATCAGCAAGATGGTCGCGAAAGCCAAGAGCGTTTGTGAAGATGTGGAATTTACCGCGGTAGACGCGACCCGCGCCGAAGAAGCCTTTTTGAAGGAAGCCATCGCTTCCGCTGTTGCGGCAGGCGCGACAAAGGTCACCCTGTGTGACGACGCAGCGATCCTCCTGCCCGATGATTTTGCGGCATTCGTGTCGCGTGTGACCGAGGGCGTCGACGTCACTGTCGGAGTGCTTTGCAATAATAAAAACGGCGTAGCTACTGCCGCTGCAATCTTAGCGGTCAAAAACGGCGCAGCCTGCGTCAAGACCTCTATCGGCGGCGAGGCGACTCCTTTGCGGGAGTTCGGCGCGCTGATCAAGGATATTCGCGAGAACTACGGCATTTCCTCCGATATCCGCTCAACAGAGCTTCATCGCACCATCGACCAGATCGAGTGGATCATCAGTGGCAAGGCGCGTACCGTCGTGACCCGCGAGATCGTCGACGACGGCGTTCGCCTTTCTGCGAGCGACACCATCGATACCGTCCGTGAAAGCGTCGAAAAGCTCGGCTATGACCTCTCCGACGAGGATATCAGAAAGGTATACGAGGAATTCCTTCGCATCGCCCGCAAAAAAAGTGTCGGCGTCAAGGAGCTCGACGCGATCGTCGCCTCCTCCGCTCTGCAGGTGCCGCAGACCTATTCCATCGATAACTATGTGATCAACAGCGGCAACCGCATCAGCTCCTCTGCCCAGATCTCGCTGAACCGAGAGGGCAGGACGGTTCAGGGCATCGCCATCGGCGACGGACCCATCGATGCCGCCTTTCATGCGATCGAGCAGATCATAGGCAGACGCTTTGAGCTGGACGACTTCTCCATCCAGACCGTGACGCAGGAAAAGGAAGCCATGGGCAGTGCGCTGGTGCGTTTGCGTGTCGGCGGCAGGATCTATTCCGGTACCGGTCTGTCCACTGACATCATCGGCGCGTCTATCCGTGCGTATATCAGCGCCGTCAACAAGATCGTGTACGAAGAGGATTGATCCGCGGCTCTTTTTCCCGATCGATCACACAATTAATTCTATCTGACATAGATTTCGAAACAGAAAGGTTGAGAATCACCGATGAAATTTTCATTCTCTACTAAAGGTTGGCATGATATTTCTTTTGAAGAATTTTGTACAACCGCCGAATATTTCAGATTCGAGGGCATAGAGCCCCATAATATCAACAACGCGGCGTTCTCCGAAAAGAGCGGCGTATTTCAGGATTATTCCGCCGCGGCGACCATGCGGATGCTGTATGACCGCGGACTGACGCTGCCCTGCATCGACGTGATCAACGATATCGCCGACGAAAATCAGTTTGACGCGGCGATCAATGAGATCGAACGCTGTATGCGCATCGCGTCCAATCTGCACATCCCGAACATCCGTCTGCGTGCCGAAACACACTCAGACGTTGAAAAGGCAGTTGAAAACGCAAAGCGTCTGATTGAAAAGGTTCTGCCCGACGCGGAGCGCGAGAAGATATCGCTGCTGATTGAGACCCGCGGCATGTATGCCGATACGGCGCTGCTGCGCGACACGCTCGAATACTTTGCGTCCGACTTTGTCGCGGCGCTGTGGAATATGTCAGCCGCCTACTTCACAGTCGGCGAAAGCCCGGCAAAGATCATCTCGAACCTAGGCGCATATGTCCGTCATGTGCACCTCAATGACGGCGTCAAGACCGATGACGGTATTGAGTACCGTTTGGTGGGCGAGGGCGATCTGCCGATCAAAGAGACCATGAAAGCCCTGCGTTCCGTCAACTACGACGGCTTCATTTCCCTCGTCTGGGATCCCCGCTGGTGCCCCGAGCTGGATGAAATGGATATCATCTTCGCCCAGTTCATCAGCTACATGAAGCAGTTTGCCGATACCTCCAAGAACGAATCCGCACTGTACTGGAACAACCGTCACACCGGCAAGTTCGTCTGGAAGAAGGAAACGCTGATCGACTCTACCTTTTCCGGTGTCCTCGACCGCATGGTAGAGGAATTTCCCGATCAGCTGGCGTTCAAATACACCTCGCTCGACTATACCCGCACCTATACGGAGTTTCGTGACGACGTTGACGAATTTGCCCGTGTGCTGATTGCCTTGGGCGTCAAGGCGGGCTCTCATGTTGCGGTATGGGCTTCCAACGTGCCCCAGTGGTACATTTCCTTCTGGGCGACTGTCAAGCTTGGCGCGGTACTGGTCACCGTGAACACTGCCTATAAGATTCATGAGGCGGAATACCTCCTGAAGCAGAGTGATACCCATACCGTCATTATCACCGAGGGCGCGAAGGATACCAAGTACGGCGAGATTATCGCCCGCCTGTGCCCGGAGCTTGAAAATGTCAAGGAAGGCGAACAGCTCCACGCGAAGCGGCTGCCGTTCCTGCGCAATGTCATCACCGTAGGCTTTGAGCAGAAGGGCTGCCTCAGCTGGGAAAAGGCGATGGGCTATGCATCCAAAACGCCGAAGAGTGAAGTCTACCGCATGGCTTCTCTGGTTGACAAGGACGACGTCTGCAACATGCAGTACACCTCCGGTACCACCGGCTTCCCCAAGGGGGTTATGCTGACCCACTACAATATCGTCAACAACGGCAAGAATATCGGCGACCGTATGGATCTGTCCACTGCCGATCGCATGATGATCCAGGTGCCGATGTTCCACTGTTTTGGCATGGTTCTGGCGATGACAGCATCCATGACCCATGGCGCGACTATCCTGCCGCTGCCGTATTTTAGCCCCAAGCCGGCACTTGCCTGCATTAACAACGAGCACATTACCGCCTTCCACGGCGTTCCGACGATGTTTATCTCCATGCTGGAGCATCCCGATTTTCCGAAAACCGACTTCTCTTACATGCGCACAGGCATCATGGCGGGCTCGCCCTGTCCGATCGACAAGATGCGCGAGGTGGTCGACAAAATGCATATGACCGAGATCACCATCGTCTACGGTCAGACCGAGGCTTCGCCCGGCTGTACCATGAGCTCTACCACCGACTCTCTCGAAGTGCGCGTCGCCACCGTCGGCAAGGAGCTGCCCGAGATCGAGTGTAAGATCGTTGATCCCGAGACGGGGGAGGAGTGCCCTCCTAACGTCAACGGTGAGTTTGTCGCCCGCGGCTACAATATCATGAAGGGCTATTACAAGATGCCCGAAGAGACCGCACAGGCGATCGACAAGGACGGCTGGCTGCATACCGGCGACCTCGCCTGCAAGACCGAGGAAGGCTACTACAAGATCACCGGTCGTCTGAAGGACATGATCATCCGCGGCGGTGAGAACATCTACCCCAAGGAGATCGAAGAGTTCATCTATACTCATCCCAAGGTATCCGATGTACAGGTCATCGGCGTTCCCGATGAAAACTACGGCGAAGAGATCATGGCGTGCATCATCCTCAAGGAGGGCGAGACCATGACCGAGCAGGAGATGAAGGACTATATCGCCGCAAATATGGCGCGTCATAAGGTACCGCGGTACATCGACTTTGTCGACAGCTTCCCGATGAACGCCGCGGGCAAGATCCTCAAGTACAAGATGCGTGAGGACGCGGTCGAGAAGCTCGGACTGCAAAAGGCGAACAGTGTGGTGACGGCATGAGAAACGGATTTCAGATTATTGACTCCCACTGCCATATCTATCCCGAAAAGATTGCCGCGAAGGCGGTGGCGGGGACAGATACCTTCTACGGCACCGTCGCGAAGTGCGACGGGACTGCCGTGAGCCTTATGAAGATCAACGAGGAATGCGGGATCGACCATTCTCTGGTGCAGTCTGTCGCGACGACTCCGAAACAGGTGGGTTCCATCAACAACTTCATCGCTGAGACGGTCGCAAACTCCGACGGCAGGCTGATGGGGCTGGGTACGCTTTATCCCGACAGCGAGGATCAGCGGGCTGACGTACAGCATTTGGTGGATTTGGGATTGAAGGGTGTAAAACTACATCCCGATATCCAGCAGTTTAAGATCGACGACTACCGCTGTCTGAGGATTTATGAGCTGTGCGAGGTATTTCATCTGCCGATCCTGATGCATACGGGCGATAAGCGCTATGATTACAGCAACACCAACCGTCTGATCCCGATCCTCGAGACCTATACAAACCTGACGATCATCGGCGCGCATATGGGCGGCTGGTCGCTTTGGGAGGAGGCCAGCAAGGAGCTCAAGGGCATCCCGAATCTCTACGTTGATTGCTCTTCTACGATGTACTGGGTGCCTCTCGACAAAACCAAAGAGATAATCCGGCGGTACGGCGCGGAAAGAGTGCTGTTCGGCACGGACTATCCGATGTGGCATCCGAAGGACGAAGTGCGTATGTTCTTTGAGCTGGGGCTTTCTGATGAAGAAATGAGGCTCATCCTTAGCGAGAACGTCAAAAAGGTATACGGTTTGACGATTTAACAGGATTTCAGCTCCCTGTCGTTTCAGGGAGCTGGTTCTTTTTGCGTCAAAGTATTTGTAACTTGACCTTTGCACGTATTTGAGGTAAAATGTAAGGTGAAATTTTACAGCTTGAAGTGATATGGATGAGTAAGATTTTTGTATCGGGTCTGTCGAACGTCGAGACCTCTTGTGAGATAGATCGCTTTCCGATCGATTATCAGCCGGTCGGCTATCATAAAAACGGCGTGACCTCTATTGCTTCCGGCGTTGGGATGAACGTTGCCTTAGCGCTTACGACGCTGGGAGATTCCGTCAGCTTTGCAACCTTTGCCGCCGATGACGCCGCGGGCGCTACGGTGCGGCTGACTGCCGAGCAAATTGCCGATCCCCGCATCGCGCCGTGTCAAGAGACGCCGCAGAGCGTGATTCTCTTTGAAAAGGACGGCAGACGCAGGGCATTTACCGATCTTAAGGATATGCAGGAGCGAACGCTGCCGCAGAGTTGTTATGAAGATTTTGATAGCTTTGACGGCTTCTGTCTGTGCAATATCAATTATTCCCGTCCTTTGCTGGAAAGAGCGAAGGCGACGGGCAAGCCGGTTTTTACGGATGTGCATTGCCTGTCGAATGTTCACGATGAATATAACGCCGACTTTATGCAGGCGGCTGATGTACTGTTCCTGTCCAACGAAATGTTTATCGGTAAGGAAGCGTCATTCGTCAGAGAAATCGCCGCGATTTATCCGTGTCGATACATTGTTGTTGGTATGGGATATGAGGGCGCTTTGCTGTACAGTAAAAACGGTGACCGTTTTGCCGCCGTTCCTGCCGTCAAGACCCGAGAGGTGAAAAACACCGTAGGTGCGGGCGACGCGCTGTTCTCGGCATTTGTCCATTTTTATCTCAGGGGCGACAAGCCTGTCGACGCTTTGCACAAGGCGACATACTTCGCCTCGTGGAAAATCGGAGAAAGCGGCGCGTCTAAAGGCTTTCTGACCGAAGAAGAGTTGCTGAGATTATCCGAAATAGATGGATAATTTATCTATTGATACAGAGTCGACGGCTTTTGTTAAGCTTCGATTCATATGATCAAAAAACGCGTCAGCATTTCCCCCAACCATTTATCATTCACTATGTACCAAAAAGGAGGTGTCCGATGGAAACGAAAAAACCGAGTCTGAAAAAGAATATCGTCAACGTCTCCGTTCTTTTGGCTTTGATCGGATTCACCTTCTATGTCATTTTCCGCAACAGCGACGGCTTTTCGCTAAAGTCGCTCGGCGAGTTCGTCAGCAAGATTCACTGGCCGTTCCTTGCGGGCGCGTTTTTGTGCATGTTCCTGAACATCGGCTGCAAGGGGCTGAGCATCGGCGTGCTGTCTAAGGCGCTGGGCTACAGAAAGGGTCTGCGGAGGAATTACGCCTACGCGTCTGCGGATATCTATTTTTCAGCGATCACCCCGTCGGCGACGGGCGGTCAGCCCGCGTCTGCGTATTACATGGTCAAGGACGGCATCCCGATCTCGCACACCACCGCGATCCTATCGGTAAACCTTTTGATGTACACCGCGTCGTTGATGGCGCTGTCGCTGCTGACCTTCATCGTCCGTCCGAAACTGTTCATCACCATCGACTCTTGGATCGTCAAGGTCTGCATTATCGTCGGTCTGGCGGTACAGCTGCTGTTTTTATCGGTCTATGTGATGATCATGATTTCCGAGAAGGTCGTCATCACGATCGCGACATGGCTCGTCAAGCTTGCGGCGCTGGTCAGGATCGTCAAGGATAAAGAAGAGTATATCGGACGCATCGAAGGCTCTGTGCGCCGCTTCAAGGCGTCTGTGATGCTGCTCAGCCATAACAAAAAGGCGCTGCTGGGCTCCTTTCTATGCAACTTCATCGAGCGCATCGTCTATATCTCCATCGGAGTGCTGGTGTTCTACGGCGCTTTGTATAACATCCCCGAGCTGGCGGGGGTGAAGATCAGCGTCGTCGATATCTACGCGTTGGAGGCGTTCTGCTGGTTCGGCGCTTACTGTGTGCCGCTGCCGGGTGCTGTCGGCGCAAGCGAAGCGATCTTCAACAACGTGTTCAAGATGGTCATCGCCAACGTCGTTCTGCTCGACTCCACAATGGTTATCACCAGAGGCATCAACTTCTACATCAGCTTTTTGTTCGCCGGAACGGTCACGCTCGTGCACCATATCCATGTGCATTTTTTCACGAAAAGCGAGCCGTCCGGAGGATGAACCCGTTTGTAGGGACGAGCACTGCTCGTCCGCTTGGCAGAAGCAAATTACCCCTATCTGCGGTTTTCGATATCAAAAACGCCCGTCATTCTGCGGACGGTCAATGACCGTCCCTACGATGGCGGTATCCATACTGACAAAAAAGCGTGAGCCTTGTGCAGCCCACGCTTTTTGCTTTGAAAGGAGAAAACCAATCTATTAGGAAGAAAACTCATGAAATCAGAAAATGAAGAAGCCGACGATTCCGACGAGAACGCCGATCACAGCGCCGCCGATCACGTCGCGGATAAAATGCACGCCCGCCAGTACGCGGGTGACGCCGATCGCCGCCGCGAGCACCAGCATGATGACGCCGAGCTTCGTCTGTACATACAGGAACGCCATCGCGATGATGAACGCCGATACGGTGTGTCGGGACGGAAAGCTCCTGCCGTGCGTATCCTTGCTGACCGCGGGCTGATAGTCATAGACCTCATACGGACGCTTGGCATTGATCAGCGCGCGGATCACAGTTACGGCGATCAGCGTGCATAGCGGGATCAGCGTAAAGCGCAGGAAAACCTCGCTGCCGAATCCCTCGTTCACCGCCAGCGCGATCAGCTGGACGGGGTAGAAAATATACATCACCAGCGGCAAAACGTCATGCAAAGCCTTGATGGTCGTGCTGCGCGCTTTGGTTTCACTGAAATACGCGCTGACCTGACGGTAGCTTTCACCCTTCATTCTGCCACTTCCTTTCACATCCGTATCTATTGTACAGCTCTTGATCCTGTACCGTTATCATATCAGGTCTTTGTGTCGCTGATTAGAACAAAATATGACCGATTTATTAACATTCTATGAGAATTCTTTGAAATCCCGAGGATTTCGTCAGATTGTTACAGGGCTGTAATTTAATTAAATATCAACATCGACATGATAGTTTTCCAGCCAATCATCCAACTGTATCAGATAAGCCAGTATCTGAGGTGCCTTCATCAGCTGACCGTACCACGGAGAACGGATACTGTCAGGGTGCTCGATGATTGCTATGACGCCGTCAGGGTCAATCAGGCTGTTGATGTGTCTGCTTTTATCGCCGAGTATTTCATTGACCTTTTCGGCACACAGCTTCATATACACGGGATTATGCGTCTTGGGATAGGGGCTTTTCTTCCGATAGACGATCTCCCGGGGGAGGATATCCTCAAACGCCTTGCGGATGATGCCTTTTTCTCTGCCTCCGTACGCCTTGAGCTCCCACGGCAGGTTGTAGGCGTAGTCGATCAGCCGATAGTCGCAGAACGGCACCCTGACCTCCAGCCCCGACCACATCGAGCATCGATCCTTGCGCTCCAAGAGGCACTGCATGAACCAGTAATAGTTGAGGGCGAACATCTCGCGCATGCGCCTGTCGATCCTGCTGTCCGAGGGCAGACTGTCGGCTTCTTTGAGCGTGTCGAGGTATTTTTGCCGCACGTAATCCTCGCCGCGGGGGAGGATTCCCTTTTTCAGCACCGATCTTCTGATATCCTGCTCCCGCGACCATGGGAAGCAGTCCTCGAACAGGATATCATGGTTGTGATACCACGGATACCCGCCGAAGAGCTCGTCGGCGCATTCGCCCGACAGCGCGACGGTAAAATGCTTTTTGATCTCCTGACAGAACAGCAGCAGGGAAGAGTCGATGTCCACGTAACCCGGTAGATCGCGCGCCGTGACCGACGGATACAGCGCTTGCAGCACGTCCTCGTTGCTCAGCACGATCTCATGGTGACGCGAGCCTGTGCTCTGCACCATCATCCCGATATACTCATAGTCGGCGTTCGGCTGGAACAGCGATCTGGTGAAGTACTGGCGGTTGTCCTCGTATTCGATGGAATAGGTATCGATTACACGATTCCGGCTCCCTTTGGTAAAGGGAGCTGTCACCGCGTGGTGACTGAGGGATTGTATAGATGTTTGAGGCGAAGCCGAGTTACGAATAAAGAAATTTGAAGCGGTCTGACAGATGATGCTGGAGTCCAGGCCTCCCGACAAGAAGAAGCACAGCGGCACGTCGCTGACGAGCTGACGCTCCACGGCGTCCGTCAAAAGGGAACGCAGTTCCTCGATCGTCTCGGACTCACCGGCTTCATGCTCGTGCGCCGTCAGCCTGAAATAGCGATGCTTTGTCAGCCTGCCGCCCTCATAGACCGCGTATTCTCCGGGCAAAAGCTCGTGTATACCCTTGAAGATCCCGTTGCCGGGCGTTCTGGCGGGTCCCAGAAAGAACAGCTCATACAAGCCCTCCTCGCCGACCGCGGGCGCAACCATCCCGCTTTGCAGGATCGCCTTGATCTCGGAACCGAAGAGAAACCCTGAGTCATATTGATGATAGAACAGCGGTTTGACGCCGACGCGGTCGCGGCAGAGGAACAGCCGCTTGGAGCCTTCCTCAAACACGGCGAACGCGAAAATGCCGTTGAGCTTTTCGGCGCATTTTTCCTTATAATAGCAGTACGCCTTCAACAGCACCTCGGTGTCGCTGCGCGTGCCGAAGCCGAAGCCCGCCGCCTTCAGCTCGTCTCGGAGCTCTGCGGTATTGTACAGCTCGCCGTTGTAGACGATGGTGTACTTTTCACCTTCGTATAATGTACTCATGGGCTGCTGACCGTTTTCGGGGTCGATGACGCTCAGCCGACGGTGCAGCAGCGCCGCGTGACGTCTGATGTATGCGCCGTGCTCGTCGGGACCGCGATGCCTGAGCGCTTCCGACATCCTCAGCAGTTCGTCCTGCCTTTCGTTTAACTCTCTTGATTCATCCAGCCATCCGGCTATTCCGCACATAGGGTACCTCCGATTTCAGTGATTAGTGGGCAGTGATTAGTGACTAGTAATCAGGGATCAGCGATTGTGATTTCCGACCGCTTTCTGTCTTATGCTCCCCAAAAAGCACAGCGAACAGATAATCAGCGCCGCGGAGCCCGCGAGCGTAGCGGATTGCGAAAAGCTCAGCTCAGCGTTTGTCGAACTGAAAACGCTCTGTGCCGAAGGGGAGATCATAAGGTATGTATACGCCGCCAAAGCGGTGATTATTCCCTGTATGATTCTATATAGGATAAATAATCCCTTGCTGATGCGCAGCACGCCCAGCCCCGCGAAGATCTGTCCATGCACCGACAGCCCGCCGAAGCCGATGAAAAACGCGATCAGCGGCAGGGGATAGCTGCCGCACATCCTGTGACAGCCCGTCGTGATCTCCACGATCGCCGATGCGATATCTGTCACGAGCGGATTCGGCGATACAGCCGCGATCACCTCGGTAATCGCCGCGCAGAGGATGACCATCCCGCACATATGAAAGGTCGCGCGGGACGCCTCTGTGACAGAACGGATGATACTGCCGCGTTCGCGACCGCTTGCGGCCTTTTCTGTTGATTCTCCGCTGTACGCTCTGTTGATCTGTGAAACTTCTCTGATGGCTTTGGTTTTATCCGAGTTGATATTCATTCTCCCGACGGTCATGCCTGTGATCAGCACGCCGACGATCTCAGAGACCAGTAAAGCTGTTCCCGCACCGCGGTTATTCAGCAGGGCGACCCCAACATAATTCAGCAGAAAGCCCGGTCCAGCGCACACGGCAATATATGCCGTCCTTCGCGCCTGCGCTTCACTCAGCTGTCCGTGTTCATACAAGAGCGCTGTGCACCTGCCGCCGACGGGATAGCCGCCCAGAATGCTCAGAAGGATAACTGCGAGGCTCTGAGACGGCAGACGGAACAGGAAATGCGCGAGCCCGCCCAGCGGCTTTGTCAGCGTCCGCACGATCCCGCTTTGGATGATATAGCTTGATAGCGCCATGAAGAGATACAGCGACGGCACCAGCACCTCGATACAGAAGAGTATTCCCTTTTTGATACCCTCTGTACATTCCTCGGCGTACCGCAGGCTGATATACACGCCGAGAGACGCCGTGGTCAGCATCAGGATATTTCTAAGATGGAATAATTTTTGATATTTCACACTATCACCGATAATATATATGCGGCGGCTCACATAAAATAAACGGGTGATTTTGATGAAAGATAAACATCGTGACAAAAATCCTGAGAAGCGCCGCAATGTATCAATGCCGCCGATCAGCGCGCCGTGCATAGAACTAAGCGGCAACCGCGAACTGCTGATCGAAGGCAGCCGGGGCGTGCTGTCCTATGCCCCGGACGAGGTGAGGGTCAACACATCGGGGATGATCGTCACCGTCGGCGGGCGGGAGCTTGATTTGCGCTGTATCTCCGATTCTGCGCTCATCATTGACGGCTTCATCACAAGTCTGAGCTTTACGGTGTAGCCCATGCTGTTAGGATTATTGCGATATATGCGGGGCTATGTCCGCTTCACCGTGTCGGGCAGGTATCCCGAACGATTTTTGAACATCACCTCCCGTAACCGCGTTAGACTATGGGACGTCAAGCGGCAGGAGGACGGCTTTGCAGCGTACATGTACCGCTCCGATTACCGAAGCATTCGACCCTTGGCACGGGGCGCCGGCGTGAGGCTGAGGGTCAGCGGGAAAATGGGATTTCCCGCGCTGCTGTACCGTTACCGCGCCAGAGCCGGCGTCATCATCGGCGTTTGCGCGTTCATCCTCGCTGTGTTTGTGATGTCGCTGTTCATCTGGAGCGTCGATATCACGGGGCTTGAGACGATCGGCGAATCGGAGATGCGCTCCGTTCTGCGGGAGCAGGGGCTGTATGTCGGGGCTTTCAAGCCGTCGCTGGACGCTCAGCAGATCGCGCGAGATATCCTGCTTGAGCGCCATGAGATCGGTTGGATGGCGGTGAATATCACGGGCTCCTACGCGTCGGTCGAGGTCAAGGAAGAAGCCCCCGCACCAAAGGTGGAGGACGTCTACACGCCGTGCAACATTAAGGCGAAATCGGACGGACAGATCATCCGCATCGAGGCGATGGAGGGTGAGACGGTGCTGACCGAGGGGTCGGGCGTGATCGAAGGACAGCTGGTGGTCAGCGGTGTGATGGGGAGCGAACAAAGCGGCAGCAGACTGGTGCATGCGCAAGCGCGGGTGATCGCCCGCACCGCCCGTGAGGCGGATTTTTCCGTTCCGGCTGTGATTGCATCTCTCGCGCCGACAGGGGAAAGTGCAGAGCGTAAAAGCGTCGATCTCTTCAGTATGAGCGTTCCGTACCGCTTCGCGGCGGTCGATTCGCCGTATTCCATATGCGACAGGATAACAGATTCTCCTGCCGCGCTGGATATCACGCTGCCTGTCGGGGTCGTGACCGAGACCGTGCATGCCCTGACGCCTGTGGAAACTGCGCTCGATGATGATTCCGCAGAAGAATTATTACAGCGGGAGGCGTCGCTGTATGAGGCGTTCTCCCTGCAGGGCTGCACCGTGGAGGAGCGCATATGCCGCCTGACACGGAGCGGGGACATCTTTACCCTGCATGTCACCTACACCTGCGTGGAGGATATCGCTTACACGGAGCCGATCTATGTCAGTGAATAGAAGCAGGAAGTTGATAGTTGTCAGTGGTCAGCAGGATATTTCCAAGCCTCCCTCTGACGAGGGAGGTGGGTTCGCCAAGGGCGAACTCGGAGGGAGAGATAACGAAACGTTAAAGCAGCATAGAAACGTTGGACTTGATACCATGCGTAATGATACTTCCGCGACGGCTTGAGTCATCATACGGTTTGTAACTGTTATGCTGCGTTATCTCTCCCCCGCGATATGAACAACTGCCTCTTTTACAATACCTGCCCGCCTGCCCCCTCGTCAGAGGGGGTGTTTATGTATGTACCCGTGACACATGTGTCACGTTCCACCTTACAATTAACGTTTTACTGACCGCTTTCAACTATCCACTGACAACTCACTTGTCATCCGCTTCAAACTGTGCTATACTGTTCCTATCCCACATATAGAAAGATGATCCTATGAGAATCTTATGTATCGGCGACGTCGTCGGCTCGGTCGGCTGCGCCTATCTCAGACAGCATTTGCCGTACTTCAAGCGGCAGCATCAGATCGATCTGGTGATCTGCAACGGTGAAAACTCTGCCGACGGCAACGGCATCACGCCGAAATCCGCCGAGTATCTCTTCACCTCGGGCGTTGACGTCATCACACTGGGCAACCACAGCTTCCGCCGCAGGGAGGTCTATCCTGTCCTCGACGAGAATCCGAACATCATCCGACCTGCGAACTACCCCTCGTCATCGACGCCCGGAAAAGGCTGTACCGTCATTGACATGGGCTACACCTCTGTCGGGGTAATCAATCTGATGGGGCAGCAGGGGATGGACGCGACACTCGAGAATCCCTTTATCACCGCTGACCGCATCTTAAAGGAGCTCGACGCGAAGATCATCATCGTGGATTTCCACGCAGAAATGACCTCGGAAAAACGCGCGATGGGTTTTTATCTCGACGGCAGGGTATCGGCGGTGTTCGGCACCCACACCCATGTGATGACCGCCGACGCGCAGGTACTCTCGAAGAGCACCGGCTACATCACCGACGCGGGCATGACGGGCGTGATCGACAGTGTGCTGGGCGTCAAAAAGGACATCATCCTCAGGCGCTTTACCACCCAGCTGCCCGAGCGCTTCGACCTCGCGCAGGGCGACTGCATGCTCAACTGCGTGATCTTTGATATCGACCGCTATTCGGGCAAATGCACGGCGGCTCAGTCATTTGAACTAAGATAATTTGCAAAAAGCCCCCCTTTTTTGTACACAAAACGCTTGCCAATTGTTGCAATATAGTGTATAATAATACAAGTTTGTAACCAACAGCCTTCCCCTTGAGGGGAAGGGGGACCGCTTGCGGTGGATGAGGTGGAAGCGCTTCTGCCTCATCCCGTTAATTGATATCTCGGAAAGGCTTCCGCCTTATCCGACCAAATCGCTTTGGGCGATTTGACCACCTTCCCCTCAAGGGAAAGGCTTGTTAACGTCCTGCTCTTCGATAAGTTACAAAGAAATATCCAGATTAGATTCTCGTGATGACAATCAGTAACAAAGGATGTGTTTTCGTTGATCAACGGTGAAACTCTCAGACAGGCTGTCATTTCAGGCGCGAACAATATTTCTTCCATCAAGGCGCGCATCAATGACCTTAACATTTTCCCTGTACCCGACGGCGATACAGGCACCAATATGTCGATGACGATCGTCGCGGCGGCTGACGCTTTGAAGAACGCCGACCCCGCCGATGTATCCGAGGTATCCCGCATGACTGCTTCCGCGATGCTCCGCGGCGCGCGCGGCAACTCCGGCGTTATCACCTCTCTGCTGTTCAGAGGCATTTCCAAGGGCCTTGAGGGCAAGGGCGAAGCCTCCGGCTCCGATCTGATTCACGCCTTAGGCATGGGCGTAGAGGCGGCTTACAACGCCGTTACCAAGCCCACCGAGGGCACTATCCTCACCGTAGCCCGCATGGGTTATGAGGCAGGCTTAGAGGCTCTCGAAACCGAGGAGGACCCCGCGGTACTGTGGGAGATCGTCTGTGACGCGGCTGCCGAAGCGCTGGAGCTCACCCCGACCATGCTCCCCGTCCTCAAGAAGGCGGGCGTCGTCGACGCGGGCGGCAAGGGTATTCTGACCATCTTTGAGGGTATGCTTTCCGTATTCCGTGACGGCGTTGTGATCGAATTTGAGGAAGAGGCATACGTCAAAGAGACCGACGACGATTTCTTCCGCTCCGCGGCGGCTGAGTTCGATTCGGTCATCAACTTTACCTACTGCACTGAGTTCATCGTCGGCAGAAACCAAGAGTTTGACGGCGATCCCAACGACCTCAGACTCTATCTCGAGACCATCGGCGACAGCATCGTAATGGTAGCCGACGACGAGATCATCAAGGTCCATGTCCATACCGAGCAGCCCGGCGATGCGCTGCAGCGCGGTCTTACCTACGGTCAGCTGCTCACCGTCAAGATCGAGAATATGAAGGAGCAGCACAAGAAGGCGAAGGAAGATAATGATAAGGCGAAAGCAAAGGCTGAGAAGAAGGCTGAGCCTACCGTCGCCGAGCCGACCGAGGAATTCGGTTTTGTCGCCGTTGCCGCGGGCGAGGGTCTGTGCAATCTGTTCAACGAGTTGGGCTGCCTGAACGTCGTATCGGGCGGTCAGAGCATGAACCCCTCTACCGACGATATTCTCGAAGCGGTGCTCGCAACTCCCGCCAAGAAGGTTTTTGTACTGCCGAATAATAAGAATATCATCATGGCTGCCGAGCAGACCGTGGCGCTGGTCGAAGACCGCGAGGTCATCATCGTTCCGACCCGCACCATCCCGCAGGGCTTGTCCGCGATGCTGGTATTCGACCCCGACTGCGATGCTGACACCAACGTCGACAACATGCTGCAGGCGGCTAAAAACGTTGCGACCGGTCAGGTCACCTTTGCTGCGCGTGACTCCGAGTTCGGCGCGAAGAAGATCAAAGAGGGCGAGATCATCGGTCTGAACAACGGCAAGCTTACCGTGACCTCCTCCACCCCCAACAAGGCGCTGTATAAGCTGGCGAAGTCCATGATCAACAAGGAAATGTCCTTTGTGACCCTGATCTCCGGCGAGGGTGTTTCTGAGGAAGAAGCCGCTGAGGCGGTCGAGATGCTCGAGAACAAGTTTGAGGATCAGGTCGACATCACCTATATCAAGGGCGACCAGCCGATCTACTACTACATCTTCAGCGTGGAATAAGCAATATCAATATGAATTATTCACAGGGCTTTCGCAGCGATGCGGAAGCCTTGTTGTTTAGTGACCGGTGACCTGCCGCTTTCTACTAACCGGTATCAGCTAACCACTTATGAACTTTTTAATGACATTTGCCATGTTTTACTTTACAAACCCCCCGCTTTGTAGTACAATATATACAATTATGAAATTATCATGGGAGTGATATGTGTGAAACCGAAGTTTCATAGGATTTTATTGAAATTGTCCGGAGAATCCTTAGCGGGAGAGAACAGGCACGGCATTGATTTCGACACCGTCAATTCATTCTGCGTTCCCATCAAAAAGCTGGTCGACGAAGGCGTTCAGGTTGCGATCGTTGTCGGCGGAGGCAACTTCTGGCGCGGCAGAAGCAGCGGCGAGATGGATCGCACCCGCGCCGACCATATGGGGATGCTCGCTACCACCATCAACGCTTTAGGCGTTGCCGACGCGCTGGAGCAGTGCGGCGTAGATGTCCGCGTGCAGACTGCGATCTCGATGCGCGAGGTCGCTGAGCCCTACATTCGCAACCGTGCGATCCGTCATCTGGAAAAGGGCAGGGTCGTCATCTTCGGCTGCGGTACGGGCAACCCGTTCTTCTCTACCGACACCGCCGCAGCGCTGAGAGCCGCCGAGATCGAGGCGGAGATCATCCTTAAGGCGACGCTAGTGGACGGCGTGTACGACAAGGATCCCAATGAGTACAGGGACGCGGTCAAGTATGAGCAGCTCTCGTTCCAGGATGTGCTCGAAAAGGATTTAAAGGTCATCGACTCCACCGCCGCCGCCATCTGCAAGGACAACAACATCGGTCTGATGGTGTTCAGCATTCTTGACCCGCAGAACATCTACGATGCCGTTTGCGACACCAAGGTCGGCACGCTGGTTACCAACTGATATAAAATGCCTTCCCCTCATGGAGAAGGCTCGGTTCGCCGCTGACCACTGGTCTCTTTATTGTCCTTGACTTAAGTTCGAGGTTAACCAACGCACTACTCGGGAGGAGCAAGCCCCTCCCCTACAAGAAACCGGCTACTAATCACTAACCAAGAGGAGGTTTAACATGAAAGAAGTATTACAGAAAAACGATGAGCGCATGCAGCGCCGCATTGACCACCTGACCGACGAGTTCAAATCCATCCGCGCCGGCAGAGCCAATCCCGCCGTGCTCGAAAAGGTCACCGTGGATTACTACGGTGTACCCACCCCGATCAACCAGCTATCGTCCATTCAGGTCACCGAGGCGAGGACGCTGATCATCCAGCCCTACGACGCGTCGTCCCTTCGCTCGATCGAAAAGGCGATCCAGATGTCCGACGTCGGCATCAATCCTCAAAACGACGGCAAGGTGCTGCGTCTGGTGTTTCCGCCGCTCACGGAGGATAAGCGTAAGGAGATCGCCAAGGATATCGCCCACATTGCCGAGGACACCAAGGTGCAGATCCGCAACGTCCGCCGCGACACCGTCGAAAAGCTTAAGAAGATGAAGAAGAACGGCGAGCTGACCGAGGACGACCTCAAGGAGGGCGAGAAGAAGGTGCAGAAGTCCACCGATAAGTTTATCAAGAAGGTCGACGAGCTCACCGATAAGAAAAAGAAAGAGATCATGGAGATTTAGTGACCAGTGGTTAGTGCCCAGTGACCGGTTAAAAAGGGTCGCTTCGCTCCGATTTTTATTTAAAATAGTCGTTGCGAAGCCTTTTTAGGGGCTGTGGCAATCTCAATCGAATAAAAAGGGTCAAATACCCCGCGGCTTGCCGCGAAGAAGCCAACAGGGGAGGACTTATCCTCTTAGTCGAATATCCCGCCTGAGCGCAGCGAGGGTAAAGTGTCCGGTGGACACTTTAGTGCTTGCACCGGGGAAGTTTATTAATCAACTTGTCACTTGCCACTTGTTACTACACATAGAGGAAAACTATGTCTATTTTCAAAAAGAAACCGACGCAGGAGCTCTCTCTCTCCGACATTGCCCTGCCCGCGCACGTCGGCATCATTATGGACGGCAACGGACGCTGGGCGAAGAAGCGCGGGCTGCCACGCTCGGCGGGTCACACCGCGGGCGCCCAGACCTTCCGTAAGATCGCTCGCTATTGCAGCGATATCGGGATCAAATATCTGACCGTCTACGCTTTTTCCACTGAGAACTGGAAACGCCCGAGCGACGAGATCGACGCTTTGATGCGCCTGTTCAAGGATTATCTTCAGGAGGCGATCCGCGATTTCAAGGACGACAGCATCGTTCTGCGCTTCATCGGCGACCGCTCGGCGTTCTCGCCCGAGCTGTTGAGTCTGATGCAGGAGAATGAGGACGAATCCCGCGATCGCGACGGCATGGTGCTCAATATCGCCATGAACTACGGCGGAAGAGCGGAGCTGGTGACAGCTTTCCGCGATATCGCCGATAAAGTCAAAGACGGTACGCTGAGCCCCGACGCTATCACCGAGCAAACGATTTCCGATTATTTGTATACAGCGGGTCAGCCCGATCCCGACCTGATTATCCGCCCCAGCGGCGAGAACCGCACCTCGAACTTCCTTTTGTGGCAGAGCGCCTACGCGGAGTACGTCATCATGGACGTATTATGGCCCGATTTCACACAGGAGGATATGAACAGTGCGCTGATCGAATATGCCAAACGCAGCCGCCGCTTTGGTGGGATCTGATTCAACTTATATGAGGGTATCAAAGCCTTCTTCTCAAGGGGAAGGCTTACAAATTGTCATTGCGAGCCCTTGACACGCGTGTCGGGGCGCGGCAATCTCAACCGATTATATTCATTCAGAGGAGGATGGAGATGAAAACGCGATTGATTACAGCGGGCGTTGCTATTGTCGTAGCGCTTACGCTGATCATCTTAGGCTCATTTTTCAGCATCGTTATCACCGCGGCGCTCTCTTTGGTCAGCGTCATCCTGTGCGGTGAGTACCTGTCGGCGAAAAGGCTGAATAAGGAATTGAAGCTCTTTATCCCGTCGCTGGTATTCGCGCTGCTGATACCGCTTTTGTCGGGGATCCAATATGTCGGTATTATTCCGCTGTTCGTCTATATTTTCGGGATGTGCGTGCTGTCGGTGGTGTTCCACAAGACGCTGCGCACCGATCAAATGATGTTCGCGGTTTTCGGAGTGGTGCTGATCGCTGTTTCGCTCTCCGCGCTGAACGTGCTGGTGCTTGCCGATACCAAGCATACCGCCTTTTGGGTCGTATATTGTCTGGGCGTGCCGTGGATCGCGGATTCCGCCGCGTATTTCGCGGGCAGCTATCTGGGCAAGCATAAGCTCTGTCCTGAGATCAGCCCCAATAAAACGGTCGAGGGCGCTGTCGGCGGTATCCTGGGCGGTACGCTGTCCGCGCTGCTGATCGGCGGCATCTTCCAGCTGGTCTACGGCGAGGTGACGGTCTATTACGGCGTGCTGGTGCTGATCGGCTTTGTCAACTCTATCGTGTCCATCTTCGGCGATCTGACCTTCTCCGTCATCAAGAGAAGCTGCCGGATCAAGGACTTCGGCTCCATCATGCCCGGTCACGGCGGTCTTTTGGACCGCTTCGACTCGGTCATCTTCTGCATCCCCGTTGTCTACATCTTCTCTCAGTTCTTCTATCTGTGCTTATGAACAAAAGTATCTCTATCCTCGGCTCCACCGGCTCCATCGGCACCCAGACCTTAGAGGTCGCCCGCAAGCTGGAGCTGTCTGTCACCGCCCTGTCCGCTTACAGCAGCATCGGTCTGCTCGAAGCACAGGTGCGCGAGTTCAGGCCCGCTCTTGCCGTTGTCTTTGACGAAGCTAAAGCAAAGGAGCTCAAAATTAAGATCGCCGATACCGCTACAAAGGTGCTCAGCGGCATGGACGGACTCTTTGCCATCTGTCATGACGACTCCGACCTGCTTGTCAACTCCGTGGTAGGCATGGTGGGCTTAGCGCCTACCTTAGAGGCGATCAACGCCAAAAAGAATATCGCCTTCGCCAACAAAGAGACGCTGGTCGCCGGTGGCGAGCTTGTGATGAACGCCGTCAGAGAAAACGGCGTCAAGCTGCTGCCCGTTGACAGCGAGCACAGTGCGATCTTCCAATGCCTGCAGGCGGCTCCGCCCGACAGAGCGCTGAAAAAGATCCTGCTGACCGCGTCGGGAGGTCCCTTCTTCGGCAAAACGCGCGACGAGCTCAAAGACGTCACCGTTGAGCAGGCGCTCAACCATCCTAACTGGGACATGGGCGCAAAAATAACCATCGACTCTGCTACCATGATGAACAAGGGGCTTGAGATCATCGAGGCGTCGTGGCTGTTCGATATGCCTGTTAAGAACATCGACGTCGTCGTCCACCGTGAGAGCATCATCCATTCGATGATCGAGTTCACTGACAACGCGATCTTAGCGCAGCTGGGCATGCCCGATATGCGCATTCCGATCCAGTACGCGATCACCTATCCCGACAGGATACCGTCCCTGACGCCCGAGATCGAATGGAAAACACTGTCGCAGATGACCTTTTATTCCGCAGACGAAGAAACCTTCACCTGTCTTGCGGCGTGCAAGAGAGCCATCAATAAGGGCGGTCTGTATCCTGCGGTCGCCAACGGCGCGAACGAGGTCGCAAACAAGCTGTTCCGACAGCATGAGCTTTCCTTCCTCGGTATCGGCGAGCTGGTGAATGCCGCTGTCGATGAATTAAAGGTCGGTTCCGCGACCTGCCTGCAGGATGTGCTGGATGCCGATACTATGGCGCGGGATTTTGTCTATCATCGCTATCAAAGCATTTGATGATAAAGCCTTCCTCTCAAGTGGAAGGCTCGGAGCGCCACTACCCACAAACCACTAGCCACTAGCCGATGACCGCTATTTACAGGTCACTGGTCACTTGCCACTGATCACTATTTCTGGAGATGATTTTATCACCGTACTCACTACGATAGCGCTGATCCTGATTGGAGTCGCGCTGTTTGAACTGATCATTTTTATCCACGAATTCGGACATTTCATCACCGCCAAAAAGAGCGGCGTGCAGGTCAACGAATTTGCGCTGGGCATGGGTCCCAAGCTGTTTAGTTTCACGCGCGGTGAGACCACTTACTCGCTGCGGCTGTTCCCGATCGGCGGCTACTGTGCCATGGAGGGTGAGGATGAGGACAGCGATAACCCCCGCTCCTTCAATAATGCGAAAATCTGGAAGCGCATGATCATCATCATCGCGGGCGCTGTCATGAACATCCTCTTAGGCGTTGTGCTGATGCTGATCACCCTGCTCCCGCAGGAGAATTTTGCTTCCACTACGGTCTCCCAGTTCTCCGTGAGATCTTTTTCGGCGGTCACGGGTCTTGAGCCCGGCGATCAGATCGTCGAGATCAACGATTACGCGGTCAACACCTCCACCGATTTTTCCTTCGCGCTGTTCACCCTGCCCGTCAGCGAGGTGGACGGCAGCGAGTTGAAAATCTATAAGGAGGACTGCGCCTATGACCTGTATGCCCGCGCGTCCGAACTGGTGGATGAAAACACCACAGAAGAGCAGAATACCGCACTTGTCAAAGCTTTGCAGGAGGCTCAGTCTGAGCTTTCGAAGGCGGAGTCCAAGGACGCGGCTTACGCGATATTTACGGAGTATTACCAATCCTTGGCAGATGTTCTCGAAAAGGAACACGCTGAGGAGATCCCGTCGATAGAAGAGCGTGAGACCCGTCAGCGCTACCGCACCGATATGACCGTTATCCGTGACGGCGAGAGGGTGGAGCTGAAAGACGTCGATCTCCTGACACTCAAAAAGAGCGCCGACGACGAAACGCCGCAGTTGGAGATCGATTTCTACATCGAACCGCTCGAAAAGAACTTCGGCACCCTGATCGGTCAGACCTTTTCGTCCTCTGTTTCCATCGTCCGCATGGTATGGGGCAGTCTGATCGGATTGCTCAAAGGTCAGTTCAGTCTCAACGATATGTCAGGCCCCGTCGGCATCGCTTCGGCGATCACTGAGGTCGCGGGCGAGGCGATGAAAACCTCGGGCTTCGGCAGCGCTGTCAGCTCGATCGTCTATATTATGATGGTCATCACCATCAACCTAGGCATTGTCAATATGCTTCCGTTTCCGGCGCTCGACGGCGGCAGATTCCTGATGCTGCTGATCGAATGGATCTTCCGCAAGCCCGTGCCCCGCAAGGTGGAATCCGTCATCAACGCGGTCGGACTGATCCTGCTGCTGGGACTCTCCGCGGTGATCGCAGTCAAGGATATATGGAAGCTGATCGCCGGAGGATAATACAAATTGTCATTGCGAGAATAAGACGCGCGCGTCCAATCTCAACCGATTTCTTTCTTTTGACAGGAGCACTGTGTTATGGCAAGCAAACGATTTGTAACCGCTCTGAACACTCAAATTGGCGGCGGCGCAAAGGTCAGCGTCCAATCGATGCTCAACCGTCCCGCCGAAGATATCGAAGGCTCCGTGCGTCAGGCAAAGGAGCTCGAGGCGGCTGGCTGTGAGATCATCCGCGCCGCTGTTCCTAATAGGGAGGCGGTCGCGCTGATCGCCACATTAAAAGAAAATGTGTCCGTGCCGATCGTCGCGGATATCCATTTCAACTACAAGCTCGCGCTGGAGTCGATCGCTGCGGGCGTCGATAAAATCCGCATCAATCCCGGCAACATCGGCGATGATAGCCGTGTCAAGGCGGTAGCCGACGCCTGTAAGGCGAACGGTATCCCGATCCGCATCGGCGTCAACTCCGGCTCGCTCGAAAAGCATATCTTAGCAAAATACGGTCATCCGACTGCGCAGGCGCTGTGCGACAGTGCGCTGTATCACGCGTCGCTGCTCGAAAAATTCGACTTTGCCGATATCGTGCTGTCGATGAAAAGCTCTGACGTCAAGACGATGGTGCAGGCTTACCGTCTCGCCGCCGAGCGCTGTGATTACCCGCTGCATCTGGGCGTCACCGAGGCGGGGACCCGCTGCATGGGCATCATCAAATCCGCCGTCGGCATCGGTGCGCTGCTGGTCGACGGCATCGGCGACACCATCCGCGTTTCGCTGACCGACGATCCCGTCGAGGAGGTCTACGCCGCCAAGGATATCCTCAAATCGCTTGACATGGGGGATAAGGGCGTGAGATTCGTCTCCTGTCCCACCTGCGGCAGAACCAAGATAGACCTGATCGCCCTCGCCAATGAAGCAGAAAAGAGACTGCGCGGCTGTACAAAGGCTATCACCGTCGCGGTGATGGGCTGCGTCGTCAACGGGCCCGGTGAAGCGCGTGAAGCAGACATCGGCATCGCGGGCGGCGATAAAGAGGGGCTGATCTTCAAAAAGGGCGAGATTATCGCCAAAGTCGCCGAGGAGCAGTTGATCGACAGACTGCTCGAAGAGATAGAGAAGCTGTAAAATAATTAAACGCTGTTGTCGTTACGAAGGTGCAAGACACTCGTGTCTCTAGACCGTGGTAATCTCATCAACAGGGAACGCCGTTTTAATCGGTTAAGATTGTCACAGCCCTTGCGGGCTTCGCAATGACGATTATTTAGAAACAGGTGAATGAATGATCAAATTAAGAGAAGTGTTTGCGCCGTATGACGTCGCGCCGGAGGGTACTATCGGCGACGCTGCGGTCAGGCATATTCGTATCAACAGAGAGAAACGAATACTGAACATTGATATCCACTCCGAATCTTTACTCAGCCGCCGCGCGATTTTTGAAGCGCAGCAGCTGATCGCCAAAGCCGATATCGGCGTCGATAAGGTCTTGATCCATCCGCATTTTCCCGCCGAAGCATTTGACCTCGGCTACTTTGACGAGCTGATAGCCGCCCTGAAGGCGGAGAACCCCAGTCTGAATGGAACGCTCAACGACGCTGTATTGGAGCGTGACGGCAGCGGCAGACTTGTCGTAGTGCTGGCGCACGGCGGTGAGGCGCTGCTCAGGGCGAAGGAATTTGACCTGATGCTCAGCGAGCTGATTATGAGGGAGTTCGGCTTATATTTTGAAATCACGTTCTCGGGTGTCACCGAGCTTAAAATCGATGACGAACAGTATACCGAGAGTCTTGAAAATGCCCAAAAGAAGATCGACCGCCAAAAGCTGGAGGAGCTGACGCAGTTATTCGAGGGCGAGGAACGCACCCAAGCCGCTTCGGAGAACGATAAGGACGTCAACGAGATCGAGGTCAGAAAGGGAAAATTTCTCTATCCGCAGATCATTCCGTCCTCCGTCAAGCCCCTGTACGGCAGGGTCACCAAGGGCAAAATGATTCCCATCGAAAAAATCGCTTACGATACCGGTAGAGCGACGGTCTGGGGCGACGTGTTTGCCAGCGAGGTCAAGACGACCCGCTCGGGCGACAAAAACATCATCAACTATGATATCACCGACTACACCGGCTCCGTAACGGTCAAGGTCTTTGATTCGATCCAGAATTGCAAGGTGCTGGAAGGAATCAAAAAAGGCGCTGCCATCATCGTCTCCGGCGACGTCGAATTCGATAAATTTGCGGGCGATACCGTGATTAACGCCCGTTCTATCTCTACTGTCAAAAAGGTCGCGGTCGTTGACAACGCACCCAGAAAGCGTGTCGAGCTCCATCTTCATACCAACATGAGTCAGATGGACGCGGTCACTGAGGCGGGCAAGCTGGTCTCCCGCGCCGCCGACTTCGGTCACAGCGCGATCGCAATCACCGATCATGGCGTAGCGCAGGCGTTCCCCGACGCGATGAACGCCGCCGAGGGCTTGGAGCGCGACGGCAAGGAGATCAAGGTCATCTACGGCACCGAGGCTTATTTCATCGACGACCTCTGCACGCCTGTAGACGGCGACAAAAACGAACCGCTCAACGGCACGTTTGTCTGCTTCGACTTGGAGACCACCGGTCTTTATGCCACTAATGACAAGATTACGGAAATCGGCGCTGTCAAGATCAAAGACGGCAGGATCGTGGACACTTTCTCGACCTTTGCCGACCCTGAGCGTCCGATTCCTGCGAAGATTGTCCAGCTGACCGGCATCACTGACAGCATGGTCAAGGGAGCTCCCTCTCAGGCGGAGGCGGTCAGATGCTTCCTCGACTTCTGCGGCGGTGCTGTATTGGTCGCCCATAACGCGCCCTTTGACACCGGCTTTATCCGCAAGGCGTGTCAGGATATGGATGCTGAGTATGATTATACCTCGGTGGATACCGTGGCGATCGCCCGCCGTATCCTGCCCGAGCTGCCCAACGTCAAGCTCGACATGCTGGCAAAGCATTTTCGTTTAGGCAAATTTAACCATCACCGCGCGGTAGACGACGCGGAAATGCTGACCAATATCTTCCTCAATCTCGTGCGCCTGCTGGAAAAACAGCACGATGTACACGATCTCAACGATATGAGGGAGAAGATCGTCGGCGGCGATTACAAGAAGCTGCCGACCTACCACCAGATCATCTTAGTCAAGAATCAGACAGGACTCAAAAACCTGTATAAGCTGATCTCCTATTCTCATCTGAATTACTTCTACCGTAAGCCCCGCATCCCGAAATCGGAGCTGTTAAAGCACCGCGAGGGACTGATCATCGGTTCTGCGTGCGAGTCGGGCGAGCTGTACCGCGCGCTGCTGCACAACGCGAGCCGCAAGGAGATCGAGCGCATTGCCTCATTTTACGATTATCTCGAAATACAGCCGAACGGCAACAACCGCTTCCTGCTGCGCGAGGGCGCGTTCCGCGACGAGGAGCATCTGCAGAGCATGAACCGCGCGATTCTTGAGCTGGGCGATACGCTCGGCAAGCCGACCGTCGCGACCTGTGACGTTCACTTCATGGACCCGCACGACAAGGATTACCGCATGATTCTGATGGCGGCGCAGGGCTTTGAGGATGCCGAGGAACAGGCGCCGCTGTACCTGCGCACCACTGCCGAAATGCTCGAGGAATTCGCCTATCTCGGTGACAGAGCAGAAGAAGTGGTTATCGACAACACCAATCTCATCGCCGATATGTGCGAGTATGTACGACCGATCCCGAAGGGCAACTTCCCGCCCTTTATTGAGGGTGCCGAGGAACAGCTGACATCGATTACATGGCAGCGAGCCAAGGAGAAATACGGCGATCCGCTGCCCGATATCGTCAAAGCCCGACTCGATAAAGAACTGGGTTCCATCACCAAGCACGGCTACTCGGTGCTGTATATGACGGCGCAGAAGCTTGTTGCCGACAGCGAGGCGCACGGCTACTTGGTCGGCTCCCGAGGATCGGTAGGCTCGTCCTTTGTCGCGACGATGTCCGGTATCTCGGAGGTCAACCCCCTGTGTCCGCACTATCTGTGTCCCAAGTGCAAGAGGAGTATCTTCTTTGAGCACGGCGAATACGGCTCCGGCTTCGATCTGCCCGCCAAGGACTGCCCCGACTGCGGCACGCCGATGGAGCGCGACGGTCACGAGATCCCGTTCGAGACTTTCCTCGGCTTTGACGGAGACAAGGTCCCCGATATCGATCTGAACTTCTCCGGCGAGCAGCAGAGTTCCTCACACCGCTATACGGAGGAGCTATTCGGCAGGGAAAACGTCTTTAAGGCGGGTACTATCTCCACAGTCGCCGACAAGACCGCCTACGGCTATGTCAAGAAGTTCTGCGAGGAGCATAACCGCACGTTCCGCAGCGCGGAGATGAATCGTCTCGCGACGGGCTGTACCGGCGTCAAGCGCACCACGGGTCAGCATCCCGGCGGCATGGTCGTTGTGCCGCGCGACAGGGAGGTCTATGACTTCTGTCCCGTGCAGCATCCCGCTGATAAGAGCGATTCCGATAACATCACCACCCACTTTGACTTCCATTCCATCCACGATACCATCACCAAGCTCGACGAGCTCGGGCATGATGTTCCTACCATCTACCATTATCTGGAGGAGTACACCGGCATCCCGGTCATGGACGTCTCCATGAGCGACCCCGAGGTCATGTCGCTGTTCACGTCCCCCGAGGCGCTCGGCGTAACCGCTGAGGATATCGACTCATTGACCGGTACCTTCGCGCTGCCGGAGCTCGGCACCCGCTTTGTCCGTGATATGCTGGTGGAGTCCAAGCCCAAGACCTTCACCGACCTTCTGCAGATATCCGGTCTGTCCCATGGCACCGACGTATGGATCGGCAACGCCGCTGAGCTGATCAAGAACGGCACCTGCACAATTTCTGAAGTCATCGGTACGCGCGACTCCATCATGACCTACCTGATGCACAAGGGACTTGATCCCTTGATGTCGTTCAAGATCATGGAGATCGTCCGTAAGGGCAAGGCGACTAAGCTGCTCACCGAGGATCACCTGAAGGCCATGCGGGAGCATAACGTTCCCGAGTGGTACATTGACTCCTGTATGAAGATTAAGTACATGTTCCCTAAGGCTCACGCCGCGGCATATATGATCTCGGCGCTCAGGCTCGGCTGGTACAAGGTGCACAAGCCGCTGGAATTCTACGCGGCATACTTTACCGTCCGCAATGAGAACTTTGACGGCGCGACGCTCTTAAAGGGCAGAGACGCTGTAAAAAGCAAGATCAGAACCATCGAAGAAAAGGGCAACGGCGCTTCGGCAAAGGAAAAGGGAGAGATCCCGATGCTGCAGATCATGAACGAGATGCTCGCACGCGGTATCGAGGTGCTGCCCGTCGATATCTACAAAAGCGATGCGAAGAGATTCGTGATCGAGGACGGCGGCATCCGTCTGCCGTTCTGTTCGCTCAGCGGCGTAGGGGAGAGCGCTGCGGAATCGCTGGCACAGGCTTCTAAGAAGGGCGAATACCTGTGCATCGACGACGTCATTACCCGTTCCAAGGTGACAAAAGCCGTCGTAGAAACGCTCAAGGAGTGCGGTGCGTTCGGCGATTTGCCCGAAACAGCGCAGATGAGTTTGTTCTAAACGTCAATATTCAGATATTTTGAGGTGATATATTGAAAAATATCAAAATTAGGAATATAATGATAGTGATCCTGTTCACCGTGATCGTTATCTTCTTTTTTATCCACATCAAGGACGTTCTCAGCGCGCTGAATTCGGTCTTCACTGTAATCGCTCCCATCCTGTACGGCTTGGTGATCGCCTACCTGCTCAACTATCCCTACAAGGCTTTTTACAACCATGCCTTCAAGAAGATGGGGACAAAGCATAAATGGCTGAAAAATTTAAAAAAGCCATTGTCTTTGGTGCTGTCTTATATTATAATAATCGGTGTGATAACCTTTTTGGTCAGCACACTGATTCCGGAGCTGTCCTCCAGTGCGAGCATGCTGGTCGATAATATCCCTGTGTATGAGGAGGCGATCAAGTCGGCTTCCGACTCCGTTGTTGAATTTGTCAAAGGGATGACCGGCTATAACCTGTATGAGCTGGCTACCTACAGCAATATGATCAGTCTGATCACCGGCAACGATACCACCGAGTTTGTCAAGAATCTCCTTACCAACTATGTTCCCTCGGCGGTTTCGACTGTGGTGGGTGTCGGACACGGACTTTACAACTGGGGCGTCGGCATCATCATCTCCATCTATCTGCTGTCAAGCAAGGAACGTCTGATCCGACAGTTCAAGCTCGCGATCATCGCCTATACTCCCGAAAAATTCTACAACCGCCTGTTCAAGGTGGGAGACGTGTTTAATAATAAATGCGGTAAGTTCATTGTCGGCAAGATCATCGATTCGTCCATCATCGGCGTGATGTGCTTCATCGGACTGTCGATTTTCCGCTTCCACTATCCGCTTCTGATCAGCGTGATTATCGGCGTGTTCAACATGATTCCGTTCTTCGGACCGATCATCGGCGCGGTACCCACCACGCTGCTGCTGCTGCTCATTAATCCGATGGAGGCGCTGGGCTTTCTGGTCTTTATCATTGTGTTGCAGCAGTTCGACGGCAATATCTTGGGACCGAAGATTCTCGGCGAGACCGTCGGTATCTCGGGCTTTTGGATCATGGTATCCGTCATCGTCGGCGGCGGGCTGTTTGGGGTCCCCGGAATGCTGCTGGGCGTGCCGATCTTCGCGGCAATTTATACGCTGGTAGAAGAGGGCGTCGAACGCCGCTTGCAGAAAAAGGAAATTGCAGCGAACGACGTTGCACCGTTGGTTGAGGAGGATCCTCCCAAAGCCAAAGGGCTGAAGGATCTCCAGATCATCGAAAAGGCGTCGGAGCTGATCAATAAAAAAGGAAAAAACAAATGACAAATTTGTTTGATTAGGAGGTTTTAACAATGCAAATGAAAAAAGTAGTTAGCTTGATCATGGTTCTGGCTGTACTGCTGACGGCGATCGTCATCCCCGCTACCTTCTCGGCTGCCAACACCGACAGCGCGGCGACCTCTGTCAACACGACCAGCGACTATGCTCTCGCTCCCAACATCCAGAGCGGTAATATCCTGCACGCGTTCAACTGGCGCATGCGCGATCTCGTGAAGTACGCTCCCGAAATCGCCGCCGCCGGCTACACTTCCGTACAGATATCTCCGATCCAGTACACCAAGCCGACAACCAACGACGGTTCTTACGCGACTGACTGGTGGTCCTTCTATCAGCCCAGAGATATGTCTATCGGCAACGCTCTCGGTACTGCCGAAGAGCTGCAGGAAGCTACCGATACGCTGCACAGCTACGGCATCAAGGTCATTGCCGACGTCGTTACCAACCATGTGCAGAACTGTGTGACCACCGCTGATTCCAGACTGGTTGCCGCTACACTGAGAAGCACCTCTACCGGCGCTCGTCACAATCTGGTTCAGCATCCGCTGACAGCCGATGACTCTGACCGCAGGCACCAGGTTCAGGGTGATCTTGATGCTCAGCTCCCTGATATGAACACTTCTCTCAAGAGCTATCAGAACTACGTCATCGATAATTTGCTCAATCCGCTGGCTGACAACGGTGTAGACGGTTTCCGTTTCGACGCCGCCAAGCACATTGAGACGCCTGATGACGGCTCCTACGCTTCCGATTACTGGCCCACCGTTACTTCTGCTATCAAAGCGAAGAACTCTGACGCTTACATCTACGGCGAGATTCTTGACAGCGCCGGCAGATTCAACATTTCTTCCTACACCAAGTACATCAACGTCACAGACTGGAGCTTCGGTCAGACGGTTCGTTCCGCTCTGTCCTCTAAGAACGCTTCCAATCTCGTAAACTACGGTTACACCGGTTCCTCCAAGAACCAGAACGTCCTGTGGGTTGAGTCTCACGATAACTTCTGCGCAGGCGTTTCCACCTCTCTGTCCAAGAAACAGCAGATCCTCGGCTGGGCAGTCGTCGGCTCCCGCGCGGACGCTCCCGCTCTGTTCTATGTTCGTCCGAAGCACGAGGCGATCGATTCCGCAGGCTTCATCAAGTATGACGATCTGATGGGCGCTCCCGGTTCTGCAGAGACTTGGAAAGACCCGACTGTCGTTGCGGTCAACCACTTCAAGAACGCGTTTGCCGGACAGAGCGAGTCTGTTGCCGCTTCCGGCGCTAACCTGTTTGTACAGCGCGGCACCACCGGTATGGTCATCGTTAACCTGAACGGTTCCTCTACTTCTATCAGCCAGTCCTGTACCATGGCTAACGGCTCCTACACCGATCAGGTCTCCGGCAACACCTTCCAGGTATCCGGCGGCAAGATCTCCGGTTCTGTCGGTTCCACCGGCGTTGCGGTTATCTACAACGCTACCGCTGCCAACACTGCTCCCGAGATCAAGCTCTCTTTGAACAACGTAGAGCTGACTCCCGAGGTGCTCAGCCGTTACACCGACGCTACCTCCACCGTAAAGGTCGACCTCAAGAACGCTACTTCTGCTGATATCAAGGTTTCTAACCTCGAAGCGAAGACCGTTTCCGGTTCTACCACCTTCACCCTCAATAGCTCCATTCCTTACGGCAAGAGCGTTGATATCACCGTCACCGCGACGAACGGCAAGAAGACTGTTGAGCGTACCTATAATATTAAAAAGAAGGATCCCAACGAGACTAAGAAGGTTTACTTCGACAACAATGTCATGAAGTGGCCCTATGAGTCCACCACCGGTACCCAAACCGTCGGCATCTTTGTCATGTGTAAAACCGGCACCGCTGCTTCTACGAAGATCGGCTCTTATGACTCTCACAAGCTGACTCCTGTTTCCGGTCAGGACGGTCTCTATTCCTACGACGTTCCTTCCAACACCAAATACGTCAAGTTCAATGAAGGCTTCATCGGCTCTCAGTATACCGACAAGAGCCATATGGACGCTTACGAGCGCTGCCACCTGTTCCACACCTTCTCTGAGTGCGGCGGCTATTGCGGACGTACCATGCCTGAGACCGTTGTCAACTACGGTACTGCCAACAGCGCTGCGAACCGCGAGAACGGCGGCTATGAGCTCGTCGGCGCGATGATCCTGCGCGACCTCCGCTTTGAGGACTACGGCGAATATCCCGTCGCGACCCTGACTGCGGCAGATACTTCTCTCGGCGGCAGCGTTGATCCTACCCAGCCTACCACTCCTCCCACTCAGCCTCCCACAGAGCCTCCCGTAGGCAGACCGATCCTCCGCGGCGACGCTGACCAAGATACCTTCGTCAGCATCCTCGACGCCACCATGATGCAGCGTCATATCGCGAAGACCAAGACTCTGTCCGAGGACGGCGTCCTTGCGGCTGATATCGACACAAATGATAAGCTCGAATCGATCGACGTTACCCTGATCCAGCGCTATCTGGCAGGTATGGGCAACCCCTATAAGGTAGAAGAGGTCTTCTATGTCGGCGGCGACGCTCCGACTCCCACCACTCCCACACCTACTACTCCTGAGCCGACTGACGCTCCCGAGCCCACCGACGCTCCGCTGCCGGATACCGTAACCGTCTACTTCCGCAACGATAAGAACTGGTCTTCTGTTTATGCGCATATGTGGAACGACATGGGCGGCACCACCCAGTGGCCCGGCGAGCCCGCGACGCAGGTCAGCGGCAAGTACTGGAGCATGACCTTCAGCACCGGCGAGTATGATAAGATTATCTTCAACAAGGGCGGCGACGGCGGACAGACCGTTGACGTTGATGTTGCTGAAGTCCTCGCTCAGGGCAACGGCGTTTATCCGACCAGCACCACTAACAGCCTCGGTCACTTTGAAGTTGGCTACTTCACCTATCCCGAAACCGTTATCGTTGAACCCACCACTGGCGGTGACGATACCGAAGTTTCTTTCCTGCTGACCGATAACTTTGGCTGGGGCAAGGCGTATGTCTACGCATGGGACGCTAACGGCACCGCTCTCTGCGGCGAGTGGCCCGGCGCTGCTCAGGCTGAGACCATCACCAATGAGTATGGCGAGACTCAGTTCAAATGCACGGTTCCCGCAGGCGCTGCAGGCATTATTCTGAATAACGGCTCCGGCGCTCAGACCGAGGATATCACCGACTTCGGTACCTATGACGGTTACTGGATGGACGGCTCCAAGAACGATCTCGGTTACTACAAGGTTACCGGCTGGAACTATTGATCCGCGTTTCATACGCAGTCATAACCGCTGTTTAACTGAATAGACAAACAGAAAAGGGGACAGGCTTCCCCTCGTTGCCATTAAGGATAAAAATGTATTTTGGTGCAGTCGATACAATCGGCTGCACCGTTTTTCTTATAATCTTATGTTGGCAAAAGCTACGCAGTCTTTGAAACTTTGGAACTGTTGCGGATCTCTTCCATTAAGCGGAGCAATTCCTTTTCAGTCGGGACATCAATGATACCGACAGCGGTAAAATGAATCTTGATCGGAACATGATACTTTCCGTCAACTCGCTCCTTTTTGAAGACCTCAATTTTACTGATCAGCGTGTTCACCAACTTTTCGTCAAGCTCGTCGATATCCGTGCATTTGCGAATCGCATTGAGAAATACTTTTAGATCGACCGTATTCTGTTCTGCGTTTTGCAAAACGGAGTTATCAGCCTCGATCTGTTCCTTTAGCTCGTGCTGTTCTCTTTCGTAGCTGACAGTCATCATCTGATACCTTTCATCGGGAATCTCTCCGAGGGTATGTTCCTCAAAGACTTTCATGATAAGCCGATTGAGAACAGCGATTCGCTTTTCGGACGCTTCAAGTCGTTGCTTCACTTTACGGATGTTGCTCATAGTGAGTTCCGTATTCTGTTTAGCATACAAATACAAGAAAACAGACTCATAATTAGCAACATAATTAGCAACTCTTTTGACCGTTTCTGTTACTATTTCTCGTACCACCGATTCTCTTATATAATGGATAGAACACTTGCCACGATTCTCTTTATACTCCGAACAGCGGAAGAATTCTTTATCCGTTGGAATAGACTTTGCCGCGCAAAAATACATCTTAGCTCCGCAATCCCCGCAAAACATCTTTGAAGTAAAGATACTCGTTCTGCCGGTCGATGTGATTCTTCTTCTGTGACTGCGAATCTCTTGTACTCGCTGAAAGGTTTCCTCGTCGATAATCGGTTCCTGAGCGTTAGGAATGATCTGCCATTCTCCCTTTGGATTGAACACTCGCTTGTGTACCTTGTAGCTGACAAAGGTACTTTTGAAATTCACTGCGCAACCGGTATACTCAAGATTGCAAAACATATTGCTGATTGTTCTGGCGCACCAGCGATACGGATTCTCCTGTGGGGTGCGGCTGACCTTTATCCCTTTGGAAGCGAAATAGCAAGTGGGTGTAAGAACCTTTTCGTTTTGCAGCTGCTTGGCTATCTGTCCCGTGCCGTAGCCTTGTAAGCAAAGATCAAAGATGTATCTAACGATAGAGGCGGCGTATTCATCGATCACCCATTGATCGGGATCGTCCTTAGATCTCAAATATCCATAAGGAACATGTTGCACTACTCGTTTGCCCTCAGCGGCTTTCACTCTGAAAACCTCTCGGACTTTCTTACTCGTCTGCGCCGCGTGCCATTCATTGAAAATATTGTAGAAAGGCATCATTTCGATTCCGGTACCCTCGGCAGTATCGATATTCTCTTGAATAGCGATGAAGCGAACGCCCATCGACGGGTACTTGACCTCTATGTAGTTACCGGCTTCGATGTAGTTGCGGGCGAAGCGGCTCAGATCCTTAACGATGATCGTGCCGATCTCGCCGCGCTCGACCATCGCCTCCATGCGCTGAAAATCGGGGCGGTTGAAATCCGTACCGGAGTAACCGTCATCCGCGAAGAACATGGTATTGCGTATTCGATTATTGTCAACGTACTCCTGAAGGATTTTTCTTTGAGACGAGATTTGTCAAGGGTATTTTCGTAACCGCTCAATAACCACCCCCTGACATAAAACGAACCCTCCACAGTAAGCAGAGGGTTTTCGTACAAATATGGAGTTTTATTCTTCGGTTGATGACGTCGGTTTTGTGCGCCGAGCTATGGATTGCTTCATCTCC
>JAFRBX010000077.1 GCA_017404665.1 Ruminococcus sp.
CGAAGTGTATGTGACCGAGGATGGCGCCGAGACCGACCTCGATCTCGGTCATTATGAGCGCTTTATCGATGAGAACCTGAACAAATACAGCAACCTCACCACCGGTAAGGTCTACTCAAACGTGCTCAACAAGGAGCGTCACGGCGAGTATCTCGGCAAGACGGTACAGGTGATCCCGCATATCACGGACGAGATCAAGCGCTTCATCTACAGCGTCGGCAAAAAGACAGACGCGGACGTCGTCATCACCGAGATCGGCGGCACGATCGGCGATATCGAGAGCCAGCCCTTCATCGAGGCGATCCGACAGGTCGGTCACGAGGTAGGCGAGGACAACCGCCTTTATATCCATGTGACCCTCGTGCCGTATCTCAAAGCGTCGGGCGAGCATAAGAGCAAGCCCACCCAGCACTCTGTGAAGGAATTACAGGGCTTCGGCGTGTCGC
Source organism: Ruminococcus sp. (assembly GCA_017404665.1). GTDB lineage: Bacteria > Bacillota > Clostridia > Oscillospirales > Acutalibacteraceae > Ruminococcoides. Next base: position 447 of record JAFRBX010000077.1, read on the forward strand.
CCGATATCATCATCCTTCGTACCGACGAACCGATCACCGACAAAGGAATCTTTGACAAGATCGCCGGCTTCTGCAACGTATGGCCTGACTGCGTGATCGAGAACCTCACCCTGCCCGTGCTGTATGAAGCGCCCTTGATGCTCGAAAAGGCGCACCTCTCCGATATCGTATGCCGCGAGCTGAATCTGAAATCTCACAAGCCTGATCTGAGCGACTGGGAGCACATGGTCGAGCGCATCAAAACGCGTGAAAGAACAGTCAAGATCGGTCTTGTCGGCAAGTATGTCGAGCTCCACGACGCTTATCTCAGCGTTGCCGAGGCGCTCCGGCATGCAGGCTACTATCAGGGCGCGTCGGTCGAGATCAAGTGGATAGATTCAGAGAGCATAAACGCGGAGAATGTCGATGATGTTCTCGGCGAGACCGACGGCATCATTGTCCCGGGTGGCTTCGGTCAGCGCGGGATCGAGGGCATGATTATCGCCGCACAGTATGCAAGAGAGCATGAAATGCCGTATTTCGGCATTTGTCTGGGTATGCAGATCGCGGTCATCGAATACGCAAGAAATGTCGCGGGCATCAAAAAAGCGAACTCCGGAGAGTTCGCTCAGAATGTTCCCAAGGTGATCGACTTTATGCCCGGACAGAACGATGAGATCGACAAGGGCGGCACCCTGCGCCTCGGCGCGTATCCGTGCGTCGTGCAGGAAAACACGACCATGTACAGAGCATATTTTGGTAACGCGGTCATTGCGAGGGAGCCTGCGACCGTGGCAATCCCACAGACAGACAATGCTACATTGGTCATCTCCGAGCGCCACCGCCATCGCTATGAGTTCAACAACGAGTATCGTGAAGCACTGCAAAACGCGGGACTGGTACTGTCGGGCTTATCTCCCGACGGCAGATTGGTCGAAACGGTCGAGCTCAGCGCCAAACCGTTCTACGTCGGTGTGCAGTATCACCCGGAGTTCAAATCACGCCCCAACAAGCCGCATCCGCTGTTCTCAGCCTTTATCAAAGCGGCATTGGGCTAATATATAACGCGTACTTCGGTACGGCGGCCGTTAACTCTCCGGCCGTATTCCGTTCAGCCTGACAGCAAAAGCATGAGTCCGATTTTGTGCCTTGTCACAAAGTCCCTTCCGAGTTGCTTTTGTTGTCAGGCCTTTTTATGATCAGCAGGAATCATATATAGATATAATTCAATTACCCACTATTGAAAAGGCACTGTCGTAAAGTGTGTTTTACAACAGTGCCTTTTTGAATCTTAGCTATATAATATACATCTATACGTAATCTTCTCAAAACAGCGCAGTCTGTCTCTCGCACTTTTTATTCTAAAATACATACTGTTTCAACCGTGTCATCGCTTCTTTGACAATAGTATGCGGTAATGCGAGATTCATGCGTATGCCCCACGGGTCATGGAAGGGAGCGCCCTGCTGCCAGGCAACACCGACGTCCCAGCCTCTTTTGATCAAATCGTCGATCGTGATCCCGTGCGCCTTGCAGTAGGCTTCACAGTGCAAAAACAGCATATACGTCCCCTCGGGCTTCGATACTTCTATGCCGTCAAAGTTGTCACGGATGAAATCGACGGCATAGTTGACATTGTCGGACAGCACCTGACATAACTCGTCCACTCAACGGTGTCCCTCGGGCTGATAGGCTCCGATCAGCGCGTGCATAGACAGAACATTCATCGCGTTATAGTGGCTCATTGCTGACTGCCGCATTATTCTGTCGCGCAGATAGCAGTCGTAGACGATGTGATAGCTGCCGATCAATCCCGCAAGGTTAAAGGTCTTGCTGGGTGCGTAGACGGCGATCGTCCGTTTCTTTGCGTCGTCGGAGATGCTTTGCGTAGGGATGTGCTTGTGACCGTTGAGCAGGATATCCGACCATATCTCGTCCGAAATGACGATGCAATCGTTCCTGCGGAACACCTCCATCGCTTGTTCCAGCTCATCTCTCGTCCAGACGCGACCGCAGGGATTATGCGGACTGCAAAGGATCGCAAGATGGATATGATTCTTCCTCAGGCGCCTGTCCATATCCTCATAGTCCATGCGCCATATGCCGTTATCGTCCTTTTTCAATGGACTCAGCTCTGCGACTCTGCCGGTATCCTCCAGCACATGGGTAAAGCCGATATAGGTCGGACTGTGAAGGAGCACCTTTTCGCCCGGAGCGGTAAACGCTTGGATCGCTGAGCTGACACAACCGAGTACGCCGTTCTCGTATCCGATATCCCTCTTGCACAAGCCGCTTACACCGTTGCGCTGCTCATGCCAGCGGATGATGGAATCGTAGTATTCGTCGGTCGGGATATAGTAGCCGTATAACGGGTGCTCCGCTCTTTGGATGATCTTCTGCGGGATCGTCGGCACGGTTCCAAAATTCATATCCGCTACCCACATCGGGATCTTGGAGAAGCCCGCTTTCGGTGCGGTGGGAGCTATCGCCCAGCTAACGTTCGCACCGATCGCATCGACCGCCAGCGCGTCTTTCCCGCTGCGATCGGGCATGGTGGTAAAATCGTATTTCATGGTGTTTTCTCCTGCTGTCTTGCTTCTTATCCTGATTATATGCTAATCATTGGTCGAATGCAAGTCAAAACATTGATGAAAATCTATCGATCCGCTCGGCGATCCTTTCGGCATAGCGCGCGCCTTTTACGGTCAGTTTATTCTTTTGATAATCCAGTATATCGCTTACGGAATAGGCAGCGGCGTATTGACCGCGCGCATAAAACGCTCTCATTCTTTTGAGAAGATGAAGTCCCGCCTCCCGTGCAGATAGCGCCGCGCCGACGGGCATCGTTATCTCTGCTTTATCAATATCGAACAGAGCGGCATTTTTATCGTTTTGCACGGCGAGCTCCTGCAGCTGTTTGCTTGGCTCAGACACAAGATACAGGATCAACAGTTCAATGAATTGCAGATCACGGCTGTCGATCCCCTGCGGCGCAAAGGGATTGATATCCACGTTGCGGATCTCAATGTGATTCACGCCGTTTTGGACGAGGGTATTCAGGCGATTGGCGCCGCGCGGCTTTAAACGGATCGGGTAGTACAGCTCGCCCACACCGGCAAGCGCGCCGCTGTCGATATAGCGCTGAATACTCAATGCGTAGGAGAGGACGGAGTCATAGGACAGAAGCGGCGTAAAGCTGTTCCAGTAGCCCTCCTCGCCGCAACGCAAGGACGCGTAGCGCGTCAAAACAGGCTCTCCGATCCTTTCGGGCGAGAAGTACGAGCCGTCGCATACGGGCGAGGCGGACAGCAGGAGGTTGATGATCCATCCGTATGCGGTCAGACTTTCTGCCAAGCGCAGATATACCTCGTTTTTATGGGCGGTGAAATCGACCGATGAGGACGCGTCAAAGCACTGTCGGAGCAGTTCCTCCGACAGCGAATAATTGACATGGATGCCTGACAGTGCCATTTTGTATTTGCCGTATTTTTCGGCAAGATATAGCCGATAGCTATGCTTTGAGCTTTGATCCCCTTCGTATAACGCGACAGGGATATCGTCGGCGTTTTTGATGCGCGGCGGGTTGGAGTACAGCCAAAGCCTTTCTCGGCGTTCTTCTAGTATTGTTTTCAGCCTTTCGGTATGTGCGGCAAGCTCTTCGATCACGGCCTCTGCCGAAGTATGTACGCCTGTGTTGATCTCGGTCTGATTTTCACAGAAATCCTTGACAATATTGGGATCGTTCGGGAATGGGTGCGGCGTATGCGCCATATGACCGTCCCCGGTAACGCGCAGGGTCTCGCGCTCGAGTCCGAATTCTCCCGTGAGGAGCTTTCCGTCCGGCATCTCAATCTCGATGCCGATATAGTTCGTCCTCGGCGACGTTGTCGGCTCGATAAACCGCTGTCGAATCAGTTCCTTTGCATTGTTTTTCATATCTATCCTTCCTTTTCGTGGAATAAGTCAGTATCAAAGTCCGGAATATGCAAGGTATAAGGGTTTGTAGCTTGACGGATCAAAGATATATTCGTGATGATGATCGGCGCCTGTAAAGACACGCTCGCCCTCACGGTAGGCGATCAGCGTGGTGAACGGAACAGGACGCCAGCCGAGGTCAGTCAGCGGTCGGGTCGAGATCGTCACACCGTCATCGTCCTTGCGCTCATACAAAGAATCCTTGAAGTTGGTATGCGCGTAGAGCAGCTCACCGTCATAAATCAGCAGGTTCAGCTTGTTTTTGGGAGAGCTGTTGCTGACAATGTCGTCGAGGATTGCAAAACGTTCCTCCGTGTCCAATTCTCTTTTAGCCTTTGCGGTCGCTTCATTGATCCGATCGACAATGTAGAGCAGGATCCTCTCGCTGTCGGTCTCGCCCTTTTGGCGAAAGACATATCTGTTCAGCTTATCGCTCTCAAATATCGTGCCGTTATGGATCAGCGTCCAGCTCCTGCCGCTATCATCGACAGCGGTAAAGGGGTGGCAGTTGTCGTAATCCTCGTTGCCGACGGTCGCGAGACGAATATGCGCCAGCGCGGTTTTTGCAGTAACAGGAAGGCTCAGCCGCTCGCTGAGCAGTACACTGCGGTCGGCACGGCATACCTCGCGCGTGATCTCGGGAACGCTCCGGTCGAGCAACGCAAGGCCCCAGCCGTTCGGATGAGCGCAGGCGTGGGAATAAAACTCCCGCAGATCGTTATTCAGTTCTTTTTCCCGATTACCCGAGAAACCGTAGATTTCGCACATACTAAACTCCATATATAGAAAAAGGGACGTTTGCACGCCCCGACAGATGATCATTGAACTACTTCAATCGGTTGAGGCTGATTTTTGACGCACAGAACAAGACGGTAACCACATACCGCCCATCATCATATTGAACATACAGCTTGTTGTTTTCATAATAGACCCCTCAGATTACCTATCTACATAGTAGGTTAATTATATAATTGATTTTTCGTTTTTTCAAGAGTTTCGGCAAAAGTATTTTGATTGCATTTTCATGTTACTATGATATAATATTTTACAGATTCAAATTCGTTTCACAAACAGCCAATGAAGGAGATGACCGATATGAAATCCATTCTGATCAAGGACACCACGCGTGAGGAGCGTGAAGAGATCGTGAGAAAAGCCCTGTGGGGCAGCTGCGGCGCAGAATGTGAGTTCTGCTCCGGCTGCGACAATCGCGGCGGCGGCAGGATCGAGACACTCTATCAGCCGTATATCGACGGGAAAAAGGAGATCGCCGAGATCAACGAGGAATATACCGCGCCATTTGTCAAGTAAAATCAACTGTATTCATAAAGGAGAAGCCTGATCACCGGAGAGTTCACAACCTCTGCCGGCAATCGGGCTTTTATGATTGCTATTCACAGTAAAGCTTGATGCTTATTACTGTTGTCATAACTGCGTTAATACTCGATTTCCTGAATTAAAATGACAGAAAAACCTCTGCTTGGATTTCAGTTCTCAAACAGAGGTTTTAGTTAATTATCTCTTTGTTTATATAAGGAATATATTGACCACAATCTTGACCACAACAGAACCGAATCGGATCGTACACGAGAGCGCAAAACGGAAAACAGGAGTAATATCCCCGGATAAAAGAGTGCTGAAAGCGGCAGAAAGGTCGTAAAGTACGCATTGTAAATGGCCCTTGCGGCGCTACGAACCAAAAGGTCGGGGGTTCGAGTCCCTTCCAGCGCGCCAAGATGTCGAAAACTGTCGATTATTGTCGGCAGTTTTCTTTTTATCCCACTAATAATCAATAATTAACGGTTTTAAGCAGTTTTTACAGGCTTTTTTCTATATATTTAGTTCATATCGTCATTCAACAGCATTAGTTGTACCATAATAATATACGTAAGGAGAATGATAACACAAAACACAGCCAAAAACAGCCGTACACAGATCCCTTTCAAATCTGCGTACGGCTGAATCATTAAACAGTTTTGTTCCTCATATATACAAGAATAGCAAACACTTATGCAGCTGCATCTAATCGAAGCCCCACGGTTTTACACATCATTTTCACAAAAACATCCTTCATATCGTTCCAAAGCACCTCAAACTTATAATCATCAAGAAAAAAGTGAACTATTTGTTCAGCTCTGCTCCCGCTTAATCTATCATAACCTATAAGCTCGATTTTTTCAAGGTCGATCTCTTCCCTTCTGATTTTCGGCATTTCAAAAGTACCGTCACCCTTAAAATGGTTTCGTAAAAACATAGGGTCGTTTCTGTATTCTGAGCTTGTCAAATAAACATCCTTTCTCAATAGATATAGAACTTATGTTCTAATAAAATCCATTTTTATAATCTTGTCAAGCCTTTTATAGAGTTTTTGTTTTATATATAGGCTTGCATCTTCTTGGCTACCATTTCCCTAATTTTTTAATTCTTAGCCCAAACAACTTTCGTTGGTTCAGGTCTGTACGAAAAAATTGTCGAAAATATCTTTTTTGTTCGATCTTCACATATAAGCCCATGATACCATCCGGTATCATGGGCTTATATATTTTCAAGCAAAGTACGGTGGAAGAGACTCGAAGGCGAGCGTGTCAAGCCGCAGGCGGAACGCCGAGGCGTAGGCAAAAACGCCATGGGATGGCGTTTTTAGCGAGAGCGTAGATAGAGTTTATGTCGCTCGCTGTACGCTCCTAAGACGAGATAACCGTCAAGCGAACAGCAGAAACCTACTTCCGGCGCAAACTATGTACCAGCATTAACTCTCGATCAAAAAACATGTTGCCCTACGATTGTCGCCAAACAATTTACAAATAATCCTTGAACAATTAGACCTGTATGGATAGTTGAATAAAAAACACTATCCCCATGAATAAGTCTAATTATTCTTAAGAACAGCATTATTCATTTGTCAATTGTTGGCACTTTCATTCTACCATATCGCAGCAAGCACCGCAATCCAAAAGATTTACGCTGATTTTATGCAGAATGTACACGAATGCGAAAAGCGCCTCCGTGCGGAAGCGCTCTACTGTTTTTATTCGGTTGAGATCGTCACAGCCCCAGCGGGCTTCGCAATGACGCTGGAAAAAGGTTGAACTTGTCACAGACTGAGCAACCCTCCGACACGCGACACACGTGTCTCGTGCCGCCTTCCTTAGGAAAGGGAGGCTCCTTACAGCTCGGTCAGACAATCGTCGAGAGCCTTAATGATACCCTCTTTATCCATATTATGACCGATGAATACCAGCTTGATCATGCGGTCGCCGTACTTGTCGTCCCAATCCTTCTTCAGCTCGGGATCCTCCTTGAACATCTTGCGGCGGATGTGTGCGGGAGCGGCGGCAAGCCACTGACCGTAATCGGTGCAATCCATCTGCTTGCCGGACTGCTCGAACATGATCGCCCAGTCCTTGTCCTCTTTGATCCAGAACAGACCCTTCGCGCGGATAACACTCTTCGGGAAGGACGCGAGGAATCTTTCAAACTTGTCCTTCGCAAACGGCTGACGGCGATAGTAAACAAAGGTGCCGATGCCGTATTCCTCTACCTCGCCGCCGTCATGATGGTGGTGATGATGACCGTGGTCATGATGATGTCCGTGATGATCGTGGTCGTGTTCATGTTCATGTTCATCTTCATCGTCATCATGGTCGTGGTGGTGATGTTCGTGCTCGTCATCGTGATGGTGGTGGTGCTCATGCTCATCCTCATCATGGTCATGATCATCTTCGTCATGATGATCCTCAAGCTCAGACTCACCATCGCGATGGTCGGCGTTGAGCTCCTGCACCCAAGCAGCGGAGGACGCAACCCTATCAAAATCAAAGTTGTTCGTATCAAGGATCTCGCTGATCGCCACCTGTCCGCGAGTGGTCTCGATGATCTTCGCCTCGGGCTGGAGCGCGCGGATGACCTTTTTGATATTGACCAGCTCTTCTTCGGTGACGAGGTCGATCTTGTTGAGGACGATGGTGTTGCAGAACTCGATCTGCTGGATCAGCAGGTTTTCGATATCCTCATCGTCGATATCTTCCTTCAACAGAGCGCCGCCGCAGCCGAACTCGTTGCTCAAACGCGCCGCGTCGACGACGGAGACAACGTTGTCAAGCCTGCAGAGCTTCGGCAGACGGGGATCGTTATAGGAGCCGTCGAGCATAGAGATGGTCTGCGCGATCGGTATCGGCTCACAGATGCCCGACGCCTCGATCAGGATATAATCGAACTTCTGCTGCTTGACCAGTCCTAAGATCTGCTCGATCAGATCGGTTTTCAGCGTACAGCAGATACAGCCGTTCTGCAGCGGAACAAGGTTTTCATCCTTTTCGTTGACGATACCGCCCTTCTGAATCAGCTCGGCGTCGATATTCACCTCGCCGATATCGTTGACGATGACCGCCACCTTATAGCCCTCCTGGTTGTTGAGCACATGATTCAGCAGGGTGGTTTTGCCCGCGCCGAGATAACCGGTCAGCAGGGTCACGGGGATAATTTTTCTCATATAGATCAGTCCTTTTTTATGATAATCGGTTAAGATTGCCGCGCCGCACGGCTTGTGCGCCCGCGCATCGCGGCGACTATTCGGATACTATAAGGTATTATAACACAATCGCGAGAATAAGCAAGGCGAGGAATTACCGACATTTTCGGAGTCGGGACGCTCAGTTTTATGTTTTTTGACCACAACGCCGTGAAACATTTTTTCAATCGCAATGTTTCACGGCGTTTTTTCATCGAAAAAGTGTATAGTTTGTAAATTTTAAGCGGTTTTTCTTGCTTTAAAACAGGATGTCGGTTATAATAAAAATGTGAAAAATCAACACAGGAATTTTTCATCTTATTTCGAGAACACTATGCGACATGATCAAAGAGGAGTTTTTGTATGCCGAACTATAACAACAGGCGCGATGACAGACGCGAGATGAACGCGATTCAGCGCGACCGGATCGAAAGACGGAGAGAGCTGAGAAGAAAGAGCATGATCACCAACGCCTTTGTGATCGGCGTCATCGCGGTCGCGGTAATCGGCATCATCATCGCCGTTGTCGCTATGAGCGGAAAGAACAAGCCGGAAACAAAGGCGGCTGAACCCACGGCGGTCACCGCCACAATCGCATCCGGCACGCAAAACACCAAGGAGACCACCGCAAAAACAAATCCCACCCAAGCTTACGTCAGCAGTCAGTACGATTATTCCGCTTCTTCGCAGGATGACAATCCGTACAGCTACGACGACAGCACGTCAAGCAGCCAGAACTCCTCTCAAACGTCATCATCGAGCGCATCCTCCGCAGCGGAGCCCGGTTCGATCGACGACAGCGGCAACAGCATCCACTATACCGCGACCGGTCAGACCTCCTACGGCTACGACTGGACCTATGAAGGCGGCGGCGGTATCGTTGATGTCAGCTGCAACTATAACTTTGATACCAATCAATACGACTTTGTGATTACCGGTCTCAGCGAAGGCACCACCTCTCTGACCCTCTACTACAACACCGACGATGGCGTACAGCAGCCCGTCACGCTGAATTTGAGCGTTGACGGCAATCTGAATGTCTCACAGATCTGATCCGACAACGAATAAGCTTCCACGGAGCAAGCACTCAAGTGTCCACCGGACACTTTACCCTCGCTATGCTCGGGCGGGGCATTTAACCCTTTTTTAATCGGTTAAGATTGCCACAGCCCTAAAAGGCTTCGCAATGACTATTTATATTAAACTGCATGATAAAACAGGCGCCCGATGACGCCTGTTTTTTTGTCAGAATATCAGTTGAGATTGTCACAGCCCATAGCCTCCCCTGGGATTGGGATGCTATGGGCTTCGCAATGACTGTTTTAATAATTGTTGACGGCGGCATACTGCTTTGCCCAGCCGTCAACGAACGCGAGCTTGACCTGCTCCCAGTTCTCGTCGCTTTGATCCGCGTTATACGCGCAAAGCGCGGTGACAAGGTCCGCCCGATATACTTCTTCATTCGGCTGGTGGTTGGTAGCCCAATCCATGATGTAGCGGCCGTCCGCGACGTACTGCGCCTGTACGCTCAAAAAGCCGTTCTCCGCCTTGGAGGCATGCTTGTACGGCAGGCTGCCGAGCTGCTCCACCAGCAGATTGCTTGCTTCCTCGTCGGTGACAAGCCACTTCATAAACGCCAGCGTCGCCCTTTGGTCGGCTTCAGACGCATTGACGTTCACCGCCCAGAAGTTTTCAGAGCCGCTGTTGAGTCCTGCCTTTTCCTCGCCCTTGACGCCGCAGTAGTAAGGAATCATGGTGACGTCCGGTATCGCGGCGCTGAGCGTTGCGTAATCCCATGAACCGGTCAGAAAAAACGCCGCCTTGCCGGAGGTGAACTCCTCTGTGGGATGATGCCCGCCGGCTGCCAGCTCCTCGGGAGCAGAAACCGCGTTATTGATGCACAGGTCATAGATGTTCTTGAAATTCGGCAGATAATTGCCTGTCAGGGAGGCAGGACTCTCCTGCCACGTGCCGGAGTCGCGCTCTTCATAATAGTATTCGACGTTTGCCAGATGCCCCGTGATCCGCCATGAGGCTTCCGCATCAAGGTCGGGAGAGCAGAAGGCGTCATAACCCAGCCAGAAGGCGTTATTATGAATCACCTCAGCCAGCGTTTTGAGCGTATCAAAATCCGTGATATCCTCAACGCTGTAACCGAGCGGCTCGATCAGCGAGGGATTGACCGCGATGCCGTAGCATTCGAGGCAGTACGGGATCGCAACCAGCTTGCCGTCCTCATCGCTGAGGTTGTAGGTAGAGGTGTTCAGCTCCTTTTGGATATCGGTATCTGTCAGATCGAGCGCAGATTCATGCCACTCGTTAACGCCGTCCTGGTTGTTGATGACAAAAAGCGTCGGCGGGTCCTCGCTCGCCATTCTCTCGCGCAGGGTACTGCGATAGGCGCCGGTCTCGGGCGTCTCGATCCTCACCGATATGCCTGTTTGCTCCTGATAGCGCGCGGCGATCGTCTGCAGAGTCTCGTCCAGTTCGGGCTTGAAGTTCAGCCAGTATACCGAGCCCTCCGGCGCGCTGAAGGCGCAGGCGGTCAGGGACAGGATCAGTAAGACGGACAGTATCAGCGCAATCGTACTTTTTATCTTCATATCCGGCTCTCCTAACATAAAACGCTGTTTTTATTATATTCGATAGAGAAGGTAATGTCAACCGTGCAGAAACCCCCGCTTCCAAGGAAGCGGGGGAATTGCTATCTGTCAAGGCAGCTTCGCATAGGACGCGGCGCCTCTTGAATTATCTATATCCGATAAGGATCAGAACAGTGTGTGCTTACCGGTTGACTGACGATAGATCATCATCGCGTCGTTCGCCTGTACATATCCGTTGCCGTTGGCGTCGGCGCACTTCTTCGCATAATCATCTGTGAAGGTGTAAGTGTTCGTCGAACCGCGATACGCCAGCATAGCGTCATTCGCCTGTACGGAGCCGTTCAGGTTTGCATCGCCCTTGGGGCAGATCTTGGCGTCGAGAGCAGTATCCTCGCTGACAGTGACAGCATACTCACGGGTCACATGATTCTTCTTCTCAACGCTGAGAGTATAATCGCCTGCGGGAACATCCGCGAAGGAGTAGTCAGTTTCCGCTTTATTTGCGGTATATTCGGCAGTAACGGTAACGGTATCGGTGAAGTCGTTATCAACGCCGGTCAGCTTTAAGGTTACGACGTCGTCGCCTTCACCGTCGGTGGTTTTAAAGCTGGTGACCTTGCCGCTGACGACAGAGCCGGTCTCAACAGGGATCGTGGGATCGGAAAGGGCAACAGGGCTGGCGAAGTTATCATCTTTGATTACGCCGCCGTCAATAACTCTGTAAAGCTCATAGTTGGAAGCCGCGAGCGTAGTCATTACGTTCTCGATCACGGCAGTGCCGGCAGCTTTAACCTTATAATTTGTGATGATCAGAGCGCTGGTATCGGAATTGAACACAAAGCCGGCGTAGGAAGCCGTGGAAGCGTTGAAATAAACAGCGCCCATCGCGGGATCTTCTTCAGACTCAGTCCAGTTGCCGCTCGCGACGGTAGCATCCTTGGTGATCGGGAACATCGCGTCTAAATCAGCGATATCGCCCTCATCGGGATCATATTCGTCAGCCAGCTCCAGAACAGCGTTGGAGTAGAACTGGGTACCGTTGATGGAGCCCATCTTACCATCGTTGATCTCACTCGCATTCAGATAGGTGTATGCGGTAACGGTATCACCGACAGCATATGTCTTTGTAACCTCTTCTCCTGTGACACTTTTTAACGTTACAGTCGCCACACCATCGGCAGCGCTGACGGATACTACCGCTACAGAAGCGATCATAACGATAGCGAGCATAATGCTCAGAATTTTTCTCATAAGAATTCCTCCTAAAATAAATATTCGTCCGATTAAGCGAAGGCAGTCTGACCAAAAAATAATCTTTGTCACGGTTCGCTTTCATCTACACGAACATTGTAACAAATAATTCAGATAAGTGCAATATAAATTTATGGAAAATCGAAATTTTTTACAATTTTTTCACATATCGAAGATCTCAAAAAATAAAGAAGCGTTATACGCTGAAACAATCAAGCGACGGTTGAGATTCCGCGGGGCGCATTTCAGATTGTCATTGCGAGGAGGAACTTTGTTCTGACGCGGCAATCTCAACCTTATCTTTTTCGCCCCTCGCAATGACAATCAAAAATAAAAAGGGCAGTTCAACGGAACCGCCCTTATAGGTATTATTGTGTTGTATTGGTGCTGTCTTGGGCCTTGTCCTTGATCCTGCGGGCAACAACCACAAATCTGCCGTCTGTGGTGTGATAGTTGCAGGTGGAGAGCACGATCAGCTCGTCGCCGTAGGTGGGCGTGATGCCGGTCTCGTAGATCTGGTTTGCCTTGACGTTCGCCACATACTCTTCAAAAGCGTCCTGAGAGGTCAGATTCTTGTACTGGTAGTAGCAAAAGCCCTCTTCCTCACCCTCGGGATATGCCTTGGCGTAGAACGCCGCGACCACCTCATAATCCCTGAGCTCGTAGCGGGTATCGAAAAATACCGTTTTATGCTCCTCATAAAACTTTTTGTCGCCGTATTTCGGCAGCTCGCCGAACATAGAGCCGTTGTTCATGTGATGACCGTAGATCAGATAATAATTGCCGTCCGCGGGACAATCGCCGTCGATGAACAGCATGCCGCTGTCGGAATAGTTACCGTAAAAGTCACGGTGAAGGTAGTATTCACTGTCGCGCGGCGTATACATCACAGGGTAATCGATCTTTGTCCCCTCGATCTTCAGCCAGCCAAAGAAATCAGGATTCTTATTATAAAGCTCGTCATACTTGCGCAGCGCGCCGGTATCATCGACCTCGTCGGTATCCTGCACCATCTGTGAAAGGCTGTCAAAGGTATCCTGCTCATGCTTCGCGTTGACCAGAGTCTTCGTCAGCATAAAAGCGCCGAATATGAAGCCTGCAATAAAGATAAGCAGGATAATCAGGACAACTGCTTTACCTTTTTTCTTGCCGTTGTTATGAACGGGCTCTTCTCGTAAATGTCTCACTGCACATCATCCGTTGTCTTGCTGAACTCGAAATGATAGCCGGCGCCGTCGAGCGTAAGCTTATCGCCGGTGATGGTATAGGAATACTCTCTGTCAACGCTGCCGTCAGAATCCATGTCGATGCCGAGCTTGCCGTTCTGGGCGCTGTAGATGAACGTGTAGTTATCAACACCGGTCAGCATGATGCCTCTGCCCTGCCCGTCGAACTTATAGATCGTATTGCCGTCGAGATCCCACGTGCCGAGCAGCTCGTCAGCGTTCGTTCCGCCGCCGTAGATAATTTCGATATCGTGACGCTCGCCGGAGGTGGGCAGGATGCCGTTTTCATAATACGGAGAGATGATCGTAGTGCCGTCCTGGGTCTCTGGTACATAACCGCCGCTGCCGCCGAAGAGCTTGCCGACGCCAGACTCGGCGCCGGGAACAAAGATGAAGATCAGTGCAGCGGCGATGATGATCGCCAGCACCGCGAGAATCACGATGATCAGGACCTTCTGCTTCTTCTTATCGCCGTCAGACTGTTTTGCGCGGGATGCGCCGGAGGACGGATGCTTGGGAGTATAATTGCTCATAGAATCATTCCTTTTTGATATATTATTCGGTTGAGATTGCCGCAGCCCTGAACCCTCAGTCACCTGCGGTGACAGCTCCCTTATGAAAGGGAGCCTAAGGGCTTTGCAATGACAATCTACTAAAATACTTGTTTTCATTCTTTATGTCTCAGCGTACTGAAAAGTAAAGACCGAAAACAATAGGGCGACGGCGGAAATCCGTCGCCGCCCGTTTGTTCAGGGTTAGCGAATATTACTTATTCAATAATATCACTTGGTGAAGATGCCCTTGCGCTTAGCAGTGTACAGAACAGCTGCAACACCTGCCATGGAAGCGAGCATGATCAGCATCCACAGATACATATGAGTGCTGTCGCCGGTCTTAGCGGAAGCTGCAGTCTTAGTAGCAACATCCTTGGTAGCGACTGTGGTGGGCTTGACCTGATCCTTGGTAGCAGGAGCCTTGGTGGGCTCTACAACAGGAGCATCAGTCGGCTCTGCAGGAGCGTCGGTCGGCTCAACAACGGGAGCGTCAGTCGGCTCTACGGGAGCGTCGGTGGGCTCAACAGGAGCGTCGGTGGGCTCTACGGGAGCGTCGGTGGGCTCAACAGGAGCGTCGGTCGGCTCTACAGGAGCATCAGTGGGCTCAACAGGAGCGTCGGTGGGCTCAACAGGAGCGTCAGTCGGCTCTACAGGAGCATCGGTGGGCTCGGGAGTGAGCTTCGGAATAATCAGGCTCTCATAGGTAACCTCGGTAGTACCGGTAGCGTCAGCAAAGTACTTGCCGCAGTCAGCGCAGTAGTAGTGTTCCTTCAGACCTTCAGCCTCGGTAGTAGCGGGAACCTCGTCCTTATGCTCAAGATTGTGAACATGAGGAGCTTCGGTGGGCTCTGCGGGAGCGTCGGTCGGCTCTGCGGGAGCGTCGGTGGGCTCTGCGGGAGCATCGGTGGGCTCTGCGGGAGCATCGGTGGGCTCTGCGGGAGCATCGGTGGGCTCTGCGGGAGCGTCGGTGGGCTCTGCGCCGATGGTGATATCGTCGGAGACGAAATTGATATCCTTGCCGGTGTCGATCTCGTCAGTAATGACGCTCGGCCAGTCAGCGGCTAAGCTGAATGACTTTGTACCGGTAGCGTCATCAGCTACGGTGCAGGTGAAGGTACCGAGCGTAACGTCGCTCGCAACATCGAAGTTGCCGGAAGCAAACATGGCGCCCTGAACCTGACCGCCATTATCAACCAAATCAACAGCTATAACATTGCTGCTGAGGGCTGCTCTGGCGCCGGAATCGGTGGTGACTGTACCTAAAGTCAAGCCATCGGGGACATCGATCTTAAAGTCGAAAGAGCATAATTTCTCGACCGGACCGAGTACAACGGTGAATGTGATTTCATCACCGGGTTTTGCGTTTGTTTTATCTGCGGTTATTGACACCGTTGCGCTATCAGACGCAGCGTTTACCGGTACGGCCATTACCAGTAATGCAACAACCAGCATTAAACAAAGCAAGATAGATAAGATTCGCTTGTTCATGACCAAGCTCCTTTCAATTATTTGCGGGAAAGGTTTTCATTCCGGTATATCGCAATCCCACATATTGATATATCGGGGACAGATAAGCCCCTGTCCGGGCTGTAGGTCACCGGCAAGGCTTGTACACACCTTGCTCGGCAATGTATATTCCAAATCCCCCTTACCGCGTGCACGGTAATCAGAGATATGAAATCCTTTTTGTACAGAGCGATGTGACCGTCGCGTCGTTACGCATTCATTTGGGTGCAGTACGCCCGTTCGCCGCTTGTACGTGTTTAATTATAATCGCTCGATTCGATGTTGTCAATAGAATTTTTTGCTAAAAAATATTAAAATAGCCTGATATGCGATTACATTTTTGCAATAAAATGTACAATATTGACAAACTCGAAATAGTTTTGTAACTAATGCATAAAAGAGCCGGTTTTTATGGGATTTGTTTACAATTTAATGACGACATCGGGTGTGGAACAGTGTGGTCGGCGTCGTCATTTTTTCGGTATCGAGCTGCAAATTGCACGTCGGCGTTGTACAGTTTATACACAAGCGCGCTTACATTCTTTGATGCTGTCATGACGATCCTGCGCAAAAAGAAACCGAATCATTCCGTGCGCTCGCAGATCACAAAGTATCGGTCAAAGTCGCCCTTGCTGTTCGGAACACAGGTAAACAGAGTGAGCAGATCGCGGTCGTCGCCGATATAAATGTTCTGCGACTGGTCGGGTGCGCAGATCTCGGTTTTGACGACCTGATAGTGCAGGCTTGTCCAATAATTGCGAAAGGTGACTTCATCGCCTATATTCAGATAGCGGAGATTATCAAAGAATATGCGGCCGATATAGTCGGTGTGTCCGGCAATCACGCAGTTGGAACGCTCCTCGCCGATCGGCAGGGTGGTATAGGTCATATGCGCGGCGCCGTAGCTCATGTTCTTGTCACCCGCTCCCAGATAAACGGGCAGCCACATATCGATCTCGGGGATGATCAGATAGCCGAAAATGCCGTCCGTGATACCGTAGCTGCGCAGATCGATAACCGACGCGGCGTAAGCATCCTCGTTGATCAGAAGCGTGCTCTGGTCGTTGCGGACGCGGGCGTTATAAGCAACGACGTCGTCATACAAACGGTCAAGATCAGGTCCGAAAAGGACGCGGGCGCCCGATTCATATTCTTCATCTGAATCAGCGCCATCGTGCCCGCCGCCTTCATTCAAGCCGCCGAGAAAGATCCCGTCCTCCGATACAACGCCTTTTTCGACAGCTTCTTCATAGGTCATATCGGGGATGATGTGCGCCGCACGCTCCTCAAAGGTATCGGTCTGAGCTTTGGAGACTTTGGAACCGATAAAGTTGGAGAAAGTGGGAAACGCCAGCAGCGCAATACCTGCGATCAGCAGAATGATCGCGACAATCAGAATCGTTTTCTTCATTCTGCCCGCCTCCTTCGGTTTCTGCGGCGGATGATCATTATGGGGATTACGACGGCTGCTGTGACAACTGTGCCGATGCCAATCCCCACGACCCAATAAGGCACCCTGACGCCCATAAAATAAAGCGAGTTATCCTGAGGACGGAGAACGGGCGGGATGATATCAACATACTCGGCGTCATCATACTCAACGCGCGTGCCGCGCACCAGCAGACGGTGGCTGTTGATGCTGTAAGGCGTACAGGTGACAAGGGTGACATGATCCTCGCCCTTGGTGATGCGCAGCAGCTTTGTCTCCTCAGGCAGCACCACAGAGATCTGATCCACCTCATACTTGAGGGTCTTGTCCAGCACGTGGATATAGAACTCGTCCCCCTCCTGCATATCGGTCAGGTAATCGAAGAAGGTCTTGCCCGGAAAGGCGGAGTGCGCCGAGATCACGGCGTGGGTCGACTCGCCGCCGATGGGGATGGACGTCATCTCCAGATGACCGGCTGCCCGAGCGAGCGTTTCCTCGGACGTGCCGTGGTAAATCGGCAGATAGACGTCAAGCGAGGGAATATCGACATAGCCGATCAGCCCCTTGCCGTCCACGTCAAAGGCGTTAGCGTAATCCGCGCCGATCTTGTTGTAAGCTTCTTCGTCGAAGGGGTCGGTCAGGATCACGTTGTCCGTCAGGGAGGCGTTATAAGCCCTTGCCTGCGCGTACAGCTCGGTTTTTTCCGCCTCGGGGAGGATCTTGATTCTTTTTTGTGTTTCGTTCGCTTCCTGTCGGGTGGCGACGTTGTTCACCACGGAAGCGAACAGCGGATAACTCAGCACTCCGATCCCAATTAAAAAGATCAGGATGATAGCGAAAAGCGGAAGTTTTTTCTTCATTGCATATATCACGAGAGGGCACGACGCGCGTACCCTCTCCCATTAAAATCACATATAATTTTATTGCCCAGATTATTTGTTGGCAACCTTCTTCTTATAGATGACGAAAAGTACTGCCGCGCCTGCGATCAGAGCGATACCGCCGACGGTGAAGAGCAGGGTGCCGGTGCCGCCGGTGTTAGGCAGAACGACCTTGGGATCCGGAACGGTCAGGACGCCGCTGTTAACGCCTTCGCCGGAAACAGAACCGTCAGTGCCGATCACAACGGTGAACTCTTTGCTGTTGAGCGCGTAGCCGCCGGGAGCGACAGTCTCAACGACCTTGTAGGTGCCGTCCTTGAGACCGGAGAAGGTCACGATACCGGAAGCGGGAGTTTCCTTCTCGGAACCGATATTGTTGCCGTCCTTGTCCTTGAGCTGGAACTTAGCGCCCGGGAGAACGGTGCTTTCATTGTTCGCGTCGACCTTCTTGACACTGAACTCGAAGGTCTTAACGATTCTGGTCTGGGTGTCGGTGAAGGTACCGTCTTCGTTCGTGTAGGAATAGGTCATGGTGTTGGGGTTGCCGTCGCCGCCGATCACAACGCCGTCAGCAGTCAGCTCTGCGGTGTAGTCGATCTCGATCTCGGCAACTTCATCATCATAAAGCGCAAGGATCTGAGCAGCGCTGAAGGAAACGGTAAAGGTTTTCTGGATATTGGAAGCAGGGGTGAGAGTATAATCGTCGCCTGCGGTCAGGGTGTTGCCGTCAGCTTTTACAACAAGATTTGCTTTGTACTTAAGACCGCCGGTCATGGTATCCGCAAAGGACAGAGCGGTAGCGGGCTTGTCAGCGGAGCCGGGAACAGTACCCTTCAGGACGAAATCAACAGGATCGCCTACGTTTTTGATCACAGTAGTCTTTTCTGCGTCAGCGCCGGTGAACTTCTTGCTGTCGGTAACAACGCCGGTTTCGATCTTGCTGCTCGGGATGGAAACGCTCTGCTGCCAAGCGTCATTCTGGAAGTAAGGCAGTACGGATACGCTGTTCTGCGCCTTCTTGACGTTCTTGACCTTAGTGGAGTCCCATGTCCACTTGACATAGTAGACGCCTGCGGGAATATCGTTCCAAGTCTTGGAGGTCGTAGTCGCGGTGAATGCCTGCGTCTTGTCGGTAGCGCCGAGGTTGGTCAGGTCGTTAGCAGCTGTGAGCAGCGCAGCGTCCGGATCATAGGAGGTGCCGTTGAAACCTGCCTTCAGCGCATTGAGAACTGCATCGCTCTTCGCGTTGGAGAACGCGCCGGTGGTGGTGTCGAAGTCAGCGATCTTGTAAACGGATGCGGTGAAGCCGTCTTTACCGGCTACGGTAATGGAGTTGTTGGTGGTGGGGATGGTGTCCGCCGCGAAGGGAACGACCATAGCGGCGATCAGCAGTACAGCGATCAGAGCTGCAAAAAGTTTTTGTGCGATTTTCATGTTTGCTTTCTCCTTTTAAAAATATTGTATGTGATTTTGGTTAACCAAAACAGGTTACTTTTTGATATGTCTGCCGACATAGACCGGTTTACGTCTGCGATAGAAGATATAGCCCGCGCCGAACAGAGCGCCCGTGAGCAGGATAGCCAAGCCGATCGTGCGGAAGAGCACTGTGCCGGGACCGCTTGCGTTGGGCATCACGATCTTGCCGTCTACATAGCCGAAGGTCATGCTGTAATCGGGCTTGTCCGCAAGCACGACATACGCTTTCGTGTAGTTCGGCAGGAAGCCGTCCGCAGGCGAATACTCGAACACGCAATAGGTCTGCTTAGCAGTCGCTGTGACGTCCGTAGACCACTCGATCTTCTGCGTCGTCGCGTTGTAGATGAATTGTCCGTCCTCCTGATAGAGGGCGAGATCGTCGAAGCTCGCCGTACCCGTCGTGCCATCGGCGCCGGTGGTTTTCAGCGCAACTCTGTCGTCGCTTTCCAGAATCGAATTCTTGACGATTTCGTTGACGACGTCGGGGGTCAGGTACTCGTCTACCTCCGCTTCGGAGGATACCTTCATCAGCGCAAAGCGCGTATCATCGACGGGATTCTCGTCCGCATCCTCTTTGGTGATGGTGATCGAGCCGCGCTTGGAGGTGTTCAGGAAGGAGGGATCTCCCTCTACCTCTTGGGTACAAGCTTCATCTGTATAGAATACAGGATCGTCCATAGAGCCTGCATCAACGCGAACCGCCGCGTAGTAAACAGTGTCGTCATAAGAGAACCACGGCTTGGAGCCGCTGAGGTCCGTCTCGGTGATTTGGAACACATACAGACCGACGTGCTCGTTGCTGGGAACGATAAAGAACGGATCGAAGAAGATCTGACCGTCCGTAACGGTGGTCTGTGTATTCGCAGGATAGATATCTTCGAGAAGCTCGGGATCCGTATCAGTTGTATGGATTCTTCCCTCGCCGTAGTCCCACTTGATCAGCTGGATAGCAAAGGAAAAGTCAGAGCCGCTGTACCTCTCGCCGTCGAGATATTTGAACATCGTCATCTCGCCGTTTGCGGGCGCTTCTTCGTTAACAAAGAGTACGGTTGCGCCGCTGTCGCCGACAACGCCGGTCGTGGCTTCACAATCATCTAACATGATGAGATAGCCCGCCATATCGGTCTCGGTGATCTGATAGGGTGTGCCGATCGGGATGCCGAAGAACTCGATCTCCTGATCCTGACGCATCTGCACGACGCCGTCCTCGGCGACATAGATCGTATCGGGATCGTCGACATAGCGGTACTCGAGGTCGTAGGTCTCATAACTGCCGTTGCCGTCAAGATCCAGACCGACGGTGAATTCGAAGGCGATGAGATCCTCGCTGACCTCGTCGCTGTCCTGCTTGAACAGATCCTTATCCAGCGTGATCGACGCTGTCTTCAGGGTGTTGATGAATTCAGCGAAGATCAGCGTACGCTGTTCGGGATCATTAAGCGTATTTTTAAAAGCAAAGGTCGTATTCTCACCTGCACCGGACGCGTCCGGAACAGCGGCGCCGTTCAGAATATCCGTGACCTCGATCGCGGTATCGTAGTGGAACATCGACTGCTTGCTCTCGGTCAGAGAAACCGTGCTGTCGTAGGTGAGGTCGGTATCGTTGTTGAACATCGCCTCTTCATAGTGCTTGAGGCTGAACGAACCGTTATAGATACTGTCGGTCGTGGTGGTGTCATCGGCGTGGACATAATTGAACTTTTTGCCTGTTGAGCCGCCGTAACCGGAGCCGTCCTGATCGAAGGTAAAGCCGAAGTCGGTATCTTTGGCGATATCCATGACGGTGTCTTCGATGCCGTTGTTCAGCTCTTCGGACTGGACTTCCTTATAGACGTCGAGCTCGTTGAGAACCGGCTGGATGGAGAATTCGATCTTGAGGTTCGAGTCGTTGGTACCGCGCTCCATGTAGAAGACGGTCATATGGTGCTTCTTGGTGGGGTCGGTATTATTGAAGCTGAAATATTTTGTAACGGCTTTGCCGCTCTCCCAAGAATCTCCCGAATTTGAGATCTGTGAGCTTACCTTATCGGAGGTAGCAGAGATCCTGCCGGACGCGTAACCGAAGTTGATAGAGCCGGTGGTGGGCTTGTGAGCGCCGCCGATGTCGAGAATCAGGTTGCCGTCAACGAATACCCAGACGTCGTCGTCGCCGGAGTAATCGAACTTAGCAGGCGTGCCATCCTCGAATTTGCCGTTCTCCGGGAGGGTAAAGTCGATATCGACGCGCATGCCGAAGCCGTAGTTGCGCGGATAGTTGTTTGTTTTGGTGTTGAACGGGAAGAAGCCGTTGTTGCCGTCCGCCTTGCCGACCACGCCGTCGCCGCTGTAGTAGTTCAGCGTGCTGTTGCTCAGATCGTTATCGTCAAATGTAAAGGCGATATTGTCCTTGCGGCTGCCGGAATCGAACACATAGGATTTGACCTTGGTGCTCGGGTCGGTGGTCTCGACGAAGGGGAACTTGGAGTCGATGATCATCGCGCGCTTGGCGGGAGTGCTTTCAACATTCTGGATACCGGACTTGTAGGTCGGGGAAGTAACGGTACCGCCGGAGGTCTTGATGACGCCGGATTCCAAGCTGAGCACCCATGAGCCGTTTGCCATATACTCATAGAAGTGGCTGCCGTAGTTGGTAGAGTTTGCCAGCTGTACGCTGGTGTACTTTTTATCTACCACATAGCGGTAAAGCGTACCGGTCGTGCCGCTGATATTGACGTTATTGGCAACCCACTCGGGATGGATATCCTTGAGCACATCGCCGCCGACCCAGAAGTTGGCATAGATGCCGTTCTGACCGTAGTTGTTGTTATCGATGATATACAGAACTTCCTTTTCCTCTGTCGTGACAGTGGTATCGGAAAGCCAGTCGTTATCAAAGTATGGCGCCTTGAGGGTATCGGTCACCATCAGATCGCCGCCCGAGAGCTTGTTCTTGACAAGACCCATGATACTGCGGTTGAGTTCGCTGCCGACGTCCAGGAAGTTCGAGTTGTTGACCGCGCGGAAGTGATCTTTATCGATAGACGGGCTGCGTGTGCCGCTGATCTGATCATAATAGCTGTCAATGAAGAAAGAGGCGTTATAGTCGTCGCCGAACACCAACGGATAGCGCCAATCGTAATTGCTCTTGGCAATCGCGATCACTTCGTCATTCAAAGCGCTCAGCTGTTTGCGGTAACCATCGGAATAGTTGTCGTCGATCAGATTATTCCGCCAGCCTGTGCTGCGCTCGTTATTGGTCAGGTAGTCATAGTAGGTGGCGGAAAAGCCGACAACCTTGCCTTGTCCTCCTGCCGGGGTGGCAGTGGCGAAATTATTCCTGCTGACCGTGAAATCGGAATAACGGTCATCAGACGCCAGCGCGTTATCGAGGGTGGTCCAGCTTCTGTCCTTGGCGACATAGACCGGCTCATCCGCGTCTGCGTACACAGAGCCCTGATCCTTCTTGTCGGAGGAATCAAAGTCCTCACCGGTCGAGAACGAAACCATCGCGCCGAGATACACCTGCGCCTCATAAATCAGGGGGCTGGAGCTATACTGTGTCATCTCTACCGATGTATAGTACGGTTCGTCGTCGCTGTCGTCGTAATGGACGAATGCGGATCCCCAGCTGGAGTTCGGCTTGAAGTAGACCGTCGTCGTGGGAGTGGAGTCATTATATTTGCTCCACTTTGCCGTTGTCTTGCCGGTCACATACAGATCGTTGAGACCGTTATCCTTGCGTTCGCTGACGTTAACAGTGAGCGATCGGTCAACATCCGTATAGGTGATCCACTTGTTTTCCGCGGAGGTATAGACCTTTATCGCGGACGCAGTGGAGGCGTTCAGCGTCAGATCCGCCGTCTGCTTATCGCTGCCGGTGAAGATGATGTTCTGGTACGGGGCGGACAGGCTCGCATGCCGGTTGATGGTCGCAGAATACAGATATGTCGTACCGCTGACCTTCGTCATCGCCTTGCGGTAGATCCATGCGGCGTCCTCATAGGTTGTGGTACCGCTTTTGGTCCACGCGTAGTACTGCAGGTTGCTCCACTTGGTCGAGGTGTTGTCATAGAACACCACGGTCTGGGTAGAGCCGGCGCTGTTAACCACGCTCTGCATCGCGGAAAGGTATGCGCTCTTTGTCGCGTTCACCTTCTCCAGCTTGAGCTTGGCGGTTCCCGCAACGCCGGTCACGGTAATCTTGTTATCCGCCGGCGTCTGCGTTTCGGAGTCCAGCTCAGCACCGCTGCTGTCCAGGAATACAACGCGGATATCCGAACCCTGCCAGCTGCTGTCCTGCAGATAGATGTTGACGCTTTCTCCGTTTGAAAGCGTTGACGCCGCCGCGCCGACCGCAGCAGGTACCATGCCGACCGCAGCGAGCGCGATCAGCATCAACAACACAAGCAAGACGGAAACCAACCGATGCGGTACGCCGCGTCTGTTCCGTTTTGTAAGAAGCATTCAGTTTCCTCCTCCTGTCAATTGATCTATGCAAAGAGAATCCGCGATGCACGGGAAAAGACCTGTGTATCGCTACTTCAAACATACCGTATCTACATGAATATCATCTATGATACGATATCTGCGGCGTCGGCAAAGAGAAAACGCCTTCTCCGGTCAGCTTCGGGACATGATGAAATGTTCGGATCCCGCTGCCAAACGCCTGTACATACTTAGACACGATTTATTATATATGTAAACAGTATGCGCATATTTCTAAATTAGAATTAAAAACAATATTTTTTTGTAATCTTTGGTTACAATCCTTTTAGAATATTGGGTATAATTGTGATTTTTGATTATTGATGCAAAAAGGCAGTATTTTTGCTGATTCTTATATCCGGCAAGGCGCCGCATGACGAAGAAAAAGGATCCCCGCAGCGAGCCTGCGCTGCGGGGAATGCGGAAGCGCCCAAAGAGGGGCTTTCAATATACTCGGATAAGGAGATCCTCAAAGATACTGTTATAATTCACGCGCCTCGCCGATCGGATAGGGCACATCCTGCTTTGCGAGCCAGCGCTGGATCCATGTGACGTCCACAACGGTCGCGCTGCCGTCGCCGTCAACATCGGCAGATTTCTTCTGCAGGGCGTCAAAATCCTCCATGCTTGCCAGATGACGCTGGATATGGGTCGCGTCCGTCACGGTAACATTATCGTCCCAGTCAACATCCGCAGTGGTGCAATAACGGCGGTCGTCGATGGCGGAGGCGTAAACGGCAGGATAGCTCGCGTTCACCCACAGCAGCGCGTCGCCGTTTTCATTGAACTCGATACGCGTGTCGAGTCTATACTGGTGGTTGACGCCTAAATCATCTACCCGTACCACACCGTAACGCACACATTTTTTGGCAGTTTCCCGCGGGATGGTCAGGCAGATCGGATTATCCTTGAGCTTGATCTGTATGACGGACGGATCGACCGGATAGGAGCGGAAGCCGACCTTCTTGATCATCGAAAGCTCATAAAATGCATACATGCTCATGCTCTTATCGAACTTCCCTGACGCCGCGAGATACAGCTCCATGTCGGGATCGGGGAGCTCGGTCAGCACGTTATCAAGACGGAGCTCGTAGCCGCTGCGCCAGATCTCTTTATCTTCTTCGGTGAATCCGGCTTCGTTCACAATATCCTCGAGGAGCCAGCCGTTATCGTCAAAAGTATAGCGAGTTTCTCCGATGATCACATCGCCGGGCTTGATTCGCACGCCGGCGGTGTAGTAGGTATCGAGATTCTTGAGCTTTTCAAACACATTGACATTGATATGAGGCACAGCAAAAAGCTCATCAAGATTCGTAAAAAATGTCAGGATATGATAGAAGGATACCGTTTTTTTACCGCCGGTTTCATTTGTTTCCCGATAGCAGCCGTCTTTGTTCCCCAAAATGACCGCCAGTCTGACCAGCGGGGTCACCGCGTCTTTGAGTGCGGCATATTCTTCATCAGACAGAGGAGGCTGCTGTGTTTCGCGCGATTCACCAAGCGTATCACAGATCAGAGTGCTGAGTGTCGAAACGTCATTTTCGCTGGCGATTCCCCACCACAGTCTTGTGATAATCGATTTCAAGATCGGATCGTCCTTGATCTGTTCGCCGACCTGCGTCATATAGGAACGCAGCTCCTGACGATCCGGATTGGATTTGCCGAAATAAATCGCGCAAAGGGCGAAGGCATGCTCCTCTACGGATGACGCGTACTGCTCGCGGCTGACAGTTGAGCCGAGAAACTCATCAAACTGTGCCAAAAAAAGGCTCTGTGATCGTTCCTTGTAGTCGATCACATATCCGTCTGCTGACACACTGAAGGCTTTGGTCATCACAGTCTTGTCGGGATCGCCGAGCTTCACCGGTACGCCGTTGAGGTGCAGCCCCCAGCTTTCGGGGCACAGATACGGTACAAAGTCGTTGATATCCAACACATTACAGATGTTTTGATAGACCGTATCATCAGCGGAACAGCGGGGTGCCTCAAAGGTATAAACATAGATATCATCCACGCTTGTATGATAGGCGTCGGGATTTTCGTTCATCGCTCTGCCGACCAGATTCGCAACGCCGCCCGCGCGGCTGTAGCCGCAGACCCAGATCTTTGCCTTGGCGATACCGTTCGCGCTGAGATACGCCTGTATCCTGCCGGACACCTTCGCGGCTGCTTCGGCAAAGCCCGCGGCGTCGCCCTCGGAGCCGACCCGTACATTGCTCGCCCATTCGCCCCTGTAATCGCTGCCGCGGACGGCTACCGCGATCAGCGGCATATCCTTCAGCTGTTTTTTCGCGATGACCGTTCCGATGGTATCGGGAGTGCCATGTACCATATCCTCCGTCACGATGCTGTCAGTCTCCATGCCGATATCCGTCATCAGATCTAGCGTATCCTGCGGATCTGTTCCGGAAACGGCAAACGCCAGCGCCGCCGACATTGTTCTCAGATGCTCATTCTCCACATTGCCGGAATCGCTGAAATAGTCGTCGGTATAGTAGAAGGTATCTTTGATGCCGGTATAGCGGAAGGTACCGCGATAGAGCTTGACGCCCCGATCCCCGGTCTCTGCGGCAGTGACCGCAGCGGTAAAGATGATGAGTGCCGTCATCAGAACGGCAAGGAAGACCGCCGTACCGCGTCGTAGTATCATTTTCATAAGATGACCTCCTTCACGAGTTTTTTTGATTAGTTGGATATATATATAAATAGTATACCGCATTTTATTACGCTTGTAAATAAAAATTTGAGACCAAATACAAAGATGAGAAAAAGCCCGCTGCAAAAGAGACCTTCTGCAGCGGGCTGCCCTTACGGGTGCATCCTATTCAATTGAAGCGGTAATCAAGGATCAACCGCCGTTTTTTGATAGAAACGGATCAGTAATCAACTCTGACGTTTTCGGGTAATGCCATCTTAGCCATAGCGCGCTGAATATAGGTAGCGTCCATGGAAGTAACCTTGCCGTCGCCGTCTACATCGGCAGCAGCCGCATTGTAGCCGCTGACTTCCATCTTCGCCAGTACGCGCTGGATCATGGTAACGTCCATAACGGTGACCTTGCCGTCGCCGTCGGCATCGCCGTACTTGAAGTCAACAGGAGGCTCGGTGGGCTCGACAGGAGTCTGAGCTGCAGCGTAGATAACGCTCTTGAACCAATCCTCGCCGCCGTCATAGTTCGGACGGAAGTAGATGTCATAGGTGCCGTCTTCGGTGACCACATAGTTATCGTAGCCGCCCGGGAACCAAGTGGTGGTCTCTGCGCCGTCAGCCGAGTAAACGACCTTGAACTGATCGGATTCACTCAGCGTCATGGTGATGGAGTACTCTTCGGTCTCAGCAGCGTCGTTCTTCGAGAGCTTGTTCTCAGCCACAACACCCCAATCGGTGAAGGAACCGACTACATAGTAGCCGTCGGGTGTGGGAGCTTCGGTAGGCTCAACAGGAGCGTCAGTCGGCTCGACAGGAGCGTCGGTGGGCTCAACAGGAGCGTCGGTCGGCTCGACAGGAGTCTCAAGAGCAGCATAGATCACGCCGTTGAACCAATCCTCGCCGCCGTCATAGTTCGGACGGAAGTAGACGGTGTAGGCGCCGTTTGCGGTGATCTCGCCGTTCTCGCCGTAGTTGTTGCCCATGCCGGTCGGATACCAGGTGATCTTGGTGCCTTCCAGCTTGACGATCTTGAACTGGGATTCGGTGGTGAGGTCGACCTTGATGGAGTATTCCTCAGCCTCAGCCGCAGTGTTCTTCGTCAGGTTGTAAGCATCGTCGATCTCCCAATCGTTCATGGAGCCAACCAGGAAGTAATCGCTGGTGACAACAGGAGCGTCAGTGGGCTCAACGGGAGCGTCAGTCGGCTCGACAGGAGCGTCAGTCGGCTCGACAGGAGCGTCGGTCGGTTCAACAGGAGTCTCAGCTGCAACATAGATGCAGTTGTAGAACCAATCCTCGCCGCCGTCGCCGTTCGGACGGAAGTAAACGGTGTAGGTGCCGTCTGCCTCGACAACGTAGTTGTTGTCATAGCCGTCGGGATACCAAGTCTTGTTGACGCCGTCGAACTTGACGATCTTGAACTGAGCATCAGCAGCGAGATCCAGCTTAAGTGCATATTCAAAGCCTTCAGCCGAAGTGTTCCTGAACAACTCATAATCGTTGTTGACTTCCCAATCGTTCATGGTGCCGACCAGATAGAACTTGTCGGAACCGACAGGAGCATCGGTAGGCTCAACAGGAGTATCGGTGGGTTCAACGGGAGCGTCGGTGGGCTCGATGTCGCCGACCTTCTCGAACTTGAACATGTAACCGCCGCGTGTGCAGCCGTGGTGCTGATCGTCTTCGCTGCCGTCGCCGATGTAGTAGATGTAGTTCCAGCCGTCTTCCGCTGTGCCGTCGCCTGCGGGACGGAAGTAAACCATGTACTCGCCGTCTTCAGCAACAGTCTGGTTGTTATCCATACCGTCGGGATACCAGTTGCCGATATTGGTGCCCTTCTTGTTGACGTCGACGACCTTGACCATGTCAGAGGTGGTCAGGGTGATCGGACCAAAGCTGTACAGACCTTCGCCTTCATCGGTCAGCATCATGCCTTCCTTGAGACCCCAGTTCGCGATGGTACCGGTCAGGTAGTAACCCTTCTCCCATGTAGCGGGCTCGGTGGGCTCTACGGGTGCGTCAGTCGGCTCGTCGGGACCGAGAGTGGGTTCTTCCTTAAGAGCGACATAAATGACACTGTAGAACCAATCGTCGCCGCCGTCGCCGTTCGGACGGAAGTAGACGTCATAGGTGCCGTCTGCGGTGATCTCGCCGTTCTCGCCGTAGTTGTTGCCGAAGCCGTCGGGATACCAAGCGGTCTTGGCTTCGCCGTCAGCGGAGTAAACGATCTTGAACTGAGAATCTGTATCAAGAGCAAGAGAGATGATGTACTCTTCTGCCTCGGAAGCATCGTTCTTCGCGAGCTTGAATGTATCGGAAACATTCCAATCGGTCATGTTGCCGACTACATAATATGCGCCTTCTGCCGGAGCATCGGTGGGTTCAACAGGAGCGTCAGTCGGCTCGACAGGAGCGTCAGTCGGCTCGACAGGAGCGTCGGTCGGCTCGTCGGGAGTCTGTGCCGCAACATACAGAACCTTCTCATACCAGTCATCGTTGCCGTCATAGTTCGGACGGAAGTAG
>JAFRBX010000078.1 GCA_017404665.1 Ruminococcus sp.
CCCGGCTGAAACGAAAGACATAGATGATATTGATTCGTTTCTACCATGTCGACCCTCCCGCCCTTACGGGCACCCTCCGCAAACGCTGTGAGGGCTGTATGAGCATTTTCACCTTAAGTTGACGATATTGCCCAACGGGGGTACCTCGTCAGAGGGGGCGGAATAAACGCCCTTCCCCTCAAGGGGGAAGGCTTTACACAACTCCTGATTCTAATTAACCAGAGGTTTATCATGTTCAGCAGATTAGAGATATTTGACAAACGATATAATGAGCTGGAAAAGCGGATGGTCGAGCCGGACGTCGTCTCAGACCCTGAACGGTACCGCAAGGTGATGCAGGAGTACGCCTCCATCGAGCCTGTGGTGAAGAAGTACCGCGAATACAAGGCGGCGCAGCAGACTGTAGAGGAAAGCCTCATGATCCTTGAGGACAGCTCCTCGGATGAAGAGCTTCGCGAGCTGGCGAACGCCGAGCTGGATGAAGCCAAGCGCCTGCTCCCTATGCTGGAGGAGGAATTAAAGATCCTGCTCCTGCCCAAGGATCCCAACGACGAGCGCAATGTCATCGTCGAGCTCCGCGCGGGTACCGGAGGAGAGGAAAGCTCTCTGTTTGCCTATGACCTGTTCCGCATGTACAGCATGTACGCCGAGCGAAGGGGCTACAGAATCGAGGTCATCAACCTCAATGAAACGGGTCTGGGCGGCTTCAAGGAGGTCTCCTTCATCGTCAGCGGCGCGGGCGCCTACAGCCGCTTCAAGTTTGAATCGGGCACTCACCGCGTCCAGCGCGTCCCCAAGACCGAAAGCTCCGGGCGCATCCACACCTCCGCGGCGACGGTCGCCGTCCTTCCCGAGGCGGACGACGTGGAGGTGGACATCAACCCGAACGATCTTGAAATCGACACCTTCCGTTCCTCCGGCGCGGGCGGTCAGCATATCAACAAGACCTCTTCCGCGATCCGCATCACCCACAAGCCGACGGGCATGGTGGTAGAATGTCAGGATGAGCGCTCCCAGTATAAAAACAAGGACAAGGCGATGAAGGTGCTCAAATCGCGCCTGCTCAAAATGGAGCAGGATAAGCAGAACGAGGCGATCGCGTCCGACCGCCGTTCGCAGGTGGGCTCGGGCGACCGCAGCGAGAAGATCCGTACCTACAACTTCCCCCAGAGCCGCGTGACCGATCATCGCATCGGTCTGACGCTGTATAAGCTCGACGAGATCATGAACGGCGACCTCGACGAGATCATCGACGCGCTGGTCACCGCGCAGCGCGCGGAGCAGCTGAAAGAAAGCATGAATGCTTGATGAGCTTATTACGCCCCCTCGTCAGAGGGGCGTTATAGACGTTTTTGATGATTATGAAGCAAACTTTACACTTAACCAACACACAACATGATATCG
Source organism: Ruminococcus sp. (assembly GCA_017404665.1). Taxonomy (GTDB): domain Bacteria; phylum Bacillota; class Clostridia; order Oscillospirales; family Acutalibacteraceae; genus Ruminococcoides. The sequence goes on from JAFRBX010000078.1 coordinate 1,405, forward strand.
AAACCGCGGCTGCCATTCTGAAGGACGGCGGTCTGGTTGCCATGCCGACCGAGACGGTCTACGGGCTGGCTGCCGACGCCCTCAACGGCAAGGCAGTACGCCGCATCTTTGAAGCGAAGGGGCGTCCGATGGATAATCCCCTGATCGTCCATGTCGCCGATTTTTCCGATATCGAGCGGCTTCATCTTGTTTCGGAGATACCCGAAAAAGCGGTCAGGCTCGCCGAAGCCTTCTGGCCCGGACCGCTGACCGTCATCATGAAAAAGGGCGACGTGATTCCCGATGAAGTCAGCGCGGGGCTCGATACCGTCGCGATCCGCATCCCGTCGCACCCCGATGCGCATGAGCTGCTGAAAACAAGCGCACTTGCGCTGGCGGCTCCCTCGGCAAACACCTCCGGCAAGCCCAGCCCGACCACGGCACAGCATGTCATACACGATATGGAGGGCAGGATCGAAGCGGTCTTAGACGGCGGCGCGTGCTCCGTCGGTGTGGAAAGCACCGTCATCACGCTGGTTGCCGATACCCCGCGCATCCTGCGTCCGGGCGTCATCACCCGCGAGGAGATCGAAGCGGTCATCGGTCCCGTGGAGGTCGACAGGGCGGTGCTCCATCAGCTCGAACATGATGAAAAAGCCTCCTCGCCGGGGATGAAATATAAGCATTACGCCCCGCGGGCGACCGTCAAGCTGCTGCGCGGCACCAATGAAGCGTTTATCAATTATATCAATCGCGCGGCAAAGCGATTTTCGCCGGTCGCAGCGATGTGCTTTGACGAGGATCGGGAGCGGATGACGGTTCCGACCGTGACGCTCGGCTCCAAGTTCGATGAAAAGGATCAGGCAAGGCGGCTGTTCTCGGCGCTCAGAGAGGTCGACCGGATGGGGGAGAGGACTGTCGTATACGCTCCCTGCCCCAAAGCCGACGGCGTCGGCATGGCGCTGTATAACCGGCTGATCAGGGCGGCGGCGTTCGAGGTCATCGACCTGCCCGACAAGAAGATCATCGGCCTGACCGGTCAAACCGGCGCGGGCAAGAGCGAGGTCGCGGACTATTTCCGCGAGTGGGGATTACCGGTCGTTTCGGCTGATCTTGCCGCAAGGCGCGCGGTGGAGGATGCCGACGTCAAGGCGGCGCTTTGTGCGGCGTTCGGCGATATCCTGCTGCCCGACCGTTCGATCAACCGCCGAAAGCTCGGGCGGATCGTCTTTGACTCCCCCCGCCAGCTTTCCCGGCTGAACGGAATCACGCATCCGCGCATCATACAGCTGATGCTGGAGGAGGCGCAGAACGCCGGCGGAGAAATCGTAGTTTTTGACGCGCCCCAGCTGTTTGAGGCACATGCCGATCTGTTTTGCACGCATATCGTTTCCGTGATCGCAGACAGAGAGCTCCGCATGGAGCGTCTGCTTAGGCGAGAGCATCGTACCGAAGAGGAGATCGCCGATCGAATGGACGCTCAGTACGAGGAATGGTTCTTCCTGCGGTTCTCGGACAGTATACTGTATAATAACACAACGCGCGGCGAGCTGCGCCGTCAGGCGCGGACGCTGTATGAAAGGCTGGTGTGTGATGAGCCGTAATCATTCGCGACACGCGAGAGAAACAAAGGGTCACGGAGCCATCGGGTTTCTCCTGACCTTTGTCCTGCTGCTTTTCGCGGGCGTGATGGTCTTCTTCTTTGTGTCCGACACCAACTACAAGGGCGCGAAGGGCAAGGTGTACAGCCTGTTTTACCCGCAGGAGTATGAGACGCAGGTCAAAAAGTACGCCTACGAGTTTGGTGTGGAGGAGCCGCTGGTCTATGCCGTGATCCGCACCGAAAGCGGCTTTCGTCCCGAGGTGGAGAGCGCAGCCGGCGCGATGGGGCTGATGCAGCTTATGCCTTCTACCTTCGACTGGCTGCAGGAGAGTCTGGACGGCGATATCGTCTACAGTTCGGATTCACTGTCGGAACCCGACGTCAACATCCGCTACGGCGTCTATCTGCTTTCGGTGCTGCTGGGGCAGTACGAGGTACGCGACACGGCTGTCGCCGCTTATAACGCGGGCACCAGTACGGTGGACGGCTGGCTGGAGGACAAAAGCATCTCTCCCGACGGCAAAAGCCTGACCGATATCCCTTATGAGGAAACGGCGAATTACGTGGAGCGTGTGAGTGAGGCTTACGAGATGTATAAGCAGCTCTATTATTAGAACAATAGATAATAGATAATAGATAACAGATAACAGTTGTGGGAAACGCTGACACGCGTGCCCGCGTTTTGGATTGATAACACGTTTGCGGTGTTTTTTTAAATCGGGTGCGAGTGTCCCGCCCTTCACTATGCTCTGTTCACTGTTATCTGATCAAGGAGGTACAATATGTCTGAAAACGCAAAAGAACTCAGAGAAAAATTGATGATGAAGGAGAGAAAGGGCGCCGCGACCTTCACAGCTCAAACGCTCGCGCAGGCGGACGCCTATTGCGAGGGCTACAAGACCTTTCTCGATCATTCCCGCACCGAGCGCGAGGCTGTCGCCTATGTCAAGGCGCTGGCGATCGAAAAGGGCTTTGTCGAATTCGATCCCGACGGCAGCTATCAGCCCGGCGATAAGATCTATGTGATCAACCGCGAGAAGGCGATCGGTCTGGCTGTCATCGGTAAGAACGGCACCAAGGATGGCGTGCGCCTCGCGATCGCGCACATCGACTCTCCCCGCATTGACTTAAAGCCCAATCCGCTGTATCAGGACAACGGGCTGGCGCTGTTCAAGACCCACTATTACGGTGGCATCAAGAAGTATCAGTGGACGACCGTACCGCTCGCGCTGCACGGCAGAGTGGTCAAGCTCGACGGCGCCTGTGTCGATATCCATATCGGCGACGATCCTAAGGATGAGTGCTTCCTGATCACCGATCTGCTGCCGCATCTTGACCGTGATACCGCGACTAAGACCGTCAGCAAGATGTTCACCGGCGAGGATCTGAACATTCTTGTCGGCTCGCGTCCGTATGACGACAGCGACGAAAAGGATAATATCGCGCTGAACGTCATGAAGCTCCTCAACGACCGCTACGGCATCGAGGAGAGCGATTTCCTCTCTGCGGAGCTGAATTTCTGCCCTGCCTATCCCACCCGCGACGTTGGCTTTGACCGCTCCATGATCGGCGGCTACGGTCATGACGACAAGTGCTGCGCTTATCCGTCCGTGACGGCGCTCTTTGATACGGAGACGCCCGCGTGCACCTGCATCACTTATCTGACCGATAAGGAAGAGACCGGAAGTGACGGCAACACCGGTATGCAGAGCGATTTTCTGCGCTATTTCATCTACGATCTTGCTAAACAGGACGGTAATGAAGGCTACCGTGTGCTGAGCAAGTCCAAGTGCCTGTCGGCAGACGTCAACGCGGCGTTCGATCCCACCTTCCCCTCCGTCTATGAGCCGAAGAACTGCTCCTTCATCAACGAGGGCGTCGTTATCAGCAAGTACACCGGTCACGGCGGCAAGTATGATACCTCCGACGCGTCGGCTGAGTTCATGGGCGAGATCCGCGCGATGCTCGAGAAAAACGGCGTCAAGTGGCAGATCGGCGAGCTGGGCAAGGTCGATATCGGCGGCGGCGGCACCATCGCGAAATACGTCGCCAACATGAACGTGGACGTCGTCGATCTGGGCATTCCCGTGCTGTGCATGCACGCGCCGTTCGAGGTCATCAGTAAGGCTGATCTGTATATGGCGCACAAGGCGTTTTACGGGCTGTTCAACTGAACAGGCACCCTGATCATCCCATAAAAGAATTTGAGCCGTCGCGGAACATCTGCGGCGGCTTATCTCATAGTATGGGACAAAGGAATTGAATTGCTCCTCAAAAGATGTTATAAATCATAACAAATTGTTAGATTTAGGCGGATTTTTTGCAAAATGTATAAAAATGGCAGGAATTTTCTGAAAAATTACTATGCCCGAATCGCTGTTTGTTATTGAATTAACGAGCGAATTGTCATATAATTATGACAGATATTACATTATTTTAATATCTGTTTATTCTTTTTGGGGTGCAGGGCGTGAGAACGTCTGCGTCTGACAAATTCAGGAGGTATATATTATGGCAAGAGTTTACAATTTTTCGGCAGGTCCTTCGATGCTGCCCGAAAGCGTACTGAAGACCGCGGCTGCTGAGATGCTCGACTACAAGGGCACCGGCGAATCCGTCATGGAGATGTCTCACCGCTCCAAGGAGTACGGCGCGATCATCAACGAGGCTGAGTCTCTCTTACGTGAAATCATGAATATCCCCGACAACTATAAGGTCCTGTTCCTGCAGGGCGGCGCTTCCACCCAGTTTGCCGCGATCCCGCTCAACTTCATGAACGGCTCCGGCAAGGCTGACTATGTCGTGACCGGTCAGTGGGCGAAGAAGGCTGCTCAGGAAGCTGCCCGCTACGGCGAGGTGAACATCGTCGCTTCCTCCGCGGATAAGACCTTCTCTTATATCCCCAAGCTCGACAAGAGCACCTTCACCAAGGACGCCGATTACTTCTACATCTGCATGAACAACACCATCTACGGTACCGTTTACCATGAGCTGCCCGAAACAGGCGACGTTCCGCTGATCGCGGACATCTCCTCCTGCTTCCTCTCTGAGCCGCTCGACGTGACCAAGTTCGGTATGCTCTACGGCGGCGCGCAGAAGAACGTCGCTCCCGCGGGCGTGACCATCTGCATCATCCGTGAGGATCTTCTCGGCAAGGCGAGAGATATAACTCCCACCATGCTCAACTACCAGATCCATGCCGACAACGGCTCTATGTACAACACGCCTCCCTGCTACACCATCTACATCATGAAGCTCGTTCTCGAGTGGATCAAGAACGAGGTAGGCGGTCTTGAGAAGATGAAGGAGCTCAACGAGAAGAAGGCGAAGATCCTGTACGACTTCCTCGACTCTTCCGAGATGTTCAAGGGCACTGTCGTTCCCGAGGACCGTTCTCTGATGAACGTTCCGTTCGTCACCGGCGACTCTGACCTCGACGCGAAGTTTGTCGCCGCTGCTAAGGAAGCAGGCTTCATCAACATCAAGGGTCACCGTACTGTCGGCGGCATGCGCGCTTCTATCTACAACGCGATGCCGATCGAGGGCGTTGAGAAGCTCGTCGCCTTCATGAAGAAATTTGAGGAAGAAAACAAGTAATAGGAGAAAACTATGTATAACATTCTGAAATTAAACAAGATCGCCCCTGTCGCTATCGACCGCTTAGGCGAGAATTACAATTGCGTTGACGAGTGCGCCGCTCCCGACGGCATCCTTGTCCGTTCCGCTTCCATGCACGACATGGAGCTGCCCGAGAGCCTGCTGGCGATCGCCAGAGCCGGCGCGGGCGTCAACAACATCCCGCTCGACAAGTGTGCCGAGAAGGGCATCTGCGTATTCAACACCCCCGGCGCTAACGCAAACGCCGTGATGGAGCTGGTCATCGCGGGTCTGCTGCTGTCTTCCCGCAAGATCAGCGAGGGTATCGCATGGTGCAAGACCCTCAAGGACGATCCCAACAATCTCAAGACCGTTGAAAAGGGTAAAAGTAAGTTTGTGGGTCCCGAGATCAAGGGTAAGACCCTCGGCGTCGTTGGTCTCGGCGCTATCGGCGTGCTGGTCGCGAACGCTGCCAGAGCGCTGCATATGCAGGTCATCGGCTATGATCCCTATCTGAGCGTCAATGCTGCGCTGAACCTTTCCCGCCATGTTGTGACCGTGAACAATCTCGACGAGCTGTATGCCAAGGCTGACTATGTCACCCTGCATCTGCCGCTCAACGACGGCACCCGCGGCATGGTCAGCGCCGAAACCATCGCGAAGATGAAGGACGGCGTACGCCTCTTGAACTTCTCCCGTGACGGTCTGGTCAAGTCCGCCGATATCATCGCAGCGCTCGAAAGCGGCAAGATGGCGGCGTATGTCACCGACTTTGCTACCAACGATCTGCTCGACGTCGACGGTGTTGTCGCGATCCCGCATCTGGGCGCTTCCACTCCCGAGAGCGAGGACAACTGCGCGGTGATGGCTTCCGATGAAATCAAGGAGTATCTGGAGAACGGCAATATCAAGAATTCCGTGAACTTCCCGAATATCTCCATGCCCAGAACCGGCGAGACCCGTTTCTGCGTTTTCCATCAGAACGCGCCCAAGATGATCTCTCAGCTGCTTGAAAAGATCGGCGGCAACGTAGAGAACATGGAGAACAAGAGCCGCGGCGACTACGCCTATACCCTGATCGACGTGACCGGCGCGAACGCCGGCGCCGCAGAGGCGATCAAGGCGATCGACGGTGTGATCCGCGTCAGAGAGCTGTAATCCATACTTGATTTGAACGATCCCCGCCTGCGGTGCAGACGGGGATTTTTGTGCCTTTTTTCAAAATTAATAGATTGTTCAAAAAGAATTAGCACTCTAACCTTGACAGTGCTAAAAATTGGAGTATAATATATTGGAAGAAAAGAGGTAATACATATGGCGAAAAAGCAATTCAAGACAGAATCCAAAAAGCTGCTGGATATGATGGTCAACTCCATCTATACCCATAAGGAGATTTTTCTCAGAGAGCTGATCTCTAACGCCTCCGACGCGATCGACAAGCTCTATTTCCGCTCTTTGACGGACGACAGCGTGGGGCTCTCTCACGATGATTTTGAGATTCGGCTGACTGTTGACAAGGACAGCCGCATCCTGACCGTGTCCGATAACGGCATCGGCATGACCAAGGACGAGCTCGAAAACAATCTCGGCACCATCGCAAAGTCCGGTTCGCTGGATTTCAAGACCGATGAGGAGAACAAAAACGAGAATATCGATATCATCGGACAGTTCGGCGTAGGCTTCTACTCCGCATTCATGGTCGCCGACAACATCAAGGTCGTCAGCCGCGCGTTCGGCTCTGACGAGGCTTTCCTCTGGGAGTCGTCCGGAGCCGACGGCTACACGATCAAAGCGGCTGAGAAAGAATCCGCCGGCACCGTTATCACCCTGCATATCAAGGAGGATACCGAGGAGGAAAAGTACGGCGAGTTCCTCGAAACCTACCGCATCCGCGAGCTGATCAAAAAGTACAGCGACTATATCCGCTACCCGATCAGGATGCTGACCTCTCATAAAGAGAAGAAGGAGGGCTCTGAGAACGAATACGAGGACGTCTTTGAGGACGAGACCCTCAACAGCATGACGCCCATCTGGAAGAAGCCGCAGAGCAAGGTGACCGACGAGGAATACGCCGAGTATTATAAGGCGAAGTTCAGCGACTATGAAGCGCCCCTCAAGGTGATCCGCCAATCGACCGAGGGCAGCGCCACCTATACCGCCCTGCTGTTCATCCCGTCCCACGCGCCGTATGATTTTTACAGCCGCGATTATGAAAAGGGTCTGCAGCTCTATTCCAGCTCCGTGATGATCATGGAAAAGTGCAAGGATTTATTGCCCGATCACTTCAGCTTTGTCAAGGGACTGGTAGACAGCGCCGACCTGAGCCTGAATATTTCCCGCGAGATGCTGCAGCATGACCGTCAATTAAAGATTATCGCGAAGGCGCTGGAGAAGAAGATTGCGTCTGAGCTTTCTAAGCTGCAGAAATCCGACCGCGAAAAGTATGAGCAGTTCTTCAAGGAGTTCGGCGCACAGCTCAAGTGGGGCGTCTACAGCTCCTTCGGTGTGAACCGCGAGGAATTGCAGGATCTTCTGCTGTTCAAATCATCCAATGAGGGCAAGTATACTTCTTTAAAAGAATATATCGATCGTGCCCGCGAGAATCAGGACAAGATCTACTATGCCGTCGGTGAAACCGTCGAGAAGATCGCCATGCTCCCGCAGGTGGAGTCTGTGCTCTCGAAGGGCTATGAGGTGCTGTACCTGACCGAGGATATCGACGAATTCTGCGTCCAGATCCTGCGCAATTATGATAACAAGGAGTTCGTCAACGTCTGCACTGATACCCTCGACCTCGGCGACGAGGAGGAGAAGGCGCAGCTCAAGGAAGCAAACGACAAGTCTGAAGAGCTCTTCCAATACATGAAAGAGACTCTGGGCGATAAGGTCGCCAAGGTGCGCTACACCAACAGCCTCAAGGGACATGCGGTGTGCCTGTCCAGCGAGGGCAGCGTGTCCGTCGGTATGGAGCAGATTCTGAACAAGATGCCCGGCGCCGAGGGGCAGAATATCAAGGCGGAGACCGTGCTGGAAATCAACATGGAGCATCCCATCAAGGATAAGCTGCTGTTCCTGTTCGGCACCGATAAGGAAAAGCTTTCGGATTACACCAAGATCCTGTACGCGCAGGCAAGGCTGATCAACGGTCTGAACCTCGACAACCCCGCTGAGATCTGCGATCTTGTGTGCGGATTGATGGTGTAAATCAGATAACAGATAAAAGATAACAGCTAATAGATAACAGATAACAGCTAATAGATAACAGATAAAAGATAACAGATAACAGCTATGGGAAAGCCTGACACGCGTGTCCGGCTTTTGGATTGAAATAACAACTGCAAAAAAACACGCTTGCGACTCTTTCAATGTGTCGTAAGCGTGTTTCTGTTATGGAACATTACATAATAAGATTCAACTATAATCGGGGGCGGGCAGAGCCCGCCCTTCACTGTTATCTATTATCTGTTATCTGTTATCTTATCTTTGATATACTCCAGCAGCTCCTCGCTGAACATCTCCGAGATGTCCTGCGGGCTGTCGGGCAGCGCCAGCAAAATTTGAGTTTTGTAGCGGATGATGTAGCCCTGCGCGCCGCTCTGCGCTTTCAGTTTGCGCATGCTTTCGAGCGTTAAGGAGGAGTTGGAGAACACGCGCGACAGCACGGTCGCGAGGTTGTCGTCCTCCATCGAGCCGAAGCCGCCGACGATCACCGTCAGCGGGCAGATCTTCAGGCTGTGGGTGACTTCCTCGCCCAGCGCGACGGGAGTGACGGCGCAGGTGATCTGATGCGCCTCGCCGCCGATCATGCTCAGCGCCTTGCGGACGGCTTTTTCACAGTAGGACGTTTTTTTGGAAATGTAAAAAATCAGATTATATTTCATGGCAAATATTCAGTGACCAGCGGTAAGTGACCAGTGACCAGTAGACAGGAGAATTTTACTCCGTTGTTCGAAGCGAAAGAACATACGAGGGCGTGGATTTATCCGTATAGGAGAATGACTCCGCGCTTGTATCGGAGAAGTTTATTGATTCTCAAGGTCGGATTTGAGGATGGGCGTGAATTTCGGGTAGATCTCGATGCCGATATTCAGGTGTTCAAAATCGACCCCGGGTATATCGCGGTTCCATCCGTCGAACTGATAGATATAGTAGTCGTCCTCAGGCATGACGGGCGTGCCCTCGGGTACGGGCACCGGGTCGCCTTCTTTGACGTTGTAGGCGGCATACTGGGTTCCGTCATAGTTGCGGTAGGTGACGGGATAGTAGGTGTAGTTGGGCGGTTCGGTCGCGCCCTTCTTGGGCTTTTCTGTCGGCGGCTCCGTCGGGTTCGCGGCGAGAGTGGCGGTAAGATCCTCCGAGCCCTCTAAGTCGCCCTTGCCGTCGTACCAGTCCACGAGCCCCTTGGCGCTCGCGGTCTTGAAGGTCAGCGGCTCCGGACGGGTGCCGCCGTAGCGCTGGTAGTAGACGTCGGGGAACAGGGGAGCGGAATTGCGGGAGGCAAGAGCGACGTCCACGTTTTCATCCTCTCCGGGACGCACCTTGCGGGCGACGATGACCATGCGCCACTGGTAAAACTCGTAGCAGCAGGTGGAAAGCGTGATGATCGAATCGTCCTCATTGCAGGTGACCGGAATGTCAAAGAAGGAGCGAACGCGCATGTTGTAGACAAAGTTCATGAACTCCGCGTCAGAGTTGAAATCACCCTGCATGTAGTTAAAGAACTCACCGTGCTCATACCGTGTCGAGGTCTTGAACACCGAGATAATCTTGTATTTTGCATCGCCGTCGGGGGTATTGAAGATGATGATGGGATGCTCCTGATAGTACGCAAGGTCGCCTTTTAGGTCGCCCTTGGGCGAGTATTTCAGCATACCCGCAAACATGCTGCCGTCGTTCATATCGTGACCGTGCATGATCACATTGCGCGAGTCGACGCCGTCGGTGGAGCGGTAATCGACAAAGATACTGCCGTATTCGGAGCTTTCCTTTTTATAGGTGCGCTTGATGTAATATTGATTGTAGCGGTCGTCGCCCTCATGAAACAGCACGGGATAGTCGATGACCGTGTCGGGGATGGTGATCCAGCCGACGATCTCGTCGTTGATCTCCTTCAGGGCGTCCCAATCCTGGGTGGGTCCGTCTTCTACGCTGTCGCTGTCGCTCGTCTTGCTGTATGCGATCTCCTGGATCTCGCTGGTGACGGCGTTGTTGCGCATCGGTCCAAAGATGTAGAACTCCAGCACATAGACCAGCGCGACGACAAAGGCGACCATCGCGACCAGCACGACGCTCTTGCGGAGCTTCTGACTTTTTGTGTCGCCCTTGAGGGGGATGAAGGATTTGAAAAAGCCCTGCTTCTTCGGCGGCGTCAGCTTATCCGATACCGATTCCCGGTTCAGCGAGGCGTCGGACTCGCCGCCCTTCTTGTCGCGATACGCGACTCCCTCGGGGTATTTCTCGCTGCTTTGGCGGAATTTATCTTCCGCCGTGCGCAAGGAGCCGCGCATCAGCTTGGCAACGCTTTTGCCGGTCAGAGAGGCGCGGGGGAGGGCGATGAAGCGCTTGCCTCCCACGCTGAAGCAGTAGCCTTTGAAGCCTGACCCCATATCGCCGAGTGAGAGAACCTTCAGCTTTGCTGTTAGTCCCTGCGGGCATTGGATTCCCGATTCGATGCTGTGGATCATGCGGTAAAACAGCTTTCGGAAGGAGGAATCGTCGGTGCTGTCGAGGGCGTTGGCAAAAACGAACATATCTCTCTCGTCGTCTTGGAGCAGCTTGCTGACGGCTTGTTCGAGCTTCTTCGGATTCGCGTCGATAGCGGTGATATGCCTGAGCTCAGCGCCCGCGACGGATAGCGCCGCGGAGATATCCTGTTCGGCAGCCTTCACCGCCTGTGCGTCCTGCGTATTCTTTTGTATGGAAAACAATTCACATTGGTACATAGGCGTACTTTCCTTTGTGATGCAGTGTTTTGTCGGGATCGCGTTTTCCTCGGATAGGAAAGACGGAAACGCTAAAAGTCGATAGTCTTGACCGTCGTATGCGCTATCGCTTCCTCGATCAGCTCGTCGAGCTGCGCTTCATTCTCCGCCTGCTCGACAAAGTGCATGAGAGGCTTCGTGCGCGGATGCTTGGGGGTAAAGATCGTGCAGCAGTCTTCATACGGCTCGATGGAGATATCAAAGCAGCCGATGCGGCGGGAGATGTTGATGATCTCCTGCTTGTCCATGCCGATCAGCGGACGAAAGACGATCTTGCCTGCCGCGGCGTTGGTGCAGTTCAGCGCGTACATGGTCTGGGACGCGACCTGACCGAGGCTCTCGCCGGTGATCAGCGCGCCGGACTTGGTCTGTTCGGCAAAATGGGTGGCGATCTTCATCATCACGCGTCTGAGCAGGATGGTGAACAGCTCCTCGGGACAGCGGTCGCGCATCGCTTCCTGTACCTTGGTCAGCGGTACGGTGTACATGTCGATGGAGCCCGCGTAACGGCTGACCTGTTTTAACAGCCTTTCGACCTTCAGGCGCGCGCGCTCCGAGGTGTAGGGAGGGCTTTCGAAGTGGACGGCGTTGAGCTTTAAGCCGCGCTTTGCCATCATATAGGCTGCGACAGGGGAGTCGATGCCGCCGCTGATGAGCACGGTTGCAAGCCCCGAGGTACCCACGGGCATGCCGCCCTGACCGCGGATGGTCGCGCAGCGGATATAGGCGCCGAAGTCGCGCACCTCGACGGTGACGGTGACCTCCGGCTCCTTGACGTTGACCTTCAGATGCGGACAGGTCTCCAGCAGCTTGCCGCCGATCTGTGCCGATATTTCGGGGCTTTTATAGGGAAAGCGCTTGTCGGAGCGCTTCGACTCGACCTTGAAGGTCTTTGCGTCCTCTAAGTATTCCCTGCAGTAAAGGGGCGCTTTTTCGAGGATGTCCTCCAGCGTTTTTTCACAGACGCAGGCGCGCGAGAAGGTCACGATGCCGAATACCTGCGCGATGCGCTCGCATACGTCGTCGAGGTCGGCGTCCTCGTCAAGCGGGGTGACAAAGATGGTGGACTGGGCGATCTTGACTTCGAACCTTCCCAGCCCGCGCAGGCGATATTTGATGTTTTTGATGAGGACGTCCTCAAAGGTGCGGCGGTTGAGTCCCTTCAGGACCAGCTCGCCGAGCTTGATCAGTACGATTTCTTGCATGATGATTGAGCCTTTCGGTGTAGTGGATGCAGCCTCCCTTAGGAAAGGGAGCCTTGTTATCTCCTTTGGAGGGTCGCGATGCCGCTTTTCAGCCCCTCGATCAGCGCGTCGATATCTTCCGTGGTGTTATATTTCGAGAAGCTGATGCGCAGGGAGCTGTCGATGCGGTCATCGGGCAGCCCCATCGCCTCCAGCACATAACTGCGCTTTCCTTTAGCGCAGGCGCTCGAGGAGCTGACATACACGCCGTATCGTTCGAGATGATGGAGCATGGTTTCACTGCGGATACCCTTTACGGAGATGTTGATGATATAGGACAGGGCGTCGGCGGGGGAGTTGACGCTGACCCCGTCGAAGGTTTGAAGCTTATCAAGAGCGTAAGTATTCAGTCCTTTGATATGTTCCATGTTACAGGATGAATCAGAAAAAGAACACGCGTGTTCAGCCGCGGCTGCAAAGGCGGCGATCAGGGGTGCGCTTTCAGTGCCCGGGCGTATCTTTTTCTGCTGTTCACCGCCGCAGAGCAGCGGCAGGATCCTTGCGCCGTCACGGATATACAGCGCGCCGCAGCCTTTGGCGCCGTGTATCTTATGGGCGCTGATACTCATCAAATCGACACCTGACTTTTTCGGCTTTAAGGGCATTTTGCCGTATGCCTGTACCGCGTCGGTGTGGAACAGCGCCTCGGGGCTGCGCTTGTGCACCAGCTTTGCAATGCGATCGATCGGCTGGATCGAGCCCGTCTCGTTGTTGACCGTCATCACGCTGACGAGGATGGTTTTTTCGGTGAGCAATTCTTTGAGCGCGTCGATATCGACGACGCCGTTTTTATCTACAGGAGCAAACCGCACGTCAAAGCCGAACTCTGACAGCCTTTTGGCGCTTTCGTAGACGGAGCTGTGCTCGACAGCTGATACGATGACGCGGTCTCCGCGGCGTTTCAATGCCTGTGTCGCGCCGAACAAAGCGGTGTTGTTCGCTTCGGTGCCGCCTGATGTAAAATAGATGTTATTTGCTTCAACGCTCAGTGAGTCGGCGATGATCCGCCGCGCCTCTTCCACGACGGCTTCCGCGTTGATCCCCAATTTATGCAGAGAGGACGGGTTGCCGTAGTTTTCGCGCATCATTTTGTATGCCGCGTCGGCTGCCGCTTCACACACCTGTGTGGTGGCGCTGTTGTCAAGATAGTGAATTTTCATAGTAAGTATAATTATATATCTATAATGGGATAATTACAAGAAGCAGATTTAAATTTTTGCTGAATAATTTGTGAACGGTGCGGGATACTATTATTCGGTTGAGTCGTTTGACTCCCTCGCAATGACAAAGGAGAATGATATGACAAAGGAAAAGTATGCTCAGTTAGTAAAAAAGCGCTCCCGCAACAGTCCGATGCTGAAGGACTGTGTGAAAGCGTTTGTGATCGGCGGCGCGATCTGCGCGATAGGGCAGGGGATACTGGAGCTGTACCTGTATCTGGGTGTGGAGGAGGACAATGCCAAGACGCTGACCTCCGTGACGCTGGTTTTCATCGGCGTGCTGCTGACCGCCCTGCATCAGTATGAGCGCCTTGCCAAGCACGGCGGCGCGGGTACGCTGGTGCCGATCACGGGCTTTGCCAACGCGATGAGCTCGCCCGCGATCGAGTTCAAGGCGGAGGGTCTGATCACGGGGCTGGCGGCAAAGATGTTCGTGATAGCGGGGCCTGTGCTGGTGTACGGCACCGCAGCGGCGGTTGTGTACGGCGTGATCTATTGGCTCGCTAAATATGTTTTGTAGGAAAAGCCTTCCCCGTCAAAGAGAAGGCCTTTACAGTATCACGCTGATCTCGCCCGAGTTCAGCGTTGTTATCTCGCCGTTTTCCTCGACAATCAGCCCGCCGTCCGCGTCGATGTCAACGGCTTTTGCCTTATGGAGCGTACCATCCTTCCGGTAGCTTATCGTGCGGTCGATACATAGATTCCGCAGCTTGTATTTTTCTATGATAGAAATATCGTCGATGCTTTCGCAATAGGATATCAGCCCGGCGGCGATCCTGCCGCACAGCGCGTTGACCTCGATCTCGCCGAAGCTTCCCGCTATATCCGCGAGCTGATCGGGAAAATCATTTGTCGTCAGGTTCAGACCTATGCCGACGATCACGGCGCGGGGGCGATTTTGGCTGTCTGTCAGCAGCTCGGTGAGGATGCCCGCCGCCTTTTTACCGCCGACAAAGATATCGTTGACCCATTTGATCTGAGGGCGCTTGTCGCTGAGCTCCTCGACCGCCTCGCACACCGCGACCGCCGCGGCGCAGGTGATCTTTTGTACACCTTGTAAACACCTGCCGACACGCAGGGAGAGCGTCATGTACAGCCCCGTATCGGGCGAGTAAAAGTCGTGTCCGCGTCTGCCTCTGCCCGCGGTCTGGCGCTGTGTGGCGTACAGATGATACCCGCGGTCGAACTGAGCGCGGCGCTTTGCCTCGTTGTTGGTAGAGTCGATGCAGTCATAGAGATGGATGGGAATCGGGATGATTTCGGTGATTTTTTCGGTGTTGAGCTTCATATTTGTTCACTTTCGCTTAGCCTGACAGTATAGTAATCAGCAGGTTCGGATTACTACTGTCAGGTTAGGGCAATAACCGGATTATGCGGTGTTGCCTTATTTTTTTGTGTGTCAAAACGGGGTTTTGTACAGTTTACATAAAACAGTGGT
The DNA here is from genome assembly GCA_017404665.1 of Ruminococcus sp. Classification (GTDB taxonomy): domain Bacteria; phylum Bacillota; class Clostridia; order Oscillospirales; family Acutalibacteraceae; genus Ruminococcoides. The sequence continues at coordinate 16,467 of JAFRBX010000078.1, forward strand.
CAAATGCTGTCTTTAAAACGCTAAACGCTATCGGGTGTTCCTTGCACTTTCGAGAACAAAAGTATTTTCGAAATAATTGCAATTCAGAATTAAAATCAAATTTTTTCAAAAAAACTATTGACTTTCTTGACGAATTCATATAGAATACTAAAATGTATCATTATGGGAACATTTACGCCTTGCGGCATCTGCGGCTTTTTCGACAAAGTATATTAGCAAAGTCTCAGCCGTTTGTCAAGAGGCAAAATGAAAACAATCTTGTTACCCATTGTACAATAAAAAGAAGGAGTGATGTGCTTTTGGTTAAGGTCAAAGACGTAAAGTTGGGCAGAGCGGAGCGTAAGAGCTTCGGCAAGATCGAAGACGTCATCAGCATGCCGAATCTTATCGAGATCCAAAAGAAGTCCTACCAGTGGTTCCTCGACGAGGGACTCAAAGAGGTGTTCAAGGATGTTTCCGGCATCAACGATTACCAGAACAACCTTGTACTCGATTTTATCGATTATACCCTCGACGTTGACCATCCGAACTATTCCGTCATCGAATGTAAAGAAAGAGACGCTACCTATTCGGCGGCGCTGCGCGTGACCGCGCGGCTGCTGAACAAGGAGACCGGCGAGATCAAGGAGAACAAGGTCTTTATGGGCGATTTCCCGCTGATGACCGAATCCGGCACCTTTGTCATCAACGGCGCCGAGCGAGTTATCGTATCTCAGTTGGTGCGTTCCCCCGGCGTATACTTCAAGATGGCGCACGATAAGACGGGCAAGGAGCTGTTCTCCTCCACCGTCATCCCGAACCGCGGCGCTTGGCTGGAGTATGAAAACGACGTCAACGACGTTTTCTATGTCCGCATCGATAAGAACCGCAAGCTCCCGATCACCGTTTTCCTGCGCGCCTTAGGACTGGGCACCGACGGCGAGATCGTCGAGATGTTCGGCGACGACAGACGCATCAAGGCGACCTTTGAAAAGGACGGCTGCAAGAGCGTGGAGGACGGTCTGATCGAAGTCTACCGCAAGCTGAGACCCTCTGAGCCTCCTACCATCGAGAGCGCTCAGACGCACATCAACAATCTCTTCTTTGACCCGAGGCGCTACGATATGTCGCGCGTTGGCAGATATAAATACAATAAAAAGCTGAATCTTGCCGGTCGTATCACCGGCCGCGTCCTGACGCAGTCCGTTGTCGATCCCCGTACCGGCGAGGTGCTGGCGCAGCGCGGCGATACGGTCACCCGCGAGCAGGCGGCTGTTATCGATAACTCGGGCGTCAAATCCGTCTATATTGCCGCCGAGGACGGCCGCGAGGTCAAGGTGCTCAGTAACGGCATGGTTGATATTTACGCCTATGTCGATTTTGACTGCACGCCCTTGGGCATCAAGGAGCGCGTATCCTCTGACGTTCTGTTCGAGATCCTTGATTCCTGCGAGAGCGAGGAGGAGCTCAAGAGAGAGATCGAGCTGCGCGCCGCAGAGCTCGTACCCAATCACATCACCGTGGAGGATATCTTTGCCTCCGTCAACTATATGAACTGCCTTGCCGAGCATATCGGCAACACCGACGATATCGACCATCTGGGCAACCGCCGCATCCGCTGCGTCGGCGAGCTGCTGCAGAACCAGTTCCGCATCGGCTTTTCCCGTCTCGAACGCGTCATCCGCGAGCGCATGACCCTGCAGGCGCAGGATCCCGAGGCGCTGACTCCCTCCGCGCTGATCAATATCCGTCCCGTGACTGCCGCGATCAAGGAATTCTTCGGTTCCTCGCCGCTGTCCCAGTTCATGGACCAGAACAACCCCCTCGCAGAGCTGACGCATAAAAGACGTCTGTCGGCGCTGGGTCCCGGCGGTCTGAGCCGTGACAGAGCGGGTTTCGAGGTACGTGACGTACACTATACCCACTACGGTCGCATGTGCCCGATCGAGACGCCTGAAGGCCCGAACATCGGTCTGATCTCCTATCTTGCGACCTTTGCGAAGATCAACGAATACGGCTTTGTCGAGACTCCCTTCCGCAAGGTGGACAAGGAGACCGGCATCGTCACCAAGGACGTTGTTTACATGACCGCCGACGTAGAGGACGAGTTCATGGTAGCGCAGGCGAACGAGCCGCTCGATGAGGACGGCCGCTTCAAGAATCCGCGCGTCATGGGCCGTTATCAGGGCGAATTCGTCGAGCACAGAGCCAAGCGCTTCGATTACATGGACGTTTCTCCGCGCATGGTATTCTCCGTCGCGACCGCGATGATTCCCTTCCTCGAGAACGACGACGCGAACCGCGCGCTGATGGGCGCGAACATGCAGCGTCAGGCTGTTCCGCTGATGGTGACCGAATCTCCGATCGTCGGCACCGGCATGGAATACAAGGCGGGCACCGACTCCGGCGTTTGTATCCTCGCGGAGGATAACGGCACCGTCATGAGCGTGGACGCCAACCACATCACCGTCCAGTATGACAACGGCAAGGTCAAGGAGCATGAGGTCATCAAGTTCCTCCGCTCCAACCAAGGGACCTGTATCAACCAGATCCCGATCGTCGAGCGCGGACAGCGCGTCGTCAAGGGCGAGGTCCTTGCCGACGGTCCCGCAACCAAGGACGGCGAAATATCTCTGGGCAAGAACGCCCTGATCGGCTTCATGACCTGGGAAGGCTACAACTATGAGGACGCCGTACTCATCAGCGAAAAGATCGTTCGCGATGACGTATATACGTCCATCCATATAGAAGAATACGAGATCGACGCCCGTGATACCAAGCTCGGACCCGAAGAGATCACCCGCGACATCCCGAATGTCGGCGAGGATATGCTCAAGGATCTGGACGAGGACGGTATCATCTACATCGGCGCCGAGGTACACGCCGGCGACATCCTTGTCGGTAAGGTCACTCCCAAGGGCGAGACCGAGCTGACCGCCGAGGAGCGCCTGCTCAGAGCCATCTTCGGCGAGAAGGCGCGTGAGGTCAGAGATACCTCCCTGCGCGTACCGCACGGCGAGAGCGGCATCGTTGTCGACGTCAAGGTGTTCACCCGCGAGGACAGCCGCGACGAACTGCAGCCCGGCGTGAACAAGGTCGTCCGCTGTTATCTGGCGCAGAAGCGCAAGATCTCCGTCGGCGACAAGATGGCGGGCCGCCACGGCAACAAGGGCGTTGTTTCCCGCATCCTGCCCGTCGAGGATATGCCCTTCCTGCCCGACGGTACTCCGCTGGATATCGTACTCAACCCCCTGGGCGTACCTTCCCGTATGAACATCGGTCAGGTACTGGAGGTCCACCTCGGCTACGCGTGCAAGGCGCTGGGCTGGAAGATCATGACTCCCGTATTCGACGGCGCTCATGAGGAAGATATCTTCGAGCTCTTTGAGCGTATCAAAAATAAAGACGACTACAAGGATATGCGCGACGAGACCGGCATCGACTTCGGCGAGTGCTTCCGTCAGAACGGCATCTCCATGGAGGGCAAGACCCTCCTGCGCGACGGCAGAACCGGCGAGCTCTTCGATAATCCCGTTACCGTCGGCTATATGTACTACTTAAAGCTGCATCATCTGGTCGACGATAAGATCCACGCGCGTTCCACCGGTCCCTACAGCTTAGTCACCCAGCAGCCTCTGGGCGGTAAAGCCCAGTTCGGCGGTCAGCGCTTCGGTGAAATGGAGGTCTGGGCGCTCGAGGCTTACGGCGCCGCTTACACGCTGCAGGAGATCCTGACCGTCAAGTCCGACGATGTTGTCGGACGCGTCAAGGCGTATGAGTCCATCGTCAAGGGTCAGAACATCCCGACTCCGGGCATCCCCGAATCCTTCAAGGTCCTGATCAAGGAGCTGCAGAGCCTGTCGCTCGACGTCCGCGTGCTCAACAGCGACGGCGAGGAGATCGACCTCAAGCAGCATTTCGAGGAGGACGACGATATCCCGGTCGCTTCCGACGACGAAACGCTCGAGGAGGATCAGGTCATGACCTCGATGGACGGCTTCCTGCTTGACGAGGATCAGGACGAAGAGGGCAATATGTTTGACGAACGATCGATATACGAGGATCAGGACGATATGCTCGATTACGACGACTTCGGTTCCGATGAAGAATAAGGAGGGCTGACATGGATAATAATGTATTTGATTCTATCAAAATCGGTCTTGCTTCTCCCGATCAAATAAGAGAATGGTCTTACGGCGAGGTCAAAAAGCCGGAGACGATCAACTACAGGACCTTAAAGCCGGAGCGCGACGGTCTCTTTTGCGAGCGCATTTTCGGACCCACCAAGGACTGGGAGTGCCACTGCGGCAAGTATAAGCGCATCCGCTTCAAGGGCAAGATCTGCGACCGCTGCGGCGTTGAGGTCACCCGCGCCAAGGTCAGACGCGAGCGCATGGGCCATATCGAGCTCGCCGCTCCCGTATCGCACATCTGGTATTTCAAGGGTATCCCGTCCCGCATCTCCCTGATGCTGGACATCTCCCCGAGAACGCTCGAAAAGGTGCTCTACTTCTCCTCCTATATCGTCACCGATCCCGGCGACGCCCGCGAGCTCTCAAAGCTCCAGCTTCTGAGTGAGCAGGAATACCGCGATATGCGCGAGAAGTATGAGGATGATTTCTCCGCCGGCATGGGCGCCGAGGCGATCCGCGACCTGCTCGCAGAGATCGATCTCGATGTGCTTTCCGCAAGCATCAAGGAGGAGCTCGAGGGCTGCTCCACCTCCCAGAAGCGCGCCCGTCTTTCGAAGAGACTGGAGGTCGTAGAGGCGTTCCGCCTTTCCGGCAACCGTCCCGAATGGATGATCATGGAAGTTCTGCCTGTCATCCCGCCGGATATCCGCCCCATGGTACAGCTCGACGGCGGTCGCTTCGCGACCTCTGATCTGAACGATCTGTACCGCCGCGTGATCAACCGCAACAACCGCCTCGCCCGCCTGCTCGAGTTAGAGGCTCCCGATATCATTATCCGCAACGAGAAGCGCATGCTGCAGGAAGCGGTAGACGCCCTGATCGACAACGGCAGAAGAGGCAGACCCGTCACCGGTCCGTCCAACCGTTCTCTCAAATCCCTGTCCGATATGCTCAAGGGCAAGCAGGGACGCTTCCGTCAGAATCTTCTCGGAAAGCGCGTCGACTACTCCGGCCGTTCCGTTATCGTTGTCGGACCCGAGCTGAAGATGTATCAGTGCGGTCTGCCCAAGGAAATGGCGCTGGAGCTGTTCAAGCCCTTCGTTATGAAGCGTCTGGTTGAGACCAAGGTCTCTCAGAATATCAAAGCCGCCCGCAAGGCGGTCGAGAGAGCGAAGCCCGAGGTATGGGACGCGCTCGAGGTCGTCATCAAGGGTCACCCCGTGCTGCTCAACCGCGCGCCTACTCTGCACAGACTGGGAATTCAGGCGTTTGAGCCTGTCCTCGTAGAGGGCAGAGCGCTTAAGCTGCATCCGCTGGTCTGTACTGCATACAACGCCGACTTCGACGGCGACCAGATGGCAGTGCACGTACCGCTGTCTGCCGAGGCGCAGGCGGAAGCCCGCTTCCTGATGCTGGCTGCCGGCAACCTGTTAAAGCCCTCAGACGGTAAGCCTGTCGTCGTACCGACGCAGGATATGATCCTCGGCTCCTATTATCTGACGCTCGACAAGGACGGCGAACCCGGCGAGGGTAAGGTGTTCAAGGACGTCAACGAAGCGCTGATGGCGTACCAGACCGGCGTGCTGACCCTGCACAGCAAGATCAAGGTCAGACGCGAGATCGAGATCGACGGCGAGGTGAAGAGCCGCATCATCGACACGACCGTCGGCAAGATCATTTTCAACCGCGCGATCCCGCAGGATCTGGGCTTTGTCGACAGAAGCATCGAAGAGAATCGCTTTAAGTTTGAGGTCGACTTCCTTGTCAATAAGAAGCAGCTCGGTAAAATCATCGACGCCTGCATCCGTGTCCACGGCACTGAGATCACCGCTGTCGTGCTGGACGATATCAAGGCGCAGGGCTATAAATACTCCACCATCGGCGCGATCACCGTTGCCGTTTGCGACGCGAAGATCCCGCCTGAGAAGAAAGAGATCATCGTTGACGCCGAAGCGAAGGTCGGCGTGATCCGCGAGCAATTTGAAATGGGTCTTCTCTCCGATTCCGAAAGATACGATATGGTCATCGAGATCTGGAGCGAGGCGTCTAAGCAGATCGAGCATTCCATCGAGCAGCAGATGGCGCAGGATAAGTACAATCCGATCAACATGATGGCTGACTCCGGAGCCCGCGGTTCGATGGGTCAGATCAAGCAGCTCGCAGGTATGCGCGGACTGATCGCCAACACCTCCGGTAAGACCATCGAGATTCCGATCAGAGCGAACTACCGTGAAGGTCTGAATATTTCCGAATACTTTATCTCCTCCCGCGGCGCCCGCAAGGGTCTTGCCGATACCGCGCTGCGTACCGCCGACTCCGGTTATCTGACCCGCCGTCTGGTAGACGTATCGCAGGAGGTTATTATCCGCGACGATGACTGTCACGCAAATGAAGGTCTTGAGGTATTCGACATCAAATCGGGCAAGCAGGTCATCGAAGAGATGCATGAGCGTCTGCTCGGCCGCTACCTCGTCCGTGACTTCTGTGATGAGAACGGCAACGTGCTGGTGTCAAAGGATACGCTGATGGGCGAAAAAGAGGCGGATATCATCTGCGCCTCCGGCGTGGAGAGCGTCGAGATCCGCTCCATCCTTGCCTGCCGCAGTAAGTACGGCGTCTGCAAGAAGTGCTACGGCGCGAACCTGGCGAACGGTCAGCCTGTTACCGTCGGCGAGGCGGTCGGCATCATCGCCGCCCAGTCGATCGGCGAGCCCGGTACCCAGCTGACGATGCGTACCTTCCATACGGGCGGTATCGCGTCCGCGGAGGATATCACACAGGGTCTTCCCCGTGTCGAGGAGCTTTTCGAGACCCGTAAGCCCAAGAGTCTCGCGATCATCTCCGAGATCGACGGCGACGTCCGCTTTGAAGAGATCAAGAATACCCGCCATGCCGTCATCTACAACACCGAAACCGCCGAGGAAAAGAGCTATCTGATCCCCTTCGGCTTCCATGTCGCGGTAGAGGAAGGTCAGCACATCAAGAAGGGCGACAAGATCACCGACGGCGCTGTCAATCCTCATGATATCCTTGAGATAATGGGTGCGAAAGCGGTTCAGGATTACCTGATCAGCGAGGTGCAGAGCACCTACCGCCTGCAGGGTGTTGATATCAACGATAAGCACATCGAGGTCATCGTCCGCCAGATGCTCAAGAAGGTCAGAGTGGACGATCCGGGCTCTACCGATTTCATGCCCGGTCAGATGTACAACCGCACCGACGTCCTGTACGCAAACAAGGCCATCAAAGAGCGCATCGCGAACGGTGAAGAGGGCTTGAGAGAGGCTGAATGGACACAGCTGCTGCTGGGTATCACCAAGGCGTCTCTGGCGACCGACAGCTTCCTGTCCGCCGCCTCCTTCCAGGAGACCACCCGCGTGCTCACCGACGCTGCGATCAAGGGCAAGGTCGATCCGCTGGTCGGTCTGAAAGAGAACGTTCTGATCGGTAAGCTGGTACCCGCCGGTACCGGTATGGCGCGCTACAATAACATCGAGCTGGAGGAAAACTTCATTCCCACCGCTCCCGCCGCTCCGACAGAAGAATAATCCAACACATGATATGAGCCTCCTTTGCGGGGGCTCATTTTTCTTTGTAGGAAATATAAAAAATACGTTTCCATCATTGTGCAAAACGTCCAAAATCAGGCGTTTTTTTTCTATGCTTCCAATCGGATAAAAGGTAACGGATTTATTGAAAAGATTACGCGTTTGTAATATAATAAACATAATAGCGAGAGTATACAGGAGAAGTATGCTCTGTTAAATTGAATGTGCTTGCACCGCGCTTTTGATCTGTGCAGGCATCGATTTAGGAGGAGATAACATGAGAAAATGTAAGCAGGTCATCAGCCTGATTCTGGCTCTGACACTGATGTTCACGATGCTGTCCGTCGGTATCGTACAGACGTCGGCTGCAGACGATGACGATGAGATTTACGCAAATCCCCCGTCCGAACCTGCGTTGTTAGGCGATGTGAACCGTGACGGCGAAGTAAATCTGCTGGATGTTTATGTCCTGAGAAGCTCTATCGCAAAAAGAACCGGCTATCTTCGTTACGCCGACTATTCCGAGAATACCATCGAGTTCAAGGTAGCCGATGTTTTCAAGGATTATGAAGAAGATTTGCCCGAAGCGATCGACCTGAAGGACGTTTATTTGCTCCGCTCATGGCTGGCGCATCGGGACGAGGCGCAGGACAAGGGGATCGGCGAGCCGGTTTATGTGGATCCCACAGAGCCTCCTGTTGAGCCGACCGACGCTCCTGTTGTGCCCACTCAGGCTCCTACCGAAGCGCCTACGGAGTATGAGCCCACGACCGCGACCGTTACGATCTACGGTCTGAACGGTCAGTCTGAGACCCGAGAATTCCATATCGGCGATACCTTCAGCGTATACACCTCGCTGAACGTGAAAAAATCCGGCAATGATGTGCAGATCGCTTCTGCCGCCGGCAGCCAGACCTATTCCGATTCGATCCTGACGCTGACCAGCGAGACCGATGACGAAGGTCTTTTCACCGATACCGCTGCGGTATTCCCGGTATTCGGCGATAAAGGCATGGGCAGGAATTCAACGCCCGGCATGATCGGTTACAACGCGTCTACTCCGAGCACCACTGACGCTTTTGTCTTCGATTCCGATGACGATCTGGTGATCGTTACGACCTATACCGTCGCGAAAGGCGGTACCGGCGAGGTCAGAAATGCTCTGTCGATGCTGGCAGCTGCCGACAATGAATTAACAAAACTGGTGAAGAACGGTTCTGCCGCTCCCGGTGTTGCACTGACTGTTAACGCAACCTTCGAGAAGCCGCTGCCTCCTGCTACAGAACCTCCCGCGACCGTTGCACCTACCAACCCGCCCGCAACCGTTGCCCCGACGAACCCGCCCGCGACTGTCGCTCCGACAAATCCCCCTGCGACTGTTGCCCCGACGAATCCTCCTGCGACCGTCGCCCCGACGAATCCTCCCGCGACCGTCGCCCCGACGAATCCTCCCGCGACTGTCGCCCCGACGAACCCGCCCGCGACTGTTGCTCCGACGAATCCTCCCGCGACTGTTGCTCCGACGAATCCTCCCGCGACTGTTGCTCCGACCAATCCTCCGACCGAGCCCGCACCCAAGGCAACCGTCACCATTTACGGATTGGACGGCGAGAGCGAGACACGAGAATTCAACGTCGGCGAAACCTTCACAGTATATACGACACTGAATACCTCCGCTTATGAGAACGGCGGTATCGGCTCCCTGAACGGTACCCAGACATACTCGAACGCTGTCTTGACGCTGACCGACGAATATGATCCCGACGAAGGCGACATCATGGATCCGGAGACGATGTTCCCGATCCTGAAGAGCAGTGTCGTCGCGAACGGCAAGGAAACCGTCACGGAGGAAGACCCGACCCTCGGCGCGATCTACTTCAACGCGTCCAAGGCGTCGATCAAGAATCCGTTCCGCTTCAATTCGAAC
>JAFRBX010000079.1 GCA_017404665.1 Ruminococcus sp.
GATGACAGGTCTGACATTCAGACTGTCACGAACCTTTTTGATAAAGTACACGACATCGACCGGAACGCCGTCGTCGTGCAGCGCCTGATAGTCAGGCTTTTTCCAGACGTTATCCTTTGTAACGTACTTATCGGCCTCGCGGCCGTTCATTTCATCCAGATCGTCGGCGTAAGGCCCTCGGGATCTCCAAAGGTCTTTTTACGCGCCGCCGATCTTTTCGCCGAAGTCCTCATGTAAAGGACGTTCAGGCATGAATATCCTCCGTCACTGAGAAAACGCTGTTGACGACCTCGGGACAGGCGTTGAGTATCTGCATGATACGCATAGCCGTACCGCAGGGCTTGACCGCGCCGGCAGTCCAGAGCCGCACGGTATCGACGGTGACGTTCATAATGACCGCAAACCCCTTTTCGTTCATATCCAGCTTCTTCATCAGTTCACGGATCGCGGCGGGCTTGATATTCGGATTCTTCGCCGCGCTTTCTCGACAATTTTCTTGCTGATAATCAACTATTGGAAAAGGAATTGAAAAACAGCGACAAACGCAGAAAGCCCCTTGAATACTGGCTTTTTTCCGTTTGTCATTATTATACCGTAACGGCATACATTTGCTACGAACCTGATCAACGGTGTAGAGCAACAGGACGGACATATAGAACGCCTGACGGTAAAGCAGGTTGCCAATATACTCGGTCACAAAACGATAAGTATTACGGAGCGGTTCTATGTAAAAAGAGATTTCAGCAAGCTGAAAGGGTTGACGGATGAGTTCGAGTTCTGAAGCGATAACAAATGCCGGCAATAAGGAAAAACCGCGCTCGTCGTATGAGCGCGGTTTACTGCATAAATGCGATTCATTGACCGTTTATGCCGTACTTTTTTAACAAGGATTCAGCATAATCGATCCCGCCGTCGGTAAGAGCAACGGTCTTCCGTCTTGTATTGTTATCGAGAATGAGACCATCGTCATTCAACTCATCCAGTATCTCGAAAGGGTACCCCTTCCATGACAGATCTTTCTCAATAACATCACCGCTTTTTCTGTCGAATCGGGTAAGGTAGAGGAGCATCATTGTCAGTTCTTTTATATCGTTGTGATTATTCATGATTCACCTTCTCATTAATACGAACTAAAAAGTGCATTTTATATGATCTTTTTCATTGTTTTTTCAGTTGCTGACAATTTGTCACCAACTGAAATATAATTACGGCAATAATCTGAAACAAACAAGGTGGGGGGTCTCCCCACCGGTAAATGATGGACCTGGAACAAAAATGATCAGCCCGAATATTAAGAAGTGTGCTCTGAAGCGTTTTTTTCCAGAACATAAAGAGAAAAAATAAACTGTGCGCTTTGTCCGTAAAGACCGGTTTCTGCATCATTAAGCGCCGCGGCGGTATTTGATTTATAAAACGCCCGCATAGCTTCTTCTTCATTGAGACCGTATTTTTCAGAAATCAATTCAATGACTTCCGGAACAACAGTAGCATTATACAGCGCCCTGGACATATTCTCACCTACAATCTTCGTATCCGATAAATGTCAGATATGATAAAGCATTCTCGGTATTAAAACAGATTTGATTATTAATCTTTTCAAATCTTAGTCTTTCGACCGCATCTTCTTTACGCATGATATTACGCAGGACATATGTTACGGTTTCGCCGACGTTATCATTAGCGATCTTACCGGTTACGATGTCATAGCCGTGAACATAATTCGGATTGCTTCTGCATTTGCAGATCATATTAAGCCAATCCATAGTCGGTTCGGGATAATGGATACATTTAAGCTCAGAGTATGCCGACTCATCGAATTCATAAACGGAAATATACGGTGTGTACTGACCGATAGTCCGTTGGACAAGACGTGCCCTTCTCTTTGCCCAACGTATCGCTTGATCTTTGATATCAGTGGTGTAGAATCCAAACCCGAAATCTCTGCCGGCTTCAGATGTAATGATCCGAGGGTTCTCTACAATAACATTGGAACCGTGATATATAATCATCGCTTGTCACCACCTAAGTATTCATCAAAAAAATGCATCAAATACTCCATGGACATACCGTGCAGATCTTCGTAATCCGTTTTAAGCAGTTTGAGCAGACCGCTCTCTTCGAAGAGCGAATATACTTCTGTGCTGTCCTTATGGATATGTTCGGCATAAAGTTCGATGCAGAACGTTCTGAATGATAATAAGCTCATATATAACTCCGAATATAAGATTATAGATATTATACACTATACATTCTGAATTTACAACAAAAAAATATGTCTCAAACTCAGCCAGGTTCTGAGATCAGTCAGGAGGATCAACTGCTGAGATTGTGTCAGCAGTTGCAGATAAGGCACTTTGGGAACTTGTGAGAATGGCTTACAAGTTCATAGTAAGCAATGGTTATATTGTATGCTCAAATCAATTTATCGCTTGTTTTTTTGAAAACAAGCGATAAAAAACGAGCAATAAACAAAAAAACAAGCGATAAATCAAACCAGGTTTTCGAATTATAAATCAGGGATTCAAAGGGAAAAAGTAGGGCTTCATAGCCTGGTTTTTAGGAACAAAGTTAAATAATAGTCGCAAAAGATGCAAAACTGCCCGATTTGATAGTCGGGCAGTAATCATTATTCTGCTTTAAGCTGCTTGATTATCAGAATAATCAACTACAGCAATCTCACCTAAGAAGCTTTTCAAGGAATCAATGATCTCATCAAGACGCCGGATAACCGTATCAGTATATACCGTATCGCCACACTGGTTACATTCTAAGCAGGGGACATTCCTGATAATGATCAGTGATTCAGAGTCAACCACATGGGATTTTGTTGACTCGGTATACTCTCCGCCGCATTCAATACACTTCATGACTGCTTCTCCTTCCTGAATTCGCCGTTTGTGCGATTATCTATATCGGATATATCATCTGCGGTTTGTGTTTCGGATTGAAAAGGCGCGGTCAGCATCGCAATGATTTTTCCTCTTTTGGTGATATAAATATCCTTGGAAGAAGCAAGTGTAAGATATTTACCGATATTATTCCTTAATTCTGTTGCTGTGATGATCATATGATTGCCCCTCTGTTATTCTGATTTTTTGATTACAAACTGTCCCAGTTCTCTGATGGTTAAATCAATGGGTTCGATGCTGTGCTCTTTACAGTAAGCGATTATCTTTCGAAAATCATACCGAACCTCATCGCTGCCCGGAGGGATTACATAACCTCCTGCTTGTTCAGCAAGGTCATCAAGTTCCTTCATGTCTTGCCGAATCTGCATATAATTCACTCGAGCTGAACCAACACCGCTTTCAAAGTCTATCGCTTCATTGAGACCTCGAATAATGCTTTCCATAACATCATTTTGATTACCATCTCTATTATTCATCATAACTCCAAACTATACAATAATTGTGTTGTCAAGATTCAAACCCATCCATAAGGAAGGTGAGCCTGTCGATTTTCTTATCAATATGCCAATGACCGCATTTCCATTCCTTATACTCCAACCGATCTTCAATTGTATCCAGCCACTCCTCGGTCGATGTATCAACAGTAGACTGATCCAGCCCCGAGAGAAATGCTTCAACAGGTCTGTATTTATAGGGACAAGTATGAGAAAGCACTTGGTCGATTTTCCATCCTTCTTTGTCCAGAGCAGCTTCGACCTTTTCCTTGATCTCGTCTGATGGCTGTTCATCAGGAAACCAATTGAGTCCACGGTATTCGTAAGGCAGATCGTGAGCAAGCTTATGAATACGGTTTACCCGACTATCTGCAAAAGGATTTGGATGCATTTAAAAAGGTCCTCAAGGAAAAGTCCGGTTTGATCGATTGCCTTTGGGGTGAGCTGTATGGCAGCATTAATATGGCTGAGATAAGCGATGCGGCGATTTCACATGAGCACGCGGAGTATTTAAGGAAAAAGTATTTATAGCGTCATACAACATGAAAAGTATGCAAGAATGCAAGCGATATGCTGTGTGAAACGATGGCAGAAATCACAAGACATTATAAAGAAACACCGGAAGGAGTGAGCATAATGTGTAAAGCAGTAGAAGATTATGGAAAGAAAAAGATGCAGGAAGGAATACTGGAATCTATAAGAAAGATAATTAAAGGTGGAGAACTCTCATATGAAAGCATTTCGAGAACCTTTGGTATCTCTGTAGATGAAGTGAAGAAGATCGCCGCGACAGTATAATCACGCTTCGCAGAAGAAACAAACCATCATAATTACAGGAATGTCCCCGCTGAAGAGAGTATTTCAGCGGGGATTCTTTGTGCCATTTCGGAGCGATTTTTGTGATGATATTTGTGCTGTTTTAGAGCGGCACTGCTATCAAAGCCTGCCCATAGAACAAGTGGCTGATCTCCTCGGTCACACCACCACAGAGATCACTGATCTGTATTACGTCAAGAAGGACAACACCAAATTGGAAGGTCTGACCGATGCGTTTAACTTATAATAAAAGGCTATTGACTATGAATAAAATAATGTTGACTAACTTGCTAAAAGGGTTATAATATAATAAAATGCATTGATCAATCAAAATGGGAAAGTTAAAAATAGAGATATAATGAGAAATCGGTTGGTCCGATGTTGAAACTCCCATAATCTGCACATACTATGCTTGATGCAAATAAGATCAAATGGAGAATGATATATGTTACGGATACACTTCGGAAGTCACCCGAAAGAGATTTACAATACAGAAGTTTATTACGAGAATCAATACGATAAGGAATGGGTCATGGACGAATTTGCTCGCAGAGTTATTCGTGAGATTGATGCGTCTGAGGTCCTTTCTCCCGATGTCATTACTAACGATATTTTCGGCTCGTTTGCGTCAACCGAATTATCAGCAGGCGTCAAAACACTTCTGTTAATCAAAAATATGCCGAACAAGATTTTTAACATCTCAAACTGCGGGGATAACTGTGCAAGGTATCTGCTGGAACTGGCGAAAGATCAAGACATCAAAGTCACGCTTCACCACGCTATGGATTTCGGCGATGACTTTGCCGTAAAGGTAGTTAACGACAGAAAGAGAAAAACCATCACTGACCCAGCCGAATTGCTGATGCTTGCGCATCACTATCTTAGAGGTGAAGATAATGAAGGGTAAACTGTCGTTTTCGATTCAAAACAGGCACATAACTTTCAAACTTGAGCTTGAAAGAAATATTACTGTCATAACCGGCGATAGCGGAACAGGAAAGACTAAGCTTATCAATATGGTTCGCATGTATTCCGAGCTTGGTAAAACAAGCGGAATCACCCTTAGGTGCAGCAAACCTTGTATCGTTTTATCCGGCATCAACTGGGAAACCGTCTTGGAAAACACACACGAGAGTATCGTGTTCGTGGAAGAAAGCACCAGCTTTTTATCTTCACAGGCTTTCGCAAGTGCGATTCAGAAAACCGATAATTACTATGTGCTCGTTACAAGGGAACCGCTCCCACAGATTCCCTACAGCATCGATGCCATCAAGCAGATCATTAAGAACGAACGCAAACCGAAGATTCAAAAAATATTCAATAGAATCAGCGTCAAAACAATCTCTGATTTTCTGTATGAAGAAGTGATCGTAGAGGATTCTAAGGCGGGATATCAATTTTATTTAAAGGCGAGTGAAAAGATGGGAGTTGTCTGCCAATCTGCACGCGGCAAAAGCAATTTGCTGTCCGTTCTGAACAACAGCAAAGCCGACAAAATCCTGTTAATTGCTGACGCGGCAGCATTAGGGTCTGAAATCAAAGAACTGATGAAGTTCAAACAGTTGAGCTATAAAACAATCGACTTCTTTCTGCCTGAGAGCTTTGAATGGCTTGTATTGAAATCTGCAATATTCAATGCTAACGCAAATGTGAAGAGAGTTCTCTCAAATCCAGTTAACCATATTGAAAGCAAAGATTATTTCAGTTGGGAACGCTTCTTTACACATCTTTTGGTTGAAGAAACCAAAGATAATCCAAAGCAGTTGCGATACCCTAAAAGCAAAAACAATCTGCCATCCGGCTACTTGTCGGATGCAAATATGGCCAGCATTCTCAACGCGATGAATAACAAATAACTGAACGCAGGATAAATCTTATTGATAGATCCATTTTAACCGCTCAATGAAGTTCAAATCGACTGGGTTTCATTTAAGATTAGCCGATCTCCTCGGTCATACCACAACCGAGATTTCCGAGCTGTATTATGTAAAGAAAGATAACACGAAACTGGAAGGTTTGAACGATGTCTTCAACCTGTGATCTCAAAGTGTCATAAAAAGGATTTTGAGTAAAATTACGCCGTCGGAACAGCGATGTTTCGACGGCGTTTTTCACGCCTTTTTCGGCGAGTACTACTCAAATGATGCTATGATACTGCTATCAGGATTTTTTGTTCAAAATCTTTCGGATTTTTGATTAAAAATCATTCTTTTTCTGCCGATAAGAAAAGTGGAAAGATAATTTGGAGCTTTCTGGGTTTATACTAAATGTTGCCGATATGATTTACGAGCGAAGTGTTTGATAGAACGAGGATGTACTTATGCCGATTCAGATAGTAAGAAATGATATTACGAAAATTCACCTTGCTCAGCAGATTGATGTATTTCATCGGCTTTGCCGGTACAGCGTTCTGCTTTATCCTTCCTACTCCGCAAAGAGAAAATAATCATAAACCCGGACAGTTCATTTATTCTGACGAAGAAGATGGCTCAGATGAAATTGATTTAGTCATATAGATTGCTTCTATACGGTACGGAGGAAAAATGATGAAAAGAATACTGATAGCTTTCGCGGCATTGGCGCTGGCTGCTTGCTTGCTTGCTGACAGGCTGCGGAGAGGATGATTCAAAGACGGCTGCAACTGATACAGCGACGCAGCCTGCTGCCGAGACCGTCGAAAAGGCGACGGAGGCAGAGGTTGAGCTAAAGCCTGCCAAATCGGACGCGGCAGAGAATAAAAAATCAGACAGCAGCTCCGGCAATTCGTCTGACAGCGGACAATCCGGCTCAAACGACAGTCAAGGCGGTCGTCAGTCCGGCGGCAGTAATAATACCGGCGGCTCCGGTTCTCAGCCGCAGAGCAACTCAAGCAGCTCGCAGGGCAGCGCAGGCAGCTCACAGAGCGGCGGTTCTTCTCAGTCACAGGGCAGTTCGAGCAACTCAGGTAGCTCGGGTGGATCAGACAGCTCAGGCGGTTCACAGGGCGGCAGTTCCGCTCCGGTGGAAGAACCCACTTTCAGTGAGTTCGAGCTTCCGGTTGTTCCAAACGATTGATTCTTGGGATTTATCAATCCAGATATCATATGAAAAATCATAAGAATATAAGTTAAAGGGAAGAGGCAGATGATTTTGTATTTTATCTGCCTCTGTTCTTGTAATTGTGTAGCAAAAGCGTGAGCCTAAGTGTTACAACGTAAGGTTGCGCTGTCTCTCTCAATGTGTTGGTATGTCAAGCTGCGGCTGAGATAATAATGAATTTTAGTGTCACAAATCAGCTGAAAACAAATGTGCGGCTGATAGAAAAACTGGTTGTTACTGTCTGATGTCATTCTTATTTCAGAAACTGAGTTCAAAGAACATTTATCCATATTGCGAGAACGGAATACTATCGAAAAATCCCCCTCCCGATGATAAGATAAAGACAACATAAAGCACCGCAAGGGGCGGCGCTGAAAATAATAATCAGGAGGAATTATCATGAAAAAAATACTGGCTTTATTACTCGCATTATGCTTTGTCGTTTCCTTAGCAGCCTGCGGCGGCTCCGGCAGCGACACAAAAACCGATACGGATACCAAAGAGCTCTCATCGGATGCAACGCTTGAGGTCGATATCTGGGATAACAATCAGCTCGCCGGCTTGAAGGAAATCGCCGATGAATGGTCTGCCGAGACCGGCGTGAAGGTCAACATCAACGTCATCTCTTGGGTCGAGTATTGGACGCTCCTCGAAGCGGGCGCCAGCGGCGGCGAGATGCCCGATGTTTTCTGGATGCATATCAATGAAGCGCAGAAGTATATGCGTGCTGAAAAGCTCCTCGGTCTCAATGACTTTATTGCGGCTGACGATGCGATCGATCTTTCCAATTACTATGACGGCATCGTAGGTATCTACAGCTTTGAAGATCAGCAGTATGCACTGCCGAAGGATCATGATACCATCGCTCTGCTGTATAACAAATCCATCTTTGATCAGTACGGCATCGAGTATCCTGACGATACATGGGACTGGGAAAAGTACGCGGCTGTTGCTGCTCAGATCACCGAAGCGGGCAAAGCTGACGGCGTATTCGGCACCGCTATGAACACCAACGACGGTCAGGACGGCTGGTACAACCTTATCTACGGCTGGGGCGGCAAGCTGATCTCCGACGATAACAAGACCTCCGGAATGGATGATCCCAAGACCATCGAAGCGATGATTTGGCTTGCGGATAACCTGATCCCCGCAATGCCCGATCAAGGTGTGATGGCTGACACCGACCCCGACGTGCTCTTTATGTCCGGCAAGATCGGCATGATGCTCCAGGGCTCCTGGATGGTCAACACCTTCTACACCGCAGAGAATTCCGCCGACTACGCATGGGCTCAGATCCCTTACCGTGACGCAAACGGCAACGGTGCCTGCGACGAAGGCGAGCGTGTGACCATGTACAACGGTCTCGGCTGGGCGGCATCCGCTGATACACAGCATCCGAACGAGGCATACTCCCTCATCTCTGCTTTCTGCTCCAAGGAAGGTCAGGAGAAGCAGGCAGAGCTCGGCGTCACCATGGCTGCCTACAAGGGTTGCTCCGACGCGTTTGTATCCGCCTTTGAGGGCATGGATATCGCTCCCTTCCTCACCGTTGAGGAAAGCGGCACTCTGATCCAGCATCCTGCTTCCCGCTATACCACTGCTTGGGAGGGCAACTTCACCACCGGCTTTGTATCTGCATGGCAGAACCCTGAGACGATGGCTGACGTCTGCAAAGAGATGGCAGATATGATGAATGAGATTCTCGCCACCGAGTAATATATTTAGAATCCGGCAATAGGGCTGTCAACACGGCAGCCCTATTATTTATAAAATCTCATTGCCAATCAACGCTTTATCGGTTATGATATAGGAGAAGAAACCAATGAAAAAGAATGAGGCGATGAGTATGAAGGCTAAGGATACCGTAAAGCGCAACCGACACTATAGATGTCTTGAGTATGACCACGACCAGACCGGAGATATCTGTCTGATCTCGTGCGGGATCGAACGCTGCGACCCGGGGGTGAGCTTCGGCCCCGAGGTGCGCGACTGCTATCATCTTCACGCTGTGCTGTCGGGAACAGGTACGCTGCGCGCGGGCGATAAGGTGTTCCACCCGCATGTCGGTCAGCTCTTCCTGCTCAAGGACAACGAAATGGTGCATTATACCGCCGACAAGAAGGACCCGTGGCGTTACTGTTGGGTCACCTATAACGGCAGCGATGCAAAAAGAATCACGGAGGAGATCGGCTTTACCGACGGCGTGTATTGTTTAGATTCAAAGATCGATACCTATCGCTTCTATGAGCTGGTAGCCAAAATGCACGAGAAGCCTCAGATGAACTATATCAATGATCTTCGCCGCAGAGGAATACTGCTCGAATATCTGTCCCTTGCGATGGAAGCCACTTTGACAGAAACTGCTGAACATAAGCATGAATACAGCACAGAGGTCTATATGCAAAGGGCGCAGACGCTGATCGATCAAAACTACGCCACGATCCGTGTATCGGACGTTGTGGAATATATCGGCTTTACGCGGAGCTATTTTACCAGTGTATTCACAAAGATAGTTGGACTGTCCCCGCAGGAATACATCATCAAATGTCGTTTGGAGCACAGCGCTCAGATGCTGACGCATACAAATCTTTCTATACAAGAGATAGCGTCAAGGGTAGGCTATGAGGATCAGCTGACATTCTCTAAAATATTCAAGCGGCATTACGGGATCAGCCCTACCAAATATCGTAAACAACAGGATGTGGAAGGATAACATGAACGATCAATTTGTAATAAAGACGCCACCCATGGGCTGGAATTCATGGAACACCTTTTATGATAAAATCAGCGAGGAGCTGATCTTCTCTACTGCTGACGCGATGGTCGAAAGCGGCTTGCGCGATGCAGGCTATGAATACCTGATCATCGATGACTGCTGGAGCGGCAAGGAGAGGGATGAAAACGGATTGCTCGTGCCCGATCCGGAGAAGTTCCCGCACGGGATGAAGGCGGTTGCAGATTATGTTCACGGCAAGGGACTCAAGCTCGGTATCTACTCCTGCTGCGGCGTGCATACCTGCGCGAAGCATCCCGGCAGCTTTGAACATGAGTTCTCTGACGCAAAGCAATTTGCCGAGTGGGGTGTGGACTATCTGAAATACGATAATTGCTTCCGTCCGACAACCTTATCCGGCGAAATGCTGTATCGGCGTATGAGCATGGCGCTGCGTGCTTCGGGAAGAGATATCGTATTCGCGGCGTGTCAGTGGGGTACCGAAGAGGTTCACCGCTGGATTCGTTCCACGGGCGCTTATACCTTCCGCTCTACGGTCGATATTCAAGATAATTGGTGCTCGGTCGAAAAGATCGCCCTCAGCCAGATGGAGCATATGTATTCCAATGCGCAGAGCTGCTTTAATGATATGGATATGCTTGTCGTTGGTATGAACGGCGGCGGATTTAATCCCGAGACCTCGCTCGGCGGCTGTACGGATACGGAGTATCAGACGCATTTCGTCCTATGGGCGATGATGAACTCCCCGCTAATCATCGGCTGTGACGTCAGGAATATGTCTGAGAAAGCCAAGGAGATACTTACGAATAAGGATGTAATAGCCGTCAATCAGGATCCCGACTGCAGGAGCTGCTATCAACTTACTACTTATGCCAGCGCCGATTCGTTTATTCTCGTCAAGCCGTTGTCCGACGGTGATTATGCGGTCGGATTCTTTAATTTCGGCGACGCGGACGCTCATATCGAGCTGCACTTCTGGGATATGGGTTTGTCACTGGGATCGGGTCATGGATTCGATTTCTATGACTGCTTGACTCATGAGCAGTTGGGAATGAAAAAGGAATCCTTTTCAGCAGTAGTTGAATCGCACGGCTGCAGGTTGTATCGCTGCACGATAAAGGAGCTTTGATATGGCGCACGAATGCATTCGCTGTGAAGAGATGCTCACAGCTGACGATATCGCAATCTTCAGAAAACTCATTTGCCGCGAGGCAGATGAGTACATATGCATGACCTGTCTTTCTGAGGATCTAGGTATACCGAGAAAGAAGCTCGAAGACATCGCAGATTACTATCATAGGACAGGTGTTTGTTGTCTGTTTCCGAGATATAACTGATTTTTTGCGATAGAAAAATTACGGAGGAATAATGAGAGCCGCAATCTTAGAAAAATACGCAAGTGATGGAAGAGAGCTTGTGTTAAAAGATATACCGATCCCCGATATAAACGAAGAGGAAGTATTGGTAAACATAAAGGCAGCGGGTGTAAACCATTTGGATAATATGATTATCCGCGGAGAAGTGAAGCTGATTGTTCCATATTGCTTCCCGCTTGTTATGGGGAATGAGATCGCCGGGATTATAGAAAAAGTGGGTAAAAACGTAACCGATTTCGAAGCAGGTGACAGAGTATACGCGCGATTACCTCTCAATAAAATCGGAGCTTTTGCAGAATATGTCGCTGTCAAAGCAGATGCACTTGCAAGAATCCCTGAGTATCTGAGTTTTGAGGAAGCGGCTACCGTTCCGCTCACGGCGCTCACCGCATGGCAGGCATTCGAACTGATGAACGCTAAAAAGGGAGAAACACTCTTTATTTCGGGAGGTACCGGAAGCGTCGGAGCGATGGCTATTCCGATTGCTAAGAGTTTAGGCTTAACTGTTATTACCAACGGCAGCGCTGAAAACGAGGAACGTGTTTTGAATCTCGGCGCGGATTGTTTTATCGATTACAGAAAAGAGAATTATCAAGATCTTTTGTCCGATGTGGATTGTGTTCTCGATACTCTCGGAGAGAAAGAACTCAAAAACGAATTTGATATTCTGAAAGACGGCGGCAGTATCGTATCGCTCAGAGGACTCCCGAACGAAGCGTTTGCTAAGAGTATGGGTATGTCGGTTATTAAACGAGCTGTTTTCGGTATAGTAGGTAAGCGGTATGACAAACTCGAAGCAAAGCGCAGTCAAAAATATTACTTTATCTTTGTCCATGAGGACGGAGCCGGCTTGCAGAAAATCTCAGATATTTTCAGCGAAAGAAGGGTACAGATTTCTATCGATGAGGTGTTCTCTTTGGAGGATGTCAACAAAGCATTAAAGAAGGTTGAATCAGGAAGATCCAGAGGGAAGACAATTATCAGGATTTAGGCTAACAAAACTCTTTGGATCTAATAAAGGTTCCAAAAGAAACACGAGCAAAAATTCATGTTGTTTTTATTTTCAATAAATACTGGCAAAAATTCCTATCAATAATCGATTGTTCTCCGCATACAATATGATTGCAGCGGACAGAAGCCGCGTACAGTTGTGCTGTGTTTATGATGAACCGAATGAAATGTTCGGAATCACAGTTGAACGTACATGGACACGCATGTTTGCTGACAACTCGGCGGCACGCATGCGTGCTATTCTTCATGATCCGTCAAAGGTTGATGCAGCTCAAAGCAGTTTTTCTTTAACGGTTCGCGGATCAGTAAAGATGATTGGCGCGTCGGCTGCCCCGAAATATAAAAAGGAGAAATACCATGTCTAAGAACAATATCGTTGTTCCTGAGGCTAAGGACGCTCTGGAGCGCTTCAAGATGGAAGCAGCTTCTGAGGTAGGCGTTAACCTCAAGCAGGGCTATAACGGTGACCTGACCTCTAAGCAGGCAGGCTCTATCGGCGGTCAGATGGTTAAAAAGATGATCGAGTCCTACGAAAACGGTCTTAAGTAATTAAGCCACTTCAGCATGACCCGTCCGATTGACTACAGTTCTTTCGGGCGGGTTATGGTTATAGTATTAGTGTGATATTCCAAATAATCATCAGAAATAGGCGAAGCAGCAGAAAAGTGTCAGTTTTTAGGCTGCCAATGATATGAAACGTCACATCTTAAAACTTATTATGCTGCAAAGTACATATTTCAAGGTTCAATGTTAAATTAATGTTAACCTTTGCTATTGGCATTGACGCAGAAGGTGATTAATGGTAATATATAATAAATATGGAGGACAGCGGCGTGTTGCTGCTGTTTAAATACAACAAAAAATCGCATTCGTTTTGTGCACAATGACGAATGCTATTGGCAAATACACATATAATTCTACAGGAGAAATAATGAAACGAGCAATACGTTTTGCAGTATGCATCTTTCTTTGCGCAGTTTTGATGACCGCGAACCCGTGTGTCGCTAACGCTGCCTCGGGTTTTTATCCCAAAGCGGAAATGTTGATGATCGACAGCCATATCGAAAGCTATGTCGGTGCGGGAAACACCTCTCCCGTTCAGGGCGCCTGCACTGACGGGCGATATGTCTATTTCGGTATCGTAGGGGGCAGCGTATGCAGTCTGGCGAAATTTGACATCAATACGTGGGAGTATGTCACCAAACAGCAGATCATCAATATGGGACATTCCAACGATATGACCTATAATCCTGATAAAGATTATCTTGTCGTTGCGAACAACGCGCCTTACTACAATGTGATTACGCTGATTAACCCCGATACACTCGCACCGATCAAGGACATCCAGATCAAGGAGGATATCTATTCTATCGCATATAATCAAAAGCGCAAGTGCTATGTGGTAGGCTTGTCGGGTACATATGATTTCGCGCTGCTGGATTCGGATTTCAAGGTCACCAAAAAGTTTACCGGCGTTAAAACCGGCTACACCCGCCAGGGCTGTGACTGTGATGACGATTATATCTACTTTGTCCAGAGCGGCGGCAATAATATTCTGGTTGTCTATGATTATTCCGGTAATCACATCACCGATATCCCGCTGTCTGTCAGCGACGAGGTTGAAAACCTTTTTCATATCGGAAACACCTTCTATACGACACTGTTCTATTACGGCAGCAAGCTCTATCGCATCGGTTTCTCCGACGCGACAAAGATTACCTATACCGTCGGCTATGATCCGAACGGGGGAGAAGGTGAGATGAAGAGCACTACGGTTCATTACGGCAACAGCACTCCGCTTAGCCCGTGCACTTTCACAAAAGATGGCTATTTCTTTGCAGGATGGCGTGTGCAGCGCACAAGTGACGGCAAGTATGTCGGATACAGGAACGGCGCCTCGGATTATGAATGGCTGGAAGAGAATGACATTTTTAACTATGTATTGTATGATAACGAGCAGCCGGTTGCCGAGACTGTTCGATACGGCGGTGTCAGACTCTATGCAGAGTGGATCGCTGAACAGTACGAGCTGCGATATGAATGCGGTGAGGGAGAGGGCGAAGAGCAGCTCTATACCGTTGAATACGGTTCTGAGATAACAGTACCCGAGCTAGGTTACAGCAGGGAAGGATATATTTTTGACGGTTACACCGCCTCGCGCGATGTTGACGGCAGAGTCTACGGTTATCGCGCAGACAGCGATACTGCCGAATGGCTTTATGAAAGCGACGCTGATCGTCTGTACCGTTTCCGTCCCGGTGATACCTTCACGGCTATGACTCCCGAGGGCACGGTTACCTTGACGGCGAGGTATCGCTATGCTTACACTTTCGGCGAAGACGGCAGTACGCTGGTGGAGTATGTCGGCGTGGATGAAGAGGTCAAGATACCCGGCAACGGCGGTGAGCTGAAAACGCTTGCCGAGGGCGCCATCAAGGATAACGAGATCATGAAGGATCTGTATATTCCCGCGGGTGTCAACGCGCTGGAGAAGCAGTCGATCACTAACTGCCCCAAACTGCGGAGCATCTACTTTGAGGGCGACCTGCCGGACGAGATCGACGGTGACTGCTTTGTCGGACAGGACGCTCCGGTGGTTTATGAGATACGTGACGGTCAGGCGTTCTGCGTCGGTTTTTTCTCCGGCAAGTCGGGTGTGCAGCTTCTTCGGCTGCATGCAAAGTCGCTGGATGAAAGGTTCAGTTCAAAATTTAGAGTACCATAAATGATGGTTCTTTCACTTTAAAAGCGTACTATTAACGTTAAACAGGGCGCCTTCCCGACGGAAAGCGCCCTGTACTCTTGTACAGTACAGACGAATACTGATATCTATACTCTTCTATTACTCTTGAATACCCGTATCGAATTCAAACATCGTTCCTGTGTGAGGGTCGGAAAGAGTCAGCAGCTTACCGTCTTTCGCGGTGATCTCAGCGCTGCCGTAGGGCGTGGGCAGGTTAAAACGATCCTCGTCGTTTTCCGTACTTGTATAGGTTGCCTGATTGAGATAGGCGAGAGTGTTGTGCAGGATTGATGGAACTGTATCAGCCGGCAGATAGTCGGCGTTAGCTTCGGCGGCATGACCGGCATATTCGATGGTCAGCGTGCTGTCCTTCCAGCAAAAGGACGTCCCCTCTACCGTGTAGGGCTGTGACAGGGTTACGGTCAGCGTCCCTATGTCCTTTTCGACAATGCCTGCATAGTTGACGCCGCCGCTGTTTGTCGTAAACGACGCTGAAAAATCGCTTTGCAAAGTCGGCGGTTCTCCGCATGACGAGAGCAGCAGCGTCAGAATGAGCAGTATCGGCAGAAAGATAGCTTTTTTCATAGTGCCTCCTTAACAGATAAAAAAATAACCGACGGAGCAATTATACTTCCGTCGGTTTGAACTTCTTAATTCAATGGATCGTGGCTATTCGCAGCCAAATGAAATCCTTCATGATACACAATCATCAGTTACGCGTACCCTCAATCTCAGCATATACCTGCGGCAGACAGTCGATGATATCGGACGGGAGCATCGCGGTTCGGCTGTATTTCTTTGCCGCGATATCTCCAGCAAGCGCATGGATGTGCACACCCATCACTGCCGCTTTATACGGCTGTGCGCCCTGTGCCGCCAACGAAGCGATCACGCCCGCCAGCACGTCGCCGGAGCCGCCCTTCGCCATGCCGCTGTTGCCCGCTGTGTTCTCATACACAGTGCCCTTTTGCGCGATATAGGTGCGGTGACTTTTCAGCGCGAGCGTGATATCCTTGTGCTGCAGCGAGAATTCATTCGCCGCTTCGGCGGGGTCAGAGAGTATCTCGGCGACGCTCAGACCGCTGAGCCGTGAGAATTCCTTGATGTGCGGGGTAAGGATGATCTCAGCTTGACATTCGTCTAAGTCATATATATGCCGTGAAAGTACATTTATGCCGTCGGCGTCGATAATAACAGGGCATTTCGCGTGTTGGAGCACCTCGCGCAGCACCTGCGCCGTTGCCTCGCTGTTGCCCATACCGCAGCCGATCAGCACTGCCGTGGCTTTTTCCAGATATGCAAGGACGGCGGGAATGTCGGCAGGACATAGCGTACCGAGATCGTTGCCCTTCACAGGGACGCACACGCTCTCGTGCACTGACGAGCCGAATAGGGAATAGATGCGCTCGGGGAGCACCTGATAGTGGAGACCTGCGCCGGACCGAAGAGCTGCTTTTGCGCTCAGTATCGCCGCTCCCGCAAAGCCGAAGCTGCCGGTCAGCGACAGGAGCGTTCCCATCGTGCCCTTGTGTGCGTCGTCGGGACGGCGGGGGAAATGCCGTACAAGATAGTCGAAGTCAATCTGTTTCATAGCTGTTTGTTTACAAAGAGCTTTTTGCGCAGATCATTGCCGAAATACAGCTTCATTTCAGCCAGCATTTTTTCGTTGGGTGAAAAGATGATAGCGCATTTGCCCTTGGCTTCATCGTGGAAGGACGCGACATAGTTGCTTTCGGAAAACTCTTTAGACGCAACAGAATATACTTTGTTGAATTTCCGCTTGTTCATTTCACTGTCGCTGTAGGGGAAAAAGTCGTCGAACTTCTTGACGTCTACCTTGACGATGGATCTGCGTCTGCGCTTGGCGATGATCTTATCGATACGCAGGATGGAGGACAAAAAGGAATACTCATACTCGACCTTCAGCGACGTGATGAAGAACCACGCGCCGTAAACGGTGAACAGCAGCGAGAAGAGACCGATGACTACCAGATAGGCGATCTTGGTAATCTCAGCGATCACGATCAACGCGGCGGGGATCGCCAGCGCGATAAAGATGATCAGTGCGATCTTGACGCCGTAACCCGCGCCTTTTGATTTCGGTACGACTTGTTCGATCAGGTTGTCCATGATAACTCCTCCGTTCATCAGATCAATTAGACTATTGCAGATATAACTTTAACATATAATCGGATATTTTTCAATAAACACTTGCAAATTTCTTCCGCCGGTGTTATGATATCACTTGATCGGTTGTGATTGCCACGGGAAATATTCTTCGCAATGACAATTTGATTGTTGTGAATACATAAACGCAGCGACGGAGAGAGTAACTCCCGCGAAATCCACAGAGAGTCTGTATCATCGGCTGGAAGTACGGACGGACGGAGCCTGAGCGAAGTTCACTCCCGAGCGGCAGAGCTGAAATTAGTGGTAAGTGATCAGTGATTAGTGAATAGAAACGGGTGTGAGCGAAGCTCGCCTGTCACTGACAACTCATCACTAAATACTGACCACTGAAAAAAGTAGGCTCCGACGGCAGACCCCGTTACAGGTCGATGAGTGTCCGATTACTGAATCGTCATTGCGAGGAGTGACCGACAAAGGTCACGACGCGGCAATCCCACAAAGATTCACTGTGTTTGTGTGGGATATCCCGATAATCGACGATTTGTATGACGGAAATTTGGGTGGTACCGCGGTTCTTCCGTCCCATTTGGGATAGGAAGATTTTTTATTTCAGAGAACAGATAACAGAGAACAGATAACAGTGAAGGGAGGGCTCTGCCCTTACCCGATTTGCAGAACGTGAGCTGTTACGAAAAGAATGATTATTTCTTTCAAACAGAGTCGCAAACACTGTTTTCGGCAGTCAGCATATCGATTTAAAACGCGTCAGCGTTTCCCTAAACTATTATCTCTTATCTATTATCTGTTACCTGTTATCTATCATTATTCGGAGGATATTATGAAAGAAAAACTGGAACAATTAAAATCGCGGCTCAGCGAAGAGCTCAGCGCCGCAGCCGATCCGCAGGCGTTGGAGAGTCTGCGCGTCAGGTATCTGGGCAAAAAGGGATCCATCACTGATCTGCTCAAGGGAATGAAAGCGCTCTCTAATGAGGAGAAGAAGGAATTCGGGCAGCTGGTCAACACCTTAAAGCAGCAGGCTGCCGAGAGTATCCAAAAGCGCGCCGAGGAGCTCAAGGAGCTGGAGATCAAAAAGGAGATCGAGCTGATGCCTGAGTTCGACCTGACCATCCCGACCAAGGAGGAAAGGGGCTCCTATCATCCGATCACGCTTGTTCAGCGCGAGTGCGAGCGCATCTTCACCACGATGGGCTTCAACGTGGAGGACTATCCCGAGGTCGTCACCGACTATGAGTGCTTTGAGGCGGTCAACGTGCCCAAGAACCATCCCGCGCGGGATATGCAGGATACCTATTATCTCACAAACGGCGAGCTGCTGAAATCGCAGACCTCAGCCGCTCAGAACGCGATTCTGAAAAAATACGGTCCTGCGCTCAGGGAAAAGGGCATGCCTATCCGCGCGATCTTTCCGGGCCGCTGCTTCAGAAACGAAGCTACCGACGCGACCCATGAAAACACCTTCTTCCAAATGGAGGGCGTCATGGTGGATAAGGATATCTCCATCAGTAACCTGATCTACTTCATGAAGACCATGCTGTCAGAGGTGTTCCGGAGAGATATCAAGGTGCGCCTGCGCCCGGGCTTCTTCCCGTTTGTAGAACCGGGCTTTGAGCTCGATATAAACTGTCTGATTTGCGGCGGCACCGGCTGTCCGTCCTGCAACCACTCCGGATGGCTGGAACTGTGCCCATGCGGCATGATCCACCCCGAGGTGCTCAAAGAGGGCGGCATCGACCCCGAGGAGTACACCGGCTTCGCATTTGGTCTGGGACTGACCCGACTCGCGATGATGAAGTACGGCGTTAAGGATATCCGTGATCTGAACTCCGGTTCGCTCAAGGTGATGTCCCAGTTCACGGACGATAAGTAAGGAGGTCGCGCTATGTTTTTATCAATGAATTGGATCAAGGATTTCGTCGACCTGAGCGGTCTGGACGACCTGAAATTGATCAACCAGTTTTCTCTCTCTACCGCCGAGGTAGAGAACGATATACAGTTCAAGGGCAGTGATATCAGCGGTATCGTCGTTGCTGAGATCAAGTCCGTAGAAAACCATCCCGAATCGAAAAAGCTTCATCTGCTGAAGGTCGATATCGGCGCTGACGAGCTCATCGACGTTGTCTGCGGCGCTCCGAACGTACGCGTCGGCATGAAGACCGCTTTCGCCAAGGTCGGCGCGAAGATCGGCGAAATCGAGATCACCCCGAGACCCCTTGCCGGATTCATGAGCTGCGGTATGTGCTGTTCCGAAAAGGAGATCGGCATTTCCGACGATCATTCCGGCATTATGGACATCACCGACGACGTCGCCCTCGGCACAGCTCTGAAAGATATCTATGCCATCGACGATATCATATTTGAGGTAGACAATAAATCGCTGACCAACCGTCCCGATCTGTGGAGCCACTACGGCATCGCGCGCGAATTTGCCGCGATTGCGAAGAGACCGCTCAAGCCTCTTTCTTTCGATGATTTGAGCGCTTATGATAATCTGCCTAAGGTAGATATGAAGATCGAGGACCCGCTGTGCTATCGCTATTCCTGCCTGCAGTTTGAGAATATCAGCCGAAATGTCAGCCCCGTCGATATGCGCATCCGTCTGTACTACTGCGGCATGCGTGCGATCAACTTCCTTGCCGACATGACCAACTATCTGATGCTCGAAATGGGTCAGCCCATGCACGCGTTCGACTCCCGTAAGGTGGAGAACATCCGAATCAAGCGCTTCGATCACGACTTTACCTTCCAAACACTCGACGGCGTGGAGCGCAATATCGACCCTGAGACCCTGATGATCTGCAACGGCGATACGCCTGTCGCCATCGCCGGTATCATGGGCGGTCTCGACAGCGAGATCGTCGAGGATACCCATACCCTGACACTGGAGTCCGCGACTTTTGACGCGGCGTCCATCCGCAAGTCAACGGTACGTCTTTCTCACAGAACAGATTCCTCTATGAGATACGAAAAGTCCCTCGATCCCGAGCTGACTACCGCGGCGATCGCCCGTTTTGTCTATCTTTTGAAGCAGTATGACAGCGGGGTAGAGGTCGTATCCGCGCTGACCGACGACTATGCCTATCATTACCCGCAGGTCGAGCTGAGCTTTGATAAGGCGTATGTTGATAAATACACCGGCATCGAGATCGATAACAAAACGATCGTCGGCACCCTGCAGCGCCTCGGCTTTGATGTGACCAATGAGGGCGATGATTTCACCGTGAAGGTTCCCTCATGGCGCGCCACCAAGGACGTCACCATCAAGGCGGATATCATCGAAGAGATCACCCGTATCTACGGCTATGATAATTTTGAGATCCACACCGCGAACGCGCCGCTGTTTCCGACCCGTCCCGAGCCGGTGAAGAAGGACGAGGACAACGTCAAGGATATTCTTGTCAAGCACTTCAACCTCCACGAACTTCATTCTTACGTCTGGAATTATGTAGACGAATTAAAGGAAGTGGGCATCAAGAACGAGGGCGTCATCAAGCTCGCGAACGCATCCAACCCCAATATCGAGACCATCCGCAAAACCATGATCCCTACTCAGCTTTGTCAGGTTAAAAGCAATCTGGGCTACGCGCCGTCCTTCGGTATCTTTGAGGTCGGCAGAGTGGTCACCGGTATGACGGAAGATGACCTCTGCATCGAAGAAAAGCATCTCGGCGTAACCTTGTATCAGAAGGGCGTCAATGTCCGCGAGCTGTATTTCAGGATGAAAACCATTATCGAAACGCTGGTCGACGAGTTAAAGCACAAGACCGTCAGCTTCGAGAAGCTCGAACCGGAATTCGACTTCGAGCATCCTGTGAACCTGAACGCGGTCATTGTTGACGGCAAGGTGATCGGCAAGATCGGTCTGATCCATCCGTCCGTCATGAAGAAGCTCGACAAGCGCGCCTGCGTCGTCTTTGCTGAGATCGACATGGACAAGTTTGCCGCGATTGAGAACTACTCGATCCGCTATGTCGGGCCGTCCAAGTTCCCGGGCATCGAGATCGACCTGAGCTTTTTGACCTCCCGCTTCGCACCAATCAAAAAAGCGATCGAGAGGGCGGCATGCGAGCTGATCAAGGATGTAGCGGTCATCGACATCTACGAGGCTGACGAGAATTCGTCCATCGCCGTGCGCCTGACCTTCTCGGACAATAGTCGTACACTGACACGCGAAGAGGTTACTGCCGTGACCGATGGCATCATCGCCGATCTTGAAAAGGATGGCGTCCTGCTGAAGAAGTAAAGATTCAGTTAACAGATAACAGAGAACAGATAACAGTTAAGGGAAAATCCTTACGGATTTTTGGATTTGCAGATCGGAAAAACAAGCGTTTGTATTCCGCTATACAAATCGGGTGCAGGTGTCCCGCCCTTCACTGTTATCTGATATCGATTCTCTATTATCTATATTTGTGCTTGCATTATTTCCGATAATGATGTATAATGTCATAGAATCAGTATCTGCGGAGGTGTTTGTATGTTAGATAAGACGATGGTATTCTCTTTAGGCGGCAACCGTGACGATGAGATGAAAGACGCGCTGACTACGGTTTATAACGCGCTGAAAAAGAAGGGTTATAATCCCATCAATCAGATCGTAGGTTATATTCTCAGTGAGGACCCGACCTATATCACGACATATGGTAATGCCCGCAATATCATCAGTAAGATCGACCGTGACGACCTGCTCGAGGCGATGGTGAAATCTTACCTGGATATTACCTGATGCTGAGATACATAAAATCATTTAGAAGGGATTGATTCCAATGGCTGAAAAGCAATTTTCGACCTATAAGGGCAAGCCTTTGGTTCGTTGCGGCGACGAGCTGTACTACGGCAGTATGGCGGAGCGGTTTGTCATCAGGATGCAGATAAAGTCCAAGAAAACAGTAGGGGATACCGAGATAGCGGACAAGGTAGCGATCCAGCTGCTTTGCACCGACCCTGATCTCAGTCCCCGCAAGCAGCTCGTCAAGTCCAGCGAGAAGAGCGGTCTGTATGTCGCGCTCGATATCGCCGATGTTTGGCTGGAAAGAGCATTGAAGTCATAAGAAAATCTGCCTTTTTGGAGCAATATCATAAAGTAATAATCAAACAAAGAATACCTCGTACTCATAACAAAGGGTACGGGGTATTTTTGAAGTATTATTGAAGGGATAATCATTTATCGTAGCTTACACATTAGGGATGGCTTTCACTGGATAATAAACTTCCCCGGTGCAAGCACTAAAGCGCCCACCGGACATTTTACTCTCGCCTTGCTCGGGCGGGGTATTAGTCAAGAGGATGAATCCTCCCCTTCGGGCTCTTTCGCGGCAAGCCGCGGGTATTATACCCATTTCAACTGGTTACTGGTCACTTGCCACTGGTCACTAATAAACTGCTGTAACCGACCCGCGCCTCAAGGCGCGGGCTTTTTTGTTCAAAGCCATATTCTGTTATGACGGGATCATCATTTTGACTGTGACGCCGCCGCCTTGACGGCTGCGAATCGTCAGCGTGCCTTTGCACAATAGATCGAGGTGTTCAGCGATATTGGCGAGCGCGATATGTGGGTCGCCGTTGTCATCAGAACTGAAGCCGGGTCCGTTATCCTCGACAGTGATCTCGCTGCCGTCAGCTGTCACGCGGGTAGAGATGGTGATGCGTAAAGGCTCAAGCTCCGAATCGACGCCATGCTTGACTGCATTTTCCACGATCGGCTGCAGTGTCAGCGGAGGCAGCCTGAAGCCGGTGTGAGGCGTATCGAACACAACGAACAGATGTCCTTCAAACCGGACTAATTCTACCGCGAGATACGCTCTGGTGTGTTCAAGCTCTTCGGTGAAGGGGATTAGTTCATTCTTCCCAATAGCGGTAAAATTTTTTTCTGAGGTAGGTAGAAAAATCCAGCGTGACCTGCTTTGCTTTCAGCGGATCGATATCGCATAAAAAGTATATGCTTGTAATGGTGTTGTAGATAAAATGCGGGCGCATCTGCAGAACGGCGAGCTTGGCACGCTGTTCTGTGATTTCATCCTTTTGAAGGACAAACTGCTTGGTTTGGTATTTCTGTAACACCGTCATCAGGAAGAGTGCGGCGACCGATGATCCCAATACTATAAAGGTGATCCCGTATAGCAGCGACTGAATAATGAATGGAGAATAGGCGGAACAGATACGCCGTATACAGGCATACGCTATACAAGAGGCAATAATCCGCTGAGCAACCGTTTGATGGTAACGTGGTCTGGACTGTACGGCAGAACCTTTGAGAAGGTCGGCTACAGTTGGTCTGACGTCAGCCGGTATTTGTGGAAGGAAGGCACCGCCAGCACCAGTGTGACACAATCGCTGATGTACGGCTTTATGAAGTCGAATAATCCGTATAATCTGTATCAATCCGGCAATAACGGTCAAAATAAGATATATCACTATACAGAAGAGCTCGACGGTACATACGACCCGAATAAAGCGTACACTGTCTATCACAACTCCAACTCCGTTGACTTCCATTTTGAAAACAAGTTCAATGGCTTTATCGTTGACGCTTATACTACTAATAACTTTAACAACACCAAAACGAATATAAGCGCAGGAGACAGCAAAAGTGTGACACTTCCGATCTACGTATCACCGTCAGGAAATCTATGTCAATCTGCAGGACAGTGAGCATCAGCAGATTGTCTTCCATAAAGAGCCGAATAATTTCAGCGTCAATCTGAGCGATTATTACAACTACTTTGTCCATCCGAACGGCTATTTCCTGATCGGCTGGAACACAACGCCCGATCCCGGCAACTATATTCCGGAATATCCCGCTGACGCTGTGATCGGCGCGGATAAGGAGCTGCCGACCGAGAATATACTGTACGCTGTTTGGGAGCCGATGTATTATCTGACGCTCGAGAATCACAGCACGGATTTTGATATCAATTTCCACCTTCAGTTCTCCGACATGACGGGTGATGATCCGACAGTTTATGTTATCTATACCAACGTGGTCACTAATCTCTATGACCGCGAGGTGTTCAGCGAGCACAGCGATACGCGCGTCAAGGCGACAAGGCGGCTGGACAGCAACAATAAACCGATCCCCGGCGACTTTGACGTGACCATCTACAAGGCGGCTTCCGCCGATGATTACACCAAGATCAAGCTGGTCATCCCGCAGGGCGCGCAGGCGAGCTATTCGGTCACCGGTACGATCGATGGACGGAAAGATGGTCTATAACGACAACCTGATCAGCGACTTTGATATCGCGTTTATCGATCAGGGTATTCGCCTCGACAGCGCTCCTGATAACTATAAGATCGGTATGATCTATGAGGTCGTCGGCGAAAACACTGTCGATGAAGAAGGCAATCTTGTTCAGGGGGATATCTCCGGCGGAATAAGCGATGAGAATCGCCAAAAGCTTGTCAAGAGAATCGCGACGATGACGGGTGATAACGAAGTCGGAACGATTACGTCCAAGGGTGAGACCAAGTGCTTCTTCAGCAAGCTTGATCCGATGGAGTTGACCTTTGATAACCATATGGAATACTACCGCGGTATCGATAACCTGCGTGACAATGAGGGCAACCTGAATCACAACGCCCTGAGAGTATTCAAAGTATATGCCTATATGATAAAGACCAATGAGGACGGTTCTGAGGATTATTACTTCAGCGACGCAGTAACCCTGCAGATGTACGAGCTTGCAACCTCTTGATCCTCGGCAAAAAACGGAGGTGTGTATGTTAAAGAAAAAGTATATGCAGCCTGAGCTTGAATGTGTGGAGCTGAAATTAGAGTTTGGTATCATGAATAATATCGTTTTGCACAGCCAGAACGAGCCCGGTTACTCGTCGGGCAACCTCAGCGGCGGCGGTAATAACGGCGGCGCAGGTCCTATAGAAGATATCGGTGATGATATCTGGTCCTGATATTCGGAGGTTAACATGCGCAGATTATTTCACCTGAGCTTTAATAGACTGATTGTGCTGATCGCCGCGGTGACGCTCCTTGCGGGCGTTCCGCGCGCGGCAGCAGCAGGCAGCTACTTCACCTACGCGGGCTATACCTTCGCCGTCAGCGGTCAGAACGCGATCATCAGCGAGTATGAGGGAACAGATATGAAACTGTATATCCCGCAAAGTATCTTCGGCTATACCGTGGTCGGTATCGAAGACAGCGCGTTCTTCGGACGCGACGACTTCTTTTCTGTGAATATGACGGATGCAGCCGACCTGAGAACCATCGGCGATTATGCCTTCTATCAGTGCAGCGGACTGAGCGCCGTAAAGCTGCCCGACGCGGTTGAAAGCATCGGAACAGCTGCGTTTATGAACTGCTCCGCGATCGAAACGCTTTCGCTCAGCAAACGGATAACGCGGATACCCGATCGTGCCTTTTGCAATTGCAGCTCTTTGAGCGAGGTACAATTGCCGGATTCGGTGACAAGCCTCGGCGCCTACTCCTTCAGCGGTTGTTCCGCGCTGAGCAAGGTGATGATTCCCGAATCCGTCAGTTCCATTTCTTCCACCGCCTTTCAGAATGATGAGCAGCTTGTCATTTATTGCCGAACCGGCTCATATGCCCATAGCTTTGCAGAAAGCGGCGGATATCGGTATGTGCTGCTGGATGCGCCTTCTGAGCCGCCTACAGACGAACCGACCGAGAGTTTAGGGTATTATCTAGGAGATGTTGACGCTAACGGTATTATAGAAGCTGTTGATGTCACCTATATCCAGCGCTTCGGAGCTTCATTCGAACTTCCTTTCATGATGGATTTCCGACGTTCCGATATCGACTCTGACGGCGATGTGACTGTTGTCGACGCTTCTTTAATCCAATGTTTTCTTGCAAAAATGGATATCGATTATCCGATCGGTATCCAACCATAAATTTATCATCTACAGGCGGCTGTTCAATCTAGAGCAGCCGCCCCTCAACATGAATTATGATTTAAGATAAGCTATTATTCGTTATATCGATGTAAGATGTCGAATTATTTTCAAAAATTACTTGCATTATTTATAATATTATGGTAATATAATACTGCTTTGGGGGCGTAGCTCAGCTGGGAGAGCGCTTGAATGGCATTCAAGAGGTCAACGGTTCGATCCCGTCCGTCTCCACCAATGATAACAGAGAGTACCGCTTCGGTGCTCTCTGTTATCATATTTATAGAAAACGGCGTGATTAGTAGTAACCGTGCCGACGGACAAGCTGTGAGGCTCTTTCTTTTGTGCTGATTTGAAATGTTTTGTTTTCAGCCGGTGCACTGTTTTTTCAACTGAGTAGAGGAGAAATATGATGATCGATGCAAAAATCACGGAGCTAAAGCTTCCGTATCCGAACCTCGAGGACAGACTTATAAGGGTATATGTTCCCGCACACGAGGATGGCGAGACCTTTCCTGTTATCTATATGACAGACGGGCAGAATCTTTTTGAAGAGGAGACTTCGACATTCGGAAGCTGGCTGACCCGCGAGGCGGTTGAGGCGGAACGTAAAAGCAGCGGTCAGGGTGCGATCATCGTCGGTATCCACAACGACGGTGCTCCGTGGCAAAGGGCGAATGAGCTTTGCCCGAGAAGTATCGGAGAGATTGTTGTCCCGGATGAGATTCCAAAAGAAGCGAGAAGTATGATCGCACAGGAGGGAGAGGTTTTTGCCGAATTCGTGTTGAGTACGGTGAAACCCGTAATAGAAGACAGATTCCCGGTGAAAACCGGCAGAGAGAATACTGCATTCTGCGGCAGCTCGTCGGGAGGTCTTGAATCCTTTTATATGGCGCTGAACTATCCTGAGGTTTTCTGCGCAGCAGGTGTTTTTTCTCCTGTTTACTACATTTATTCTCCAGCTGATCTGCAAAGCTGGATTCTCAGCTCGATCAAAGAGAAAATGCCTTACCTCTACTTTTACGCGGGAGGCGGCGATGAGTTGGAAAAGGTGCTGCGGGAGGGAATGGAGTTTGTTTATGACTTTCTTGTACAGTGTTATCCATCCGAACAGCTCAACGCGGTCATCCTTCCGGAAAATAAACATAATGAGGAAGCATGGAGAGAAATATTCAAAGATTTCCTTCATACGTTTTGTCTAAAACGATTTGATTATATATAATAGTATGATTCCCCTTTGCGGCAGTGTAGATCTGCTGCAAGGGGATTTCAATTGCTTTGATTTGAAGTGATTGATGAAATGGGTCTTCCTTAATTTACAAAAATGTAATATCAATTTTCTTTTTCTGCCTTGATATTAACAATGATGTTTGTTATAATGTTCTGGTAAATTGAGTAAGTGTGTATTTTGTTCTCAATATTTCATGAAAGAAATTTAAGCTCAGATCTGATAGGCTTCTTTCGATTTTGTTAAATCTTGGGGGACTGTATTATGCCTGTATGTATGGGTTGTTTAAATGAGATACCGGCGTCCGATGCGGTATGCAAGGTGTGCGGCTTTGATAATTCGGAAAAGCAGAGAGCGCCTTTTTTACCGTTTGGAACGGTTCTGAACAATAAATATGTTGTCGCAAAAAATGTTGATACCAACGGGGAGAGCACCCGCTATCTCGGATATGAAAAAAAGACCGGCAGAGTCATTTTTGTGCGCGAGTTTCTGCCGATGGGTTTATTCGACCGTGATGCGGATGAAACAAAGCTCTTTGTAACGCCGCAGGATAAAGATAATTATCTGAAGGCTTTGGATGATTTTGTCAGCTATTATGAAATGCTGAATACGATCACCGATAAAGCCGCAATGATCAATATTCTCGATATCTTCAAAGAGAATAACACTGCTTATGTGATCGAAGAGAACGACGATTTGCTTCCCTTTACCGAGTATGTTGAGCATAACGGCGGTCACTTGGAATGGGACGCTGCACGTCCTCTGTTTATGCCGATCATCACCTTGATTGAGAATGTCCACAAGCTCGGGATCGGTCATTACGCTATCTCTCCCTCCAATCTGTATGTTACCTCCGGCGGAAAGATGAAGCTTGGCGGTTTTTCAACCGAAAACGAGCGCAAGCGCGGTACGATGCTGAAATCACAGCTGTTCGGCGGCTGCGCGGCACCCGAGCAGTATCAGAGCGGTCAGACGCTGGATGTCGCGACAGATATCTACGGATTGACTGCAACTTTGTTCTATGCGTTGACAGGTCATCTTCCGCTGAATGCCGTCGAGCGTGAGAACGATCCGCGCCTGCAGGTCAGCAATAATACCGTCAAGCGTTTACCGCCGCACGTTGTTGCAGCTCTCGCGAACGGTCTTCAGATGAAGAGCGAAGCGCGTATCGCTGACTTTGACGAGCTGAGAGCGCAGCTTTCTGTTTCTTCAACCGTTCAGGCAATTCAGGATGAGATTTCCCGTACCGCCAGCATGACGCCGATCAAGAAAGAGGTGGAGAGCAGCAAGTCCAACGTGAATCCGACGATTGTCGGTCTGGTCGCAACGCTGATCTCCTTATTGGCTTTTGCTGCAGTCGGTTTATTCTGGCTGCCGACTAACCCGCTGATGGGACTGTTCACTAACGGATCTACGATGCCCGCGACACTTGCGGCGCCTACCGAAGACTGGACCGGTCCCGTGATGGCTGACTATACCGGTCAGAAGCTGGAAGACGTCAAATCCTCGTTTCAAGGTACCGTCAAGGTCGACGCCGACGGTGCGTTCAGCGATACCGTTCCCAAAGGCTGCGTTATCTCGCAGGAGCCCCAGCCGGGTGTTGCGATCACTGATTCCGGCTCCGACGCCATGCTGTACGTCTTAGTCAGCAAGGGTCCTCAGCTGATCGAGCTTCCCAATGTTGTCGGAAAGTCCTACACTGCCGCGGCGGAGGATCTGACGAATCTCGGATTTGTCGCGTTGCAGGAGGTTGAATACAGCAGTACCGTCGCAGAGGGCAAGGTCATTGAGATTGTCGGTCATAAGGCGGGGGACAAGATTGATTCCGGCTCGGAGGTCACCATCAAGGTGTCTTTGGGAAAACAAAAAACAAGCTCTGCATCTAATTAACTGCTTCTATTCACAAATTAACAGGTGGGTAATTTGTTGCCCACCTGTTGTGTTTTTAGAATTTCAGTTTTGCGATACTGTTCTCTGCCTGCTGGATCACATTAAATATCTCGCCGGCTGAGTCGGGATAATCTTCCGCGAGCTGTTCGGGAGAAGTAATGAGCTTGTCAAATGAAACGAGATATCCGGCGCTCTCCTTATCGGTCATGCTTCCGATATCGGTATAGTATTTGTCCATGACGGCATAGGCGTAGCCGCTGTATATCTCTTTGGGAACAGTAAATAATTCCGTTGGATTCGTTTGATTAGCGCAGTACAGACGCCTGAAGACTCGGTACAGCATAATCATAAAGTAATTATTGATGGTTCTGTCCAGCTTGCGATTTCCCGCTGTCGCAGCAAAATCATAAATGACGTTGATCATGCTGGCAATCAGTCTGCGGTTGACGATCTGCGCCGCGCTTTGTTTTCTGGAGCTCTTTTCGACAGACGGCTCGTTCAGATCGTAATCTCGAAAAGCGGTTTTACCCAACAGATAATCACAGCTGACGTTATAATAATCCGCCGCTTTGACGACAAAGTCCAAGCTGCATTCTCTTATCCCTTTTTCGTAATGGGAGAGCAGCGCCTGGGATATGCCCAGATCCAATGCCGCCTGTTTTTGGCTGAGCTTGCGTTCTTTTCTTAAAAATGTCAGATTTCTCGGAAAACTGTTATTCATCATAATCACCTCATTATACAGTCAGTATAATACTGAATTTACGATTTGTAAAGCATGGAGGTCAAAATGAAATCATATTATTTACATTTTATCCGACACGGCGCCATCAATCCGACGCTCAAAGGCCGCTATATCGGTGTGACTGACGTCCCGCTATCCGAAGAGGGTAAAAAAACGATTGAGACACTGGCGGCTTCCATGGATTACCCCTATGCTAAGGTCGTGTTTTCTTCACCGCTCAAGCGCTGTACCCAGACCGCTAGGCGGATTTATCCCGAACTGGATCCGCTGATTATCGATCAATTATCAGAGTGTCACTTTGGTGAATGGGAGAATAAAACTGCTGACGAGCTGAAGGAGGATGAAACATTTTCTAAGTGGCTGGCAGGCGATATTAATATAAAGCCGCCCAGAGGAGAGAGCACTGCCGACTTTACCCGTCGCGTTTGTCTGATTTTTGAAACTATCGTTGAAGGATTGATGAAGACCGGCACGACCGACGCCGCTTTTATTATGCACGGCGGCGTGATGAATCTGCTGCTGGCAGTATACGGATTGCCGCAGGCAAAGCCCTTTGACTGGGCATGCGATAACGGATACGGGTATTCACTGCGGATCACGCCTTCTTTATGGATGCGCGATAAGGTTGCTGAGGTCTATGAGAGGATCCCGAAGGCTCGTGAAGATGACGAATGATTTCTTTTTGAAATTTTATCAATAAAATATTTCATTTTTCCGCAAATACGGGCATGATCTTATTGAATTTTGCAGGATGATATGCTAAAATGAATGGGATGGACGTTCAAGATGTTTGGACTTGATTCGGACGTCCGGGGAGTGTGAAGGATATGTTATCAAATCTGCTTGTCAGGATCGACCTTGCCCGCAAGGATTTTTCTAAGGGTCAGCGAAAAATTGCCGATTATATCGAAGAGCATTATGACACGGCGGCGTTTATGACTGCAGCAAAGCTGGGTGAGGTAGTCGGCGTGTCAGAAAGCACAGTTGTGCGTTTTGCGACGCAGATCGGCTATGACGGCTTCCCTTATTTACAAAAAGCAATGCAGGAGATGATTCGGGATAAGCTGAACTCCATTCAGCGCATTGAGGTCACCACCGGACGAATCGGGGATGCCGATGTAGTGGAAAGCGTATTGAATCAGGATATCGACAAGATCCGCCGTACCATCGACGAAGTGTCGCGCGAGGATTTCAATAACACCGTGAAGGCGATCATCAATGCGCGCAAAATCTATGTGTTCGGCGTGAAATCCTCCTCTTTTATCGCCAATTTTCTGGCGTATTACCTTGATTTGATCTTCGGCAACGTACACTTTTTGAATTCAACCTCCAAAACAACCGTGTACGAAAAGCTTTTCCGCATTACCGGCGACGATGTGATGATCGGCATCAGCTTTCCGCGTTATTCCTCGATGGCGGTTGACGCAATGAGCTTTGCTCATGAGCGCGGCGCTGAGGTTGTCGCTATAACCGACAGCATGGTTGCACCTGTTGTAAAGGATGCCGACGAGGTGCTTTTGGCACGCTCCGATATCGCTTCGGTGGTAGATACGCTGGTAGCTCCGCTGAGTCTGATCAATGCGCTGCTGGTTGCGATTGTGATCGAACGCAAAGAGGATATCAAAAAAACATTTACCGATTTGGAAGAGGTGTGGAAGGAACAGAATGTCTACGCCGTCAATCGGATCAATCAAAAACCTAAGGATAAAGTAGAATGAATCAAATAAAGGTGCTTGTGATCGGTGCCGGACCTGCAGGAATGATGGCGGCAGGAGCGTCGGCGGAGGCCGGCGCAAAAGTCGTACTATTCGAAAAGAATCAAAAGGCAGGACGAAAGCTTGCTATCACCGGAAAAGGTCGATGCAACATTACGAACTTTTGCGATAATGAGACCTTTATCGCTCATCTGACGTCTAATCCGCGTTTTATGTACAGCGCCGTCAACCGTTTTTCCTGTTATGACACGGTAGCATTTTTTGAAGAACTGGGATTGCAAACGAAAGTCGAACGCGGCAATCGTGTTTTTCCAGAGTCGGATAAGGCACTGGATGTCGTTGATACATTATGTCGCTATGTCACGGAGTTGGGCGTGAGAATTGTCCATGATGAGGTCAAAGGCCTTCTGATTGAAGACGGGGAGATAAAAGGCGTCAGGCTTGAAGACGGTACCATGACCGCTGATGCTGTGAT
Source organism: Ruminococcus sp. (assembly GCA_017404665.1). Classification (GTDB taxonomy): domain Bacteria; phylum Bacillota; class Clostridia; order Oscillospirales; family Acutalibacteraceae; genus Ruminococcoides. Next base: position 32,231 of record JAFRBX010000079.1, read on the forward strand.
CGTTGCCAGCGGCGGGATGTCATATCGGGCGACAGGTTCTACAGGCGACGGTTATCGATTTGCGAAAGAAGCCGGTCATACGGTTACGCCGCTGATACCGTCGCTGGTTCCGCTGACCGCGGCTGACGGGGATATCCCCGCTTTACAGGGCTTATCGCTGAAAAATATCCGTTTAACTGTTTGGGATACCGTTACGGAAAAAGAAGTGTTTTCCGAAACGGGAGAAATGCTGTTTACGCATTTCGGAATCTCCGGACCGCTGGTATTGTCAGCAAGCGCGCATATGCGTTCGATGTCTCCCGAGCGCTATACCGCGATCATCGATTTGAAGCCCGCGCTGGACACAGAAACACTTGACAAGCGCATCCTGCGCGATTTTGTCGAATTTCACAATAAAGATCTGATCAATTCACTCGGCAAATTGCTGCCGAAAAAGCTGATTCCCGTAATCGTCGGACGCACCGGTATTGCTCCGCATACCAAATGCCGTACGCTGACTGTCGAACAGCGCCGCGCGCTGCTGTTGCAGATCAAACGCTTTGAGGTGCATATCCGTTCCTTCCGTCCGATCAATGAGGCAATTGTGACTCACGGCGGTGTGGATGTGAAGGACGTCGATCCGCGCACCATGCAGAGCAAGCTGGTAAAGGGATTATATTTTGCCGGAGAGGTTTTGGATCTGGACGCATACACCGGCGGCTTCAATTTACAGATCGCCTATTCCACCGGCAGACTCGCCGGAGAATCGGCGGCTATTCAATATTAAATGTCTTTGCGAGGGCTTTAGCCCGCGGCAATCTCAACCGATTAAAATACTGGCCACTTGTCACTGGTCACTTGTCACTGAGGAGAGAAAATGTCTATCGCTATTGCAATTGACGGTCCTGCGGGAGCCGGGAAATCTACTATTGCGCGTTTAACCGCGAAAGAACTGGGCTTTATTTATGTTGATACCGGCGCCTTATACCGCGCAATCGGTCTTGCGGCGTCAAGAAGAGGACTGAGCGCTGAGGATAAGGATGCAATCGTCGCTATGCTGCCCGGAATCAAGGTCGAGTTGGCGTTCAATGAAAACCACGAACAGATCGTACTGCTCGACAAAGAGAACGTCAGCGGCTTGATCCGTACGCCTGAGATCTCAATGATGGCATCAGCGGTGTCCGCGATCCCTCAAGTCAGAGCATATCTGCTGGATTTACAGCGCGATATGGCACACACCAATAACGTTATTATGGATGGCAGAGATATCGGCACGGTAGTGCTTCCTGACGCGAAAATCAAGATCTTCCTCTCTGCTTCTCCGGAATGCAGAGCTCGCCGACGCTATGATGAGCTGGTTGAAAAAGGAATGGACGTCAGATTTGATGATGTCCTGAAGGATGTGATCGCGCGGGATTACGCTGATTCTCACCGCGATATTGCTCCCTTAAAGCCTGCCGACGACGCGATCCTTGTCGATACATCCGGCGAGGATCTGGATACCTCCGTCAATAAACTGTTGAACATTATGAGGGAGCATCTATGAAACGCAATCATTTTTACTTTTTCTGGAGAGCTATATTACTTCCTTTCTTCAAATTGAAATACCGCATGAAGTATATCGGTAGGGAGAATGTACCTGCAGACGGCGCCTATATCTTAGCTTCCAATCATCGGTTGGCAACTGATCCGATCATGCTCGGTATGGGCTTGAAGCGACAGGTGCTTTTTATGGCGAAGGAAGAACTGTTCAAAAATCAATTCATCAGCTGGTTTCTGCGTAAGCTCGGCGCTTTTCCCGTTTCCAGAGGTAAGGCTGATACAGGCTCTATCCGTCATTTTGAGAAGGCGCTGGAGGACGGCGCGCTGATGGGTATTTTTATCGAGGGCACCCGCTCCAAGGACGGCGAATTTTTGCCGCCGAAAAACGGCGTCAGCCTGATCGCGTGGGATACTAAAACGCCCGTGATCCCTGTTTGCCATACAAAGCTCGGTTCCCGTATCGTTTTCCATTTCGGAAAACCGCTGTCACTTGAGGAGATGGGCTTTGAAAAGGGCGGCGCAAGAGAATTCCGCAATGCCAGCCGCACTATCATGGATCACATCAAAGCGCTGCGTGAAGAGGATACAGCGGCTCTTGAGGAAAAAAAGAATGGCTGAGATCATAGTTGCCGGAACCGCCGGATTCTGCTTCGGCGTCAGAAGAGCTGTAAAGCTCGCGTTCGACGCTGCCGACCGTTATCACAGCGGCTGTACACTGGGTCCGATCATCCATAATAAGGAAATGGTCAAGGAGCTGAGCGACAGGGGAGTCGACGTTGTTCATTCTGTCGGGGAGATCAACGGAAGAAAGCCTGTTATCATACGTTCCCACGGCGTAGAGCGCTCCGTATATGAGCAGTTGGATTCGATGGGAATTGAGTATATCGACGCTACCTGTCCCTTTGTAGCAAAGATCCATCAGATTGTTGTCGAAATGAGCCGAAAGGGATATACGATCCTGCTGGCGGGAGATGAAAATCATCCCGAGGTACAGGGAATACTTTCCAACTGTATCGGATCGTATTATGTTTTTCAAAATGAGGAGGATTTAAAAAGGATTCCAGAAATAATTCCTCCTGAGAATAATAATGACGTTTGTATCGTAGCACAGACTACTTTTAATGAAGATTTTTGGAAAAAATGTATAATTTTTTTGAAAAAACTATATACAAACGCCAAAATCTTTGATACAATATGTAATGCTACGTCTAAGCGTCAGGCTGAAGCGCACACCTTGTCAATGAAGTGCGACAGCATGATCGTGGTAGGAGACCGCTCCAGTTCCAATACGAATAAGCTTTATGCGATTTGTAAAAACAACTGTGAGCGAACCTATCTGATCGAGACTGCCGCCGACCTTGATGCGGCGATGTTCGCGGATGCTGGGACGATTGGCGTAACAGCCGGCGCTTCTACACCGGAAAGGATTATAAAGGAGGTACTGGATACAATGAGTGAAAACACTACATCCAGCGTAAACGAAACTGAGAACTTTGAGGAGATGTTAGAAGAATCTCTGAAGAGTTTGAACACTAATGAAAGGGTTATGGGTACTGTCGCGAGCATCACTCCCAACGAAGTGTATGTCGAAGTCGACGGCAGAAAGCAGACTGGCTTTATCCCATTTGACGAGTTATCATCCACTCCGATTCAGAGCGCCGATGAAGTTGTCAAGGTCGGCGATCGTGTAGAACTGCTGATTATGAAAACCAATGACGTCGAAGGTACCATCATGCTCTCTAAGCGCAGAGTCGACGCCCAGAAGGGCTTTGAAGAGCTGCAGAAGGCCTATGATGAGAAGCAGATTCTCAGCGGCACCGTTACCGAGGTCGTATCCGGCGGCGTAATTGTCGTTACCAACGATATCCGCGTATTCATCCCCGCTTCTCAGGCTACCATGGAGCGCGACGCTAATCTCGAGGAGCTCAAGGGTCAGGAAGTCAGATTCCGTCTGATCGAGCTGTCGCAGCGCGGCAGAAGAAAGAAGATCATCGGCTCTATCAAGAGCGTTCTGCGCGACGAAATTTCCGCCAAACGTGCAGAGTTCTGGGAGAACTGTGAGGTCGGTAAGGTTTACACCGGCGTTGTTCGCTCACTGACCTCTTACGGCGCATTTGTGGATCTGGGCGGCGTGTCCGGTATGATCCATATTTCCGAGCTGAGCTGGCTTCGCATCAAGCATCCCAGCGAGGTCGTTAAGGTCGGCGATACCGTAGAGGTTTATATCAAGGACATTAATATGGAATCTACCCCGAAGAAGATTTCTTTGGGCTACAAGAAGACCGAGGACAATCCTTGGGTCATTCTGCAGAGAGATTATCCTGTCGGCACTGTTGTCAAGGCAAAGATTGTCGGTCTGACCGATTTCGGCGCTTTTGCCAATATTATCCCCGGTATCGACGGTCTGATTCATATTTCTCAGATTTCCAACAGACGTATCGAAAAGCCTTCCGATGAGCTTTCCATCGGTGATGAGGTTGAGGTTCAGATTACAGGTATCGACGCCGATAAGCAGCGTGTCAGCCTGTCTATCCGTGCACTGCTTCCTGATTCAGATTCAGCTGCTCCTGCTGAGGATATCGATGAAGATGATCAGGTTGAGCCTGAGATTCGCGACTTAGAGGATGAAACTCCTGCTGAAGACCCGGCTCCCGAGGTTGAAGCCGCTCCCGAAGAGGAAGAATAATGAATGATGACGGGCGTCCGGAAGGATGCCCGTATTTTTCTTGCTTTTATCTGTATAAGAATATTATTTACGTCTTTTTTTGATATGATATATAATAAGGACATCACAGAAAATAGATAATGATAAATTAATCGGTTAGGATCTGAGAATATGTTTGATCAAATTACTAAAGACGCCAATGCTGTTTTTTCACAGCTGATCGAAGCGGCTGGACTGCATAAGGGCTCCGTCGTCGTACTCGGCTGTTCCACCAGCGAAATCGGCGGCGATCGGATCGGCACACACTCCAGCATGGAGATTGCCGCCGCTGTATACGACGGATTTTTCGATTTGTTGAAGGAAAAAGGAATATTTCTGGCTGTTCAGTGTTGTGAGCATTTGAATCGAGCGCTCGTTATCGAGAGAGCATTGGCTGAAAAATACAATATCCCGATCGTGAATGCCGTTCCACAGCCCAAAGCCGGCGGCAGCAGTGCGACTACCGCGTATGCTCGTTTTGATGATCCGGTGCTGGTAGAGCATATCCAAGCGGACGCAGGAGTTGATATCGGCGGCACGCTTATCGGTATGCATTTGAAGGAAACCGCCGTACCGCTGAGGCTGCCTCAGAAGAAAATCGGCGAGGCGTTTGTAGCTTCCGCCCGCACGCGCGCAAAGTTCATCGGCGGCGCCAGAGCTGTATATGACGAAACGTTATTGTGAGGGTTTGCTATGATGACTGCTAAAGACGAATTTATCCGCATTTATACCGAAAATATTTCCCGCAAGGGCTCCGCGGAGCTTTTGGAATGGATCAAAAAGACTGATTTTTTTACGGCTCCCGCCAGCACGAAGTATCACTGTGCCTGTGAAAACGGCTTGGTGATGCATTCCGTCAGCGTATTTAATACGCTGGTGGAAAAGCACTTTGACGAAGAAACGGACAACATCGAAAGCTTTGCGATCTGTGCGCTGCTTCATGATCTGTGCAAGGCGCAGTTCTATAAGGTATCCACCCGAAACGTCAAGAACGACGAGACAGGTCAGTGGGAAAAGGTTCCTTTCTATGCAATCGAGGATAGCTTTCCTTACGGTCACGGTGAGAAAAGCGTCTTTTTGATCGAGCGGTTCATGCGGCTGAGGCTTGACGAGGCGATGGCGATCCGATGGCATATGGGCGGCTTTGATGATAATAACGGTTTTTATATCAGCAACGCCTATGATCGTTATCCGTTGGCGGTCAAGCTGCATTTAGCCGATCTGGAAAGCACTTATCTCAGAGAGAAGGGCACCTCTTCGGTCAGAAGATAAGGATGGCGACATTTTTGGGAGGGGTATGACATATGATGTCTGCTCCTCTTTTAATTGATTAGATGGTGATTATTATATGAATATTGAAGAAGCCAGAATCAAAATCAAACAGCTCTCCGATGAGCTGAATTTTCATAACGACCGTTATTATAACCATGACGATCCGGTGATCTCCGACTATGAGTACGACGCAATGCTCAGAGATCTTGAAAATTTGGAAGCGGAGTTTCCTGAGCTGATCACGCCCGATTCACCGACACAGCGTGTCGGCGGAAGCAGAGGCGAAAAATTCTCGCCCGTTGTGCATACAGTCCCGATGGAAAGTCTGCACGATTCGTTTTCATCGGATGAGATCCGCGACTTTGACCGCAAGGTCCGTGAGGTCGTCGCTGATCCCGTCTATGTGGTTGAACCCAAGATCGACGGATTGTCTGTATCCTGCGAATACCGCAACGGTATCTTTGTACGCGGCTCAACGCGCGGCGACGGCGTTACGGGAGAGGACGTCACCGAAAACCTGATGACGATCAAAAGCCTGCCTAAACGGCTGAAGAATGCTCCTGCGTTTTTAGAGGTGCGAGGCGAGGTGTATATGTCTGTCGCGGCCTTTGGAAAAATTGTCGCAGAGCAGGAAAACAACGGTGAAAAGCCCTTTAAAAATCCGCGCAACGCGGCGGCGGGTTCTCTGCGGCAAAAGGACAGCAAGATTACCGCAAAACGCGGACTGGATATTTATATTTTCAATGTGCAGGCGGTTGAGGGCTTTTCGTTCATATCACATGTACAGTCGCTGGACTATTTGACGCAAGCAGGTTTTCCAACCGCGTTTTATCACAGGTTTGATAGCATCGATAATGTACTGGAAGAGATTCGGCGGATAGACGAACACAGGGGAGAGCTCCCGTGTGAGATCGACGGCGCGGTGGTAAAGCTGGATAACCTGGCTGACCGCGCGCTGCTCGGCAGCACCGCTAAGTTCCCGCGGTGGGCGGAGGCATATAAATATCCGCCCGAGGAAAAGGAGACTGAGCTGCTGGATATTGAGATCAACGTCGGCAGAACCGGTGCCATTACTCCCGTCGGTATTTTTAAGCCTGTTCTCTTGGCGGGAACGACCGTTTCACGCGCTACGCTGCATAATGAAGATTTCATTCGTGAGCTGGGTGTCAGCATCGGCGATACTGTCAGGATCCGTAAGGCGGGTGAGATCATCCCGGAGGTACTGTCCGTCGTTCATCATCGGAAAGGCGCTCCCGTTTATACGCTCCCGAAAGTCTGTCCCTCCTGCGGCAGTCTGCTCGTCAAAGAAGAGGATGAAGCTGCAACCCACTGTACGAATACTGATTGTCCCGCACAGCTCTTACGTCATCTGATCCATTTTGTGTCGCGCGACGCGATGGATATTGACGGCTTGGGACCGTCGCTGCTGGAGCAGCTCCTCGCCGCCGGTTTGATACAGACTTTTACCGATCTATATAAGCTCAAAGCCGAGGACGTTGCGAAGCTCGACCGCATGGGTGAAAAATCTGCCGATAATCTGGTCCGTTCTATCGAGAAATCAAAAGAAGCAGAGATTTATCGTCTGGTTTACGCTCTGGGTATCCGCCATATCGGCGAAAAAGCCGCAAAGTTATTATGCGAGCATTTTCTGTCGATTGACAGTCTGTTTGAAGCGAGCGCTGAAGAGATCGCAGCCATCGAGGGCTACGGTGAAATCATGGCGCAGTCGGTATACGATTACTTCCGCTTGGACGGCACTCGTCATCTGATTACAGAGTTAAAGGAACTCGGTGTGAAAATGGATCCGATGGAGAAAAAGGAAAAAGCCGGCAGCTTTGTCGGAAAGACCTTTGTCCTGACCGGTACGCTTCCGACCATGAGTCGGAAGGAAGCCTCTCTTCTGATCGAGCGGAACGGCGGCAAGACCTCATCCTCTGTTTCTAAAAAGACAGATTTTGTTTTGGCAGGTGAGGACGCGGGCTCCAAGCTCACCAAAGCGCAGACCCTCGGTGTGACTATCATCACCGAAGCAGAGCTGCTGGAGATGATAGAAAACGGAACCGATAATTAATGTATTGTATATAGCATCCCCATCCAAAGTGTTTGGATGGGGATTTTAATGTGATTTCATTACCATGCAGCGTACTTTTTTAACTGTTTGTGTGTAAAGCGGTATGCATTGTTTTTTCGGACAGGTTCTATCTGCAGACCTGTCCACATATGATGAACTGTACTCAAATAATCGGACGGTGAAGAGCATGGAAAAGAAAAGTATAGACGTTATCCTTGAAAGACTGCCTGAACGGATGCAGCTGCCGCTGAGAAAGGTCAGGAGCGCAGTTGAGGATAAGGCAACAGAAATCGTGCTGCGCACGGACAGAGCTTTGTGTATCTACGAAGCAAATAAGCAGTTTTATGTGACGGAAAGCGGCTGTCTGACAGATTCCTGTTGTGTGGAGGGATTGGTGTATTCAACCTCAAAGGAGATCGAGCAGACGGTCATGCGGCTTTGTGATTATTCCGTGTATACTCATCAGCATGAGATCAACAGCGGCTATATCACGATCGAAAACGGCGTCAGAGTCGGACTGTGCGGAAAGGCGGTGATGGGAGAGGGAAAGGTTGCCAATATCCGCGATATCGGTACGCTGAGCTTTCGTATCGCGCGTGATATACACCATTGTTCCGATGAATTGCTGAAAAAACTTGTCCCACCGGGCGGAGTGCTGATTTGCGGCGCTCCCGGGAGCGGAAAAACCACGCTGATCCGCGATATGGCGCGTCAGTTATCCTACCGCTGCCGCGTCAGCTTGCTGGATGAAAGAGGAGAGCTCAGCGCATTCAGCCGCGGCAAGAACGGTTTTCCATTGGGATTATGCGATGTTTATGCCGGATATCCGAAAGGATTTGCCGCGAACTGCGCTATTCGCAGTATGTCCCCGGCTATCATCGTATGCGATGAAATGGGCAATCAAAACGACGTTGAACTGCTATTATACTCTGTGCGGTGCGGCGTTACGTTTATCGCAACCGTACACGCCGCCTCGATGAGCGACCTTCGCAACAGGAAAATCACCTCCGATATGATCAATACAGGTGCGTTTCGTTATATTGTTTTTATAGGCGGAAACAGGGGTGTCGGGTCGATCAATAAGATATACGAAATGTGTGATAAGCGTGCTTAAGTTGTTTTTATGTATCCTGATCCTTTTTTGCTCTGCAGTGATTGGCTTGCACCTGTCACAGCAACTGAAACGTAGGCTGGATGTTCTGCTTGATTTTGAACAGCTCTTGCATCATGCTTCGATCAAAATCGAATATACCAAGGGTGATCTGTGCGAGGTTTTCTCTGATAACTTCGCTCGATTTGATTTTCGGCGTGACGTCTCATTTGAGGAACAGTGGAAACGGTTCGTTGAACGATTCAGCGGCTTTATGAAGGAAGATGATATAAAATTGATGCTGGAATTCACCGATGGCTTGGGCGCAGCGGATATCGACTCTCAGCAGAAGCATCTTGCTCTGTATGTCAAACTCTTGCAGGAGCATATCGATAATGCTAGGGTGAATATAGAAAAGAGATCAAAAATGTATCGGATCATGCCGTTATCACTGGGCATGGCGGTATCCTTACTGATAATTTAAGGAAGAAAACAATGGATGTTGATATGATATTTAAGATCGCGGCGATCGGGATCATTGTCGCGATCCTCAATCAGCTGCTGGTACGCAGCGGCAGAGAGGAACAGGCGCTTTTGACAACGATAGCCGGTTTAGTTGTTGCGCTGATGATGATCATCTCACAGATCAGCGAGCTATTTACAACCGTCAAAAGCACCTTCGGGCTGTAGCAGTGGACATTATTGCCATTTGCGGCGCGGCGATTATCACTACGGTATTAGCAGTTATGCTTCGCACACAGAGCCCGCACAGCGCAATGCTGTTATCCATATGCTCCGGCGCTGTAATCATCCTCAGTCTGCTCAAAAACATACCTGATTTGCTCTCAGGCGTCCGTTCGATGCTTGCCGACGGGGGTATCGATGTATCGGACTTTACGATTCTTCTGAAGGTGTTAGGCATTTGCTTTGTCACAGAGTTTACCTGCGACTGCGTGACAGAGGCGGGCCTGCTGTCCCTGAGCACAAATATTTCCTTTGCGGGCAAGATATTGGTGCTGATGACCGCGCTGCCGCTGTTTCAGCATATCCTTGACGTGATTGTATCACTGGCAGGTTGAAATGAAGAGAACCTTGATTTGTATTACGATGGCTTTGATTCTATCGCTGTGGGTATCGTTATCCTGCTCCGCTGCAGTCAATACCTTCGATAAAGAGAAACAGCAGATCGAAAACAGCGTTGACGGCAATACCGCGAAAGCGCTGGAGGAGATGGGCTCCGCCGGCATAGATCAAGTTATTTCCGGTGGCGTTGATACGGCTGAGGTCTGGAGCTATCTTTACCGCACCATGACAAAGTATCTTTCGGGTCCGCTGTCGGCTCTGGTCATTCTGACCGCGGCGATTCTTCTTACCGGTGTTGCCGAGTCTTACTCCTATTCACTGCGATATACGGAAACAAAGGATATCACAAGTGCTGCGGTCAGCTTGTTTGTCGCGTCGGTTCTGATATCGCCGATTACAGAGCTGGTCTCGGATTGTGTGACGGTCGTTCAGGGCTCCTCATCACTGATGACGGTCTATCTGCCGGTAATGGCAGGAATAATGGCTTTTTCGGGACATATGATCACATCGGGAGGTTATTATGCTGCGGTCATGACTGCAGCAGGATTGTTGTCGCGACTGGCTTCATCGGTGTTGATGCCGCTGCTCAATACGATTTTATCTCTGTCTTTATGCGCGGGCATCTGTTCAAAAGTTCACTTGAGCGGATTGATCGAAACCCTGAGTAAAGGCTTCAAATACGCCGTTACCTTTTCGATGAGTGTGTTTATCGCCGTTCTCGGGCTCAACAGCGCTTTGTCCGGCGCAGCAGATTCGGTGACCGACAAGACTGTGAAATTAGGTCTCAGTTCATTTATCCCGCTGATCGGTTCATCCATCTCAGAGGCTTACAGCGCACTGCAAAGCAGCCTTGGTACCTTGAGATCAGGCGCCGGTGTATTTGTGATACTGGCAGTATTCGCGTCGTTCGCGCCTGTGCTGGTTCGTTCGCTGTTGTGGTCGGGGACACTTTTTATCGCAAAATCAATATGCGAGATTCTGAATATATCCGCTATGTTATCTGTTATGAACATCCTGACCCAGTTCCTGTCCGCGCTGAGGGCGGTTCTGATCGCGGTGATGACGGTGTTTATCATCTCATCATCGATCATGATACGACTGGGAGGAACTCTATGAGCGGATTGCAAAGTGTTTGTCTCACGTTGTGCTATACCTGTATCACTGTCGGTATTCTGTCAGTATTAATCCCGCAAAAGCGCACGCGGAGGGTGATGGGCTTTGTGATAGGATTGTTTTTTATCAGCACATTAGTCACAGCTGTATCGGCACAGATGGAGAATATTATATTTGCAGAACCGGAAACAGAAGAAATATCAGTGCCTTGTTACGACGAAAATGACTATGAAGACACAGCGGCACAGTTGACTGCTGACAATCTGACGGAGGCGCTGAATGAACTGCTGCTTAATGAGGGTATACAAGCTGATGACATTCGGCTGACGCTGAAAATATCTGAAGAGAGAAGAATAACCGTCTCGCGGGTCATCATATATATAAGCAAGGATTACCAAAGCAGAGAGACAGATATCGAGAACATTATTTACAGGAATATTGCGAAGGAGCCGGAATTATGTTATCGGGGAAAAAGCTCAGCGAATGGCTGAGCAGAAAAAGTACGCTCAGGGTCGCAGTTATCATCGGCACGGCGGCAATCCTGCTTATCGCTTTGTCCTCGGTGATCGACTTTGATCAAAGCGGTAACGATCAAGCGGAAGCTTACGCCTCCCGTACCGAGGCAAGGTTGCTGGAGATCGTATCACAGATCAGCGGGGTGGGAGAGGCTAAGATTTTTTTGACCATGGATAACAGAGGTGAAAACGTGTATCTCAAAAACACGGACACTAAAACCGTCAGCATTGAACCGAAGGTGCGCGGCGTTGTGATTGTCTGTGACGGCGGGGATGATCCGCTGGTGGTATCACGTGTACTTGACGCGGTGACTAAAGCGCTGAATATCAGCTCAGATAAAGTATGTATTACAAAATAACGAGGAGGAATATGATGAAAGTGAAAAAACAACATATTTTGGCAGGTGCGTTGGTGCTCGCGCTGGGAGCTGCGGTATATCTGAATTGGCAGTTTTCAGGAACACCGCTGGTCTCATCAACATCAAAGGAGCTCGGTACCGCGACCTATGTCAATAACGAAGCGTCCGCGACCGTCGATGAAGCGCAGTCGGCGTCCCGTGAGATGACCCCCGAGGCCAAGCTCGCGCAGGCACGTACCGACCGTACACAAGCACAGGACAGCGCACTGGAGTCGGCGGAAAATATTCTGACGCTCTCCGACAGCTCCGATGACGCCAAAACCGAAGCGGTTAAGGCGGCAAATACCATTGAACAGCGTATACTTTCACAGAGCAATATAGAGGGGATCCTGTCCGCAAAGGGCTTTCCAAGCGCGATTTGTTATTTGTCCGATTCAGGCTGCACAGTTACAGTGCTGAAAAATGAGCTCAGTGACAACTCGCCGATCATCATCAAAGAAGCGGTCATGTCACAGACACAGGTCGAATTCAATAACATTGTGATAGTCGATGTTTAGGTATGCGAGAATAACATATATTGATACTACTTTAGTTTTTCCAAAGAAAAAAGGTACTGAGACTGTGAATAGCTTCAATCTCAATACCTTTTTTATTTTGTGTTATTTCAGCATTTTGATGATATCATTGTTATCATAGCTCTGCGGAGATTCTACCTTCAGCTTAAAAGTTTGAAAATCCGTGCCGTTAATTCTATCATAGCTGTCAGCGTCGATGATGATCATCGCGGAGCGGGGCGCCAGCACAGTGGCTTCGGATCGGAAAGGATACAGCGCATGATCGGATGCATTCTCTGCGTCGGCGAGTACATACCAGTTATTCGGCAACTCATACTGTGACTTGATCTGCGGAGAACAGGGCTTGTCGGAGTTGTTGATAATTACGCTGAACATCTTCCACTCGCCTTCAATTTCGTTTTTCAGCGTTAAAGAGATGCTCTGACCGTTATAGACGATATACCCGTCGTTAACTGCCTTTGTTGTGTTGTCGCGCAGGGGAGAGAACGCCTTGCGGATACGGATCAAGCCCCTGTAATAGTCGACCAGGTCCGCATAATGGATGGTCCTCGCCCAGTTAATGGAGTTGACGGAATCGGGGGATCGATAGGAGTTTTGATCGCCCTTTTTGGTGCGGGCAAATTCTTCGCCTGCCAACCAGAAGGAAATACCTAAAGAGCAAAGAACAAGAGTCGCTGCAAGCTTATTCTGAGCAATATAAAGATTATCATTGGTGTCAAAGTCGTTGCACCAGTTTGACTTGAGAATTTTATCCCAAAGCGTCAGGTTATCATGTGCCGAAGCGTAGGTGACGCACTGTGAAGGCTCGTTCGCCCAGTTGCCGAAGGTGACGGACGAAGCGCCCATCATACCCGCGATCACATTGTATGCACTGTGCGTGGAGCCTTGGATAAAGCCCTTGCTGTCATCGTCTGAACCGCCCTTGATGCCGTGGCGCATATCGTCGTTGAACATGCCGATGCGGCTAGAGAGCTTTTTCGCGTTGGATTTATTGCAGCAGTCCTCACCGGAAATACCGTTTTCGCCGTCGTTAGCAGTCCACGGCTCTCCGTACAGGATAATGCGCTTGTCGATTTTATCCAGCGCCTCGCGAATCAGATTCATGGTCTCGACGTCGTGACATGCCATCAGGTCAAAACGGAAGCCGTCAATATGATATTCGCTTGCCCAGTAGCATAGCGATTCTATCATGAATTTGCGGAACATCGTCTTGTCGGAGGCAGTGACATTGCCGCAGCCGGAGGAATTGAGGAACTTCCCGTTCTGCATGCGGAAATAATACCCGGGAACGGTCTTTTCAAAAGGTGAGTGCTTGGTGGAATAGACATGGTTGTAAACAACATCCATGATCACGCCGATGCCTTCATCATGAAGCGCCTTAACCATTTCCTTGAATTCCCTGATACGGACCTCGCCGTGATACGGATCGGTTGAATAGGAACCCTCGGGTACATTATAGTTAACAGGATCATATCCCCAGTTATACTCTACGCCTGTCGCTTCGTTGACCGAACCAAAGTCAAAGACGGGATTGAGCTGAACATGTGTGACGCCCAGCTTCTTTAAATAATTGACACAGGTTGGATAGGCGGTAAAGGGGATTACAGTGTCTTTTTCCGTGAACGCGAGGAACTTGCCGCGGTGTTCTTTGCTGACGCCGGAGGTGTCGGACGAGGAGAAATCACGTACATGCACTTCCCAGATGACTGCGTCATTCGGTTTTTCGGGAACAACACGGCAATCGTTTTCCCAGCCGAAGGGATTGGTTTCGGAAAGATCAACGACTTCGGAACGCATCGAATTGACTCCGACAGCTTTAGAATATACGTCCTGCGTTTCACACGTGCCTTTTTCGGTTTTAATGACAAAAGTATAATAGATATGATTCAGGTCACCGTCGACAAAAGCCGACCAGACGCCCGTGACTGCGTCATAAAGCATCTGCTTGATGCTCAGCACCTGTGCACCTTCTTCATAGAAGGAGCCGGTGGAATAGAGCTTTAACAGCACCTGCTCAGCAGAAGGCGCCCATACCTTGAAGGTTGTTCCCTCCGGGGTATAGGTATAGCCCAAATCATTACCCTCATAAGTGTTGTAGATCTCAGATTTGTTGGAATAAAATGCGGTAGTACCCATTGCGAAACCTCACTTTATGCTACCTGATTTCTCATAAATCGGTAATATTCTATCATTATTCGGTTTATTTTTCAACAATAATCTGTCTGTTGTATGGTTATAAAGGGAAATTCCGTTCAATTCAATAAAATTTTTCTGAATGAATTGTTGATTCTGTCAAAATCTATATGGCGTTTTTTTATCCTGTTTGTTATATTTTATGATTATTCTTTTTATGTGTTCAGGATTGTGTATTCATTATGTTCCGTTATTTACAAAATCAGTCTGTTGTGATATACTGTCTCAGTAAAGAAATGTGCAAAGCGAGGGGTAATTATGTGTGAACAAAACGCTTCTTCCCAAGAGGATAGAAACAGTATTTCCAGATATAAAATGCGTGAGCAGGCTTTTTTTCTGTGCTTTGAAGCCTTGTTTACCGACGCCGATATTGACGAGATTGCCGATAACGCGGGTGATGCAAGAGATGAATTCATCTCGGATTTTGCGATAGAATGTGCGAAAGGCGTTGAAACACATCGTGAATTGATCGATGAAAAGATATCAGCGAACCTGAAATCCGGATGGAAAATCAATCGTATTTCTAAGGTTTCGCTGGCTTTATTGCGCTTAGCGATTTATGAAATGTTGTTTTTGGATGATATTCCCGTTTCGGTTTCTATCAACGAAGCTGTCGAGCTTTCCAAAAAATATACCGTTAAGGAGGATACCTCCTATATCAACGGCGTGCTGGGCGCGGTCGCCAAAGAGCTATGAGTTATTATCTCGGGATCGATACCAGCAACTACACCACGTCCGTATGTCTGTATGACAGTGACTGCGGCAAGGTGATCTCCAAACGAAAACTGCTTCCCGTCAGAGAAGGGGAGTTAGGTCTGCGCCAAAGCGATGCTGTCTTTCATCATGTACAGCAGCTGCCTGATCTGTTTGAGGATTCTTTTGAAGGATTCAGTGGTTCAATCAAAACAATCGGCGTCTCCTACGCGCCCAGAACCTCGGAAGGATCATATATGCCCTGCTTTACGGTCGGACTCGCGGCGGCAAAGATTCTTTCCTCGGTGCTGAAGGTTCCCGAATACCGCTTCTCGCATCAGCAGGGGCATATTGCGGCGGCGCTCTACAGCGTTGACCGTTTGGACCTTTTAATGCAAAAGCACATTGCCTTTCATGTCAGCGGCGGCACCACTGAGGCGCTCCTCGTCAATTGTGACGAAGGCTTTGTTTCGACACAGATTGCAGCACAAACACTCGATCTGAACGCAGGTCAGCTGATTGACCGCGTCGGCGTGATGCTGGGATTGCGCTTTCCGTGCGGGAAAGAGCTTGAAAAGCTCGCTTTGCAATATGATGAATCGATCCGTGTTAAGACAACACTGAAGGGTCTTGACTGCTGTTTGAGCGGTGGTCAGAATATTGCAGAAAAGCTGTTGAAAGATGGGAAAAGCCCTGCGTATATTGCTCGCTTCACCATGACGTTTATCGGCGCTGCGATCTCTGCTATGAGCTTTAAGATTCGCGAGCGTTACGGTGACCTTCCGTTTGTATACGCCGGCGGTGTGATGTCCGATTCCATCATACGAAATCAGCTCGCAGCACAGCATGACTGTGTTTTCGCCCGACCGGAATTCTCTTCCGATAACGCTGCGGGTACGGCTGTACTCGCTTATATAAAGGATGACTTATGATTACACCGAAGGTATTTACCGTTTCGCAGCTCAACGCCCGTATCAGCAATCTGATTGCGTCTGATGAAGAATTACAGATGATCTTCATCGAGGGCGAGCTTTCCAATGTAAATCTAAATACCAAAAGCGGGCATCTGTATTTCTCGCTTAAGGATATAAACGCCGTTGTCCGCGCCGTGATGTTCTCATGGAGCGTCCGTAATTTGCGCTTTCGTCCCGAGGACGGAATGAAGGTGATCATGCGCGCTCAGGTTACGGTTTATGAGCCCGCCGGTCAATATCAGCTGCGCGTCGAGGATATGCAGCCCGACGGCGTCGGCGTATTGGCAATGCAGTTTGAACAGCTAAAAAAGAAGCTTTCAGCGGAGGGGCTTTTTGATCAGAAACATAAAAAGCCGATACCCGCTTTTCCGAAAACCGTGGGTATTATTACCTCTCCGACCGGCGCCGCGCTGCGTGATATCATGGATATCATTGGCAGACGGTATCCGTGCGTCGAGCTGGTACTCGCTCCTGTGCCGGTTCAGGGAGAAGAAGCGCCTTCTCAGCTTATAAGTGCTGTTGAATTATTTTCCGAGCATTTTGCTGCCGACGTAATCATCATCGGCAGAGGCGGAGGTTCGATGGAAGACTTATGGGCTTTTAACGATGAGGGCCTTGCCAGAGCGATCTATGCCTGTGAGATTCCTGTGATTTCCGCGGTCGGACACGAAACAGACACCACGCTGTGTGACTTTGTCAGCGATCTGAGGGCTCCTACTCCGTCCGCTGCGGCGGAGCTTGCTGTTCCGAACAGGATCGATCTGCTGGAAAATGTTCAGAACCTGTTGAGACAGGGCTTCAATACTGTCAATGCGCAGCTGAGTCTGAAGCGGATCGATTTTGATAAGCTGGCTGAGATCGTATTTTTACATTCGCCCGTTTCGCAGATCGATACGAATCTGGAATTGGTTGAAACATATGCCGTTCGTGCCGCAAACGCCGCTGCACGCAGTATGGAGAGCGTTTCGGCAAACGCAAAGGAATTGTTTGCTAAGGTTGAGGCGCTGAATCCCGCAGCAGTTTTGAACCGCGGCTTTGCGTACGTCACGCATGACGATAACAATGTCGATTCCGTTAAGGATGTTCAGCGTGGAGATCACTTGAACATCACGTTAAAGGACGGCAGTATACAGGCAACTGTTGATTAGAGAGGAATAATATGTCATTCGCACACCTGCATGTACACACCGAATACAGCTTGCTCGACGGCACCTGCCGCATTTCCCGCTTAGTTACAAGAGCGAAGGAGTTGGGGCAGAGTGCTCTTGCTGTAACGGATCACGGCGTCATGTACGGTGTGATCGATTTTTACAGGGAATGTAAGAAACAGGGCGTCCGGCCGATCATCGGCTGTGAGGTCTATGTTGCGCCGCGCTCGCGCTTCGATAAAACCTTCGAGCTCGACAAAGAGTATTATCATCTGATCCTGCTGTGCGAAAACCAAATCGGCTATCAGAATCTGATGAAGCTGGTCTCGCTCGCATTCACGGAGGGCTTTTATAACAAGCCCCGCGTCGACTATGAGCTGCTGGAGCGATATCACGAGGGCTTGATCTGTCTGTCCGCCTGTATGTCCGGCGAGGTGCCCAAGCGCATTTTGTCCGGCGACGATAAAGGCGCTTTGGAGAAAGCGGAGTACTATCAAAGAGTTTTCGGCAAAGATAATTACTTTATCGAACTGCAAAGTCACGGTATCCCCGAGCAGAATATGCTGAATCAAAAGCTGATTAAGATTGCGAGAAGCATCGGCGCAGGCTTGGTCGTAACAAACGACTGTCATTATATTCGCAAAGAGGACAGCCGCCTGCATGATATCCTGCTGTGTATCCAGACCAACAGCACCGTCAATAATAAAAAAATGGGCTTCGAAACCGAAGAATTCTACCTCAAAAGCGAGGAAGAAATGCGAGCATTATTCCCCGATATTGACGAAGCCTTTGATAATACCGTGAAAATCGCCGAACGCTGTCAATTGGAGTTTGAATTCGGTAAGCGCAAGCTGCCTGATTTTAAGACGCCTAACGGCGAGGATCATTATGAATACTTCCGCCGACAATGCTATGATGGACTGTACCGCCATTACGGAGATACCCCCGATCAGGCTGTTGTCCAAAGACTCGACTATGAGCTTTCCGTGATTCGCAGAATGGGCTTTGTCGATTACTTTTTGATCGTCAACGATTTTGTACAGTACGCGAAAAGCAAGGATATCCCCGTTGGACCCGGCAGAGGCTCCGGCGCAGGCTCTCTGTGTGCTTACTGTATCGGGATTACCGGTATCGATCCGATCAAATACGATCTGCTGTTCGAACGGTTTCTCAACCCCGAACGCATCAGCATGCCGGATTTTGATATCGACTTTTGTAAAGATCGCCGCGGAGAAGTAATCGATTATGTGATTCGCAAATACGGCGCAGACCATGTTGCGCAGATTGTCGCCTTCGGCACAATGCAGGCGCGCGGCGCTGTTCGCGATGTCGGCAGGGTGCTGGATATTCCATACGCATCTGTGGACAGGATCGCCAAAATGATTCCGTTCAGCTTGGATATGACAGTCGATAAGGCGCTGACGCTTTCCGCTGAGCTCAGGCAGAGCTATCAGCAGGACGATACCGTCAAGCAGATCATTGACGTTGCACGGGAGCTTGAGGGAGTACCGCGCCATATCACGATGCACGCGGCGGGCGTCGTCATTACCGACAGACCTGTCAGCGATTATGTTCCGCTCGCAGTGTCGGACGAGTCGGTTGTGACGCAGTTTACGATGACGACACTCGAGGAACTCGGTTTGCTCAAAATGGATTTTCTCGGCTTGCGCAACCTGACGGTGATTCATGATGCCGAGGTGATGATCCGTCGTCATGAACCGGATTTCAGTATTGAAAAGATTAGCTACAGCGATAAAGCTGTCTATGATATGATATCCACCGGCAATACGGACGGCGTCTTTCAGTTTGAAAGCGGCGGCATGAAGAATGTTCTTGCGCGATTAAAACCCGATCACTTTGAAGATCTGATTGCCGTCATTTCTCTCTATCGTCCCGGTCCGATGGATTCTATTCCGACTTATATCCGCAACCGTCATGATTCGCGCCAGATCTCATACAAGCATCCGCTGTTAGAACCTATCCTGAACGTCACCAACGGCTGTATCGTGTATCAGGAGCAGGTCATGCAGATTTTCCGGACTCTTGCGGGCTATTCGCTCGGACGCGCAGATATTGTGCGCCGTGCCATGAGCAAGAAAAAGCACGACGTCATGGAACGTGAAAAACAGATTTTTATCCACGGACTGGTAAATGAAAACGGAGAAGTGGAAGTAGAAGGCTGCCTGAGACGCGGCATCGACGAGCGTACCGCCCTTTCGATATTTGCCGAGATGGAGAGCTTTGCTTCGTATGCGTTCAATAAAAGTCATGCTGCGGCATACGCCGCCGTGTCTTATCAAACCGCCTTTCTGAAATGCCGCTATAATCGAGAATACATGGCTGCTCTGCTATCCTCCGTGATCGACAATCAGAATAAAACGGCTGTGTATATCGGTGAGTGTCATCGCATGGGGATAGCGGTTCTTCCGCCAAGCGTCAATGAGAGCGAAAGTAAGTATACCGTATATTCAGGTAATATCCGTTTTGGACTGTCCGCTGTCAAAAATCTCGGTTTGTCGTTTATCACGGCGATTATCAACGAGCGCAGACTCAAGCCGTACCAGTCTTATTATGATTTTTGCAGAAGGCTCAACGGTAAAGGACTGAACAGTCGTTCATTGGAAAGCTTGATCAAATGCGGCGCTTTGGACAATCTCGACTGCAACAGACGTCAGATGCTGGCTGTTTCCAAAACGATATTGGATGATCTGGAATATGAACGGCGGCGCGGCGGAGGCTCCGGTCAGATTTCGCTCTTTGATATGGGTGAAGACGACCGCGCCGGAGAGATCGCTATTCCGGAAATGGAAGAGTTTCCGCTGACAGAGCTTCTCAACATGGAAAAGGAAATGGCAGGCATGTATCTCAGCGGTCACCCGCTAGATGAATATGCCCGGTATTCCGCAGCGGTCAACGCGGACAGAATCAGCGATATCCTTAATGCCGAAGACGGCAGGTACAACGATCGCGGCAAGGTCAGACTGGTGGCGTCCATCAATAAAAATAGGACGCAGATCACTAAGAATAACAAGATGATGGCGTTTGTCGAAGCGGAGGATCGCTTCGGTACCTGTGAGATCATTGTGTTTCCTAATGTACTGGATGAGTCGCGCGAGGCTTTATATGTCGGTGCAGTCGTTATGATAGAGGGCACTCTCAGTCTCAGGGAGGACGAGGAGCCAAAAGTGATGGCTGACAGGATTACTCTGCTGCCTGCCGCAAAGGAACTGAACCTTGATGTTCGGCTGCAAACGAATCATCCGCAGACTGCAAATAACGAGAAGCGTTATGGAACGTCAAGGTCGGTACAACAGCGGCAGATACAGCCCCGAAAAGAACAAACACTTTATCTGCGGGTACCTTCCTTTGAGTCTAGCGAGTATCAGAAGGCAAAAAACATCTTGGAGATCTTCGGCGGCAGCATACGAGTGATATTCTATCTCAGCGAGACAAAACAGCAGCTTTTGGCACCGAGAAGCTTGTGGACAAATCCCAATCCTACCATGCTCGCCGAGCTGGAATACCAGCTCGGACAAGATAATGTGATATTGAAATAATAATCGGGAGGGATAATCCGGTTATCCTTCCTGAATTTCTTTGACGAATTTTGCATAAATACTTGATTCTGCGTGGTTGTTTGTATTATAATATATGGTGTAAAATATAACTCGGCAGAGGAGGATTTTTTATGGCTAAATCATTGGCAGTATTAACAAGCGGCGGCGACGCCCCCGGCATGAACGCGGCGGTCAGAGCGGTAGTCAGAGCCGGAATCTATAACGGTTTTAAGGTGTACGGCATTTATAAGGGCTATAACGGTCTTCTGAACGGCGACGTCAAGGAAATGAATCTCCGTTCCGTTTCCGATATCCTCAGCCGCGGCGGTACGATCCTCTATACCGCGCGCAGTAAAAAGTTCATTCAGCCCGAGTATCAGCAGAAAGCAGCTGATTTCTGCCGTTCCCTGGGCATCGAGGGTCTTGTTGTCATCGGCGGCGACGGCTCCTTCAAGGGCGCTAGAGCGTTATCTAATATCGGCATCCCCTGTGTTGCGCTTCCCGGCACTATCGATAACGATATCGCCTGTACGGATTTCACGATCGGCTTTGATACCGCGATGAATACCGCGGTCGAAATGATCGATAAGATCCGTGATACCGCTCAGAGCCACGACCGCTGCTCAGTGGTAGAGGTCATGGGTCGTCACTGCGGCGATATCGCACTGGAGACCGGTATCGCGGTCGGCGCGACTTCTATTATCGTTCCCGAGATCGAGTACGATCTGGAGAGAGATGTTATCTCACGTATTTATGAGCAGAAGGATACCGGCAAAAAGCACTTTATCGTTATCGTAGCCGAGGGCGTCGGCGGTTCTCAGGAGATTTCGCATTACATTCAGCATCGCACCGGTATCGAGACCCGCGCTACGATCCTCGGTCACGTACAGCGCGGCGGTTCGCCGACACTGCGCGACAGACTGATGGCTACCAGAATGGGCGTAGCGGCTGTTGAACTGCTGGCAAAAGGCATCGGCAACCGTGTCGTCGCTTCTCATGAAGGCAGGATCGTCGATTATGATATCACAGAAGCTCTGGATATGCCGCGTAAGTTCAATAAGGAACTGTACGAAGTAGCGATGAAGGTATCTATCTGAGTACGAAAAACATTTTGCAGCTGAGCCCTTGGAACGATGTCCGTTCCAAGGGCTACGATAATCTTAACAGATAAGGGGCGATCTTCAATGGTTGGTGACGACACTGCCCTTCGGATCATTGAAGATTTTTTATAAACAATTATGGGTATTCATTATTTTTATAACTTTTGTATCAGAGAGATCGATGATACCGATTTGGAAAGCGATATTCTTTCTGCGGTTCGAAAAAGCTATTTTGCTTCTTTTGAGAAGATTCGGGACAAGATCACCTATGACAGCGAAGGTATTTCGATGCTGTATGATTACTGCATCGAGCGCGACAAGCCTCTTCGTTGGACGGTAAAGAATCTGCACGGCGGAACGGTCGAGGAAGTTTTGCCAGCCGATGGCGACAGGTATTATTTGTGCTTTTACCGCGGAGATCAGCTCTTCAAGCGTTTGCTGTTCAGCAAACTGCATACCCTGCTGAAAGCGGAATATATGGACGATAACGGTGCTGTGAGCTGTTACATCGAACCTCGCAAGATACAGGGCGGTTTATGCCTGCTGTATCAGGATTCGCGGCTCGATCAGCCGATCGTGCTTTACGCGATGCCGGACGTCAGCAATGAACGTATTGAGGAGCAGATGAAACGACAGTATAAGGATTATACAGTAGAGGCGTCCACCAACGAGGGGGTCGTCCGGTTCTTGTCCGATAGTCAAATGGCTCATTTCAGAGAATTTGTTGACAAGGTACAGGCGGCGATCAATAATGAGGAGGAGACGAGCTTTGTCGGAAGTGACGCGCCGTTATTTGAAAAAATCAACGCAAAGGATTTCAACATGAAGCGGAATCTTTCCGCGTCGCTTGATATCTCCGAGGCAAAAAATTTTGGTGTTGTCGCAGCTGAGGAAGAGGCGGTCACAATACATAACTCTGTGGATGATATTCCGGACGTATCTGATACTCCCGCAGTTGATACAAACGTTTCTGAAAACAAAAGCGACGAGAATTCTGTCGCATTATCTCAATCTACTGAAGCTTCCGGCGCCAAACCCGATAAGCTGATCAAAGCGGACGGTGCAGTATACAGTTATTACGGCGAACTTGATGCGAGCGGCAACCGTTCCGGTTACGGCAGAACGCTGACTGATCTCGGACGCACTGCATATGAGGGGCAGTACCTGAACGATAAGCGTTCAGGCAAAGGTGCATATTTCTATAAGGATGGTACGCTGTGCTATAGCGGTGACTGGTCCGAGAACGTGCGTCACGGCGTCGGCATCGGCGTCAGCGCGCGCGATGGGTCTCTGCATGTCGGCAAATGGGTGAATAACAAGCCTGAAGGCAACGGCACACGTATAACAGCTGACGGTGAGATCAAATTTGTATGCAAGGAGCTTTCCGACGGCTGTACAGTGCTGATGAATTATCTTGATGATGATACGGTCGTTATTTCAAAATATGATAAAAACGGCAGCAAGCTGTCTGAGAAAAAGATTTCTTTGATTGATAATTGATTTTGATCATAAGGATTAAGCGCGGAGTGGAAACATTCCGCGCTTTTTGATGTATATTTTTCTTTTGGTTTTCCATACTATTGTCATCGTGTTATTTGATCTAAAAGACGGAAATAACACTGAACTGTACAATAGTAAGGAGAATCATTATGAAAAGAATTATGTTGCTGATTTGCGCTGTGATCATTCTTGGCCTGAGCCTTTGCTCGTGTATGAATACCTCAGCGCAGAATGTTGATGAAACAGCTGTCGAGACGCGCATGAACAGCGCTCAGACGGAGCGAAGCCGCAACGACAACGGCGTACTCGGCGACAAACGTGAAACGGTCATGCCGACTGAGAAGAACAACATGGCTGAGACCGTCATGGACGCCGTGGAGACCCGTTGGGACGAGATGGTGCAGGACGGCGAAATCGAGGACGGCGACGGTAATGTCGGTGAGCTCGAAAACAACGACGGCGACGGGAACGTTGATCCCGATGCGGTTGACTGAGCAGGTGACCGCCTGCTCTACATATGGGAGGAAGCCTTTCATTATGTGAAGGCTTCTTCAATTATATAGTCATAACGAAAGCCTAACAGGGTTGCAGCAATCTCAATCTATTATCTATTACTTATATCACTTTTTCCAGATCCTGCTTCAGCTTGCCGATGATCTTTTTTTCGAGTCGAGAGATATAGGACTGTGATATTCCCAACAGCTCCGCTACTTCTTTTTGAGTATGCTCTTTGTTGCCGTTGAGCCCGAAGCGCAGCTCCATGATCATCGCCTCGCGGGTATTCAGGCGGCTTACCGCCTCCAAAAGCTGATTGATCTCCACTTCTTGTTCGATATCTGCGCTGACGGTATCGCTATCCGAACCTAAGATATCGCTCAGCAGCAGTTCATTACCGTCCCAGTCGGTCGAAAGCGGTTCTTCGATGGATATTTCAAATTTGTTTTGTGAGGTTTTTCGCAGAAACATGAGGATCTCATTTTCGATGCATCGCGAAGCATAAGTCGCCAGCTTGATATTGCGGTCGGGAGAGAAGGTGTTGACTGCTTTGATCAGGCCGATAGTGCCGATCGATATCAAGTCTTCGATGTTGACGTTGCTGTTCTCGAATTTTTTGGCGATATAGACGACAAGCCGCAGGTTGTGGACGATCAGCGGCTCACGCGCCTTTTCGTCACCGTCTCTGATCTGCTGCATAATCACCTCTTCTTCCGCTTTGGTAAGGGGTGGGGGAAGAGCGGCTGAGGAATTGATGTAATAGACACTGTTGGAGAGAAAGATAAAACGGATCTTGAACAGGATGTTCCTTAATAACTGCATGATTTCACCTTGTTATATCAGAATTGATGATCGCCTGATATTGAGGATGACCGAGGTCTGTTGAGGCGATATAGACGGTTTTGTCGACTGGGTGCTTGTCAATAATGACGCTGTCTGCTTTGACGGCGTAAAGAAACGAGCTGCCTCCCAGAACGGTATAAGGGATAATACGAAAGGGCTTTCGCTTGTCAACGTCAAAAACTACGCTGTCTGTAATTATCACGGGAGCGGATGAAAACGGTTCGCGCAGGCTGCAGCCTGTATCGATCTTACCAATGCAGGAATATGTACACTCCCTTATCGTGAACTGTAGTGATACAACGGTTGATTTTATTCTTTCAGAGAATAATTTGTATAGCAGTACCAATATGATATAAATGACTGACGTGAGCGCCGTCAGCCACATCGGATTCACCTGAAAGTAGACGACGTCGTTTACAATCATCATATGCGGCGGCTTGAACAGTTGATAGAATAGGAAAAAAAATCCGCTGAAAACTGCTGATATCAGGACGTTGCATACACAGAGCTTGATGAACTCTCGGCTCGACTTCCATCCAAAAGCAGCAATTGTCATGCACAGGGAAGATATGACGCGTATCAGAAGCGGGAATATACGGCTTGCTGCAGTTATCATGATCGTCAGGGAAAAAACTGCTCCTGCTAATGCTCCCAGTAAAATGCGATACAAACGACAGTCTTTTTTCATCAGCTTTTCTGTAATTGCCAGTACAGCATAATTGATGACGGTGTTGATGAACAAAAGTATATCTACATAAATGATCACGCTGTCCCTCCATTCACACGACGGTGTTTGCCTGGATGCTGCCTGTGCACTTTATTATGACACCAAAACGATGCGATACCTGTCAAAGCAGCCGTAGTTATTATTGTAAGATACCGTATTATCTCATTGTCGAAGACGGTAATATGTATGAATAATTCCTATTCGGAATAATTGTGTTGAATTTTTTTACAAGACTTAATTTTTGTTAAAAATACGTCAAAAAACATTTGACTTCATGAGGCTTTGCGGTTATTATAGGATAGAATACACAATATGGTGGTGATACTATGGCATTATCCACAATAGATAGAGTCAGAGAAGCCGAAAAAAAAGCGAATGAACGGCAGGCTGCCGCCGAAGCGGAAGCTGAACAGATCGTGGGCGATGCACAGCAGCACGCGCTGGAGCTGATCGACACAGCGAAAAAGAAAGCGGAAGATCTGGACAGCAGAGCTGCGGCTGAGGCACAGTCCCGCTGTGACGAAATGATCCGTGACCGCAGAGCGAAGGCAGAGGAGAATGCTGCGACCTTGACGGAAAAGACCGTCAAGCTCAAGCAGAACGTCATCAATAAATTGATCGAAGAGACTTTATGCTGATTTTTGGACAGCCGCATTTGATCGCGGTGTTCTGCAGACTACAAAGTCACGATCGCTGATAATACATACGCAGTAAGGAGGAGCCGTATGGCTATGCTCAGAATGCAGCGCATCAATGTATATGCGCTGCTGAAATACTGCAAGGATATCCTGGAAGCGCTGCAGCGGCGCGGTGTGGTAGAGATCGAGAATCTGGAAATGGAGGACAGTGTCTTTTTCAAGGATGATACCTCCGCTTTTCAGGGTCAGTACCGACACCTCGCGACAACCGCCCGTGAAGCGAATGAGATACTTAGCCGTTACGCGGAGCAAAAGAAAGGGCTGCTCGCTTCTTTCAGGGGACGCGAACAGCTTACGCGAGTGCAGTACGATGCACTGGTGGATGAAACCTCGGATATCCTTCGGATCGCTTACGATATCATATCGTCGCAAAAGAATATCGATACATGGACAGCCGAAAAGGTAAAGTATCAGATGCAGCTTGAGGTGATCCGGCCGTGGCTGGGTCTGGACGTCCCGATGAATTTCACGGGAACAGCTGCAACCAGAGCCTTTATCGGCAAGTTTTCCGGAGCAATCACCGAAACCGAGATACTCTCCGGGCTTGCTCAGATTATCCCAGAGGTTGACGGGATCGAGTTGGAGATCATTTCAAGCGACTCCAACCAGACGTGCGTATTTGTCTTAGCCTCCCGCAGCGACGCTCAGGAGGTGTCCGATGCACTGCGGCGCATCGGATTTGAGTATCCCTCTTATGTCGCTCCCATTGTCCCGAAGGATCGCGAAAAGGAGATCATCAGACATCTGAATAATCGCGACGGCAGGATCTTAGAAGCGGAAAACAACATCAAAGCCTGCGCAAAATACGCAAAAAAGCTTGCTTTCCTCGAAGATTACTATGTCATGAAAGCGGAGCGTTACGCGGTGTACGACGATATCGCGACCTCGCGCCACACCTTTGTCATGACGGGCTATGTGCCCGAATCGCACGCGCAGAGCTTGAAGGAGTACCTTGAATCACATTTTGAGGCTGAGGTTGAGCTGGAGTACGCCGTCAATGATGACGCGCCTGTCGCGCTCAAAAATAATAAATTCTCCGAGCCGGTGGAAACAGTGCTTGCCACCTATAGCTATCCCGACCGGCATGAAGCGGATCCCACAGCGATCATGGCGATATTCTATTATGTCTTTTTCGGACTGATGTTCTCCGACGCCGGCTACGGTATCGTGATGGCACTCGCCTGCGGTATCTGTCTCTTGAAATTCAAGGGTATGGAGCCGGGATTGAGAAAGAGCATGAAGATGTTCTTTTGGTGCGGCGTCACCACGACCTTCTGGGGACTGCTGTTCGGCTCCTTCTTCGGAGACGCGGTCTCGGTGATCAGCAACACCTTTTTCCATACCTCACCACCCGATATCCCGGGTCTGGTCGTGCCGATCTGGTTCAATCCCGTTGACGAGCCGATGCGGATGCTGATGTTCAGTTTTCTTCTCGGTATCATCCATTTGTTCACAGGTCTCGCGATCCAGGCGTATAACGATATCCGATATAAAAAGGATTACTTAGCGGTCATTTACGACGTGATCAGCTGGTATCTTTTAGTCGGCGGCGGGATTCTCGCGCTGCTCACCATGGACATGATGCAGAATATCGCGGGCTTCACCCTGCCTCCCATTTACGGAAAGGTTGGCGGGATCATGGCAGGCGTTGGTGCGGTCATCATTCTGATCTTCTCGGGTAGAGAGAGCAAAAATCCGATCATCCGGCTTGCAAAGGGCGCTTACGGACTCTACGGTACTACAGGATATCTCAGTGATATCCTGTCCTACAGCCGCTTGCTGGCGCTGGGTCTGGCGACCGGCGTCATCGCTACCGTTTTCAATAAGATCGGCAGTATGATGGGCGACAGCATCGTCGGCATCCTCGGCTTCATTGTGATCTTTATCATCGGACACGGCGTCAATATCGGCATCAACGCGCTGGGCGCCTATGTTCACACCAACAGGCTTCAATTCGTTGAATTCTTCGGCAAGTTCTATACGGGCGGCGGTAAAGAATTCAAACCATTTAAAATCAATACCAAGCACTATACAGTCAAGGAGGAAAACTAATATGTCAGAAATACTCAACAACTCAGGATTATTCCTCGCGCTTCTCGGCGCGGCGTTCGCAACCTTTATGGCGGGCATCGGCTCCGCGATCGGCGTAGGCAAGGCAGGCGTAGCCGCCGCGGGCGTTCTGTCCGAACAGCCCGATCTCTTCGGTAAGGTTCTGATCTTCCAGCTGCTCCCCGCGACACAGGGCATCTACGGTCTGCTCGTAGGCTTTTTGATTCTTTCTAACGTCGGTTTACTGGGCGGCGGCGTAGAAGAGATTTCTCTCTTAAAGGGGTCTCTGTATTTTGCTGCTTCTCTGCCGATCGCTTTTGCGGGCTTCTATTCCGCAATCCATCAGAGCAAGTGTTCCGTTGCCGGTATCGGCACCGTTGTCAAAAAGCCCGATCAGATGGGTAAGGCGCTGATCCTGCCCGCGATGGTTGAGACCTACGCGATCTTGGCGCTACTCATTTCTATCCTTGCCGTTAACGGTATCAGCGGTATTCAGGTATAATTCGGAGGACCGTTATGTCCGGTATTGATAAAATCATACAGGAAATTGAATCCAACACGGATCGCTCCTGCGAATCTGTCATCTCCGCGGCGCAGAAGAAGGCCGAAGCTATACTGGATGACGCGCGCCGTGAAGCGAATAAGATCGCTGCCGACGCAAAAGAAGCTACCGCGAAGCATGTAGCGGATATCAAGAAGCGCGGTGAATCCGCCGCTGATCTGGAAGAAAAGCGCGTGATGCTCTCTGCTAAACAGCGGATCATTTCCGATATGCTTCAGACAGGGCTTGATCATGTGAAGAATCTGCCCGAAGACGCTTACTTTGCGCTGATACGGAAAATGGTCGTAAAGTATGCCCTCGATTCAGAAGGTGAGATCCGATTCGGTGAGAAGGATATCAAGCGTCTTCCCGTCGGCTTTATTGAAAAGATCAATGAAGATTGCAAGGGCAGGATCACCTTATCTGATTCTGCCGCTGAGATCGACGCGGGATTTATCCTTCTGTACGGCGGTATTGAGCAGAACTGTTCATTCGACGCCATCTTCGCGAGTGAATCCGAAAACCTCTGTGACAGAGCCGGACGGCTGCTGTTCTGATAAAGGGAGATAATATGGAACAGGATTACACATATGCTGTAGCCCGTATCCGATTCAGAGAAACAAAATTGCTTTCCGACGCGGATATCGGCTCGCTGCTGGCGGCAGGCGATACAGCCGCTGTTATGCGTCTGCTTCGCGATAAAGGCTGGGGCGATAATACCAATTGTCAGCCGGAAGAGCTGCTCGTGATCGAAGAAAAGAAGCTGTGGGAATTTGTGTCCGAAACGGTGGACGATCTGTCCGCTTTGAACTTTTTGCTGATACCTAACGATTTCCATAATCTCAAGGTTGCGGTAAAGTGCGTCACGCGTAATCTTGAGCCTGATGGTTTGATGATTGCTAACGCCATTGAGGATCCCGAAAACATTTATCAGGCTATCGTTTCACGTGACTATGGTGAACTGCCGGAGTTTTTACAGATTTGTGCGCGCGAAGCGATGACGACGCTGCTGCAGACATCTGACGGTCAGTTGTGCGATATCATCATTGATAAGGCATGCATGGAGACCGTCTATCAGTTCGGTAAAGAGAGTGATAACGAGATCATCCGTCTGTACTGTGAGCTGTTTGTCGCCGCGGCGGATATCAAAATTGCGATCCGCTGTGCCAATACGCACAAAAAGCCCGAGTTCATTCGTCGAGCGCTGGCTGAGTGCGATACGCTCGATATCGACAGACTTGCTGAAGCGGCGTGTGAAGGAAAAGACGTTGTGCTGACTTATCTTTCTGCAACTGAGTATCGTTCCGCCATTGAGGCGATTACTGCGTCGATGTCTGCTTTTGAAAAATGGTGCGACGATTATCTGACTAATGTGATGAAGCCCCAGAAATGGGAGCCCTTCGGCATTGGTCCGATCGTCGCGTATATCATCGCGCGGCAGAATGAGATCAAGGCGGTGAGGATGATCCTTTCCGCAAAGGTCAACTCTCTGCCCGATGCAACGATCAAAGAAAGACTGAGGAGCATGTATGTCTGAGAGAATAGCTGTTTTCGGTGATAAAGAGAGCGTCTACGGCTTTTCCGCCCTCGGTCTGGATACGTATTTTTTCGAACCTTCCGACGAGGGAACCGCCTTGTTCAGAAGGCTGTGCCTGAGCGGAAACTACGCCATTATTTATATAACAGAGACGGCGGCAGCTTTTTTAGAGAAAGAGATTGCCAAATACCGCAGCGAGCCAAAGCCCGCCATTATTCTGATTCCCGGCGTCACAGGCAATACGGGCGAAGGAATGAGCGCGGTACGGCTGTCGGTTGAGAAAGCAGTCGGCAGCGACATATTTAATGAATAGTTTAGAAATAGCAGGGGAGGGGCTTGCTCCTCCCGAAAAGGATTGATAATTATGAGTACAGGTGTAATTAAGAAGGTTGCGGGTCCCTTGGTCATTGCAGAGGGTATGCGCGACTGCAATATGTACGACGTCGTGCATGTATCCAACATGAACCTCATCGGCGAGGTCATCGAGATGCACGGCGACCGCGCCTCCATTCAGGTTTATGAGGAAACATCAGGACTCGGACCCGGTGAGCCTGTCGTTTCGACCGGCAATCAGCTTTCCGTAGAACTCGGACCCGGTCTGATCGAGAGCATCTACGACGGAATCCAGCGTCCCTTGGACGATATTATGAAGATCAGCGGCAACAACCTCAGCCGCGGTATCTCCGTGCCTGCCTTGAAGCGTGACAAGGTGTGGCAGTTCAGCGCGACCGCAAAGGTCGGCAACAAGGTAATGGGCGGCGATGTGATCGGTACCGTTCAGGAAACCGAGATCGTCCTGCACAAAATCATGGTGCCCACCGGTATCAGCGGCGTGATTAAAGAGATCAAAAGCGGCGGTTATAAGGTCACCGATACCGTTGCCGTTGTTGAGAATGAAAAAGGGGAAAGGCACGAGCTTTCTCTCATGCAGAAGTGGCCTGTCCGAATCGGAAGACCTTATCAGAAAAAGCTTTCACCTGATATGCCCTTGATCACCGGTCAGCGTGTTATCGACACGCTGTTCCCGATCGCCAAGGGCGGCGTCGCGTCTGTTCCCGGTCCCTTTGGTTCCGGTAAGACTGTCGTACAGCACCAGCTCGCGAAGTGGGCTGAGGCTGACATTGTCGTCTATATCGGCTGCGGTGAGCGTGGCAACGAGATGACGGACGTACTCAACGAGTTCCCCGAGCTGCTCGACCCTAAGACCGGTCACAGCCTGATGGAGCGTACCGTGCTGATCGCCAACACCTCCGATATGCCGGTTGCGGCGCGCGAGGCTTCGATCTACACCGGCATCACGATCGCCGAGTATTTCCGCGATATGGGCTATTCCGTCGCGCTGATGGCTGATTCCACCTCCCGCTGGGCAGAGGCTTTGCGCGAGATGTCCGGACGTCTGGAGGAAATGCCCGGTGAAGAAGGCTATCCCGCCTATCTGGGATCCCGTCTGGCGCAGTTCTATGAGCGCGCCGGCAGAGTCATCACTCTCGGCTCCAAGGAGCAGGAAGGATCCCTGTCCGTTATCGGAGCGGTCTCGCCTCCCGGCGGCGATATTTCCGAGCCTGTATCACAGGCAACCCTGCGTATCGTCAAGGTTTTCTGGGGTCTGGATGCTGGTCTTGCTTACAAGCGTCATTTCCCTGCTGTCAACTGGCTGACTTCCTATTCGCTGTATGTGGATACCATGGCGAACTGGTATAAAGAGAACGTTGCGTCCGATTGGATGAACCTGCGCGCGAGGATCATGTCGCTGTTGCAGGAAGAAAGCGAGCTTGAAGAGATCGTCAAGCTGGTCGGTATGGATGCGCTTTCGGACATCGACCGCGTCAAGCTCGAAGCCGCCCGCTCCATCCGCGAGGATTTCCTGCACCAGAATGCTTTCCATGAGACCGACACCTACACTACTCTCAACAAGCAGTATCACATGATGCAGCTCGTCATGGCGTTCTTTGATAAATGCGTCGCGGCGCTCAGCAAGGGCGCTCAGCTCAACGCGCTGATCAATATGCCGATCCGTGAACGCATCGGTCGTTTCAAATATGTTCAGGAGAATGAGGTAGAACAGCACTATCAGGATATTCTCCATAATCTCGACGTTGATATCGACAACATTATCAAGAAAGGAGATGACTGATCGTGCCGAAGGAATATAAGACCATACAGGAGGTCGCGGGCCCTTTGATGCTTGTCAAGGGCGTATCCGGCGTCAGCTACAACGACCTCGGTGAGATTGAGCTTACTTCCGGCGAAGTCAGACGCTGCAAGGTGCTGGAGATCAACGGCGAGGACGCGCTGGTCCAGCTGTTTGATTCCGCGGCAGGCATCAATCTCTCCAATTCAAAAGTACGTTTCTTAGGCAAGTCCATGGAGTTGGGCGTCAGCACCGATATGCTGTCGCGCGTCTTTGACGGCATGGGCAAGCCGATCGACGGCGGTCCCGATATCTTGCCTGTCAGACGAGCGGATATCAACGGTCTGCCGATGAATCCCTATGCCCGCAACTACCCGCAGGAGTTCATCCAGACGGGCGTTTCGGCGATCGACGGTCTGAATACGCTGGTAAGAGGGCAGAAGCTGCCGATCTTCTCTGCGTCCGGTCTTCCGCATGCTCAATTGGCGGCACAGATCGCGCGTCAGGCGCGCGTACGCGGTACCGATGAACAGTTCGCCGTTGTATTCGCCGCAATGGGCATCACCTTCGAAGAATCCAACTACTTCATCGAAAGCTTCAAGGAGACCGGCGCGATCGACCGTACCGTCATGTTCGTCAATCTGGCGAACGACCCCGCCATCGAGCGTATCTCCACGCCCCGTATGGCGCTGACCGCCGCTGAGTTTCTGGCGTTTGAAGCGGATATGCACGTGCTGGTCATCATGACCGATATCACCAACTATGCCGACGCACTGCGCGAGGTTTCCGCCGCACGTAAGGAAGTCCCCGGCAGACGCGGCTACCCCGGCTATATGTACACCGACCTCGCCACATTATATGAGAGAGCAGGCAGGCAGAAGGGCAAGAAAGGCTCGATCACCCTGATCCCGATCCTGACCATGCCCGAGGACGACAAGACCCATCCGATCCCCGACCTGACCGGATACATCACCGAGGGTCAGATCATTTTGTCCCGTGAGCTGTACCGCAAGAACGTCTCGCCGCCGATCGATGTTCTGCCGTCTCTGAGCCGACTCAAGGATAAGGGCATCGGCGAAGGGAAGACCCGTGCCGACCACGCCAACACCATGAATCAGCTGTTCTCCGCATATGCCCGCGGTAAGGACGCGAAGGAGCTCATGGTCATTCTCGGCGAGAGCGCTCTGACCGATATCGATAAACTGTATGCGAAATTTGCCGACCGCTTTGAGAACGAGTATGTCTCGCAGGGTTATGACAAGAACCGCTCGATCGAAGAGACCCTCGACCTCGGCTGGGAGCTGCTGCGCATCCTTCCGAGAAGCGAGCTGAAGCGTATCGACGACAAGTTCCTCGATATGTACTATGAGAAATAGTGACAAGTGACAAGTTATCGGGTCGCTCCGCTCCGGTTTTATAATCGGGTGCGGGCAAAGCCCGCCCACAACTGGACACTGGACACTGAACACTGGACACATGTCACTCAAAAGGAGATATTATGGCTGTCAAACAGGTCAACCCGACCCGTATGGAGCTGACAAGGCTCAAGAAAAAACTGAATACGGCGACCCGCGGACACAAGCTCCTCAAGGATAAACGTGACGAGCTGATGCGGCGTTTTTTGGAAATGGTGCGCGAAAACCGTGCCCTGCGTATGAAGGTCGAGGAGAAGATCAAGGCGGCGAACGCTAATTTTGTTCTGGCGAAAGCATCCATGAGCGACGAAACGCTCAAAACCGCTCTGCTCGCTCCCAAGCAGGAGGTCTATGTTTCCACCTCCTACCGCAACGTTATGAGCGTCGAAATCCCGGTATTTGAGACTCAGACCCGTACTCCCGACGAAAATGATATCTATTCTTACGGCTTTGCATTTACCTCTGCCGATTTGGACGACGCTGTCAAGTCTCTTTCCGACGTCCTGCCCGATTTGATTCGACTCGCCGAGATAGAGAAAAGTTGTCAGCTGATGGCGGATGAGATCGAAAAGACCCGCCGCCGCGTCAACGCGCTCGAGCATGTGATGATCCCCGAGACGCAGGAGCAGATCCGCTATATTACCCGCAAGCTCGATGAAAATGAGCGCTCCACCCAGACCCGCCTGATGAAGGTCAAGGATATGATGCTGCAGCGGGCGCACGGTTATTAAACTGAAGTCAGTGGTCAGCATTGAGGAGCCAAGCAGCTTTCACGTCCCCTCTGACGAGGGGGTTGGGGGAGAGATAACGCAATACAACCGTTACGATGCGCATACTGACTCAATCCGTTGCTTCAATATCATTACATAGGGTATTGCGTCATGCGTTCCGAAGTTATTATTGTGTTGCGTTATCTCTCCCTCAGTCACCGCTCTTGACGGTCGGTGACAGCTCCCTCGTCAGAGGGAGCCTGATAAATGCCCTGCTCCAATATGTATACTTGTTCTATATGAAAGATTCAGCCCCCGACTTTCTGTCGGGGGCTTCGCTGTGGGGAGATCATTCGAATATCTTGTAGGTTTTCTCCGTACCGTCCTCTTTCTTGATTGTCAGTTCCATGTTCTTGAGCTTACCGTCCGGAACCGAGAGAGTATAGGTGATTCCGTCTTTTCTCGGGATCATCGTATAATGCTTAAAGCCTTCCTCAACCGTGTCAAATTGAAACAGCTCTTGGTTCTCAGCGTAGTCGTTGTCGGAGGTACATATCGTATCGCTTGTCATATCTAATACGCCGCAAATATCGGAACCGTTTACAGGGTCTGTAGCATCATACAGAAAAACTTTGCTTCCGTCTGCTGAAGCCCTTGCATACAGACTTTGATATCCCAGATCCTTCAAATACGCGGAAGACAGCATTCCTCTGAATTCCCCGTCTGCAATATCATAGATAATGATCCCGCATCCTTTTCCGCTGATATAGACGGTTCTGCTGTTGGTGAAGATGATATCCGGATCGACGCCCGGATCAACATCGATTGTCACTTCGGAGATATCATCATTCGGTTGTACCGTGATGCTTCTGAATGTGAGATAATCCGAGTCGCTGATGTTTTCCTTGAACCACTTGACCTTTTCATCAGTCATATCGTAGATACCGATCTCGACCTTGTTCCTATCCTCCAGCAGAGACAATCCAACGATACTTCCTCTGTATCCTTCCGTGTCATCCGTTGTGCTCAGAGCACTGTTGATACTGCTGATCCCTGTATCCAGTTCAATCAGGTTGTACTCGCATTTTTTATAGCGAATATTCCTTCCGACGCTCACATAATCAGCCGCCTGACTGATATCGGTCAAGAGAATCACCTGCGTCGCACCGTCCATATAAGTGCCGCCGTAGTATTCATCTCTGACGTCAGCCCATGTCCAATTCTTTTGATTGTTCGGATTCATCGGGAATTTGTTGGGATTCGCTTTGAAAAACGCGTCGACGATTTTTAATGGATCGGTTTCTTTTGTGGAGGTCACCGGATTTGTTTCTATGACCGACAGATCGAGTTGTTCGTCCTTTACCGTTAAGGCGCATCTGTAGTAGGTATCTGTATCGGGAACCGTGTTCTGTATGAGGTTATATCCCGTGACGATCAGGACGTTTTCATCATCGTTTTCAAAGCTGACATCCCAACAGTTGACAGCGCTGATCGGCTTGTATTTCTTTTCATACGTATCGGGGTCATATGCGTTGATTTCCACACTATATTCGCTTGAGTTGGATTTGGGGGAGAGCGTGATCCATTCTATTTTTCCGTCGCCGTCGATGTCTGCGCTTGCATATGCATATACCTCGTCAGGCAAGAGCTTTTCCTTGTTGACGGGATTCGTCAGGAAACAGACGGCGACAATGATGCTCAGAATAATAGTGATCACAATCCCCCAGAAAGCCGGCTTTTTATAATTCAATACATTTTTGATGCGGCTTTTCACGCTCGTCTCGCTAAAGGCGAGGGGACATGCGGTGATCAGTCTTTTCTGCGCGGCTGAATTGATCAGCGCGTTGGCATATGGTTTTTTGACCTCAATCCCGAGTTCGGTGATGACCTTTTCATCACAAGCAAGCTCGATATCCCTGCACAACAGCACATATGCGACCCACAGCAGCGGATTGAACCAATAAACAGATAACAGCATAAATCCCAGCGGCTTCCATAGGTGATCTCGCCGCTTGAGATGCGCCCGCTCGTGGGCGAGGATATACGGCTTGTCTGATTCGTTGATATCGAAAGGCAGTATGATCCTCGGTCGAAATATCCCGAGGATAAACGGAGATCGGACGCGGTCGCACAGATAATGATTCTCGATCTTGATGCTCTCCCTTGTCAGACGATACAACCGCCGATAGCTGATGAAAGCGTACAAAAGCAGAATGATTACACCGGCGATCCAGATATACGCCGCGATTCGCGGCAGCTCGTTCCACAGTATATCGGTCTTTTCCTTGATAACCGTGTTGTCGGTGGTTTGTAGGAAGGTTTCCGGATATTCCCAGACGACGCTTGAGATTCGTTCAGCCGCAAAGCTGCCGACCGTGCGCGCGGCAAATTCGGTATCCGGCGCCAGACTGAAAACGCTTTCGACCTTTACCGGTATCACCAGCCTGACCCCGACCAGCGCCCATAAGGCGCAGATCAGAGAACGCGGCGCTTTTCTCAGCAGCAGCCGCAGAATAATGATAACAAGGACAATGACGCCCGCCTGTATATTGAATTGTATGATTGTTTTGAAAACGTCAACCATCTTTTACTCCTCATATTGATCGACCAGTCGTCTGAGCTCCGTGACCTCCTCGGGGCTCAGGCTTTTGCTTTTGGTGAACGCCGCAATGAACGCGGGCAGGGAACCGTTGAAGTTTTCCTCGACAAATCGTTTACTCTGCCTTGCGTAAAACTCATCTCGCTTTACCAAAGATGTTACCGTACCATTATTATTCTGAAACAGACCTTTATTGCATAATCGTTTCAATACCGTGAAGGATGTCGTCTTCTTCCAGCCCAGCTCCTGTTCACTCAGCTTCGAAAGCAGAGAGGAGGAGAGGGGCTCATTCTTCCAGATGATGTCAGCGAATTTTGCTTCCGCCGCTCCGAGGGAGTATTCTGTGCTCATATGATCATCTCCTGTATGATTTAGTCGTTCTACAAATGTAGTACAATTAAATTCTACAATATGTAGAACGGTTTGTCAAGACTGTATTTACAAATCATTCAAAATATATCCCATGAAATATTCATATTTTCCTGTTATCATTCATATCATGATCCTGAGGTGATTGTGTGCCGTGTCGTTTACAGGAGCTCAGAAAAAAAGAAGTCATCAACGCCTGCACCGGGTGCCGGATCGGTTATGTGGACGATCTGGAGATCGATACCAAGTGTGCAAAGGTCGTAGCGCTGATCGTGTTCGGCAGACCTCGCTTTTTCGGTCTGTTCGGTCAATCTGACGATTACCTTATTTTGTGGGATAAAATACGCCTGATCGGCGAAGATGCAATATTAGTCGAAAATTCTGTGCAAAAAACGCCAAAGAAAGCAAAAAAACGTCATAAATTTGTAACGTTTTGTCACCAAATATTTTTGTGACCAAAGGCAAATTGCACAGTGATATATTGTTGAATATGTACATATTTTATAAAGTAAAATTCCGCAAAAGAATCAAAAGCTCGTTATGATGCTTTTAAAGAATTATTGTGCAAAAGTTACAAACTTGCAATTCTTGTTATTTTGTGGTTAAATAGGACACGAAATGAAGGGAGACCTGCGGGTACTCCGGACATTTCATATCGGATCACCGATACAATACTTATTAAAGGAGGCAGAATTATGAGTAAGACAACACCCCATTTATTTCGCAGAATAGTGTTGATCGGTCTGTGCGTTACCATTTTAATGACCGCGTATACTCTGATTCTCGCGCCGGGCGTAGGTGCTGCAGCAAGTGATGCCACTAAAACAGAAACAGAAATCCAAAATGACGATAACAATAATATAGTGTCGACTGAAGATGCGCTTCTCACACAGAGAGCCATCGTGATTGACGAAGCGAAGAAAGAGGCTCAGGATATCGTGACTGAACAGCTGGCGATTCTGGAGGCTAAGGCCGCCACCGAGGCGCCTACGGAAGCTGCCGCTGCAAGCGCGGCGCAGACTCCGTCTGCCACAGCTTCTGCTTCCTCCGCTTCAGAAGAGTCCTCTGATTCTTCTTCCGACGATTCAGCCGACAGCAGCTACGCTTACGACGACGAGGATTACAGTGAAAGCAACGCTATCTCTGCATCCGGAACCGGTGACTATCTGTTAGACATCGACAATCCTGACTACAGCTATGTAGGCTACAGCGTATCTCTCAACGATGCAGACAGAGATATGACTGAGCGCATCCTGATGGGTGAAGCAGGCGGCGAGGGCTTTATCGGTATGGCACTGGTTGCCCAGTGTATCAGAGATACCTATGTCAACGGCAGCTATAGCAGTATCGCTCAGCTCCTGACACAGAACGGTTACTACGGTTCCACTTCTATGGCAGGCTCCGAGACCGCGAAGGAAGTAGTCAACTACATCTTTGATCAGGGCGGCTCCGCTGTGCAGCATGACATCCGTATCTTCTATGCGAGCAATATGTGCTCCAGTGCATGGCATGAGGCGCAGGAATTCGTTGTCCAGTACAATTATGTCAGATTCTTCGATTTTTGATAACGAATCGTCATAAGAACTAAAAAATGATGAAGAAATCAAGTGTTTTTCTCAGATTAACGCTTGATTTCTTTTTTTATTTGTGTTAAAATATTTAGGCATTACGCACGCCGACGGTTTGACGGTTGGGTGTTTTGGTTGTGATGAGTGGCAAGAGGTTAGTGATTAGTTGTTTGGGTCGTTTCGCTCCGAATTCATAAATCGGGTGCGGGCAAAGCCCGCCTATAACTGATCACTGGTCACTAAACACTAATCACTAAAATTGTCCTGTCAAAATACAAGACCGCGGCGGAGGTTTTCAACCTAAGGAGGAAAAAACATGGCAGTAGTTTCTATGAAACAGCTTCTGGAGGCCGGCGTACACTTCGGCCACCAGACGAGAAGATGGAACCCTAAGATGGCTCCCTACATCTTCACCGAGCGCAACGGCATTTATATCATTGATCTTCAGAAGACCGTTGTTAAGCTCGAAGAAGCGTACAACTTTGTCCGCGAGATTTCTATGGAAGGCAAGAGCGTGCTGTTTGTCGGCACCAAGAAACAGGCTATGGAGTCTGTCAAGGATGAAGCTACCCGTGCGGGTGCTTATTATGTCAACGCAAGATGGCTCGGCGGCATGCTGACTAACTTCACTACCATTCGCCGCAGAATCGGCCGCTTAAAGCAGCTGCGCACGATGGAAGAGGACGGCACGTTTGATCTGCTGCCCAAGAAGGAAGTTATCAAGCTCAACCTTGAGATCGAAAAGCTTGAGAAGTTCCTCGGCGGTATCAAGGATATGACTGAGATGCCCGGTGCGCTGTTTATCGTTGACCCCAGAAAAGAGATGATCGCCGTAGCTGAGGCGAAGAAGCTTGGTATCCCGATCGTTGCGATCGTCGACACCAACTGTGATCCCGATGATGTAGACTATATTATCCCCGGCAATGACGACGCGATCCGTGCTGTTAAGCTGATCTCCGGGGCGATGGCGAACGCGATCATCGAAGGTAAGGAAGGTCGAATGGGCGCTGCGGCTGCTGAGCCCGAGGCTGACGATATCGTAGAAGAGTAAGATGCGGCTTTGCCGCAGTGAATAGTGAATAGTGAATAGTAAATAGTGAACGGAGGGCTTCGCCTTCATTTGTTCCTATATAATCTCTTCCTTTCACTATCATTTAATAATAAAATTGTTTATGGAAGGAATTGATTGATATGGCATTTACAGCTCAGGATGTAAAGGCGCTTCGCGAGAAGACCGGCTGCGGTATGATGGACTGCAAAAAGGCGCTCACTGAGGCAAACGGCGACA
Source organism: Ruminococcus sp. (assembly GCA_017404665.1). Lineage (GTDB taxonomy): Bacteria > Bacillota > Clostridia > Oscillospirales > Acutalibacteraceae > Ruminococcoides. The sequence goes on from JAFRBX010000079.1 coordinate 72,669, forward strand.
TGGAAGCCGCTATTGACGTTTTAAGAAAGCAGGGTTTGGCGAAGCAGGCAAAAAAGGCTGACCGCATCGCTGCCGAGGGTATCGCGCTGGCAATCACCAATGAGACCAACACTGCCGGCGTCGTGATCGAGGTCAACGCCGAGACTGACTTTGTCGCGAAGAACGCTGATTTCCAAGCATTTGTCAACACCTGCGCACAGACTGTTATGACTGAGGCTCCCGCTGACGTAGAGGCGCTGCTTGCCTGCAAGGCTGTCGGTTCCGAGATGACCGTAGCTGAGCTGCTGCAGGAAAAGGTCCTGACCATCGGTGAGAATATTCAGATCCGCCGCTTTGTCAAGATTGACGGTGCTTGTGTCGCATATGTACACGCAGGCGGCAAGATCGGCGTTCTGGTCAACTTCGACACCGATCTGGATCCTGCAAGCCCCGAGTTCATTGCTTACGGCAAGGATGTCGCGATGCAGATCGCCGCTTTGAACACCCTTTACCTCGATGAGGCTGACGTACCCGCTGAGGTCATTGAGCATGAGAAGAGCATCATGGTCGAGCAGATGAAGAACGATCCCAAGATGGCTAATAAGCCCGAGCAGGTTCTGCAGAACATTGTCAAGGGCAAGATGGGTAAGTACTTCAAAGAAAACTGCCTTGTTGATCAGGAGTTTGTCAAGGACAACACCCTGACCGTCGGCAAGTACACCGAGGCTACTGCAAAGAAGCTCGGCGGTTCCATCACGATCAAGAAGTTCGTTCGCTATGAAAAGGGCGAAGGCATCGAGAAGCGTCAGGATGATTTCGCCGCTGAAGTAGCAAGCATGGTACAGTAATTTCATATAATCTAAGAGCTGTCGCAGTAATGCGGCAGCTTTTTCGATTTCATGATGTCTAAAGATAAAGTCTGTTTTTCTCATCAATATTCAATTGACATATATGTTCGATTTATGTATAATAGACTTAATGAATCAGCGTTTACGTTAAGCTCGTTATTTATTGTTTTGATACGTCTACTTGACGCGGATAGGAGAGTAATCATGTCACTGTATGAGGTCCCGATCACTAAACTCAGTGGAATTGGTGAGAAGCGAGCTGCTTTATTTGCTAAGTTAGGGATCCGTTCTGTCGGCGATATGATCACCTATTATCCGCGCTCTTACAGTGACTGGTCGAATATTACCAATATCGCCGATATACAGCCTGAAACGACCTGTGTTGTGAAAGCCCGCGTTATGACTCCTGTCAACAGCATCCGTATTTCAGGCGGACGCATAATGTCCAAGCTGAGCGTCGCTGACGACAGCGGTTACCTCAACCTCGTTTTTTTCAATAACAAATACATCTCATCAATGCTGCGCTTCGGAGAGACATATGTGTTTATGGGTAAGGTCACCCGTGATCGCTACGGATTTCAGATGACTTCTCCTGAATTCAACAAATTGAACGATCAAACTGAGATCACGCCTGTTTACCACTTGACCGCCGGTCTGAACAATCACATGATGATACGCGCTGCGAAAGAAGCGCTCTCCATGCTGCCCGAGTTAATACGTGACCCGCTGCCATATGATATCCAAAAACACTATGATCTTTGCCCGTTGTCTTACGCACTGCATCATATCCATTTTCCGTCAGATAACCTGTCGATGGAAAAAGCACGCCGACGGCTGGTCTTTGAGGAATTGCTGACGCTGAACCTCGGAATGCGGCTGATGAAGTCACAGTCAAAGGAGCAGACTGCCATCCGTATGCCGGAGGATTTTACGAAATCGTTTATCAAAAATTTACCCTTTGAGCTGACAGGTGCCCAGCAGCGCGCTGTGACCGACTGTGTCAATGATATGCGGCACAAGATTAACCCGATGAATCGATTAATTCAAGGTGACGTCGGCTCCGGTAAGACCGCCGTATGCGCCGCTGTGTGCTGGCAAACTGTCAAAAGCGGCTATCAAGCTGCCTTTATGGCGCCTACCGAAATACTTGCGCAGCAGCATTACGAGACTTTTTTGAAAATGTTCGAGGGTACCGGCATTCGGATCGACTTGCTGATCGGATCAATGACAGTTTCAGAAAAAAGAAAAATTCGCGCTCGGGTCGAAACCGGAGAAAGCGATATCGTGATCGGGACACATGCACTTGTGTCAGAAAGCACAGTGTTTGCGCGGCTGGGCTGTGCCATCACCGACGAACAACACCGCTTCGGCGTCGCGCAGCGTGCGCGCCTTGCCTCCAAGGGTGAGCATCCGCATGTGCTTGTCCTGTCCGCAACGCCCATTCCACGCACGCTGGGGCTCATCATCTACGGCGATCTGGATATCACTATCATTGACGAGCTGCCTCCGGGCCGTACTGAGGTGGATACTTTTTTAATCGGCTCCGACAAACGAGATCGCGCCTTGGGATTTCTCAAAAAACAAGTCGATGAAGGCAGACAGTGTTATATCGTCTGCCCGCTGGTCGAAGAAAGTGAAGGCGTCGACGAGCTGCAAAACGCTAACGATTATGCCGCCGATCTAATGCTGGGACCTTTCCGAGACATTTCCGTCGGTATCCTGCACGGAAAAATGAAAACGAAGGATAAGGAGCGAGTGATGGCTCGCTTTGCCGCGAATGAGATTTCTGTCCTCGTTTCTACGACGGTGGTCGAGGTAGGCGTCGACGTCAGAAACGCAACCGTCATGATGATCGAAAACGCCGAGCGGTTTGGTCTGTCTACGCTCCATCAGTTGCGCGGACGCGTCGGCAGGGGAGAGCATAAGAGCTACTGTATCCTTGTGTCCGATAACAGCGGCGAAAACACAGAGCAGCGACTTGGCGTGATGTGCCGTACCAATAACGGCTTTGAGATCGCTGATATGGATCTGAAGCTCCGTGGTCCCGGCGACTTTTTCGGCAGCCGTCAGCACGGTCTGCCTCAGTTGGCGATTGCCGACTTTTCAGATACCGAGACCTTAGCGCAAAGTCAGGATGCGGCGGAACTTATCTTACAGATTTCTCCCGATCTCAGTAATGAAGCCCTGCGTCCGCTTAAAGCTAAGATACGTCGGCTGTTTGAAACGACAGAAAACACGATGAACTAGTAATACAGTGAAACACTACCGTGCTTTGATTGTTATAAAAATGAAGCGGGCTGTGAAAAAACGTAGTCATTGCGAGGGCAAAGCCTCCCTTAGGAAAGGGAGGTAGCTCCGGACACGCGCGTCCGGAGCCGGAGGGTTCCCGTGGCAATCCCACAAAAGGTAGATATAACCTATGGAGATTGCCACGTTGCTGAACACGCGTGTTCGCTCCTCGCAATGACATTTCTGTGTTTTTTCACAGTCCCTTAATTATTAAAGTCTATTAATCATTAATAAGTATGTGCAACGCACTTTTCACTGGTTTTTCTTCATTCAAATCGATGTACTTCCTCAAATACACAGATCAGCTTGTCGCTGATGGCGCTGTCACGATGCAGGCTGCCGAAATACCATTTCTTCCACCGGGTATTATGCATCACCGTGTCTAGAAATATGTTCAGATCGTTGATTTCGGCACTTCTGTCGATCATACGCTTGACGGAGGCTGGAGCCTCATGGGTGACGATCAGGTCGACCCGCCGCCGCTGTTCTTCAAGATTAACGACAGCGTATTCCAGCTCTTCATCTGTAGGCATGGAAGGGGTGCGATTTGTTTCGTCTGCTTCGGGAAGAAGACCGCCTCCGAGCGCAAAAATCGTCTTACCCTCAATGGAATAGAGCTCTCCCCGGTTCAGACAATAGATATTATCGGCAATCTTCCGCGCCGTTCCTTCGTGATAGTTGACTTCATCATACTTTTTCAGTCGCTCGAAGTTCTCATGAGTTCCTTCAACGAATAGAATGTCAAATTTCTTTTTGCTGAGCTTTTTCAGATTTTTGACCTCATCCTTAGAATCATCCCAGATAAAGCCGAAATCTCCTGTTATGATCAGCGTATCGCCTTTTTTCAGATGGTCAAGACGCCTTTCACTGAAAATTTCTATATCTCCGTGCGTGTCTCCTGTGATGTATATCAAATTGTTCCTCCAAAAAACTTGTATTTTTATGAACTTTGTGATTGATATCAGTCGGCAAATAGTGTAAAATAAATATGTATATAAGTAAATTATGATTCTTCTTTAACATTATAACATACCCTAAAAGGAAATACTATGAATAAAAGATTAAAACTTTTGTTGTCATGTGTCTTGATTTTTGCAATATTTGTCAGCAGCTTTGTTCTTCCCGCGTCATCCTTTGAAACCGACGTGAAGACTTCGACCGCTGATATGCTTCTTGTCAATATTGATACCGATACTGTCGTATTTTCTCAAAAGCCCGATAACATGTGGTATGCCGGTTTTTTGTCGGAGCTGGTGACTTTCCTGGTTGCGTATGAAATGATCGACGATCCCGTTCAGATAACCTATAAGGTAGAGAGCTCTTTTCCCTCGTCGCTCCCGCAATCTGACGGTTCACTGAATCCGTATATCGGCAAGGAATTGACCGCCAAAGATCTGATGGCAATCATGCTGCTCACATCCGGAAGCGACGCCGCTTATGCATTGGCTGACTTGGCAAGCAGCGGTGACAGAACGGCTTTTGTACAGGAAATGAACGATAAGGTATCGGCTTTGGGGTGTAAAAACACCGGTTTTGTCAGCCCCGGCTATAACGGTACCAGCGACCAGTACACTACCTGCCGAGACCTGTACACTATTTATATGGAAGTTTTGAATAATGAGTATTATCGTGAGTTTATGGACGCCGAACCGTTAAGCTATATTCCTCCGAGCCTTTATAATGAGGACGATAAGAGTGCGAACGACGCTTTTACGGTATACTCTGAAGCATCTATTCTGAATGAAAACAGCCCGTATTATTTCCGTTACGCCAATGACGCGAAATATTCTCATACCGACTCGACATTTGCCGGTCTGGTTGTGACAACTACCTACCGCGGCAAGAGCTACTTTTTTGCCGGTCTGCTCGGAAAAAATGAAAGTGAAGAAAATGTCAATTCGGATGCTAAAAAGCTGACGACATGGGCGTATCTGAATCTTTCTGACCGCAAGGTTGTCAACTCGGACGAAGCGCTGTCGCAAATCAAAATAAAAACTGATTGGGGCGATTATTCTGTCGATCTTCATCCGTTTAACTCTGCGTTCAAAACCATGCCCAACGACTATGATGAAGATATGCTTTCCTATGAGTATGATATTCCCGAATTTGTACAGACGCCGATTGTGATGGGGCAATCCGCGGGTAAAATGAAGTTAAGCTACGATGGCAATGAGATCGACGATATTAATTTGATCGTCAACTCCGACGAGGGGATCGATATGCTGCCGGACGTTGGACGCTTCTCTACGTATGTTTACAAGCAACTGATGCGTTTTGAAGTGAACCTTGATGATGAAGCCGATGATAAGAATCATGTCGATGATAATGAAAGCAAGACAGCTGCAGCTGAGAAAACATCTGAGGCGGAAGTGTCACAGACAAAGGCTACGGAGGGGTGATACAATGAACAAATTCCTTCGATGTGTCATTTTCATTCTTTCACTCGTGCTGATAACAATGTTTGTTTGCGCCGTTCCCGCTTCTGCACTCACCTTCGACTGTGAGGTGGAACAGTATTCCGATACACTGTTGATGGTCAATCTGGATACGGGAATGGAGGTCTTTGCAAAAGAAGCGGATACCAAGCGTTATCCCGCTGCTTTGACTAAGGTGATGACTTATATTATCGCCGCCGAATACTTTGATGACTTTGATACCGAGATTCCCATCAAACAATCCTGTATTGAGAATGTCGTCAGCCAGGGTATGTCATGCTCAGGTGTCGACTGGTATACTGGTGAGACACTGACGGTGGAAAATTTGCTGTACGCGATGATGCTGCCCACCGGTCATGACGCGGCAATGGTCTTTGCCGATTATATCGGCGAAGGAAATATTCAGACGTTTGTGGATATGATGAATGTGAAGGCTGCCGAGTTAGGATGTGAAAATACACACTTTACCAATCCCTTCGGTACGCATGACGACAACCACTATACCACTGCGCGCGATCTGTACAAGATCACAAAATACGCAATGGGTCTGCCGCTGTTTTCTAAAATCTGCGCTACTTCTACTTATTACGCGAGGGAAGATGACGATGTTCCCTTCATAACCACCAACTGGATGATCGACCCCGGCAGAGGCGGAGAGTATTATTATGTCTACGCGACCGGCGTCAAAAACGGTACGACTCAGCAGGCAGGACGATGTCTGATTGCAAACGCTGTCTATGACGGCTACGCCTACATGTGCATTTGTCTGCACGCTCCCTATGATGATAACAAGGATGAAAATGAGCAGTACTGTATGATTGAGGCGGCTAATATGTTCCGATGGGCATTTTTAAATCTGTCCTTTGTCACTCCCGTGACTAAGGATACGCCGATTTGTGAGCAAAAAGTAGATCACGCGTGGGATACCGAAAGCATTTTGCTGGTGCCCGAATCAGATTTTAACGTGATCCTGCCGGATGGTTATTCTCAGGGAGACGTGCGCATCGTTCCCGACAGTACCGACGCAGTCAGCGCGCCGATTAATAAGGGCGATATCGTAACGACCGCGACCGTCTATTATAAGGATGAACCGTTCACACAGATCAATCTTGTCGCGAACGAAAGCGTAGGCGTGAGTCCGATCCTTTATACTACCGATACGATCCGAGGAATCCTGACTTCTCCTTGGTTTTTGATATCAGTCGGTCTGGTCGTTGTTCTGTTCATCATTTACGTTTCTGTTTCGTCCTCCTACGCGAAAAAGCGCAGACAGGAACGGCAAAAGAAAAAACGTTAATAATTCAATCGGCATGGGCTATCCGTGCCGATTGTTCATTTTTTTATGCAAATTAGTTTACAAAACATTAACTTGACAGTGTAAATCGCTTCATATACAATATATGGTAGTTTATAATACGAGGAGTATGTTTATGAAATCCAAATTAGCTTGGATACCGTTTATTCCTTTGGCATTGATCGCCTGCTTTCTGAAGATCGGACGGGAGTTTTTGCCTAATGGCGCCGTTATGGGTTTGAGCGCGCTGAAGCTTGAATATTTATTCTTGGGCTGCGTCGCGCTGATTTTCGTGTTTTCTGTTGTTTTTTGCTTGATTGATAGAAAAATTGCCTCATATTATTTGCCTCGCCGCAATTTCATCGCGGGTATTTTAGGATTGCTGCTGGCGCTATTACTGGCTGCCGACGGTGCTGATTCCTTATTCCTTACCTTCAGTTCGGGCGCGATCAATATGCTGGATCTATCAGGCTCAATATTATCGATCCTGTCCGCCGTTGTGTTTGTCGTATTGGGACTCCGTCACTCCTTCCGCTATGAAGAAGGCAAGCATTTTTCACTGCTGAACGTACTCCCGGCGCTGATGTGCGGCGTTAGAATGATATTGTCTTTTGTACAGTTTACTACGATTTCAATTCGTCTTGCTGACGTCAGCGGACTGATATGTTATATTTTCGCAACGATGTTTTTCTTCAACTATGCGATCATACTGTCGGTGATCAAATCGAAAAATGCTGTAAAAAACTGTTTCATCTTCGGTTTACCCGCTGCGGCAGTAATGATTCCCAGCGGTCTTTATTCGCTGTTGTTCTCATTCAATGCTGAACAAATCACGAAGAACCTGCAGCCTCTTTCGATCCTTTTGATGGGTTTGTATATCCTGACGATTCTGATAGAGCTTTCCTTTTTCGTCCGTGACAGAGACAGCGTTGAGCTGGTTCTCAATGACGCGCCTGCTGTAGATGTTTCGAAGGAAAAGGTAGAAGGTTTTATCGCCAGTAATCAGGGCGAAGATGATAACGACTCTGATCGGGATGACTCTCATCTTGATGCGCGGGATACAGAAGGCTTTTTGTATCAGGAGTTCCATGCAGAGGATGAGGAGCCTGAGGAAAGTGAAGAGAAAAAGAATGACGCTGAACTGTATCTTACCGATATCTCAGAAGACGCTGATGAAGAAAACGACAGACCGAAGGATTATGAATCCCGACTTGATGAGATCGATAAGCTGATTATTGATATTAACGGTCAATCCGACTGACTGTACGTCTGACTGTTTTACAACTTCTATTGCATTTTCCTCGCTAATATATGATATCCCGATACCTAATGTAAATCACCGGTTAATTGTCGATAATTTCCGAAAGGAGGATAACAGTTTGAAAAAACTATGTTTTCTGTTAGCTTTAGTGCTGTTGTCTTCGTTTATTACGGTGCCTGTAGAAGCGGCACACTCCGATTTTGACGTGCAATCCGGTATTTTGGTAAAGTATAACGGCACAGGTGCAGAGGTAACGGTACCGGATTATGTGACGGCAATCGGAGCTTCTGCCTTTGAAAACAACATAAATATTCGCGTTATCACACTGAATGCCAATGTATATTCGATTGGCGAACGAGCGTTTTACGGCTGTTCTTCGCTTGAAAGTGTCCGTTCCGGAGACGGTATTGTTGAGATCGGCGATATGGCTTTTCGCGGAACACCGTATCTGGAAATGTCCACTGATAAATATATGATGCTTGGTAAAGTGCTGTTGTGGTATAACGGTACGTCTCCGAGCGTTACGATCCCTTCGCGCTGTACTTCTGTAGCGTCCTATGCCTTTGCACGGTGTGACTATCTCCAATCATTTACGGCGTATGAAGGGCTGATCAGTGTGGGAACGGGTGCATTCTACGGCTGTTCCTCACTGGAAAGCGTTAACCTTCCGTCTACCGTAAGTGAGATCGGCGCCTATGCGTTTGATGATACGCCGTATCTGCGCAGCGCGGGAGAATTTGCCTCTGCAGGAGATGGCATTCTGATCCGCTATCAGGGCAGCGAATCGGACGTTATGATACCGGATACAATCCGCAGGATCGCTCCTCATGCGTTTGTCAGTTCGAAGGTGACCTCGGTTAACATCCCTGACAGTGTATATGCAATAGATCGATATGCTTTCGCAGACTGCGTCGGTTTGAAGACTCTTGATTTGAATAACGGACTGATTTCTATCGGAGACGGCGCTTTCCGAGGATGCAAATCGCTCAGGGAATTTATTGCGCCCACATCCCTTTCCTATATCGGTCAGCAGGCATTTTGCGGCGACTCAGCGATCGGCAGCGCCTCTGTACGCGGCAATGATCTTTCGGTATCTTATCATGCTTTTCAGGATTGTACAGGGTTAAAATACGTCCTGTTATCTGACGGCGTTTGTGCGATATATGACAACGCTTTTGACGGCTGTACTGCTCTGGAGGGGATTTCCATTCCCGCTGACGTCAGCAGGATCGGGACATCGGCGTTGTCCGGCTGTGATAAAGCGGTCGTTTGTTGCAACCAGGATTCTCCGGCATACAGTGTTTTGTCTTCTCATGAGATCAGCACAGTGATCGGCGACGTCGATTCGGATGGTTCCCTTAATATTATCGACGCGACAGGTATTCAGATGTTCATTGCGAATTTACGAACTCTTAACGGTGCGCAGACCGCAGCCGCAGATATGAACTCCGACGGTGAGATCAATATTGTCGATGCTGTTAAGGCGCAGATGAAAATTGCGCAGTTGGAGTAATTTTTTGTTTTTCGGCATTGACAGCGACGTTTTCAGGTGTTATATTATAAAATAATCGAATAGCAGATAGGGGACATGTTCTTTACCGTATCGCTCCAGAGAGTCGTCGGCAGGTGTAAGATGACGCGTAAAGTAAAGAGTACCGCCCCTCGTACGCAAGTATGTCTCGCTCAGGAAATGGGGCGACGTGAGCCGCGTTAAGGCTTGCCTTACAGGCATAATGAGGGTACATCATTTGTCATTGCACGGTAGTGGGCATGCATGTCAAGCAACCGTGGCGATATCGACCTTATGTTATGTACCGAATCAGGTGGAACCGCGTTTATTCGCCCTGTTATTTCTTCGGAAATGGCAGGGCTTTTTTAGTAGGGTAGGGGGATGCTCCTCCCGATTCAAATGAATATAGTAAATACTAATCCTTGATAAAAGGTTTTACTCAGGGTAAGTATAAGCAAAGGAGATAATAGTATGATTAACGTAGAATTAAAAGGCGGCGTAGTGCAGCAATTTGAAGAGAATATTACGCCTGCCGCGATCGCCAAATCCATTTCCGCGGGTCTGTACAAGAATGTCTGCGCCGCGCTGGTCGATGGCAAGGTGTGCGATCTGCGCACCGAGCTTAGCGACGACTGCAAGGTGGAGCTGTTGACATTCGACGACGATGAAGGCAAGAAGGCGTTTTGGCACACGACCTCTCATATTCTAGCGCAGGCAGTCAAGCGCCTATATCCAAACGCGAAGCTTGCCATCGGTCCCTCCATCGACGAGGGCTTCTACTATGATTTTGATGTTGAAAAGCCATTTGACGCGGAAGATCTCGCTACAATCGAAGCCGAGATGAAAAAGATCGTCAAATCCGGCATCGAGATCAGCCGCTTTGAAAAAGCTCCTCAGGATGCGCTTGATTTCTTGAATGAAATCGGAGAGCCTTACAAGGTAGAATTGGCTTCTGAGCATGCCGGAAAAGGTGAGCCCATCAGCTTCTATAAACAGGCGGAGTTTGTCGACCTGTGTGCAGGACCTCACCTGATGTCTGTCGCTCCCGTTAAGGCATTCAAGCTGACCAACTGTACCGGTGCTTACTGGCGCGGCGACTCAAAGAACCAGCAGCTTTGCCGCGTCTACGGCATTTCATTCCCCAAGGCTTCGATGCTTGAAGAGTATATCACTCGCAGAGAAGAAGCGCTCAAGCGCGACCACAACAAGCTCGGCAGAGAGCTGGAGCTGTTCACCACCGTCGATTATATCGGACAGGGATTAGCTATCATGCTGCCTAAGGGCGCGCGCATCATCCAGCTGCTGCAGCGTTTTGTCGAAGATCTGGAGCAGAAGAACGGCTGGCAGCTTACCAAAACGCCGTTCATGGCAAAATCCGACCTCTATAAGATCAGCGGTCACTGGGATCACTATCAGGACGGCATGTTTATCCTCGGCGATCCCGAAAAGGATGATGACGTTTATGCTCTTCGCCCGATGACCTGTCCGTTCCAGTATCAGGCATATCTGAACCGCGGCAGAAGCTACCGCGACCTCCCTATGCGTCTCAATGAGACCTCGACGCTGTTCAGAAATGAAGCCAGCGGCGAGATGCACGGTCTAATCAGACTGCGTCAGTTTACCATTTCCGAGGGTCACCTGATGTGTACCCCCGAGCAGCTCGCAGGCGAGTTTGAACATTGCCTGAGTCTTGCCATGTACTGCCTGAAAACGCTTGGACTGGACGATGACGTCAGCTACCGTTTCTCTCAGTGGGATCCCAATGATCGTGAAAAGTACATCGGTACCGTGGAAGAATGGAATGAGGTTCAGGGTATGATGGGCAAGATCCTCGATGATCTAGGCGTCGACTACAAGATCGGTATCGGAGAAGCAGCTTTCTACGGTCCTAAGCTCGATATCCAGATCAAGAACGTATTCGGTAAGGAAGATACCCTCATTACCATCCAGATCGATCCGATGATTGCCGAGAAGTTCGGTATGGAATATGTTGATCGTGACGGCATCAAGAAAAATCCCTATATCATCCATCGTACCTCCATCGGCTGCTACGAGCGTACTTTAGCGCTGCTGATCGAAAAGTATGCGGGCGCCTTCCCGCTGTGGCTCGCTCCCGTACAGGTCAAGCTGCTGCCAATTGCCGATCGTCATCACGACCGCGTTTATGAAATCGCCAAAGAGCTCGAAGACATGGGCATGCGTGTCGAGGTTGACGACAGAAACGAGAAGATCGGCTACAAGATCCGCGAAGCGCAGGTGCAGAAGATCCCGTACATGGTCATCATCGGCGACAAGGATATCGAGAACAACACCGTTTCCGTCCGCCACCGCAAAGACGGCGACCTCGGCTCCATGAGCCTTGAGACTTTCAAGGCGATGATGAAAGAAGAGATTGATACCAAGGCGATCAAATAAAACAAGTCATTGCGAGCCCTTTAGGGCGTGGCAATCCCACAAACAGGAGCAGAGACCACGTTTTTTTCATGAAAAATGGATGAAGCTACCGGGAGATTCCCACGGTTGCTTTGCTCCCTCGGAATGATAATGATTATCAGGGATGGTTGACTATTGAGCAGAAAACTACGCAACATGAAACCTCGAAAAGTGAATCGCGGCGTTTTAGAGGAACAAAAGCAGCGGGAAGAGAACAAGACGCAGAATCAGCGTGCTTTGCTGTTCATCCTCCCGCTGGTGATGCTCGCCGTTTTGATTGTCGGTATCTTCTTTGGTTATAAATTCTATGTCAATTCCGTCAGCGAGCTGAGTCCTGTTTCACCGTCCGAGACCATTATGGATGATGTTGTATCCTCCAATCCGTATTTTTTGAGAGCTGTCAATTCCGCGTCGACGCTCAGTGCGGATTTTGTGCCTGAGACGGTTGAAGCCTGCGGGGTTCTTATTGCTCCCGAAGCATCGGATGATCTGACAGCAATGGTTAATGACGCAGCGGATAACGGTTTCAATCTGATGGTCGTTGAAGGTTATGTTTCCTATGACGACCTTGATGCACGTTATCAGGATGCAGTGCAGGATTACCGCGACAGCGGCAAGGCAAGTCTGGTGATGGCGGAGGCACATATCAAAAAAGAGTCGCCTCCCGCCGGTGAAAACGAACAGCAGACCGGACTTTTGGTATATCTGACCGTTAAGACAGACGGCAAATTTGCCGATACTCCTGCTTATTCATGGCTGATGCGCCACAGCGTGGAGTACGGTTTTATCCTTCGATATCCAGATGCGGAAAACGCCGGAGGCGTATCATATTCATCCCATCTGTACCGCTACGTCGGGCGTTCCAACGCCTACAAAATGCGCGCACTGGATATGGATTTTGACGAGTATGCAGCATATCTGGCGGCGCAATAACAGAACTTTTTGCGTTATGCGCACAAAAATATAAAAAAACACTTGCATTTTGAGATTTGTTAGTGTATAATACGTATGTTAATTTTGGCTATTGCATAAGAGAGGTGAATGAAATGCAGGAAAAGATCCATCCTAATTACGGCCAGACCACCATTACCTGTGCTTGCGGTAATGTTATCGAGACCGGCTCGACAAAGAAGGATATCCGTGTTGAAATTTGCTCCAAGTGCCATCCGTTCTTTACCGGTAAACAGAAGCTTGTTGATACAGGCGGCCGTGTTGACCGTTTCAAGAAGCGCTTCGGTATGGAGAAATAATCAAAATGAGCTTAAGGCGGTACATCGGTACCGCCTTACTTAGTTAAAGGCTCCCTTTGGTAAAGGAGATTCCTCTGCTAGGTGAAATGTCCGCAACGCGGACAAAGGGGGCCGCTGCCTCCGCTAAGGAGGGCGTCAGCGTGAGCTAACTGCGGGATTAATGGAGCAAAATTCTTTTCGCGACCAACCACATCAGTATAATTGGAGATCGTTGAGTTTATGGATAATATGTTTATAGTTGATTATTTAAATTGCTTTCATAGCATTTTAGACATAGATTATTCTGATAAAGCATCTGTACAGTTAAGAAATAAACAGATTGCTAAAGCGCGTTCTATCGCCAAAGAGATCGACAACTTTTCCAAAGAAATGAAAGTCGCATTTGCCGGATTGTTATCTTGTGATATTATGGATGATATCAAGCTCTTTACAGCACATTTTATGCTTGAAGTAATGGAATATAACGATGTATATCGTAAAGATGCACTTGAAGTAATTAAGAATCATTCGACTGATTTAGGCGAAGAAATGTGGTTGAAGCAGTATTTTGAAACACATCCGGACGATTATGGGTTAATTAATTGAGTTATGCATACTTACAAAACAGTTAAACAATTCGCCTCCGGTGAACTCATCGAGAAGCGTTCGCGCTTCATCGGCTATTGCAAGCCTGTTTCAACACAGTATGAGGCGATCACTTTTATCAATGAAATCAAATCAAAACATTGGGACGCGCGGCATAACGTCTATGCCTATGTGATTCGTAACGAGGGTATATCCCGCTACAGTGACGACAATGAACCGCAGGGTACCGCGGGAATCCCTGTTCTTGACAGTATCCGCAAGCGCGGAATTACTGACTGTGTCGTAGTGGTCACCCGCTACTTCGGCGGCGTGCTGCTGGGAGCAGGCGGCTTGGTGCGCGCATATTCGACGGCGGCAAAGCTCGGCATCGACGCGGCAGGGGAGATGGAGATGGAAAAGTGCTCCGTCTGTACGCTCACCTGTTCTTATACCATGTACGGCAAGATACCCACTTTGGTTGCAAAATTCGGCGGCAGTATAGACGATTCGGATTTTACCGACGACGTCAGTCTGCGGTTTCACCTGCCTGAGGACAGATTTAATGCTTTCAACAAGTCGCTCAGTGAAGAATCATCGGGAAAATATGCAGCTGTAGAAGTTTCAAGAGAATTTTTTAAAAAAATCCAGTAAATTAAAGGGTATCAGGCGATTTTTGCGTATTTAAATAGTGTGACGCCGCTTTCCGAAGAATAATTACCAATGATGCGAATTTCGCGAATAATCATCGTTTATCTAAATGTGAATATTTGTACATTGTTGAAAGAGAGCTTTTATGGCACGTTTATCGGATGATTTTATCAGTGAAATCAAATACCGCAACGACCTCGGCGAGCTTGCCGCGTCGTATATGCAGTTAAAACGCCGCGGGCGCAATCTGGTCGGACTGTGTCCTTTCCATGGAGAGAAAACGCCTTCCTTCAATATCTACACTGAGAACGGCTCCTTCTACTGTTTCGGCTGCGGCACGGGCGGCGACGTCATCACCTTTGTCATGAAGATCGAGAATCTCGATTACATGGAGGCGGTCAAATTCCTTGCCGAACGCGCGGGGATGTCCATGCCGGAGGATGATTACGACGACTCGCTGAGCAGACTGCGTACCCGCATATACGAGGCAAACCGTGAGGCTGCGCGTTTTTTCTATCAAAAGCTGATTTCGAAAGAAGGCTTTGAAGGACTTGCTTATCTGCGCGCAAGAGGTCTTGCCGACAAGACGATCCGTCACTTCGGTCTCGGTTTTGCGCCGGACGAGCGTTTTGCGCTGGGCAATCATCTGCGTTCACGCGGTTTTTCCGAGAGCGAGATGATCGCCGCTAATCTGGTATTTAAGTCACGCTCCGGCAATTCGGTTCTTGATCGCTTTTATAACCGCGTGATGTTTCCGATTATCGACGTTCGCGGCAACGTGATCGCTTTCGGCGGTCGAATCATGTCCGATCAAAAGCCAAAATATCTCAACACCTCCGACACGCCGGTTTTCAACAAGAGCATGAACCTCTTTTCGTTGAACAACGCGAAAAACAGCAAGTCTGATTCTTTGATTCTGTGCGAGGGGTATATGGATGTTATCTCGCTCTATCAGGCGGGATTTCCGAACGCTGTCGCGACGCTTGGAACGGCGCTGACCCCCGATCAGGCGGCGTTGATGAAGCGCTACTGCAAGGAGGTTATCATCTGCTATGATGCGGATGAAGCAGGTCAGAAGGCGACCGCCAGAGCGATCGATATTCTCAGACGCACCGGGCTGCCGGTCAAGGTGATTTCCATCCCGGACGGCAAGGATCCCGATGAGTTCATCCGCCGTCACGGAGAGCAGGGTCATGCCGCTTTTCAGAATGTACTGGATAACAGCGGAAATGATATGGATTATCGTCTGCAGAAGCTCAAATCGCGATTTGATATGAGCTCGCCGCAGGACAAGCTCAATTACCTTAACGAGGCGGTGAAGCTGCTCTGCGAGCTGGACAACCCCATGGAGCGGGATATCTACGCATCAGCCTTAAGTGACGATACAGGTGTATCCAAGGACGCGATCAAGGAGCAAATCAAAAACGCAATGCGCCGCAGAGATCGTAATCGCAGAAAAACCGAGTTCAGACAGCTGCAAAAGGATATTTCCGCGCGTGATGACAGAATCAATCCGCAGCACGCGTCACATCTGCGCGCAGCTTCAGCGGAGGAGAATTTAATCGCGTTTCTGGTCAGCAATCCCGACAAGTTAACCTATATCCACGAAAGGCTTCATCCTGAGGATTTTACTACCGATTTCAACAGAAAACTATTTCTATATTTCTCTGATAGAATATTAAATCATCTGGATCCGCTCAACGGTCTTTCCTCTGATTTCACAACAGATGAACGAAATAAAATCGTGCGAATGGTTAACGCCGGCGTCGAAATGCCTCGTACCATTGAAGCGCTGAATGAATATATCGACGTTATTCTCGAGGAAAAGGCTAAGCCGACCGAGAATGAGATCCGTAACAGTACCGATGACGAGTTTACCGATATGTTTGCTCGTTTAAAGAATAAACATGAATAATGTGCCGTCTCAGCGGCGACACGCGAATACAGAAAGGATGATTTCCCATGTCCGCAGCAGCTGATAAAAAGAGCCTGTTAAAGGAATTGACTGATTTAGCAAAAGCGAAGGGCAGTATTACCAATAAAGATATCCTCGACGCCATCGGCGAAATGGATATGGACCCCGAACAGCTTGAAAAGCTCTATGACGCGCTGGAATCCGCCGGTATCGAGATCGTTGAGACCGACATCGAAGAGGATCTCAACATCGATAATCTCGATATCGAAGGTAACGGCAACGAAGACGATGAAAGCGGCGACTCTTCTACGGTAGATAATTCCGATAATATTTCTATCGACGATCCTGTCAAAGTTTATTTAAAAGAAATCGGACGTGTACCGCTTCTCACCCCTGAGGAGGAGGTAGAGCTTGCTATCAAGATTTCAGAGGGTGACGTCAACGCGAAAAAGCGTTTGTCAGAAGCAAATCTCAGACTGGTCGTCAGTATCGCCAAGCGTTACCTGGGCAGAGGCATGCATTTCCTCGATCTGATCCAGGAGGGTAACCTCGGTTTGATAAAGGCGGTCGAAAAATTCGACTATACGAAGGGTTTCAAGTTCTCTACATACGCGACATGGTGGATCCGCCAGGCAATCACCCGCGCCATCGCCGATCAGGCACGTACCATCCGTATCCCTGTTCACATGGTAGAGACCATCAACAAGGTTAAGAAGGTGTCTTCTCAGCTGCTCCATCAAAACGGCAGAGAGCCTTCGGCTGATGAGATCGCTGAGGTGCTGGGTATGCCCGTTGATAAGGTGCGCGAGATCATGCGCGTTGCGCAGGAGCCTGTGTCTCTCGAAACGCCTATCGGCGAAGAGGAGGACAGCCATCTGGGCGATTTCATCCCCGACGATGACGCTCCCGCTCCCGCTGACGCCGCTTCTCATACAATGCTGCGCGAACAGCTCATGGAGGTGCTCGATACCCTGACTCCCCGTGAGGAGAAGGTGCTCCGCCTGCGTTTCGGTCTGGAAGACGGCAGAAGCCGCACGCTCGAGGAGGTCGGCAAGGAGTTCAATGTTACCCGTGAGCGTATCCGTCAGATCGAGGCGAAGGCGCTTCGCAAGCTCCGTCATCCGTCCCGCTCTAAAAAGCTTAAGGATTTTCTGGATTGATATCAACGATCTGGGACTGTGAAAAAACACAGAAATGTCATTGCGAGGAGCGAAGCGACGTGGCAATCTCCATAGGCTATATCTACCTTTTGTGGGATTGCCACGGGCTGACACGCGTGTCGAGCCCTCGCAATGACTACGTTTTTTCACAGCCCCTTTGATATTTTATCGGAACACGGTAAGGAGCTTTTTATGACATACGAAGAATGCGGCGTTATCCTCGATGAGATTGCCGAATCACTCCCCGTCGAGCTGTATCGCGAACTCAACGGCGGTATTGTGCTTGAGGAAGGCGTGCGCTACCACTGGTACGCGCAGAACAACGATCTGTGCATCCTCGGCGTATATATCCGCGACAATCTCGGCAAATCCATCAAGATCTATTACGGCAGTATCATCCGCGCTTATCGCAACAAGACGCTTGACGAGTATCGCGAGATCCTCAGGCGCATCCTTGTTCACGAGCTGCGCCATCATAACGAGTATCTCGCCGGAATGGACGACCTTGAATACTACGATGACGAGCAGATCAGCAAGTATCTTGCGTCAAAGGGCTATACCATCAAATGATTTGAAAGAACAGGTGGCTTTTTATGAGTATTGATGTACTTTTCAGTTGGCTTTTCTATCTGTATTCAGCCTGCATTCCGTTTATTATCGTCTTCACGGCTCAAATGCTGTGCCGCTTGTTTGTCAGGCACAAGCTCCTTCGTCAGCTGCCGGTGCTGTTCTGCATATTCTTTTTTCTGATGACGGTCATCTCGCAATTCCTGAGCGGTTATGACGGTATGGTTTTTGCCTCGTTTTGCCAAACTTGTCTTGTCGAGAGCATAATCGGATATGCTGGGGCGTGGGCGGTACAAGGCATTGTGCTGTTTATCAGGAACCGTAAAACAGCCGATTATCTATCATAGATATTTTCACGTTTGACCGGACAATTAATTTATCACGCTTTAACTTATGAATAATTATCTTTGGCTTGAATAGATATTTCTATTTACTTTTTTGTTTTCGTGTGTTAAAATATTAAAGCAAGAAAATGTGACCGCGGCAAAAGGACCGCCGCGGCAATCTTTACCGAGCATAAGGAGTTCATGATCATGCCTGCAAAACCCAATTCGGAATTCACCAAAGATTTATATAAAGCGATCCTGACGCTGGAGACCGTGGAGGAATGTGAAGCGTTCTTCAAGGATCTGTGCACCATCCCCGAGCTCAAGGCGCTTTCTCAGCGCTTTGCCGTTGCGATGATGCTGGATAAGAATATGGTATATAACAAGATCGTCGAGGCGACGGGCGCATCCACCGCGACCATCAGCCGCGTGAAGCGCTCGCTGGATTATGAGAACGCCGGCGGCTACAGCCTTGTTTTTGATCGATTAAAGGAACAGGAATGAGCGGATATCAACTTTTTTCACAGTTCTACGACAATTTGACCTTTAATGTGGATTATGTAAAACGCGCTGATTATCTTCAGAGCGTTTTATCTTTATGCGGTCACCCGTGGGGGCTGACGCTCGACCTCGCCTGCGGGACAGGCTCATTGACCGTTGAGCTCAAGCGCCGCGGCGTGGATATCTTCGGCATCGACGGCTCTTATGACATGCTAGGCATCGCGATGGATAAGGCGTATGACGAGGAGCTCGAAGTGCTTTTCCTGTGCCAGCGGATGGAGGAGCTCGACCTTTACGGTACCATCGATACCTGCGTCTGTACGCTGGACAGCCTTAACCATATCACCGATAAGGAAAAGCTGCAAAGGGTGTTCGACCGCGTCGCGCTTTTCATGAATCCCGACGGTCATTTCATTTTTGACGTCAATACGGTTTATAAGCATCGGCATATTTTGGCGGACAACACCTTTGTTTATGATACTGACAGTGTGTACTGCGTGTGGAATAATTCCTTGAAAGAAAATAATATCATTCAGATCGATTTAGACATGTTTGAACGTGAGGGAGAAGTATATCATCGTTACAGCGAACATTTCAAAGAACGCGCGTATGAGATCGACGAGATAAAAGGAATGCTTGCGCAATCGGGCTTTGAAGTTAAAGCGGTCTATCATGATATGACGACAGAGTCTCTGCGTGATAACAGCGACCGTGCTATAATTGTCGCGAGGATTATTGAGGCGATCAATAAGGAATAATACCTGAATTAAGGAAAGGAAAATGAAACGTCATGGATAAGATCATCAGATGCATTACCAGCGACGGAGCCGTTATGGTTTCCGCGATCGACTCTACAGATATAGCTTATAAAGCAAGTGTCATCCACCATACATCTCTGGTCGCGTCGGCAGCTCTGGGCAGACTGCTTTCCGCCGCATCAATGATGGGTGCGCAACTCAAATCCTCTAAGGCTACATTGAATATCCGTTTCGAGGGCGATGGCGAGCTGGGCGCCTTTATGGCAGTTGCCGACAGCCGCGGCAACGTCAAAGGCTTTGTGACCAATCCCGATTGTCCGACGACCCATTATGATAACGGAAAGCTGAATGTTGCCGAAGCTGTCGGTGCGGGAATCATCAGCGTGATGAAGGATTTTGGCGAAGGTGAGCCTTATATCGGTAAGATACCGATCGTTTCGGGCGAGATCGCCGAAGATATCACCAACTATTATGCAACAAGTGAACAGATCCCCACCGTTTGCGCACTGGGAGTTCTGATCGATAAAGCGAGCAAGCAGGTGCTTTTATCAGGCGGTTTGCTCATCCAGCTTTTGCCCGGTGCTGACGACAGCACGATTGACAGGATCGAAGCAAACGTCGCAAAGCTTGATTCTGTTACGACGATGCTGGCAAAGGGCTTTTCTGCTCTTGATATGTGCAAAGCGGCGCTGGACGGTTTTGAGGTCGAGGTGCTGGACGAGTTCAGGGTGGATTATGTCTGCGGCTGCTCCAAGGCAGTGATCCGCAATCTGATTGCCGCGATGCCAAACGAGGAGATACAATCGATGATTGATGAAAATCATGGGGCTGAGGCGCACTGCCGTTTTTGCAATAAACGATATTCCTTTGATGAAAATGAGCTCAAGAAACTATTAAAGAAAACGTAAATTCCCAAAGTAAATTCCACAGTAGGAAAAGTTGTGGAATTTAGTATGAAAATGGGCAGAATTTAGTTTGAGAAAAGTACTGTTGGAGGTGCAATAAAGGGAATCGGACAACAAAAGCAGTAAAATAATGCATAGC
>JAFRBX010000010.1 GCA_017404665.1 Ruminococcus sp.
GAAGAATACTTCGGATCGGATTATAAAACGCAGAAAGGCAGTTGTGCGGACCTTCTCTGTGATGAAGGCAAGCAGTGGCTCGCGCTCTATGCGACAACGGACAAAACGACCGGAGCTCCGATCACTGCCGATATCATTGTAGAGAAAAGTAAGGACGCGCCTCAGGACTATGAGAACGCGATCACTATCATCGGCGAACTTGGCGCCGTTAACCTCGCGAGCAGCGCTTTCAGGAATTATTCCGCGCTCAGTCAAACATGGCAGAGTATCACAAGCGACTACAGCGTTTATGTGTTCTATAAGACAGATAATACCGTGCTTCCGGCAGGTGAATCCGACGCAGAGAAACCCGGCGGAAAGGAAACATCAAGCGCCTTTAACGCAGGAACCGCAGCCATTTTCGGCTTCGGAGGACTCGTTATCGGCGGCGCCCTCGGAGCGGTCATCGCTATAATGATAAACAAAAACAAAAAGAAGAAGGAGACCGTGTAATGAAGATACTGAAAAGCATCAGAATGACCGTCGCGCTGATACTGACGCTGACGATGATTGCTCTCGTTCCGCTGAACACAGCGGCGGCGGCAAACACCGGCAAATATGTTTCCGAGGTCTATGTCGCCTACGGCAAGGACGCGGAAGAAGCGAAAAAGACGCTCGAAGACAAGGGCTTCACCTCGGTCGAGGACAACCTCAACGACGGCAGCAAGACCTATGTCATGATGGGCTATAAGACCACCGACGACATCCGCGAATCCATCACCGACCTTGCCGTGATGAATATGCGCGGTGACTACAGCGTGGAGGAATATAAAACGCTGCTGAATAAACAAAAGACCGAGATCGCGGAATTCCTCACAGAGTTCATGGCGGTCATTAAGGAATACCGCGCGAATCTGAAAGCGGGCAAAGCGAAGGCGACCTACGTTCATGACCTGCTGAACAAATACATCGAGGACGAGTTCAATCAGGGGATGGGCGATCTGCTCAACGAAGAGACCCTGCAGGACAAGGTCGGCATTGAAGAAAGCGTCGGAATTTATAACGACGAGCACCTCCCCGACCTCGTCACCATCCTGTTGCAGGGCAACGCGCAGGTCATCAAGTCGATCGAGACCCTGCTCTCGATGGCGACCGATACCGCGGAAAACTCTTGGGTCGACCGCTTTGCCGAGACCGACTACGATGATCTGCTCGACAAGGTTGAGAAAGAACGCCCCGAGCTCAATACCGAAGCAAAGCGCGTGCAGTATCTCGATAACCTTTACGGCGAATCCGCCAATATACTCGCGCTGGAATCCGCCGCGTTAAAGAACCGTCTGGATGACTATAAGAAGTCCGGACTCGACGTTCCGTCTATGACGGAAGAAGAAGTCAAAAAGACCTTCGGCGATATAAAGAATGATCTCAAGGCGGCGAAGCAATATCAGGACAGCCTCGAGATCGCGAGCATCCAAAAGTGTTTATCCGAGTATGAGGGCGGCAGATTCAAGAAGGGCGAGCTGGGTGCTTTCTTCTCCGATTCCGAGGAGAACAGCGATGATAACCGCGCTTATATTCCGATGGCGGCGGCACTGTCCGAAGGTCAGCGGAACGGTCTGCTCTTCTCCGGTTTAGAACAGCTTTTGAATTACGCGTTTACAACAGATGAGGGCTGGAAGGAATTCATCAATCAGTATATGGCGAACTATAACGGCTTGGAGAAGGTTTCTGTCTATCAGAATATCGACCTCGGTCTGTATAAGGAGGATGGTTCGGTCGCACTGACCGGTTCGGCACAGCGCTCGAATAATACCGCGGAAGGCACCACCGGCGATAAAATATCTCAGATGGACACCCTCTCCAAGATCACGGCGATCAGCTGGGGCGCGACCGCGGGTAGTCTTTTAGTAACGTATGTATCAAAGAAAATAACGGGAAATATCATTAAAAACGCTATGATGTTGGATCCGCAAGGCGGAAATCTCGGCGGTAGGATCTTTGACGCGATCACTCATTCTTCTGATGACTATTATCAGAGTATCGTCAATGACGTGAATGAGGGAACCTTAGACAAGACGATATTAGCAGCGGTCAACAAAGGACGTTTCGCGTGTACACTTTTCACTATTGTGTTAGTCACGACACTGGCGATCGCAGTATTTTCCGCGGTCATGACCATCATTGACCTGTGCCGCGACAAGAGCGTCGAACAGCTCCCGATCCCGAACTATCTGGTCAATAACTACACCGACGCGGACGGCGGCAATTACTCGCTCAACTATAAGGCGGTCGAATGTAACCGTATGGAATACTTCGGCGAAGGTTATAAAAAACAGAAGGGAGACAGCGCCGATCTCCTTGCCGACGAAGGCAAGCAGTGGCTTGTGCTCTACGCAAGTAAGAACTCCAAGGCAGGCAAGCCGCTCACCCCCGACTTCGTTGTACAAAAGAGTAACAAGGCTCCCTCCGGCTACGAAGGCTTTGTCCACCTGATCGGCGAAAAGGGCGCGGTCAACGTCGTCAGCGGCGCGTTCAAGAACTACTCGACCTTCAGCACCGTATGGCAGAGCGTCGCGGGCGACTACTCGATGTATATTTTCTCTAAGCTCAGCAATGACGTCAAAACCTATGACGAATCCGCGGGCAATATGACCGCCTCCACGCTTGGCGACGGTATGTGGGCGATCTTCGGCTTCGGAGGACTCGTTATCGGCGGCGCTCTCGGAGCGGTCATCGCTATAATGATAAACAAAAACAAAAAGAAGAAGGAGACCGTGTAATGAAGATACTGAAAAGAATCAGAATGATCGTCGCGTTGGTACTGACGCTGACGATCGCGCTGATAGTCCCCCTGCAAACATCCGCAGCAGCGAGCGGCGGTAAATATGTTTCCGAGGTCTATGTTGCCTACGGCAAGGACGCGGAAGCGGCTAAAAAGACGCTCAGCGACAAAGGCTTCACCCCGGTCGAGGGCAACCTCAGCGACGGCGGCAAGACCTATGCCATGATGGGCTACAAGACCACCGATAATATACGCGACTCGATCACCGACCTTGCTGTGATGAATATGCACGGCGACTACAGCGTTGAGGATTACAAAAATCTTCTGAAAAAGCAAAAGACCGAGGTCGCGGAATTTCTTAACGAATTTATGACGGTCATCAAGGAATACCGCACCAATCTCAAAGCGGGCAAAACAAAGGCGACCTATGTTCATGACGTCCTCAATAAATATACCGACGACGATACCGGTATGAAGATGGGCGACCTGCTCAACTCCGAGACGTTGCAGGACAAGGTCGGTATTTCGGAAAGCGTCGAAGCGGCGAACCCCGAGAACCTGCCCAACCTTGTCACCATTTTGATGCAAGGCAACGCGCAGGTCATCAAGTCGGTCGAGACCCTGCTTTCGATGGCGACCGATACCGCCGACAATACATGGATAGACCGCTTTGCAACGGCCAGCTACGACAACCTTCTCGACAAGGTAGAGAAAGAGCGTCCCGAGCTTAACACCGAGAACAAGCGAGTGCAGTATCTCGACAATGTATACGGCGATGACGCTGCGGCGCTCGGCTTAGCCGTCACCGATCTGCGCGGTATGCTGACCGACTACGAGAATTCCAAGCTGCATATTGACACCGCGACCGAAGAGGACATCAAGAACGCCTTCGGTGATATCAAGAACGATCCCACGGCTTTGGTGAAATATCAGGACTGGCTGTCGATCGGCTCGATCTACGAGGGCTTGAAAAACTACGAGGGCGGCAATTACAAAAAGGGCGAGCTGCTCAGCTTCTTCCTTGAAGAGCACGACCCCGAGGACGTCGAGATCTTCATACCGATGGCGGCTTCTCTGTCCGACGGTCAGCGTTACGGACTGCCCTTTGTCAGCCTTGAACAGCTCACTATCTACGCTTTCCTGTCCGAAGAAGAATGGAAAGAGCATGCCGAGGAGAACGTCTCCGGCTTTGAAAAGCTGAAGGAAGTATCGGTCTATCAGAATATCGACCGCGGTCTGTATAAGGACGACGGCTCTGTTGCGCTGACTGGTTCCGCACAGCGCGCGAACAATACCGCCGACGGTACCACCGGTACCGAGAAGGAGCAGCTTGACACCTTTGCAAAGATCACGGCAATCAGCTGGATGGCGACTGCTGCGAGCTTCGGCTTGACGCTTGTCTCTATGGCAGCACGGAGCGGATTTATTAAAATAGCAACAGCAGGTTTTGAGAAAATTCCTCAAGCATACGAACTGGTTATTGACGAAATCTTCGATGCCAAAACGTTCGCATCAACAAGAGAGTATTTGGGTCCGGAGAATAGTAGTTTTATCCGTGTAAGAAATGCCCGTTACTCGGTAATTACATCCCGTGTTTTTGTGTTCATAACAGTCGCGCTTGCGGTATTCTCCGCAGTCATGACCATCATCGACCTTTGCCGCGACAAGAGCATAGAACAGCTCCCGATCCCAAATTACTTAGTAAATAACTATACTGACGCGGACGGCGGCAGCTACACGCTGAACTACAAAGCGGTCGAATGTAACCGTATGGAATACTTCGGCGAAGGTTATAAAATACAGAAGGGAGACAGCGCCGATCTCCTTGCCGACGAGGGCAAGCAGTGGCTCGTGCTCTATGCCTCCAAGAACTCTAAGGCAGGCAAGCCGCTCACCCCCGACTTCGTTGTACAAAAGAGTAACAAGGCTCCCTCCGGCTACGAAGGCTTTGTCCACCTGATCGGCGAAAAGGGAGCGGTCAACGTCGTCAGCGGCGCATTCAAGAACTACTCCACCTTCAGCACCGTATGGCAGAGCGTCGCGGGCGACTACTCGATGTATATTTTCTCTAAGCTCAGCAATGACGTCAAAACCTATGACGAGTCAGCGGGCAATATGACCGCAAGCGCTGTAGGCGGCGGCATGATCGCGATCTGGGGCTTCGGCGGATTGGCGCTCGGCGCGGTCCTCGGCGTCCTCGGTACGATCCTTGTAAAGAGGAAGAAGAAAACAGAAGTATAAAAAAACCATACGGAGGTTCCTATGAAAAAGACCTCAATCAAAAAACATAATACAGGATCGCGGGTAAGCATATTCTTATCCGCAGTCCTCGTGCTGATTCTTGCGCTTTCGGCTTTACCGATCTGTATTCCGGCAAACGCGGCTCTCGTCACCCAACCGAAAAACGCGCCCGGCGTCATGTACAAGGTAGAGATCACGCACGATTCCAAAGCCTCCGGCTGGAACAGCGCCTCACTGAAGATCAACTACAAGTACGGCGACGACTCAAAGCAGTTTGATCTCAAGGATGAATTCGCGAAAGGCGATACGATCACAAAGACCTTTGAGCTTTGGAGCAAAGTACCTCAATCTATGCGGCTGTACCTCGATTTCGGCGGCGGCTTCACCGTCAGAAAGCATTCAGGACGAATCAAGTTCTTTGCCAATGATGTTGAGCTTATGAACGAGGAATACAGCGCATGGTCAGCTCCGTTCAACAGTTCGGATAAAACGATGGATTTCCGTATATGGGGCATTCAGGAGATCAGTGTCATTTCTCCCGATGGTGCTTCGACGGTTTATCCCACCGTCAATGAGGCGTGGAAGCAGGCAATAAAGACCGGGGGCAGTACGGTGCAGCTTCTGGAAGATGCTACGGCGAGGGGTTCGCTTGAAACATCCGGCGCGATAAACTTTGATTTTAACGGACACATTCTCACGAACGCCTGGGCGCTTACCACGTTTATCGTCAAATCCGGCAGTGAACTGTCACTGACAGACTCCACCGGCAACGGCGGCATCGATCAGGTCGCAACTGACGCCAATGGCGGCGCCGTCAGAGTTGAGTCCGGCGGCGTACTGTCGATCAAAGGCTGTACTTTCAGCAACTGTACTGCTGCATCTGACGGCGGCGCGATTCATTGCGAAGGCAGTATGACGCTTGAAGGCACAAAGTTTATATCCTGCACCTCAGAGGAAAACGGCGGTGCCATTTCCTGTAAGGGCAAACCTGCGATTACCTTTAACGACCTTACCTTTGAAAAATGCGAATCCGATATCGGCGGTGCATTCTGTGTATATGATGTAAAAACAAGTACAAATATCGGCACAATGTCTGACTGTACTTTTAAAGAATGCAAAGCAAGATCCACCGGCGGCGGTTTGCGTTTATCAACCAAAGCTGAAATCCTGACCGACAATCTTACCTTCAATAATTGCTGGTCCGAAGTCGGAGGCGGCGTATATAGTTCATCGTCGTGTCCGGTTACTTTCAATGATGCTGTATTTAATAACTGCACCGCAGAGAACGGCGGCGGTTTTGCCTATAAGTCCGGCGGCAAAACCTCCCTTAATCATGTGGAATTCAACAATTGCAGAAGTGCGAAATGCGGCGGCGGACTCTACCTGATACCGATTTTCCCTTACCGCCAATATACTCACAGTGAGGATTTCAAGCTTGACAGCTGCCGTATTCATGACTGCACCGCCAATAACGAAGGCGGCGGGATCTATGTGTACGACGATGATGAATCCGATTCCAAACTCAACAGAGTGCTCATATACAAAACAAACATTGAAAACAACACCGCTGAAAAGGGCGGCGGGATCTACGTCGAATCGAAGTTTGTCTATCTGATCGATTCATCCGTTACGAATAATCAGGCAGCCGGTAAATACGGCGGAGGCGTTTACGTTGATTCTATGCGCGATATCGAAGTCGCGGAAAGGATAGTTATCCGCAACAACACCGCCAACGGCGCAGTCAATAACCTTTGCCTGCAAAACGGCACCTTCTCATCCGCAAAGATGTACAGCGGCGGCTTGTACGACGGCTCCTATATCGGGATCAGCTCGACCGGCAGCGGCTCGGCGACCGTAGGAAAGAACATCAGCCTATATCAGGTGAACAAATATCTTCACGCCGACGATTACGCGCGATCCTTATCGATGACAAACTTAAGAGAGGTCTCGACGCCGCTGTTTGCGTCCGTGATCTCGGACAATATCTCTCTGATCATCATTATCGGCGGCGTCATCCTGATCGCGGGCGTGACAGGATTACTGTATTTCAGAAAAAAGAAAAAGGAGGGCAAGAAGGATGATGAAGCAAATGCTGAACAGAGCGACGCAAATGATGATGAAGAAAACGAATAAATTCCTGTTCTCGGCGCTTGCCGTCGCGCTTGCCCTTACCATAGGCTTTTTAGCGCATTTCCAGATGTTCGGAATGCTCGCGAGAGCTCAGGAAGCCGCGACGCAGTACGTCAGCGAGGTGCGCGTCTATCAGGGCAAGACCGTACAAGACGCAAAACGCGTCTGCGAAGCGGACGGTTTTATTCCAGTTGACGGAAATCTGAACGAAGGCACGGATGAAGACGCTGTCGTCCTCGGCTATATCACCACCGAGAATCAGGACGAGGCGATCACCGACATCCGTATGATGCAGATGACCTCGGGTTTCAGCACCGTCAACTACGCCGACCTTGTCGCAAGACAATATCCGGGCGTGGATTCTATGATCGACGAGGAATATACGACAATCGGGGAATTTAAAGAAAAGGTGCAGAAAGGCAGCTACAACGCGCAGACAGCGCTTAAATTCCTGAATATGTATGAGATACCCGACGTTAATATGAAGCTCGGCGACTATTTTGTCAGCGGCTCGGTCGATAAAGCGATGCTGAAAAAGCTGTTTTTACAGACGGCTTCTGTCGTCAGCACGACCACCTTCAACCTTCTTGCGCTGGGTGTATCCGACAGCTCCGAGGACAACTGGGCAAGCCGCGTATACCGGAATAAGGATATCCTTGAATTCTCCGAGAACGAGGACGGCGTCGAAGCCGGTACCGATCCTTACGCCGAACTCGACAGACAGTATCTGTCAGACGCGGAACGGCTGACTTCCTTGGTTCAGGACTTTTCAACCAAATTTCAGAACGGTATGGCACGGGTAAACGCAAACGGCGGCACGCTGCCGGAGCTTGACCCCGAAGAAGTATCCGCAGAGGAAATGAACGCGCACGGAACAGAATCGCTCTATATCTCAGCGTATGACGTGCTCAACCAATACAAATTCGACGATGACACACTCCTCGGCGATTGGTTTGTCGAAATGGGAAACCTGACGCTCAGTAATAAGGCAGAGCTGAGAAACCTCTACCCGCTGATCGCCTCTATGACCCCGGGTCAGATCATCACCACACAGATGACAGGCTTTCAGTGCTGCGTGTATTATATGACCGAGCTCTCGTCGGCGGAAGGACAGTTCAACGAATTGCTCGGCGAAGCGAAGGGGCTTTGCCGCGATCACGATAACACCGAGTCTATCTCTGTATGGACAGGCGTGGATCAAAAGATTTTTGAACAGGAGTGCGCTGTCACCGGCGACGCGCAAAGATATACGAACCTTAAGGATACGGCGGATAATCTGGTGAAGCGCAACAAGGTGATCGAAGTGCTCGACGGCGTTTCCACGATTCTTTCAAAAGCGATATCCCTTGCGGGGATCTCGGTATTGGCCTCGCTCCCTGTGACGATTATCGGATGGATCGGAGAAAGCGCGGCTGTCTGGGCGTGGCAGCACTTTACCGTTTATCTGATCTTTGGCTGTCTCGGAAAAATCGCCGCGTTTATCGGAACAATCAGCCGCATCGCCACACTTCTTATCCTCATCGTTATGGTCATTGTGTTCCTGTATGAGGTCTTGAAACCGGAATGTGACGACCTCGACTATACGACGATACCAACGGTAGCAATGGATCTGAGCGTCGATCATAACGATACCGACAACCGAGGCTTGCTGCGGTATGACCTCATACAAAGCCCCGACGGCAAGGCTGACCTGAACGCCTATGAGGGAAAGCAGTGGAACGCGCTGTATTCCTCACAGAATATCGAGGCGGGCAAGCCGATCGTCGTGCCTAACGAGGGCGCGCCGTTTATCGTAAAGAAAAACGACGCCGAGAATCCGGCGGGATATAAGGCGGTCAAGAATTTTGACGAGCTCTTCGCCGCCAATCTCAACGCGAACGTCAGAGAGAAAGAGGCGCCTGCCGTATTCCTGTTCTTTTCCTGCCCGGGAGAAACCCCGAACACGACTGAGGTAAAGAACGAGGATGAGCCGGAAGGAAAGACACAGGACGAAGCTGCCGACGCGGGCGAAGAACAGCAGGAAACGACTGCTCCGGCAGAAACGCAGCCCGCTCCCGCCGAAAAGAAACAATACATTGCCTCGCTCTATTTATCCTGCGAGGATAACGAGACCTTAGCAAAAAACAAGCTGACGCAACAGGGTTATAAGGTCGTTGACGTCAACTTGACGCCCAATGCCACACAAAGCATAAAATTCGGCTTAAAAACAATAAGATACTATTCGTATCTCGGCTATACCGTCACGACGAACGAGAAAGCGGCTGTTACCGATATACGTATGGCGAAGATCAAATCCACCTCTCAGGCGGTCACCTACGGTACGGTCAAATATACCGCGGCAGGCTACGACGGATACGACAACTCGATCTGTTATACAAAAGATGCGTCAGTCGGCTCGCCGATCCTCGCCGACGATATCCAGATAGCCGATAAACTGTCCGACAGAAAAGAAGGCTATGAAGCCGTTTGCTATTTCGGCGGCGCGCCGTATAACTTTAACTCCTGTGATCAATCCGACAAGTGGGATAACACGAAATATGTTTTCTTCTCTCCCTCGGAAAAATACACATCCGGTACAGAGTATGTTTCAGGACTGTATTTCGTCAGCGGTAAAGACGCCGAAAAATCCGGCTGGTCACTCAAAGAATATGCACAGAAGCTCGGCGGTAAGCTGCTTGGAGAAGAAGATTTTACAAAAGGCAGAGAATGGAGCTATGAAAAAATCGGCCTGCAATCCGCTTCGTATCGTTCAACGAGCAACGTCACGACCTATCTGTGCTATACCACTTCCTATAACCCGAAACGTGCGCTGTACGACGTTCAGTTCTATGCAGGTACGCCGAGAATGAAGAACTTTGCGACCTTGCTCAACGCCTATACCGGCAATAAAGAATCCAACTACGCACAGACAGGATATGGGATCACATCTGTATTTATGCAGCTCGGCACCAATATCGGGGAAAACAGCATCTACCACTATGAGCTCAACAATTACGATGACTTTACCGTCAATTCGGGACAATCCTTAACCTCTTGGAATAAATATGTCGATAATGTGATTCCGGGCGTCAAATGGGAGACGACCGTCAGTCAGCCCCGTATGCTTTATGCCTGCGGATATAAGTCGGGATATCAGCCTTTAGCGCCGGGTGATCTGGTGCTCAGCAGCAGCAAAGAGGTCCCGGAAGGCTTTGCCTCTGTTCAGGATGTGAAGTTCCCCTACGAAAAAAATCCGCTCAATCTTGCTTATTACCTCCACGATAAAAGCGGCGAGTGCAGTCCGGCATATCTGTATATCAACCGCGCGGCTCCCGTTAAGGGCAGGTATATCGCCTCCGTAAAAGTGGCGACGTATAATCCCGATTCAAAATGGATAGAAGCAGAACGGGAAACATACGACGATTTCGCCAATGATTCCTGCTATATTGCTTTGCTATGCGCTTCAGCTGAGATCCATAACCAGAGTCTTGCTGTTTATCCTGCCGAGGCGTGGTATAATAAAAGCGCTGCCTACGACCCGCATTACAGCGGCGACGTCAGTTCGCAAAGCTATAATACAAACGCCGCTTATCTGGGCGTGACCTATACCGATAATCCGTCAAAAGCCGTACACGGCTTGCTGCGATACAAGCCTGAGGAGGGCAAGAGTCCGACTGAGACCCTGACAGTGAACGGCGCCAAGTACTCGCTGGTTCAGAATCTCTCGTCAAAGAATCCTGTTCCGATCACCTCCCCGAACGGCGAGCAGTATTACCTGTATACCACGACCAGCTCGGGCGGCAGCTCTACCGGAGACGCGCTGACCGAGATCAAAATCTCAGAAAAGGTCTTTGAGCCGGGATTGTCCACTGTGCTGACGGTCGATCGCGGCGATATCGCAGCGCAAAAGGACTTTTACGGCAATGTTACGGCGCCGGCGGAATACGCGGTGCCCTACGGCGATACCAAGGATGTTTTGTATATCCACCAAAAGACAAATACGGATCTGACCGGTATCGACAGCTTCTTTGTCGGCGTAGGTGATACAGAGGCTGAGGCGATGAAAGACCTGCTCACGCAGGGCGCCACTAACTGCCTGCCCTTGAATATGAACAAGGGTTCATCATCCGACGCGAGTGTCTTCATCGGCTACCATTATTACAATCCCGATTACGTCAACACA
>JAFRBX010000011.1 GCA_017404665.1 Ruminococcus sp.
GCGACCGACCTGACCGCTAAGACGATGCGCGATCACGGTATCCGCACCAGAACCCTGAGAAAGCTCAGCGAGGGCTCTACCCAGATCCTCGACGCGATCCGCGCGGGCTATGTCAGCTACGTCATCAACACCCGTGCCATCCTATCCGGCGTCCACTATGAGGACGGCACCGCGATCCGTCAGACGGCTGTTGAGAACGGCGTGACGATCTTTACTTCTCTTGATACGGTACGCGTTTTATTGGATGTATTAGAGGAAACCACGCTGACGATCTCCACCATCGATGCATAATATGATAATCAACATCATGACACTATAACAGCGGGCAAAAAATACGTCCGTTTTAAGCAGAAGGCAAACGCCGCATACAGGTTCGCTCCCGTATACGGCGTTGTTTTTATTTCTTACTTCTTATTTTCTTCTTATTTCGCTTTTCCGATCGCGTACGATGTTTCCATCTTCGCCAAAAACCGCTGGATATAGGTCGCGTCGGTAATCTCCAGCTTGCCGTTGCCGTCAACGTCTCCGTTCATCAAAACGTCTTCAGCAATGCCGGTGTTGATGCGCGCGATGCTGCGCTGGATATAGGTGACATCGACCGAGGTCACTGTCCCGTCGCCGTCAGCGTCGCCGAGGATCGCGGCTTTGACCGGCTTGAAGGTGACGCTCACCGTCACGTCAGCGGCAGGCATGATGAAGTATCTGCTCTTGGTGATATTGGTCGGCGTACCGCCCGCGGGGGTATAGGTGATCTGATCGATCTCATAGCCCTCGTCGGGAGCGGCGGTAACGCTGACAACGCTGTCCATCGTCGCGGTATCCGAGGAAAGGCTTGCCGTGCCGTTCTCACCCGCCGAGAGGGTCACGTCATATTCGATCAGCTCCCACTTAGCCCAGATGATCGTGTCGCCTGTGATCTGCTCGCCAAAGTCGAAGGGTACGTCTGTATAAGGATTCGCATACCAGCCGAGGAAGATGCGTCCCTCGCTCGTCAGATCCGCGGGCTGCGTCGCGTACCCGCGGAAGAGGACTCTCTGCGGGTCGGGCGCTGTGCCGTAATCGGTGCGGAATTCCACGTCCACATACACCGCCTCGCGCCAGACGGCTGTGAGGACGACGTCGCCCGTGATGGTCATTTCACTTCCTGCAAAGTAATAACCGGGGCTCGCGTTCCAGTAGAGGAAGTAGTAGCCGTCGGGAGCGTCCTCGTTAAGGGCGGGCGGGTCAAAGGCACAATCGGGCAAGGTATAGGTATCGCCGGCATGCAGACCGGTGACGCTCTCCATCGAGCCGGAGCCGCCGTTTGACGCAAAGCTGACGGTATAGCCGGGCTCCTCACAGGTGAAGGTATACTGTACATATAACTTCTCTCCATCGGAATCATAATAGGCTTCGGAATCGATCGTTGCGGTCTTTCCGTTGACGGTAGCGCTGAGCTCGGACAGACTGTCAGCGAAAGCATAGGTGCTGTCGGTCGGTACCAGCCTGATCGCTACGGTATACTGCTCCCCGGCATAAAAGCTGCTGTCAGGATCGATCGGGTCGCCGTCCGCGTCAAGCCAGCATACGCCGTTTTGCCAAGAATACAGGTTATAATCCTCCACCATATACCCCATACCCTCGGGAACAGAAGCAGTATAGGACGGCTGTTCTCCCGCGACGGGCGAGTCGATCGTGACCGCAACGGTATCGATCGTTGTCCAGTCTGGTTCACCCGGACAGGTGAAGGTATACCTTACAAAGATATTTTTTCCCGCGGAGAAGACGCCGACGGTCGCGTCTTCTCCGTTGAGGGTGCCGCTGAGATCGGCTTCGTCAGCGAACGCATAGCTGTCGTCAACGGGCACCAGCGATTCCAATACGGTATATCGCATTCCTGCTCTGAAAACAGAAGAATCGGGAGACAGAAGATTTCCGTTTTCAACTTTCCAAAGAACGCCGTTTTTATACCAAGTTGCGGTATAGTCCTCGACCATATAGCCCATGCCCTCGGGGATGGTGGCGGTATAGGACGGCTTCTCACCCGCGACAGGCGGGGCGATGGTGACCGCGACGAAATCGATGACTGTATTCTCAAACTCCTCGGGACAGGTGAAGGTGTACTGTACATAGAGCCTCTTGCCCTCGGAATCATAATAGGCGTCATCATCGATCTGCGCAGCCGCTCCGTTGATGGTGGCGCTGAGCTCGTACGGATCGATAGGGAACGCATAGCTGCTGTCGGTCGGCACCAGCATGATTTTTACGGTATACTTCTCTCCGGCATAGAACGAATCATCCGAACGGATCGCGTCGCCTTCGCTGTCAAGCCAGCATACGCCGTTTTGCCAAGAATACAAATTATAATCCGCTGTCATATAGCCCGCGCCCTCGGGGACGGCGGCGGTATAGGACGGCTTTTCTCCTGCAACGGGCGGGTCGATCGTGACCGCAACGAAATCGATGACTGTATTCTCAAATTCCTCGGGACAGGTAAAGGTGTACCGTACATAGAGCCTCTTGCCCTCGGAATCAAAATAGGCGTCATCATCGATCTGCGCAGCCGCTCCGTTGACGGTGGCGCTGAGCTCGGACAGACTGTCAGCGAACGCATAGCTGCTGTCGGTCGGCACCAGCATGATTTCTACGGTATACTTCTCACCGGCATAAAACGAATCATCCGAACGAATCGCGTCGCCTTCGCTGTCAAGCCAGCATACGCCGTTTTGCCAAGAATAACGAGTATAATCATCTACCATATATCCCGCGCCCTCGGGGACGGCGGCGGTATAGGACGGCGATTCTCCCGCGGCGGGCGGGTCGATCGTAACAGCGACCGAATCGATGATTGTCGCGCCGGTCGCGGCTGTGTCAGCGTCAGCGGCATACGCTGTCATCGGCAGCGCCGTGAACAGCATGACCGCTGTCAGAATAATGGCTAACATCTTTTTCATGGGTATTCCTCCTATTGTATTTGATACTAATCCTCAATTAAATCCTTTATCATCTATTGATTTAAATCCCGCATAGCTTTGTTGGGCTCCTTGACGGGCGCCAGCCTGCCTGCGTCACCCGCCTCGCTATGCGAAATTTAACCCTAATATCTGATTAAATCATTTTATCAAGGATTAGTATGAACAGCGAAAACACTGATTCATTTTATCTGCTATTGACGATAATGATGGATCATATATCTGCGATCGGTGATCACACACGCGGCGAGCCGCAGTTCTCACAGAATTTTCCGGTGTTATGCTGACCGCAGGAGCAGACCCACGCGCCCGAGGTATTCTGCGCCGCAACGGTCTGCGCCTGACGGAGCGTATCCATCTGCTGCTCGACGGCACGGTTCGCCGCGTTGATGATATCCTGCTGGCTCATGCCGTAAAAGCCGCCGCGCATCTGCTCGATCTCGGCTTTGATCTCGTTGCCGAGCTGTACGCAGTCGTTATACTTTTTGATATCAGCAGAAATCCCCCGTGTATATCACCCATCTGTACCATTTTTTGAAGATATTTTTTAAAAATCCCAAAAAAATAAGGGGGTCGCCGTATGTGATACGACAACCCCATGTACTCTGTTTACACGAAAGTTTAGATTCAGTCGAATGAGGAGCAAGCGTTTATCAGCGCCCCCTATGACGAGGGGGCGGTATAAACATTTCTGCGGAATCTCCCTCGTTAGGGGCGGTGAAAGCGCTCCGCTAATCATTTAAGTGAAACTAACCATTTGAATGTATTCTGATGGTCAGGATAAAGTGCGGCAGGCTCTCGATCCGCATTTCTCCGCCCGCTGCTTCAACGCTCTTTCTCAGGGAGAGCAGTCCGCCGCTTTCGGTAACGACGTCTTTCGGCGCTTTGCCGTTGTTTTTCAGGGTAAAGACGAAATCGGAACCTTTGCGCTGTATATCCGCATAGAGAGTATCCCCCTCCGCGTGCTTGACCGTATTGGCGGCACATTCGCGGATCGCCATCGCGAGTATCCCGCGGGCAGTCTCATTCTGCGGAACGCCGCCCGTCAGCTCTGCCTTGACATGGATGCTCTGCGTCATAGAAAGCGCCTGCTGCAGGTCGTCGCCCTGCTCGCGGATCGGCTCCTCCGCTTCTCCGAGCAGGAAAAGATTCATCTGCCGTGTCGTCATATAGACCATCACGGGATCGCTGTCCTGCTCATGCTCGAAGTAATGACGGCACATCAAGAGCACCTGACCGAGCTGGTTATGCAGCGCGACGCGCGCCGCCGACTCCTCCTGCGCGATGAACATGTCGCCCGACAGGTCGGTGACCGCCTTCATACGGCTGCGCAGTTCTAAAAGGTGGGCGTTGTTCCGTCGAAGTTCTTCGATAATACGGTACCGCTCCGTCACGTCCGAGGCGGTGAGCCGGCTGTATTCCCGCTCGCCGATCAAAAGCGGTTCACGGGCGAACATCCACACCGATCCCTTTGCCGTGGGGATCAAATACCGACCGCTCTGCTCCTCGCCGCCCTCAGTGACGGTCTGCCAAAGGCGCCCGATGTTATATAAGGCTCTGCCTGTCAACAAGCGGTTCAGCTCATTCATCTTCAGATTACTCAGCAGGACCGTTCCGTCGGTCGCACTAACGGCGATCCCCTCCGGCATCCGGTTGATCGCCTCGCGGATGTCATCAGCCGACAGATGACTGCTGCGGTGGCGGGCTGCGGCAATCAGACAAATTCCCAAAATCACGGCTGACGCCGCCTCAGCCGCCGCGCAGATCAGCCACGGCATATGATATAACGACTTTTGGAAAGCAAGAAGCGCTCCATGCATCTCGGGCTTCTCTGTATAGCGGGCAAAATCCATCAGCATAGTGAACAGCATGAACCCGAAAATCAGATTACATGCGCTCAGCGCGAACATGCCTTTTCTGCCGCTGCCCGATAAACGGTATACGGCTCTTAGCTGTCCGATCACCAGAAACAAAGAGATCAGACACAGCGCCGCTCCCGAAAAACCTGACATCACCGATGATAGTTCAGTCACGGACATCCCCTCCCTTCTTCGCGCGAACAGTCAGGAAGGTGTAGCCGTCAGCGTTCTGACGGCTGACCGGCAGCGGCGTTCCGCTCAAGGGCGGATCAAAGGCGGTCTCGACCGCCAGACGGATTCCGTCCTCCATCAGCGACGCCGTCATCTTCTTCATATGGTCGAGATACGCTTCGACGATCAGCTCAAAGGTATCGTACAGCACGTGGATCGCCGAAAGCGGAAGAGTCGAGAATTCCTCGCCCGTCGCCGCCGCCTCGATGCCGCAGTATTTGAGATATCGCGCGGATTCCTGCATGGCGAGGAACAGCTCACGGTTGCGCTCGGGCAGCGTTTCCTCCGACAGCAAAAGCAGATTGCTCTTGCGTTTGGAATAAGCGTTCAGCACACAGCATCGGGCGAGCACCGCGCGGAAGTTCTCCTTCTCGGGTCGAACGTTCTCCAGCAGGGCGGCAATTTCCTGCTGCTTTGGATAGAGCGCGATCGCGATGCGGTCGTAGACCTGATTCTGCGCTTCGATGTGCGCCATCTTTTCCTTT
This sequence comes from Ruminococcus sp., assembly GCA_017404665.1. Taxonomy (GTDB): domain Bacteria; phylum Bacillota; class Clostridia; order Oscillospirales; family Acutalibacteraceae; genus Ruminococcoides. The sequence continues at coordinate 5,527 of JAFRBX010000011.1, forward strand.
AGCGTATGCTCCGCCTTGATCAGATCGTTTTCCTCGCTGAGCAGCTCGTTCGCCTCGTCGAGGCGGCTCCTCTCCCGATTCAGCTCTCGTTCATCCTCCGTCCAAAAGGCGTATCCGGCGCTGAGCTTCATCCCCGAGAGCTTCGTGTCCTCATCCGTATACAGCGGCGCTCTCAGCGCTTCGGAAAGCTGCTCGGGCTGAGCCGATACCTTCACCCTCGTCTGATAAACAGGCGCAAGCTGTCGATCCGTCAGCATCAGCGGAAGATCCATCTCAGGGAAAAACGCCCGATAATCCTCGTTATGCGGGATCAGGCGGCATTGGATGCAGATTTCCAATATCCCCAGCATACCGAAAATATGAATCTCCGGGATGCCGAACATGCGCGGCAAATCATAACGGTAAAAAACTAAAATGCAAAGCAGCACCAAGCCAAGCCACAGCAGTACGTCGCCGATCAGGAGGACTGTTCCTTTTTTTGAGCGGCTGCCCGACTCTCTCAGCAGGAGGAAGAACCCGACCGCCAGCGTCAGACCGATCCATCCGTACAGGACGTAAAGCCCGAAGCCGTAGGTATACGTCCCCGATTCCACAAAGAAATCGGAGAGCGAGATTTCAGGACAATATATCAGCCTGTGCCAGTCGTTCGACAGGGCGAACAAAGAGAGAATGAATGCGGGTATCAGCAAAAGTCTTTCGTCGATCCCGTCCGTCTTGTCCTCACCCCTGCGGATACAGATGGACGTCATCAAAAACAGCGTCGGGATCATCACCATCGGCACAAAGTAGGCATATACCAGATACCGCGACAGAAAAACGCTGTTGATGACAATGCGGTACTTGGTGACGCGCAGCATAAGATAGGCGAGCATCAACGCCGCCGCAGATACCAGATAGCGCCGCGCCCGCGTCGGCAGCAGCCGTACCCGCACCGAATGGCTCCACAGCAGGAGCAGTCCTGCATAGATCACAAAGTTCAGACTGAACATCAGCGAGTTGAAGAAGCCCGACCCCGTGCGGGTCAGCAGATTACACGCGCCTGCCACGAGCAGCAGGATGATAAAAACTGCCGTCCAGCCGACTTGCCTGTCCTTTTGCATTCTGTACCCCTTCCTGCCGCAGCGATTTGATAGTTTGATTATATCTGCACCTCTTTGAAAAAACAACCCTTTTTGCAAAAAGAGAGCTGTCCTCCGGTACATCAGAGATCAGCCTTCTTACTTAACGATTTTTTGTTTTGCAAGAATTTGTTAAGTACAACTTTACAAATTCTTGACATTGATGAATTTATAAAGTACAATAGAGGCATACTACTATAGTCTTAACAGACTAAATATAGGCGGTGATATCATGATTACACGCGAACACTATCTGAATCCGATCAGGAGCTTTTACGACAGCGATCTGATCAAGATCATCACGGGGATCAGACGATCGGGAAAGTCTGTTTTGCTCAAGCAGGCGTATGCGGAAATCGGCGCTCAGGGCAAGGATACCCTGTTCCTCGATTTCGACCTCAAGCCCGTGCGCAATCAGATCCCCGACGCCGACGCGCTGATCGAATATGTAAAGAACAATCGGCATGATGGTACGTGCTATGTGTTCCTCGACGAAGTCCAGAATGTAAAAGACTGGGCGGAAGCCTGCAGAACACTGAGACTGCAGGACTGCTCCGTGTTTATCTCCGGCAGCAACTCCAAGCTCTTATCGGGCGAGTTCACCAAGGAACTCAGCGGAAGGTATGTTTCGTTCCGAATCAGACCGTTTGTATATCGCGAGGCGAAGGAGTACTGCGCTGCACTTAACAAGGAGCTATCCGTCACCGATTATCTGGTTTGGGGCGGTTTCCCCGCATCATTCGAGCTGCCCGACCTCGACAGTAAAAAGAGATATCTGTCCGACCTGAACGACACGATCATCTACAACGATCTCGAAAACCGATACAAAATCAAAAAAGCCGACGTCTTTGAAAAGATGGTCGACTTCATATTGGTATCAAACGCGAGGATATTCAGCGCTCAGTCCGTCACGAAGTATATGGTCAGTCAGGGAATCAAAATATCAACGCCGACGGTCATCAAGTACCTCTCCTATCTGAAAGAAGCTTATGTGATCAATGAGGTCCCGCAGTATTCGCAGAAGGCAAAGTCAAAAATGAGCTATTATCAAAAGCTTTACGACGAGGATGTGTCCCTCAACAGTATACGCTGCGCCGGCAACCGCTATGACCTGACGCATAACTTTGAGAACGCTGTGCTGAACGAACTGCTGTATCTGGGCTATGAGGTAACGGTATTCAATAACGCCGGGCGCGAGATCGATTTCCGTGCGGAAAAGGATAATAAGGTATACCTCATTCAAGTCGCCTACAGCGTGGCAGAAGAAAAAGCGTATGACCGCGAGTTTTCGGCTTTTGCCGGAATCGATAACCTCGTCAAAAAGATCATCATCACCAACGATGAACTCGATTACTCTACCAGCACGGTGTACCACTGCAAATTCAAAGACTTTGTCATGCTGAACTCACTCGACGAGATCTGAGCGCCGATGATATAAAATTACTAAATAGAAATAATAGTGAATCCGAAAAGTAAAGTATTGAGGTTTTATGAAATTCATTCATCTTTCCGATCTGCATATCGGAAAACGCGTTAACGAAATGTCGATGCTGGAGGATCAGGAATACATCCTGAATCAGATCCTCGGGATCATCGACGACGAAAAGCCCGATGCCGTGCTGATCGCAGGCGACGTCTACGACAAATCCGTCCCGACCACCGAGGCGGTGGAGCTGCTCGACAGCTTCCTCTACCGCCTGTCAAAGCGTGAGGCGGAGGTGTTCATCATCAGCGGCAACCATGATTCCCCCGAGCGTCTGGCGTTCGGTTCGCGCCTGATCGACCGAAGCGGCGTCCATATTGCACCCGTCTATCGCGGAGAGGTAAAGCCGTTCACGGTCAATGGCGTGAACATATATCTTTTGCCGTTCATCAAGCCCGCGCACGTGCGCCCGTACTTTGAAAGCGAGAAGATCAATACCTACAACGACGCGCTCAAGGTCGCTGTAGACGCGATGAAGATCGATACCGCACAGCGCAATATCCTCGTCACCCATCAGTTCGTAACGGGTTCCTTGCGCACCGAGTCCGAGGATGTGTCCGTCGGCGGGACGGACAATATCGATGCCGAGGTTTTTGCCGGCTTCGACTATGTCGCGCTGGGGCATATCCACCGCGCACAGAACTGCGGCAGCGAAAAGATCCGCTATTGCGGCACCCCGCTGAAATACTCCTTCTCCGAAGTGAAGGACGAGAAGTCCGTGACTGTCGGCGAGTTAGCCGATGACGGTACGCTCTCCATCCACACCGTGCCTCTCACCCCGAAGCATGATATGGTCGAGCTGAAAGGCTCCTACAATGAGCTGACAGCAAAGAGCTACTATAGCGGCACGAACTATCGGGAGGATTATGTTCATATCACCCTGACCGACGAAGACGATATCCCCGACGCGGTCGGCAAGCTGAGAACGATCTATCACAACCTGATGAAGCTCGACTACGACAATCAGCGCACCCGCGCAGGAAATGAACTGCTGCCCGAAGCGCAGGCAGAAACGAAGTCTCCGCTCGAATTGTTCGGTGATTTCTACCGCGTGCAGAACGGTCAAGAACTTAATGAGGACCAGCAGACCTATCTGCAAGGCATGATCGAAAGCGTATGGGAGGGCTGACATGAGACCGATAAAGTTAACGATGTCCGCGTTCGGACCCTACGCGGGAGAGACAACCATAGATTTTGACAAGCTGGGACAAAGCGGTCTGTACCTGATCACCGGCGATACCGGCGCAGGAAAGACGACCGTCTTCGATGCGATCGTGTACGCTCTGTACGGAGAGACCAGCAGCAAGGAACGCACGCCCAATATGCTGCGTTCCAAGTATGCGGACGCTTCTGTCCCGACCTTTGTGGAGCTGTTGTTCTCCTGCGGCGGAAAGGAATACCGCGTCAAGCGCAATCCCGAATATCTGCGTCCCAAACGAAGAGGCGACGGCTTTACCAAAGAGACTGCCGACCGTGAGTTGGAATTGCCGGATCATTCCGTGATAACCGATTCCGATGATGTCAACGACAAGATCTATCAGATCATAGGACTGGAATGCAGGCAATTCATGCAAATTGCTATGATCGCACAGGGCAAATTCAAAGAGCTCCTGCTTGCCTCGACCGACAAAAGAAAAGAGATTTTTCGTCAGATATTCAAGACGGAAAACTACGAAAAGCTTCAGCAAAAGCTCAAAGCAGAAAAAAACCAAGCTGAAAAACGTCTGAGTGAAGCTGACAGAAGCATCCGACAGTACATCTCCGGTATCGTCTGCGACGACGACAGCGACGAGTATCTGCTGATCGACAGAGCAAAGCGTCACCAGCTCCCGATCGCCGAAGCAGTAGAAGCACTCGAGAGAATCAACACGGCTGACGGGAACAGCCTGAAAAAGCTGGATGGAAGGCTCAGCGGGATTGATCAGAAACTCGCTCAGCTGAACAGCGATCTGGGCAAGGTCGACGAGTATCATAAAGCGAAGGCGTCCGCCGAAGCAGTCAAGAAGCAGATCAGTGACGAGGGCGAAAAGCTGACCGTATTGAAAGCGGAAGTCGCTACCGCCCAAGAGGCGTATCAAGAGATCGATAGCCTCACTGCTGAGGTCGGCAAGCTGAATGCCGAAATGCCGGATTATGAGAAGCACGAGAATCTCGGTAAATCCCTCACCGCGCTTGAAAGAGAGATCAGAACAGCAACTGACACGATCAACACTCACAAAGACAAACTGCAATCGGAAAAAGAAGCCCTCCAAAAGCTGAAAGAAGAAAAAACCGCGATCGAGGGCGCGGCGGAAGAGAAGATCAAATGTGATGCAAAGAAAGATGAAGCCGCAAAGAAGAAAACCGAACTGAGCACCATCAAGCTTCTGATTGATGATTACGAGGTCGATGTTGAAGCTCTGCAATCGGTTCAAGAAAAATGCAACCGTTCCATCAAGATCGCGGAGCAATTCATGAGCGAGTACAACGAGCTGAACGCCGCGTTCCTGAGAGAGCAGGCGGGCATCCTCGCCGAAGGCCTGCAGGACGGTCAGCCCTGTCCCGTCTGCGGCTCAACAGAGCATCCCTCCCCGGCACAGAAATCGTCCGCCGCTCCGACCGAAAAGCAGTTGAAGGACGCGAAGAAGCAGGCGGACAAAATGCAGAAATCGGCGCAGAATCTCAGCGCGGAATGCGCCAAGCTCAAAGGCAGTCTCGACAGCAAGAAGGAATCGCTGATAAAACAGCTTCAAGAAAACGGTATTGACGCAGAGCTCAGCGAGGCGAAAGAATTGCTTGAAAAGCACATCACCGAGCTGACGGACAGCATCAGCGATCTGGACAAGCGCCTCAAAGATCTGCAAATAAAGATCGACCGCAAAGCCCGTCTCGATACTCTTATTCCCGAGAAGCAGGATGCGATCGACACATTACAGACTTCAATCTCTGAGGCTGAAAAGGAACTCTCGGCAAAGTCCGCGACAAAACTCCAATTGACCAAGCAGCTTGACGAGCTGAAACAGAACCTGCGCTTCAAAAATAAAAGGTCAGCGGAGGAGCACCTGAAAACGCTGGAGGATAAAATCGCCGCATTGAAGCAGGCAAAGGAAGCTGCGGAAAAGAAACACAGCGATCAAAAGCAAATTCTGGAACAGCTGATCGGCAAACGCGTACAGCTCGAATCCCAGCTTGCCGAGGCGGTACAGCTCGATGAAGAAAAGCTGAAAACCGAAAAAGCAGATTTTTCTGTGCAGAAAGAGTCTTTGAACCGCAAGCGTGAAATCATCAGCAACCGCTATGCTGCCAACAGCAAGACCCTGCAGAGCATTATCGGCAAGCAGGCGGAGGCAGAAAAACTGGAACAGCGCTACAAGCTGACAAAAGCCCTCTCCGATACCGCAAACGGCGATATCAACGGCAAGGACAAGATCACTCTCGAAGCATACATCCAAATGACCTACTTTGACCGCGTTATCGCCCGCGCGAACACGCGCTTCATGGTGATGTCCGGCGGTCAGTATGAGATGAAGCGCCGCGTCGAAGCAGACAACAAGCGTTCCCAGAGCGGTCTCGACATCGACGTCATCGACCACTATAACGGCAGCGAGCGCTCTGTCAGCACCCTTTCGGGCGGCGAATCCTTCAAGGCGTCGCTGTCGCTCGCGCTCGGTCTCTCCGACGAGGTACAGTCCGCGGCAGGCGGTATCCGGCTCGATACCATGTTCGTGGACGAGGGCTTCGGCACGCTTGACGACGAATCCCTCAAGAACGCGATCAATGCGCTGGCGTCCCTCAGTGAGGGCAACCGACTGGTCGGCATCATTTCGCATGTCAACGAACTGAAGGAGAAGATAGACAAACAGATCGTCATCAAAAAAGACCGCTCCGGCGGCAGCCGCGCAGAGATCATAACGTAAGCTGATGACGTGATCCCCTCTTATCAGATTGATAACAGAACAACGCAAAAGCATCCCCGCTGCTGTATCTGTCAGATACGGCAGCGGGGATCACTATTTCGATTCAATCGCTTTTCTCGGTGTCACTCGGGTATTATAAACGCTTGAGCAGCTTAACAAATTTACCCCATTCGTCCTCGCCGACAAACAGGATTGTATCAAAGCCCGCTTCATAATAGAGCTTCAGCGCAGGATAATTATCCAGATCGACGCCGACGGACATCTCGCTGTATCCCCGCTCCGCTGCGTTCTGAATGACAAAGTCTGTCAGCTTTCTGCCGATGCCCTGACGCCGATAAATGTCTTTCACGATCAGACGCGACAAATAAACGCGCTTACCGGGGACGGTATAGTCGGGATCATCCGACTCTGTTACCATCGATATCTCGCCGATGAATTCGCCGTCGATCCGATAAACGAAGGTCGAGCGGATACCCTCGCGCATTTCCCGATAGAATTGCTCCGCGAGGTCGCTGTGCTTTTGCAGATCCCAGATATTGCCGCATTTCTCAAAATCGCATAATTCCAGCTTGACAATCTCAGCCTCCATCGCTTTTCCCTTCTTTCGGCTTGCCGAGCATCGGCTGCGCAACATGAACGTTGAAGAAGGTGATCAGCGGTCCCATAAAGAACGCGGTGATGATCGTGCCGACGCCGACGGAACCGAAGATTTCGGTGACCGTTTGTCCCGACAGCAGGAGAAGCACAACGCCCATCGCCACACACACAAGGTCGCAGATCACGCGGCAGTAGGCGAACTTGATCCTGCTTTGGCGCTGCGACCAGACCAGCGCGACCGCGTCGTAGGTGGAGACGCCCAGATCCGCCGTGAAGTACAGCGACGACGACAGACAAAGGATTACGATCGCGATCAGCAGGATCACGACCCGCAGCCAGATCGGCGCGTCGGGCATCAGCTTTTCACACAAGCCCTGTGAAAACTCGACGATATAGCCCAGCAGAAAGAGGTTGATCAAGGTCGCGATGCCGATCTTGCGGCGGTCGAATATCAAGGCGAACAGCAGCAGTACCGCGTTCACGATCACATACAGCGTACCGAAGCGGATCGGGATCACCGCGTCAAGCCCGCTCATCAGCGACTGGAACGGGTCGACGCCCAGCGCGGCGAATTTGAACATCCCGACGCTGATGCCGCAGATCGCGACGCCGAGGATACTCATGATGATCCTCTTGATCAATTGATTCTTATTCTTCATACTGTCACCTATCCCAATCTATAATACAATACTCAAACGCGTTGACGACTGTTGTTTTGCCGAAAGTGCATTTTTGCGGGATGTCGATCCCGTAGTTGCGGTGGACATGCCCGTGGATAAAATAGGACGGCTGATATTTTTCGATCAAAGTGTTCAAGCATGCAAAGCCGCGGTGAGAAATATGCTCCGAATCATTCAGCCCGTATGCGGGAGAATGGGTCAGCAGGATATCAAAGCCGCGATGCTTTTTCAGCGGCATCCAAAGCTTTCGGATACGGTGCTGCATCTGCTTTTCGGTATACATATACGCGCCGTCGCGGTAGCGGTAGGACCCGCCCAGTCCCAAAATGCGCAAGCCCTCACATTCGACGATCGTATCGTCCGCACAGATACAGCCCTGCGGCTCGCGTCCGTAGCTGTCGTCATGATTGCCGTGGACGTAGACAAGCGGACAGCGCGCCATCGTGACCAAAAATTCCAGATACTCCGGTCTGAGATCGCCGCAGGAAAGGATCAGGTCGAACTCGTCGAGCTTGCCGGGCTTGTAATACTCATAAAAGCGGTCGGAGGGTACGTCAGCAACGGCTAAAATCCTCATGACGCCGTCCCTTCCTTCTCATTCGCTTTCAGCTTTGACTGCCATACGCCTGCCGTCTCAACGGTTTTGCGCCCGACGTCTGTCATCTCATCGTAGGTCGGAATACTTCCGATCACATTATCGACCAGATAATCCATATTGATGATCTGCTCTAAGCTCAGCTCGCGCTGGCGGGAGCCTACGATCTCGCCGCTCTGGTTATAAAACGGCGTCAAAAACGGTGTAGCGGCTCTGTGGATCAGGCTGTCGCGGAAGAAATCGGCAAATCTGCGCGAGGCGAGCGGCAGCGCCGGGGCGTACTCGATATCCACAACGCCCGCCGACATCCCCCAGTAATAGTTCAGCGCGCGGGAGGTGTTCACATATTCGCTCCTGATCGTGTTATCCATGACCGAGCGCAGGATCTTTTCGTAATACACGCCCCATTTCCACACCGGCACAGCCAGCAGGTCGGTTTTATCGGGACCGACATGGGACAGCCCGAAGCTGTGGCGGTCATCCTGAGAAAACCGTGACGCGTCCTGAGACGAAATGAAATGGATATGCTGACGGTTCAGCGAGAGAGCTGCTTCCTTAGCTCCTTTGACAGACGACCATTCCAAAAACACCTTGGCATGGGGATTCGCCATCTGCGCGCCGAGTGCGAAAGCGTTGATGCCGGCGATCTGACCATAGATCGGATAGTCGCAGACATATCCCAGCCGTCCGCTTTGCGACAGCGAGCCTGCCAGCACGCCGAGGATGAACTTTGCTTCATACATTCGCGTGTAATAGGTGCGCACATAACGGTGCGAGATATTCAGAGAGCAGTTCATCACCACAACGTCCGGATGCTCTACCGCCGTGTGCAGCGCCGCCTGCAGCATGCGGGGCGAAACGGTAAAGAGCAGTTTATTGTCGTCTTTTACCGCCTGCTCCAGCGTATCGGGCAGATCGGCTTCATCCTCACAGAGATAGACGGAGGTTTCGATCTTGTCCCCGAGGACCGTCTGCACATATCTTCTGCCCGTCTCGTGATCGCTGATCCAGCCGGATTTTTCGGGTACGACGTCATAAATATAAGCGACCTTCATTTTGTCGGGCTTTGTGATCGTCAGCACCTTGGACAGTACGGACGGCTTCTTTTCCTTTGCGGGATCGACCTTGATCTCGATCGCGCTGTCCGCTTCCTTGAGCGTGATCTCCTCCCACATTTTCTTGAGGTTGATGCGGATCTCCGATTCACCCGCGTTCGCCATATCCGCATAGCCGTATACCCGGATATAGCTGATCATCGCGTCGCCGACGGTCGTTTTCAGCTTATCGCCGCCGATTTCAAGATATGCCTTTTCAAAATAATAGAAAATGCCTGAAAAGCGCCTTTGCTCCTCGATGCTCCAGTATTCATCATAGGGCTTGCCCATCGCGCGGAGCAGTTCTCTGTAGGCGCCGTGCTCGGAGAATTCGACAAAGTTGATCTTGCTGTACCGATTGAATTCCAAAAATTCCAGATACCGTTTGACTTCCTCACTGTCTGTGTTATCGGGCATGATGCGGATGACGTCGGCAGGCACACTGTAGGCGCCGCAGTATTTCAGCACGCTGACGCGCTTGTTGCCCTCCTCCACATAATAGCGGTTGAGGTATTCGTACACCTTGATCGGCTCGCGGATGCCCTCCCGGATATGGGAGCGGTAGAGCGCCTCCCACTTGTCGGCGAACTCCGTGCTTTCATCGAGGATCGGCATAAAATTGGACGCGAAGGCGTTGACTCTGCCGGCTGTCTTGGTACCGACGATGAACCAAACGGGTATCTGGACAACACCGAGCCTAATCCCTGTCAGCGCCTTCTCCGGAGGGACGATATCGTCCAGTACCGGCAGGTACGGATGCTTTTTTTCGGCAGTTTTGGAGCGAACTTCCTTTTGTCCGAGCCTTAACGCTTCTTTATAATATAATTCCTGCTGCATATGTCACCTATGGATCAAAAGCCCCTGTATCCAATCATAGGGGCTTTTAGAAATACTATCGGTTTATTATACCGTGATCGAAAAATCGATCGTCACGCTGTCACAGCCGTCCGCGCTCAGGGTCAGGGCCGCTTTGCCTGCCTTGCCCGTTGTGCGGACATACAGACCGCCCATACCGGCGCGCAGCAGCACGGGATCTTCGGCGATCAGCTCGATTTCTCCGCTTGCTTCGACTCGTACGGCGCCGAAGAAGTACGGCAGAGTGGAGCCGTTCTGATCGGTCAAATGCAGCCTGACCGCCGCGACGTCGTAGGTCGCGCCTTCTATAAGTTCGGTATGATCGACCTGTGCTTGCAGCACACGTTTTTCAAAGGGCGAAGCATTCAGCTCCTTGACGAGCCTGCCGTCCTTGTACGCTTCAAAGCGGAACACGGCGCTTTTGTCGCCCCAGTTGCCGATGTACTTTCCGTACAGGCGGTAGGCGTCATCAGGCGTCATGCCGTGCTTCACCATCAGATACGCCGCCTTGCGCTTGGCGTCGGCGGACAGGCTGTTCATGCCGAAGCGCGTGCTTTCGTTGAGGATATCCTTGATATACGCCGCCTGCTTCTCGGTGAAATCCTCATTTTCCATGATCCTGTCGCCGATGTAATCGGTGATCTCGATGGGAGGGAATGCTAAATGCGGAAAATCCGAGTTCTCGTGCGTGTATCCGTGAATAAAGCTGTCGCCCAGATAAAAGCGCACGCTGTCAGCGTTGGTCAGGATATAGACGCGCCCGCGGTTGGTCGCGGGATGGTCGCCGATATCCATCGACGAGCTGAGCACGAGGATCGGCTCTTTGCTGTCCTGTATCGCGTACAGCTCAGCCGCGAGCTTCTTGTTGCGGAACATATCACACACGCCGTGGTAACAGATACGGTCGCCCGAGCCGAATTCCTTGTGGGTATTGTAGTCGAACATACACCAGCCGAAGGAGCCCGCAATATCGTCATGCGACGCGACCGCGTCGAGCGTTCTCGCATGCCGGAGCATATGATCGAGCCGATGCTCCTCGTCGTCGAACGCCTTGGTCGAATACATATGGCCGCCGTATTCCGAAATCAGATACGGCTTTTCCATATCGGAGGTGACAGCCTTTTTCGGCTCACAGCCGGGCTGTACGCCGTCATGCACAAAATCGTTGTAGGTATAAACGTCTTCGAGCAGCTCGCTGTTCTTGTGACAGCGCACGCCGCCCGTCGGTCGGGTGGGGTCAAGAGAGCGTGCCGCTTCATTGGTCCTGACATAAAAGTCGTGGTCATCGGGGCTTTCGTTGATCCGCACGCCCCAGAGGATGATCGAGGGATGATTGCGGTACTCGCGCACCATCTCCTTCACTGCTTCGACGCCGACGTCCTTCCACGCTTCATCACCGATATTCTGCCAGCCGGGCGCTTCGGTAAAAACGGGCATACCCAGCTCATCACATCGACCGATAAAGTGATGGGACTGCGGATAATGAGAGGTACGTACCGCGTTGCAGCCCAGCTCGTATTTCAAAATGTCAGCATCCAGCCGCTGCATGGAGCGCGGCATGGCGTAGCCGACATAGGGATAACACTGGTGGCGGTTGAGACCGCGCAGCTTAAAGTGCCTGCCGTTGAGATAAAAGCCGTCCTTTTTGAATTCGGCACGCCGAAAGCCGACCCTGCGGCACAGGATATCGATCACAGCACCATCCCTGATCAGCTCCGCTTTCAGCTCATAAAGCGCGGGGCTGAGCGGATCCCACAGATGAACACGCGGGACCGTCATGATGCAGTATCTGCCCGCGTCGACCGTGATCTCATACAGCGCGGCATCACTGCCCTTTTCAAAGACGGCGTAATGGATTGCGTCGGCGCTGCCGACAATTTCCGTCTCACAGTCGATCACACCGTCAAAGGTCAGCGATGCTGCCAGCTTCGGATTCATCTTTGGCGTGACCCGTATGCTGTCGGGGATCGACGGCTTGGCAAAGATATCCTGAATATAGCTTTCTTCGCGATATTCGAGACGCACCTCGCGGTACAGACCGCCGTAGGTCATGTAGTCGATCACCTTGCCGAAGGGCGGGAAATTGAGGCTCTCGCGCGTATCCAGCTCTACGACAAGCAGCGGCGCGGGATTATCGGTAATGAGCTCGAACTCAAACGCCGTATAGCCGCTTTTATGCTCGCCGATCAGCTCGCCGTCCAGATAAACTTTTGCGTAATGCGCCGCCGCGCCGAAGCAGATAAACGCTCTGCGCGAGCCGCGGCCGCTCAGGTCGAGCCGCCTGCGGTAGCCGCAGACCATCTGATAGATGCTCTCGTCAAAATAATGATAGGGAGTGACCTTGCAGGTGTGCGGCAGACGCACCTTTTTGATACGCGTGTCCGCATCTCCCCCGCCGTTTAAAAAATCGTTATCAAAGCCGGGAGTGAACTCCCAGCCGTCGTTCAAATGAATGATCGTTCGCATATGTTTTCCTCATTCTTGAAGTAATACCGCATGTCTGCAACATGCGGTATTCTCATGTTATTTGCATAGTATCCATAAAAAGCCGTAGGGCTTGAGCGTTTCCGATAAGCCGCGGATCGTCCTGCCGCTCACCAACTCCATTCCCGAGAGGATACCGTCAAAGTAGGCGGGCTGTTCCTCCGGACTGAAATTGAAGAACGCGTATAATTTTTTACCCTCATACTCTCTCCGAACGCCCAGCACATGATCATTGACGGTATCGATCACACTGAAATCCGCCGAGGCGGTAAACACGCCGTGCTCCGAACGGATATGCTCCAGCGTCAGGATCGCCTGATATACCGCGCCCTCGACCGTTTCTTTATCGTGTCTGCGCTCCGCCTTCAGCCAGTCGAATTTGCCTCGGTGCAGATAGCGGCTGTCGGCTTTTTTATCGGGAACGTCATGATAGCCGTAATCATTGAGCTGCCCGATCTCGTCGCCGCTGTAGATGACGGGGATGCCGCTTTGGGTCAGCATATAGGCGTGGAGCATGATATCGCAGTCAAGCGCTGTCTGCAGCGCCTTTTTATCATCCTTTTCCACTGCCGTTTCGATACCGCACAGGCTCGCGGCAGTGCCGCAAAGCCTTGCGTCGCCGAGGCTCTCGTCATCGTTATACAGCTCGCCGCGTGACGGACTCCCCTCAAATTTGCCGGTGAAATAGTCGTTCAAAAATTTCTTGTGCGCGACCTCGCTCATGCCGAAGCCGCTCAGATAATCATAGTCGAGACCCCAGCCGATATCGTCGTGACATCTGAGATAATTCAGGAACACATAATCCTTGGGAAGCACACTCAACTGTTCCATCTGGCGCTTGAGCGGTCTGACGTCCTTGGTCGCGACCGTATGCCATGTGCTCGCCATGGTTGTGACGTTGTACAACATATGACATTCGGGCTTTTCCTTGGTGCCGAAATACGGCGCCACCTTCTTCGGCTCCATCACGACCTCGCCGAGCAGCAGCACCGACGGACAGACGATCTCACAGACCAGCCGCATCATGCGGACGAGCTTGTGAACGGTCGGCAGGTTGCGGCAGCTGGTACCGAGCTCCTTCCAGATATACGGTACCGCGTCGAGACGTATGACGTCGATCCCTCGGTTCGACAGCGACAGCATATTGCACACCATATCGTTGAACACGACACAGTTGCCGTAGTTCAGATCCCACTGGTAGGGATAAAACGTCGTCATCACGATATCGCCGTTTTCGAGCTGTGTGAAATTGCCCGGTGCGGTGGTCGGGAAAACCTGCGGCACAGTGCGCTCAAATTCAAAGGGAATATCCCAGTTGTCGAAGAAGAAATAGCGCTTGCGCATCTCTTCATCACCCGCGCGCGCCGCCTTTGCCCACGCGTGATCCTCGCTGGTGTGGTTCATCACAAAATCCAGACACACGCTGATATCGTTTTGATGGCACGCGGAGGTCAGCGCCTCCAGATCCTTCATCGTACCGAGCTCGGGCTGAACGCGCTTGAAATCCGCTACCGCGTAGCCGCCGTCGCTGCGGTCCTTGGGGCTCTTCAACAGCGGCATCAGGTGCAGATAGTTGACTCCGCTCTCCTTGATATAATCGATCTTCGCTTTCACGCCTTTCAGGTTATCGGCAAAGTTATCGACATACAGCATCATACCGACCAGCTTGTTCGTGCTGTACCAGAAGGGCGATTTCTCGCGCTGTCTGTCGAGCTTTTTCAGCGAAGCGCTGCGCTTTTCATAATACTCATGCATGGCGCCGCACAGCCAGTAGAATGCCTGCATATCATTGTTATATACCTCGCAGTAGAGCCATTTGAACTCGTCAAAGCGCGCTTCAAATCTCTCCGCGAATTCCTTCTCCCATGCAGCGGTTTGCTTCATACCGTCACCTCATCCGGCGTAGGCATCGCGGGGATCGCGCCGCTGCGGCTCGTGGTAATCGACGCCGCCTTGTTGGCGAACGCGACCAGCTCCCTGATCTCTTCCGCGCTCAGGTCGGCAGGATGATATTTTCCGCGCCTGACCATTCCGCTGAGGAACGCGCCGAGGAAGGTATCTCCCGCGCCGTTGGTATCGGCGACCTTGACCTTGACGCCCTCGCAAACGCCTGTGATATCACCGAAGCGATAGTATGCGCCCTTTGCGCCGAGGGTGAGCAAGATCAGATCGATATTGTATATTTCCGAAAGCATTTTTGTGCCGTTTTCCGGATCATCCGTGCCGGTGAGCAGCGGCAGCTCCTCGTCGGAGATCTTGAGGATGTCCACCATATAGAGCGGCTGCTTCATCATCTCAACAGCCTCATCCTCGCATTCCCACAGACCGGCTCTGTAATTGGGATCGTAGGAAATACACGCGCCGGATTTCTTCGCTCGTTTTGCGGCGGACAGCGTCGCGCCGCGCGAGGGCTCGTCGGTCAGGCTGACCGAGCCGAAATGCAGGATGCGCGCGTCACGCAGCTGATCATCCGAAATCTCATCCTCGCTGAGCAGGGTATCGGCAAAGCCCTTGCGGTAAAAGGCAAAATCCCGCTCGCCGCTCGCCTGCAGGGATACCACGGCGAGAGTGGTGTTGGCTTTGCTGACGATCATGCCGCCGGTGTCGACCTTATTCTGCTTTAAGGTTTCGACCAGCAGCTTGCCGAAGGCGTCGCCGCCGACCTTGCCGATAAAGGCGGTCCTTGCGCCGAGCTTAGCCGCCGCTACGGCGACATTCGCGGGAGCGCCTCCCGGAAAAGCGGTATATACAGGGATACCGGCGTCTGATACGCCTGTTTGCGTCAAATCGATCAGCATCTCGCCGACAGTCAGAATATCTGTCATGTTGTCCTCCTATAATGTCGCGATAAATCTTTTGAACGCCTGTGTGCCGGCTTCATCGCGCTTGAAAACGCCCGCGTCGCACAGCACCTGCTCAAACACCGCGCCGACCTCGGCACGGATGATGTCCATCGCATTATCGTCATTCAGCTCGGGGTGGTTTTTCTTCACCGTTTGAGCCCACTCGGCGTGAGAAGCTGTCAACGGATTCGCGGTCAGATCATCGCCGCTGAGCAGGGCGTTTTTGACCTCCTCCAGTTCAACTGCCAATCTTGCCGGCAGCACGGCGAGACCCATGACCTCGATCAGCCCGATGTTCTCCTTTTTGATATGATGGAGCGAGGGATTGGGATGATACACGCCCAGCGGTCTGTCCTCGGAGGTGATGTTGTTGCGCAGGACGAGATCACATTCATACATCCCGTCCTTCATCCGCGCGATCGGGGTGATCGTGTTGTGCGGCGTATCGCCGGTAAACGCGCGGATATTAACGCTTTCATCGGTATAAGCACGCCAGTTTTTGAGCACATGGGCGCAGGCTTTGCTCAGCTCTCCCCTATCGGAGCTTTGCAGACGGATGACCGACATCGGCCATTTGACGACGCCTGCGTTCACATGCGGGAAATCGCCGAGAGCAAATGAACTTTCTACCGGAGCGGCAGCCATCGCGAAGGTGTAGTGACCGCCCTGAAAATGCTCGTGAGAAAGGATCGAACCGCCCACGATCGGCAGATCGGCGTTGGAGCCGACAAAGTAATGCGGAAACGCCGCGACAAAGTCAAACAGCTTATCAAATACAACGGCGTCGATCACCATCGGGATATGCTCGCTGTTGAACACGATGCAGTGCTCGTTATAGTAGCCGTAGGGAGAGTACTGCAGATACCAGTCGCCGCCGCCCACCGTCATCGGAATCGGACGCAGGTTCTGACGTGCGGGATGATCATGCCGTCCCGCGTAGCCCATATTCTCGGCGCAGAGCTGACACTTGGGATAAGCGGCAGATTTAGTCGCTCCCGCTTTTGCGATATCGCGGGGGTCCTTCTCGGGCTTACTGCGGTTGACGGTGATGTCCAGCAAGCCGTATTCGCTTTGGTATTTCCACTTCAGATCCTTGGCGATCCTTCCCGCACGGACATAGTTCAGCTTTTGGCTGATAGCGAAATACCATTCGGTAGCTGCCTCGGGCGACTTTTCGTATTCTGCCTTGAAATCGCGGATGACCTCGCGCGGCATCGGCGTCACGATACCCATCAGCTTTGTATCGAACAGGTCGCGGTTCGCGGATGTATCCTCGATCACGCTGTTAGCGCAGGCAAAATCAATCAGCGGCTTGAGGATATCATCTATTGACGCATCAGCGGTCGCTTCGTCAGACGGAGCATGAGACACGTCTGTCCAATCATATACATGTAAAGCGTCCATCAGCATATTACGGACGACAAGCTCGTCATCCTTTGTAATCAGATCGTTTTTGATCGAATAGTCGATCAGTCTTTGGATATCCGCATAAATCATCTTGATCTCCTCCTTATTCTGTGATCTCTACGCCGCCGACGGGTCGGATGCGCAGGATATGACAGCTGTCCGGTCCGAAAAGCAGATTCATTTTGCGGGCATATTCCGCAGTCTTGAAGGTCGGGACAAACGCCTGTATCGTTCCGGCAAAGCCGCCGCCGTGCACGCGCACCACCGCGTCGTCTCCGAGGATCAGGCGGCTCATCATCAGCCCCAGCGAGATGCCCTGCTCGGTGGGTTTTTTATTCGAATAATGGTTTTGCAGCAGATTTGCGGAGGACGCTGCGGATTTTTTGTACAAGGCAAAGAAGCTGTCAATATCGCCGTTATCCAGCGCCTGCGCCTCGTCGATCGCACGCTGGTTCTCTTTGAAATAATGCACGGCACGCATGATGGCGCGGTCGGAGCATTTGCCGCGCAGAGAAGGGATCGAGCGGAAGAACAGGAACTCGTCCACCTCGCGCAGATACTCCTTGCCGAACTCCTTGGCGACGGCTTTCATCTCGGAGGGCACGGCGACATAGTCGTCGGTCAGGTCGCTGTGACTGCCCTTGGTATCGGTGACGCAAAGGTTGTAGCCCGCCTTTTCAAAGTCAAAAACATATTTTTCCACAAAGGGATTTTCGGTATCGAGGAAGTCGATGAACACAAAGCCGCCGACGGAACAGACCGTCTGGTCGAGCAGCCCGCTGCCCTTGCCGAAATAGACGTTCTCGGCATACTGACCGATCTTTGCGATCTCCACCTCGCCCGCCTTGCAGTCATTATAGGCGACGTCGATGATCGTGCCGACCAGCGTTTCGAACGCCGCTGAGGATGACAGTCCGCTGCCGCTGAGCACATCTGAGACGGAATATGCGTCAAAGCCGCCGATCTTCACGCCCATTTCGGCAAACCGCGCGGCGATACCGCGAACGATTGCGACAGAACTCCCCTGCTCCTCTTCATGAACGGACAGATCGCTCAGATCGACCTCTGTTCTTCCGTGACCCTCGGACTCCAAACGGATCACGCCCTCGTCATGGAAGGCGACCGCCGCGATGACGTCGAGATCGACCGCCGCTGCCAGCGCGCAGCCGTGCTGGTGATCGGTATGATTGCCGCCGATCTCGGAGCGGCCCGGCGCTGAGAATATCCGAATCTCTTCGCGATCAGGAAACAGCTGTGAGAACCGCTCTATCGTCTTCAGATACCGCGCGCGCTGACGGTCGAGCGCCGCTTCACCGTATAAAACAGCCAGCGATCCGTCAAAACCGCCGCTGCTGATTTTTTCGATCAATACTTGCTTTTTCATGTTATTGTTCCTCACATATCGAGCTTTTTCATTTCTTCGAGGATCTCCTCCTCGGTCATATCGTTTGCGCCCGCCGACGCGCCTTCGCCGGCAAAATACGCCTTTTCCTCAGGGCTGCCGGGCATGATCTGTTTGCCGTCCTCGGTCAGGATGAAGTCGCCGAAATCGTCGACGAGCGGCAGGTATTTGTTATAATCCTTGATCAGCAGCCTTGCGGTCAGCATGGTGATCGCGCCGAAGCCGAAGAAAAACCAGCAGAACGCATACAGCGGCATGAGCTGCGGATCGCTGTAGGTCAGATACAGCGGAAAAATGTGAAAGAAGAGATTGACCGGGATCCACCACGGCTTGTGGAATGCAAAGTAGACCGCGTTCCTCAGATGATTGCCGATGCTGCCTTCAAACGCCGCGATCGACGGAAAGGTATAGATCAACACAAGCGTCAGGAGCAAAGCGGCTCCGTACAGCGCATACTGAAAGTAAGCCATCATACCGCCTGCCTGCAAGCATATCCTCACACCGAAATATCCTGCCGCCATCAGCGCCGCATAAACGATCCATACAACGGTCGACTGGAGAAAACAGGTCTTGAAGCCGATCCAGAACTGCTTGAAGGGATTGGTCACGCCGCCCGAACGCAGGGTCTTGAGCATCACGCGGTACAGTCCGGCATAGGATGCGCCGATCGTGATCACAGGCAAACTGAACAGCACGAACATCAAATTAGCGCCGATGATGATGCCTACCTTGGTCATCAGTCTGCCGAACGTACTGTCGTTGCCCATGATCGCGTTGATTCGTTCGCCCAATTCAATCACCCTCTCCTAAAATAAAATCAATAAAGAATTCTGCCTCTTCGAGGTTCTCGCTCAGCGAGCCTATCCCGATCGCGCAGCTTTCGCTATACACATGGTACTCCGATACGAGAATACTGTCGCTGACGTCGATGCCGACGGGTATCGGCTCGCCGCCATCCGCCTCATCCGGCGTGTAGTACAAAAACCTGTCCGCGTACTTCGCCTTGATCGAGGCGGCTCTCTCGTCATTCAGATCCAGCAGGCGGTTGCTCTGCCCCAGCGCTGTGAGCGAGTCCGGCTCCATCGTGATCGCGTCCAGCTCGCCCGCGTCGACAAGGGTGACAAACGCGTTGTAATAAGCGTTGCCCTTTGCCTGATCCTTCGTGTAGTCAAAGTAGGATTCGTCGTTGAACTCCACCTTTTTCTCGCTCAGGTCATACCCTGCCGCCTGAGTAAAGTCCTTCCATAGCTGTGAGCCCGTTCCGGCGTCGGCATAGGTGTTGGCGAAAGTGACCGTCAGCCAGTTATCGGGGATGTTGGTGGCAATCCGGACGATCAGGAAGGTGCCGAAGCCCAGCACGAAAACGATCGCGATGATCGGGATCTTGAAATACATCCAGATATACTGCCACTTTTCGCGCATCGGCAAGGCCTTGATTTTTTCTTTTTCCTCTTCCCAAACGATTTTATTCTGATTCAACTTTACGGTTCCTCCGAGTCAATACGACTCTTAACTGTTAAGCGATGAGCCATATTGTACAGATCCTATCGGATCCTGATGATATCTAGCTGCCGCGAGGGATAATCCCCCGTCAATTGTTCAAAGGTGTAGCCCGCGTTCATCAGCGCCGCGCCGTCGCATTCAAATTCTCCGTTGACCGAATACACCGCCTCGCTGTCCAGACCCTTGAGTCTGATATGGATCGGCGCAGAATTGGCGAGCGGATTGGTGACGACGATATTCAGCAGACTCCTGTACTTATCGGGGCTGACAAACTGCCATGCCACATAGTGAGAATGATCGGCGGAATTGCTCAGCCGATAGTACTGACCGTTTTGGATGAGCGGCTGCAGCTCCTTGAAGCGGACGATCTGCTCCTTGATCTCAGCAAGCTCGTCGCCGCTGAGCTTCGTCAGATCGAGCTCATAGCCGAAGGTGCCGGACATCGCGACGGTTCCGCGGGTCGACAGCGGCGTAACACGCCCTGTCTGATGGTTGGGCACAGCCGATACATGCGCGCCGACCGCGCTGACGGGATAGCCGAACGAGGTTCCGTACTGGATGAACAGACGCGCGATCGCGTCGGTGTTATCCGAGCACCAGATCTGCGGATTATAATAGAGCATACCCGCGTCAAAACGTCCGCCGCCGCCTGCACAGCCCTCAAAGAGCACATCGGGGAAGGCGGAGGTCAGCCGCTCGTACAGTCTGTATAGACTGAGATAATAGCGGTGGGTGACTTCGCCCTGCCGCGCCGAGGGGGTAGAATGGGAATAGACGTCCGACAGCGAACGGTTGAAATCCCATTTGATATATTCGATATGATATTTGTTCAGCAAGCCGGAGATCACGGTATACAGATACTCGTGAACCTCCTCTCTGGAGAGATCGAGCGCGAGCTGATTGCGGCTCATCATCGGCAGCCGGTTCGGAGCGGTCAGCGCCCAGTCGGGATGGGCGCGGTAGAGGTCCGAATCCTCGTTGACCATCTCCGGCTCGATCCATAAGCCGAATTTCAGTCCCAGATCGTTGACCTTCGCGATCAGTCCGTCGAGCCCGTTCGGGAGCTTCTCGGAATCGGGGATCCAGTCGCCCAGACCCGCGTTGTCATCCTTACGGTTCTTAAACCACCCGTCGTCCATGACGAACAGCTCGATCCCCAACTCGGCGGCGATACCCGCCATTTCTACCAGCTTATTCTCGTTGAGATCGAAGTAAGTTGCCTCCCAGTTGTTCACCAGCACGGGACGCTCGCTGAGCTGATACTTGCCGCGGCACACGTTATAGCGGATCACGCGGTGATAGCGGTGAGAGAGCTGCGTCAGACCGTCGGCGCAGGTGAGTATCACCTCGGGCGCGTGGAAGCTTGTCCCGGGAGAAAGCTCCCAGCGGAAACGGTCGTCGCTGACGCCCATCACGGCGCGGACGCTGTCGAACTGATCCAGCTCGATCTCTGTTTTATGGTTGCCGGAGTACATCAGCATCATGCCGTAGCATATGCCCGAATCCTCGGTGGCGGTATGATCGCAGAGGATCACAAACGGATTGTGCTGATGGCTGGACATGCCTCTGCCCGACGAGAGCGTATGGATACCGTGGAAGAGCGGTACGCGCTCCGCCTGTCGCTCCATGCAGTGTCTGCCGTGGAAGTGAATCATATCCCATTTGCCGAACGGCAGCTCTAAGCAAACGGAGCACGCCTTGCGCAGCCATACGATCTCGCTGCCGGCGTTGATGATCTCGGCGGTGCGTGTGATCACATCCAGCTCGTCCAATACGCCGTAGTATAGCCTGACGCGGATGTTGGCGGCGGTATCGAGCAGGGTGACGATCAGCGTCTGCGCGCTGTCGTCTCCCTCATAAACGGAGGGAAGACCCGGAATCGCGTATTTGCCATCATGGATCTCGTGCGATTCATAGCGAAACTCTGCGCAGCGGCTGCCGTCCGAGCACGAAGCGCGGATGCTGGTGACCCTGAAATCGCCTACGCCGAAGGAGGTGTATTCCTGCGGCGTGGAATCCAGCGAAAAGGCGCGGTCGTGGCGCATATCGTAAGGATTGCCTGAGAAGCCGTGATCGTAGGTCCTGTATTGATAGGATAAATCACGGCGGCCCGCCTTGGGTCCGTAATACAGGTGATGAAGATAGCCCAGCTCGTCGATCTTCATCTGATAAGAGGTCGATCGGGTTTCCAAAACAAACTGTTTGATTTTCTCAATATATCTGATACTCATTTCAACCTGCTCCTTGTCTTTTTATTGACTGTCCTGCAGCTTATGCTGCTCACGATACGTGCGGGGACTGACGCCGTAATAGGATTTGAAGGTTTTTGAAAAGGTCAGCGGATTGTCGTAACCGACCTGACGGGAAATATCCTGAATCGGATTATTCGTTTCCAGCAGCAGCTTGCACGCCTGTTTCATACGGCACTGCAGCAGGTATTCCTGCGGCGAGATACCCATCTTCTTTTTAAAGATGGTCGTCAGATAGCTGCGGTGGATGCCGATAAACCGCGCGACGTCGCTGATCCGCACGGTCGCATAGTTTTCACTGATGAAGTTCACGGCGTACTCTACATAGAGATCGGTCGGATACTCATGCTTGACTCCGCTGTTTTCGGAAGCACAGTAGGAATCGATCGCCAGACTGATGTATTCCAGCAGATAGGCGGTGCGGTTGTAGATGTTGGACAGCTTCACCTCCGCCTGATTCAGCACCTTCAGCACCAGCGCGAGGAACTCCCGCTGATCGACATGACAGTCGAGCGCGTTGACGCCGTCTGAAAAGCCCGCCTTTTCGACACAAGCCTTTGCCTGTGTTCCGTCAAAGCTCATCCAGCAGTAGACCCACGGGTCATTGCTGTCGGCTTTATACCACGCATCCTCGCCGGGCTTTGTGAGGAACATCTGACCGAAGTGCAGATCAAGCACCCTGCCGTCTACGCTCAGCTGCCCCTTACCCTGCAAAATGACATGCAGATGGTAACCGGGGCGGCCGTCGGCATTGAAGCGGTAGTCCGGCAGACAATTCTCCACGCCGCACAGCGTCAGATACAATTCATCGGAAATATTCACCTGATACGCGATCGCGCGATATTTGGCTTCTTCATACTTACTGCCTTCATAGGTCGGAAACTTTTCCACTGTCATCACCTGCGCTTTCTGTCGGAAATAATAGGATAAACGCTTATGAAAATCGGGTATACCGGCATGATCGGATTCGGGAAAGAAGGACTGCTTTGCGGAGCACACCCGATTTTCATAAGTATTTATAGTGTGAAAAGCAAAAGCCGGAGATATCACATCTGTAATACCTCCGGCATTTCTATCATTATCAGAGCTTACCGCCTGAGGTAGCTATACCTTCTACAAATTGTTTTTGGAAAATAACATAAATAACAATCATCGGTACAACTGCCAAAACAGCCGCTGCCATCATGGTAGGATAGTTGCTGCTGAACTGTCCCTGCATCTTAGCAAGACCTGCGGAAAGAGTGGTGGTATCCGCGTTGGTGCAGACGATCATCGGCCACATCAGATCCTTGAACGCGAACAGCGCGGTGAAGATACCCAAGGATACCATCGACGATCTGGTCAGCGGCATCATGATGCGCAGAAAGCGCTGACCGATGTTGCAGCCGTCGATATCGGCAGCCTCTTCGAGGTCCTTCGGAAGGCCCTCATAGCCCGTCTTCAGCAGGTAGGTACCGAATGCGGTAACGATACCCGGGAACACAAGACCCGTGATCGTATTCAGCAATCCCAGCTTACTGACCATCAGATACTGCGGAATGATGAAAATCTGGGCGGGGATCATCATCTGAACAAGAACCAGTCCGAAGAAGAAGTTCTTTCCCGGGAACTTCAGTCTGCCGAACGCGTAGCCCGCCATCGTCGCCGTCAGACAAGCGCAGACAACGCGGAACAGGATCATCAGCAGGGTGTTCTTATACAGGACGATAAAATTGTAGCTCTTCCATACCTCCGCGAAGTTCTCCCAGTGCCAGCCGTTGGCAGGGAAGATATAGAACGGATCGACGGAGATAGCTTCCTGATTTGTCTTTAAAGCTGTCAGTATCATCCACGCAAAGGGAACGAGCATGATGAATGCCATAATAATCAGCACGATGTACATGACAACTTTGCTTGCGATATTTCTTGCGCGAGCGCTTTGCATAACTCAATTCCCCTTTCTTAAGGATGATAAACCAATTTCTTTTCCGCACGCTGCAGGATGAAGGTCACGATCATGATGAAGATGACCAGGAACACAACGATCGTAGCGCCGTAGCCCTTGTTGCCGTTGGTGAACGCGTAGGTGTAGAAAAGATATACGATCGACTGGGTATTTTCGAGCGCGAGGTTGGTCTTATCCATGACCATGAACATCAGATCGAAGATGGTCAGCGCGCCGATGATACGGGTCTGAACGATGAAGAAGGTGGTCGGCGAAAGCAGCGGAACGGTGATGTGGAAGAACTGGCGGATGCCGGTCGCGCCGTCGATTTCAGCCGCTTCATAGTAATCGCCCGGGATCTCCTGCAAGCCGGAGATGAACAGCACCATGTTGTAACCGATAACCGACCAGACGCCGATGATGCCGATAGAGACCCACGCGAGCTTAGGATCGGAGATCCACGCGACGTTGGTGCCCATCACGTTGTTCAGCAGACCGAACTGCTGGTTGTACAGCCACTTCCAGACCATGGCGACAGCCGCCGGGGCGCAGACCATGGGCAGGAAGAAGATAGTGCGGAACAGCGAGGTTCCCTTGAGCTTTTTGTTGAGGAACACCGCTAAAATCAGCGCGATCACAACGCCGAAGGGCACTTCGATCAGCGCGTACTTGATGGTATTCCAGAGCGAATGCCAGGTCTCGCCTGCGGCGAATACCTTTAGATAGTTAGCGAAACCTATAAACGTATTGCCCTTGCCGAAGTCGCCGGTCTTGCAGAAGGACTGCCATACGGTGTCGATCGCGGGATAAAAGTTCAGTACGATCAGACCGATCATCGTCGGAGCGATAAAACACAATGCCCATACGGCTTCCCGTTTTTCTGCCTTGGTGCGTTTCTTCTTGAGCGCTTTCTGTTTCATAAGTCCCCTCCTTACTTTGGATTTTTTCGGATATGAGCCGCGCCGCCGGGACGCGGCTCAACAGTATTAATGATAAAGAGTGTTTACGAAACAGCGATTACTCGTTGGCAATTGCGTTTTCAATGATGGTCTGAGCGTTATCGCAAGCGGTTGCCATCAGCTCAGCGTCATCGGGATTCTGCCACGGATCGAGGAACGCGCCTGCCTGCTGGAGAGCGTCTTCCCAAACGGTGGTGTTGCGGGTGTAGGGACGGAAGTAGAGGCTGTAATCCTCTGCCTTCAGGAAAGCGGAAACGTCCATGCCCTCAAAAGCATTGGCGAAAGCGTCGGAAACGCCGGTCATGCCGCCCATGGTAACGCCCAGCTCAGCCTGCTTGAGCTGACCCTCTTCGGAGCAGAAGTAGGAAATCAGGCTGTAGCAGCTGTCGGGATCGGCGGTGGAAGCAGCGGCAGCCCAGCCGAGGCCGTTATAAGCGGACCAGCGCTCGTCGGTCTCACAGGTGCCGTTACCGTTGCGATCGGCATAAGGCAGCAGCGCCCATGCATAATCGTCGTGGAACTCAGCGGTGTAGAAGGAATTGATCATCCAGGAGCCCTGAGTGATCATGCCGACCTTGTTGGACTGGAACAGAGAGTCGGTGCCGGTCTCGGCGACAACGCTCTGCGGAGCGCCTACGGTGAGGAGCTTGCGCATCATTTCCATACCGGCCTTCGCTTCGTCGGAGCCGATGGTGGTGCCCTTGTGATCATCGGTGATGACCTTGCCGCCGTAAGCATAAACGAGGTTGTACCAGCCGTCCTGGTTGTTAGAGGTGTTCATCGCCATACCGTAGATATCGCCGTTAGAGCCTTCGGTGATCGCCTTCGCGGCTTCATACATATCTTCCCATGTCCACTCGTCGGTTGGATAGTCTACTCCGTACTCGTCGAAGATCGCCTTGTTGTAGAGCAGAGCGATGGTGTCATGATCCTTCGGCAGCGCATAGATGTTGCCGTCGGAGCGGGTGTACAGATCCTTGACGCCCTCATAGTACTTGCTCATATCGAGACCTTCTTCATCGATATAATCGTTGAGCTTGAGGAGCAGATCGTTCTCCATGTACATCTGAGCGGTGTTCGAGTGCATCCAGAACACGTCGGGCATCTGACCGCCGGAAGCGCCTGCTTCGAGAAGCGTCCAGTAGTTGTCCCAGTCGACGACTTCAACGTTGACCTTGACGCCGGAAGTCTCGGTCCACGCGTCGGCGATCTCCTGGATGCCGGCCTGCTGGTTGGAATCCCAGATGTTAACGGTGATCGTGCTTGCTTTTGAGCCGGAGCCGGAATCACCGGAATCGCCGGAACCGCCGCACGCCGCCATCATGGTAGCAACCATCAGGATCGCGAGTAATAATGCTGCTAATTTTTTCATTTCATTTCCTCCTGTTGAAAAATATTGTTATTTTGCACAAAGGTCACTACCTATAGTGCATCACAGTGTCATTGTACAACTTAATGCAACATTTTTCTATAGTGCAATGTCGTATAAACATAGCTAAATGTTGTATTATCTTCAAAATTAATACATTACGCCTGTTTATCAAAAAAAAGTTCGACACTGTTTTATCTATATTGCATATATTTTTTAAAAATCTCATCACAAAACAGATAAATTCGACTGTGAATAATTTTCGTCGGATTACACAAAAGCAATTGATTTTTTTGTGCGTTTGTCCAAAGCCGTTTTATTCTTTAAAGCTGAAAAGCCCACTTTTTATGCGGAAAATCAACTGTATAATATGCACAAAAAGCGATTGGTGTTTTCATGCAAAACACCAATTCGTTCTTGTGCGTTAAACAGCATTTTTGTGGTATCTAACATTTTAACATATTTAGATAACATCTGTCTATACTATTTTTTGTTTTTTTCCTATATTCTTAACATGTCTGAAAGTATATTGTCGAATGTTGACTCGGTTCATGTCATTTCTTCATGTACTGTCAGCACATCATTTCAATGGCGCCGTTTCACTCCACAATATGAACGGCGTACATCCGGAACGGAGGTTTTGTCAATCCCGCGTGACTTGCGGTGCGGCAGCGTGGAGACCTGTCGTAATGCGGAGTGATCCTTAGGCTCCCTTTCCTAAGGGAGCTGTCAGCGCGAGCTGACTGAGGGTTTGTTTTTATGACCGGACGTCGGCAGATACATCCCGATATAAACCGTTCGCCCGCGAGGCGGTATCACGGAGGTTTTACCGTCAAAGTCGAGCTTATGTCCGAAGTTATTTTAAAAGGAATCAAGAAGATCTATGACAACAAGGTGACTGCCGTACATGACGTCAACCTGCACATTCAGGACAAGGAGTTCATTGTTCTGGTCGGTCCCTCCGGCTGCGGTAAGTCGACAACGCTCCGCATGGTGGCAGGGCTCGAGAGCATCTCCGAGGGCGAGCTGTACATCGACGGCAGCCTGATGAACGACATCGTGCCCAAGGACAGAGATATCGCGATGGTCTTCCAGAACTACGCCCTCTATCCGCACATGACCGTGCGCGACAACATGGCGTTCGCCTTAAAGCTCAAGAGAACTCCCAAAGCCCAGATCGACGAAAAGGTCAAGGAGGTTGCCAACATCCTCGGCATCACTCAGTATCTGGACAGAAAGCCCAAGGCTCTCTCCGGCGGTCAGCGCCAGCGCGTCGCCATCGGCAGAGCGATGGTCAGAAACCCCAAGGTATTCCTGATGGACGAGCCCTTGAGCAACCTTGACGCGAAGCTCCGCAACGAAATGCGCGCCGAGATCATCAAGCTCAGACAGCGTATCGACACCACCTTTATGTATGTAACACATGACCAGACCGAGGCTATGACGCTGGCGGACCGTATCGTCATCATGAAGGACGGCTACGTCAACCAGATCGGCACCCCGCAGGATCTGTTCAATAAACCTGTCAATCTCTTTGTTGCCGGCTTCATCGGCATGCCGGTCATGAACTTCTTCAAGGGCAGTAAGCTGCTGCTCGAAAACGGCGTATACTATGCCGAGATCCGCGGCGAGAAGTTCAAGCTCAGCGACTTCCAGCAGAAGGCACTCAAGTCCAAGGACGCCAAGCCCGGCGCTATCGTAGCGGGTATCCGTCCTCAGCATATCACCGTCGGCTCCGGCAAGCTTTCCGCAAAGATCGAGGTCAGCGAGATGATGGGCACCGAATACAATATCCACGCGAAGAGCGGCGACGACAACGTCGTAATGGTCATCCCCACCATCGGTCTCGGCGCTGACGTATCCATGGGAAAAACCATTCAGTTTGACGTCGATCCCGAGCTCATTCAGCTCTTCGATGAAGAGAGCGGCAACAACCTCATCTGGTACGATGAAGAGTCCGCAAAGGCGAATGCTCCGGAGTGCGCTAAGTATTAATCCTGCGTTGATTGATTTGTTTGAGGTTATCCGGCGAAAATTGATCGGCGATCACATACGGCTTTCATGTTTTAGTCGTTTCTCCTTACACTGATGCATTCCTTTCTTCGAGTCCCAAACGGATCCCGATTCCGTTTGGGGCTCTTTATACATAACAGTCATTGCGAGGGTTTGAACACGCGTGTTCAAACCGCTGCAATCCCAACCGATTAAAATCCCCCGCGGCTTTTGTGCCGACATCGGGAAATCTTAACCCGACAGGAAATCGAGGTAACCACGATGACACAGTATGAGAGAATGATAAAAGGCTTATTGTACGACCCCGGCGACGAAGAGATCATGCGCGAGCAAACGAAGTATCAGGACGCGCTGTGGGAATTCAATCAGCTCAAGCCGAGCGATACAGAAAAAAAGACCGCGTATCTGCTTGAAAGCTTTGCCGAATGCGGCGAGGGCTGTTATATCGAGCTGCCCTTTCACGCGAACTGGGGCGGTCATCATGTGCATTTCGGCAGTTATATTTACGCGAATTCCAACCTGACCTTGGTCGACGACGGGCACATCTACGTCGGCGACAGGGTAATGTTTGCTCCGAACGTCACGGTCGCGACAGCCAACCATCCGCTTGACGCAGAGCTCAGGGCAAAGGGTCTGCAGTACAACAGGGATGTTCACATCGGCGAGAAAACGTGGATCGGCGCTGGAGCCGTCATCATCCCCGGCGTTACCGTCGGCAGAAACTGCGTGATCGGCGCGGGCAGCGTCGTCACCAAGGATATCCCCGACAACTCGCTCGCCGTCGGCAATCCCTGCCGCGTTCTGCGCGAGATCGGCGCGCACGACAGAGAGTTTTACTATAAAAACGACAGAATCACCGACGAAGACTTTTTGATCGGCAGCAGTGATAATTAGCAGTTGCATTCTCACCCGCCGTTTGCTATAATCAAAGCAGATCGACACCGTAAGACGGAGGATAAAATGGAACCGTTATTTGTCAATGAATTTGAACGCACCTTTGATACCGAAAAGGAACTCTACCGTTACCTGCATCTCACCTCGCCGTCCGCTGTCATCTGTCTGGTGATTCTGGGCGTCGTTATCGCGGCGGATCTGGTGATGTGCCTGACAATCGGTCTTGTCTATGCCAATCTGGCGGTCTTCGCGATGGCTGTCATCGTGCTGTTCGTGCTGCTGCTGCGCTATTATACCGCCATTCAGGCGGCAAAAAGCAGATTTGCCGAAGACACCAACAACCGCGGCACGATCACGATCACCGCTTCGCTGGACTCAGAGGACCTTATCAGCGAATCCTCCGACAGAGAGGAAGCGACTTTAGTGCCCTACTCCGAATTAAAAAGGCTGTTTGTCACAAAGTCCTTTTATATGCTGCAGACCGAAGCCAAAATGGTATATGTATTCCGCAAGGGCTGCTTTACCGTCGGAAAGGAAGAGGATTTTCTCCCCTATGTACAGCAGATCATCGATCGCAATAAACGAAAGAAATCAGTATGAATCACAGCCGGGTTCTCCGCATACATCATCTGCGGCGTCCCGGCTTATGTATATCAAAGGCAGGAAAAAATGATACAGATCATATCACAGCCCTTCGGCAGCACTAAGAACGGTCAGGCGGTCGCGCGCTATACCATGACCAACAGCAGCGGCATGAGCGTCAGCGTTATCAGCTACGGATGCGCCGTCCAAAGCATCATCGTGCCCGATCGGAACGGCAAGCCCCGCGACGTCGTTCCGGGGTACGATTCCGTCGCGGGATACGAAAACGGAACATGTTATTTCGGCGCATTCGTCGGACGCTGCGCGAACCGTATCGGCGAAGCGCGTTTTTCGCTGAACGGAAATACGATCGAATTGGAAAAGAATGACGGAGAAAACCATTTGCACGGTATTTTGGCAAAGCGCGTTTACGACGGGACGATCGATCACGATTCCGTCATGTTCCGCGTTGTCAGCCCGCCCGAAGAAGAGGGCTATCCCGGGACGCTCAGCGTAAAGCTCCGATACCGGCTGACCGAGGAGAACGCTCTTGAGATCTCGTATGAAGCAAGCAGCGACGAGGACACGGTCGTCAACCTGACAAATCACTCCTATTTCAATCTGAACGGTCAGGACGGGTCCGATATCCTATCGCATTACGCTCGTATCGACGCCGACCGCTTCACAGAGATCAATAAAAACATGATTCCCACAGGACGTATCCTCCCCGTGGAGGATACCCCTCTGGATTTTCGTCAGGAGAAGGCAATCGGAACGGATATTTTCAGCGAGAATCAGCAAATAGAATTCACCTCCGGCTACGATCACAATCTGATACTGAAGCCGGATGACGGTACGCTCAAGGAATTTGCGCGGGTCAAAAGCGAAAAGACCGGCATCGTCCTTTCAGCGTCGACTACGGAGCCTGCCGTACAGTTCTACACCGGGAATTGTATCCACGAAGACCCTGTTCCCCACGGCAAGAACGGCGTCAGATATCCGCGCTTCGGAGGCTTTTGTCTGGAAGCACAGCACTATCCCGACGCGGTCAATCATCCGCATTTCCCTTCGACCGTATTAAAGAAAGGTGAAATCTATCGGCAAAAAACGATCTATCGGTTTGCCGTCATACAGGATATGCCATACTAGGGCTTAATAATCGCAATAAAGCTCAAGGACTCCCGACCGCAGCATGGTCGGGAGCCCTTGTGTCAAAGAGGTCATAATGATCTGTAAGGAATATTCATTGGTTATGATACCGGCTCATTGACAGCGTACGGAATATCGATCCCCGCGAGGTATCGCTGGATAAAGGTAACGTCGATGATCGTCGTATTTGAGTCGCCGTCAACATCGGCAGCCGCTTCGTTAACGGCTGTCGGTATCGTGATGTCCGCCAGCGCGCGCTGGATATATGTCGCGTCGATGATCGTGACCTCGCCGTCGCCGTCCGCGTCGCCGAGAACATAGGAGGATGTCTCGCTCTTTACCGTTGTGACCGTGACCGTCACCGCGCCGGTGACTTTAGTGACACGATAGGTGTTATCAGCGCCCAAATCCTTGAGATTCTTATAAGCGCCGGAAGCGGTCACGGAATCGAGAGTATAGCCATCCTTGAGAACGATAGCGAAGTTGACCTGACCGTCGCCGGTGATCACCGGGTATCCCGAATCACTGTCGCGCGCTACGGCGATGGATACGCCTGTTTCGTCAGCAGAAGTATAATCCTGCGTATAGTAAACGTCGATTGACTTGACGCCCTCGCCGCAGGAGAAGGTCGCCGTGAAGGGAGCCGCCGTCTTTGTATCGGTGTATTCTGTCGAACCGATCGAAGCCTTTGCGGTAAAGGTAATCAAAGAGGGAGAAGTCAGCACGCTCGTTACCGTACCGTCAACGCTGACGGTATTGCCGCAGTCGGCGCAGGTATAGGTAAGGGTCGCGGTGTCATAATCATCACTCCACGCCCATGCGGGAGCGGTACCTGAGGCGATCGTTCCGTGCTCGCACGCGACTGTCGTGATCGTGACGGTGGTATCTGAGGTGATCTTTGTAATACGGTAAGTATTTGCAAGTCCGGTATCCGTCGGTCCCTTGATATTCTTATAGGTTCCGGCGGTCGCCGCAACGCTGTCGAGTGCATAACCGTCGTTGAGGACGACGGTAAAATTGACCTGACCGCTGCCGGTGGAATCGGGCTCTCCGGTATCGCTGCTGCGCGATACTGTCGACCCGGTCGCGGAAACAGATTCACCCACGCCGGTATAATCCTGTGTATCGTAAACTGTAATTGAGCTGACGCCGCTGTCGCCCGCAAAGGTTACTGTATAGCCCTCGTCAACGATCTCGGTCTGCTCGACAGAATGATCGCATGCGTCAACAGAAACTGCCGCATCGATCGTCTGCCTCTCTGTCGCGCCGCACTTAGAACAGGTGTAGGTCGTCACGCCCGAGGACGCCGCGCCGGAATCCCAGCTGTGGCTCCATGAACCGCCCTTACATGCCGTTACGCTCGTAGCTGTGACGATCGAGGGAGCGTTGGTTGATACGGTAGTCGGCCACGACGCCATGATATAAGTGACATTTTTGGGGAGCGTGTAGCTGAATTTTACGCTGCCGCCGGTGCCCATCTTGGTGTTGATGATCTTGCCTGCGGAATAGCTGGTGGAACTGGTTGTATACTTCTGATTGCTGCCGAACCAGCTTGACTGAGCAGAGCCGTCCATACCGGTGCCGCCGGCAGTGAACACCGTTGCTCCCTGAATGGATACGGTACCGTCAGCATCCAGCGCTGAATTATCGCCGCCGCCTCTCATGCTGAAAACCGCCTGTGTACCGCCGTACAGATACAACCCGCCGTTGGAGTCGAGACCGTCGCCGTCGCAGTTGACGTACAGATCGCCGCCGTAGATATAAATGTTATAATCGCCTGAGGTAGTGGAACCGCCGCCGGGGTTGAAGCCGCCGCCGGGACCTCCCTGACCGCCGGGTCTGCCGCCGCCGGGATTAAAGGTATTGCCGCCGCCCGCGCCGGGATCGGAACCGTTGCTGCTGCCGCCTGCCGCGTTAACGCCGTCGTCACTCGCGACCACATAATAACGTCCGGAATAGATATAGACCGTACCGCCTTCAAGACCTTCATAAGAGCTGTTGATAGTAACGTCGGGATCACGCTCGTATCCGCCCTCGGTCCCGAGAATCAGCGAGGTGTCGCCGTGCATGCCGTCGTCACCTGTCCGGATCGTGAAGGTGCCGCCGGTCACGGTCGCGTATGCGTCGGAGTGGACAGCGTCGTCACCCGTATTCAGGTTGAAGGTACCGCCCGTGATCGTGAGCGCGGGATCGATCCCCGCCTCTTCGGCACGGTCGCCGGAGGCCTTCAGGCCCTTGCAGCTGTAAGAATTCGCCAGCGTATCGTTCCACACGCTGTAGCCCTTCCATGTCTGGATATCAAAGGCGCCGCCGTTGATGTTCAGCGCGGTATCCGCCTGGATACCGTCGCCGTCAACGTCGATATCGAAGGTGCCGCCGTTGATCGTGATCGTACCTGCGGAGTCTGTATCGATGGTTGTTCCTTCGGTTTCGTCTGTGGCGTCGGGAGCGCTCTTGATGCCGTCGTTCGCGGCTTTGATGACATAGGTTCCCTGATTGATGACGATACTGCCGTCACAGCCGATGCCGTTGTTGACAGCCGCGCCTGAGGTCGTTGCGCCGTAGTATTTTCCGCTGCCGCCGACAGTAATCGTACCGGACTGATTGAAGATCAATGACGCAGTGGAGCCGCCCTTGATGCCGTTCTTCGTGTTCGCGGCGACATTCAGATTACCGTCGCCGCAGAAGGTCACGGAGGATCCGCTCTTCACCTTGATCGCCGCGCCCTCAAAGGCGTCCGCAATTGTCGTATCTGTTGAGGTCTCATTCGCGGGATCCTCATTATCGGTCAAGGCAGATGTACCCACCAGATGGATATTGACCGTTGATGTCTTTTTGACAACGATCGGCGCCGTCGTTGAAGACGCAAGCGTCAGGTTATCCAGAATGAGTGTGACGCCCGTCAAACCTTTGCTGACGATGATTGCGCCCTCGGAGCAGCTGCCGCCGATGCGGTAGGTGCCTGCCGCTGTTATCGTCAGCGCAGTGCCGTCGATGGTATAGCCGCTGCCCGCGGAGGTCTCAGTGACAGAACCGTCCGAGAAGGTCAGTATCGCGCTTTGATCGACCGCCGCAGAGCTTGAAGCCGTGTCAGCCGACGCCGCCGTGATACCCGTGATGCTGCATGATACCATCAGCAGCGCCAAAAGCAGGGTTAGCAGTTTTTTTGTCATAGTCATACGCTCCTTCATTTTTGATCGGATATCCTTGAAGCAATATTTCAAGGATATGCTGTTACCATATCCTACACTAATATAAAAGTCGTGATAATGCAATAGATATCACAGAAAACTCAGTCAATTTTCACAAAACCGTCACATAATCCGACACGATGACCTATTGAGCCGCGTCTGTGATCCGCCGCATATAAGGGCGTGTGCGGAGCATATCTTGGAGCCCGCTTTTGACGTGCAGGCGAAGCGATGGCAAAAAAATGCATGTTCATCAAAATTTTTTTGATTTTCCCAGTGACAAACACAAAAATGTATTGTATAATGTTCTTGGACTATATGCTGACGACAGAACGGAGGAACGAGTATGAGTAATGTAATGATCAACAACGAGATCGGCATAACCTTTGCCGACAGCTTCAGCGAAATGAGCGAGCAGGAGCTGACGCGGTATTTCGGCTCGCCCGCCGACCGCTGGGGCGCCTACGACGCCGAACGGCACATCATCCTTTCTGTCGGCTGGAAAAAAGCGGGATTTCTTCAATCCGATCCTGAGATGCACCTGTTCGAGCTGCAGTCCCGTCTGCGCCGCAGTCTGCTTAATTTCCAGCAGATCACCACCTACAAGACTAAGATCGCATCCGCAAAAAAGGATAACGCCAGCGGCGTGCGCTTTGAATACAGGGTCAAGGATTCGGTGAGAGTGCATGTCGTCGATCTGATTGTGTTCAAGCACAAGAAGAATTTCTATGCCGTCTATTTTGTTTCCCGCAAAGCGAACGCAGCAGCTGTCCGCACCGACCTGCAGCAGATCCTGCAGTCTGTCACCCTAAACTGACGGCAAGCTGAGCTGCTCAGCTTGCATTTTCACCGAAAAACAAGACCCTGCCGATCGGGCAGCGTCCTGTTCGCCGTTTGATCGCGTCAATCTGAAATCTACCCA
Organism: Ruminococcus sp.; assembly: GCA_017404665.1. Lineage (GTDB taxonomy): Bacteria > Bacillota > Clostridia > Oscillospirales > Acutalibacteraceae > Ruminococcoides. The sequence goes on from JAFRBX010000011.1 coordinate 40,736, forward strand.
CCGCTCGACCGACCGCTATGGTCTGCCGCGCGGTTTTTTCTTTGCTGTAGCCATGCCTCACGATCCCTGCTCGTTGGGGCTTTTCTTTTTGCGCGTTTTGTAATATAATGGTGTCGAAAGAATAAAGAAGGGTGATCACATGTATAAACCAATCGTTATCTTGGGACCGATGGAAAGCGAATCGGCGCTGCTGATACAGCGTCTTGAAAATCGCATCGAGCATCCCGAGGGTGCCTTTACCTTTCACGAGGGCATGATCGACGGCTGGCCCGCCGTTATCTGCCGCACCTATATCGGCGTGGTCAACTCCGCCGCCGCTGCGGCTCTGGCTATCCAAAAGTATGATCCGCTGTGCGTGATCATAGAGGGAACCTCGGGCGCACATAACCCCGCCCTGCATCAGGGCGACATCGTGCTGGGTGAAAGGCTGGTGCACATCGGGCGCTTCTTCACTCCGCATCGTGACGCGGGAGAGGGCTCAAACGCTTTCAAGTGGGAGCCGCACGGCAGTGAGATCGCCACCGTCGATCCCGATCGGGAAACCGACGTTCTGCACAGCGACAGCCGTATTCTTACCGCTGCCGAAACCGTCCCCTATACGGGCGGCAGGGTGCTGCGCGGCTGCATCGGCGCGGCGGATATCTGGAACCGCGAGCTGGATATGATCGCTCACCTGCACCAGACACTCGGCACCGACTGCGAGGAGATGGAGGGCTTCGGCGTAGCGCAGGTATGCGCAATGTTCCGAGTGCCGTGCGCGGATATCCGTGTGATCAGCAACAGCGAATGGTATCCAAAGGAAGAATTTAACGAAAAGTACGGCGAACAATGCCAGATGTTTGTGCTGGAAGTCATCAAGAGAATGATTGCGGAAAAGACGCTTTTGTGATAGAATAAGATAGCCTTCCCCTTGAGGGGAAGGTGCTGAACGCAGTGAAGCGGATGAGGTGGAAGCGTTTCTGCCATATTCCGTTTATTGATATATCGGATAGGTTTCCACCTCATCCGACTCGGCTTTGCCGAGCCACCTTCCCCTCAAGGGGAAGGCTCATACGGAGGACTATATGGAAAAATACAGGATCGAGCGCGACTCGATGGGCGAAATGAAGGTGCCGGCAGAGCGGTACTGGGGCGCCCAGACACAGCGCAGTTATCAGAACTTTCCCATCGGATGGGAAAAGATGCCTGCGGAGATCATCCGTGCCTTCGCCCTGCTCAAAAAAGCGGCTGCACAGGCAAATCACGAGCTCAAGCCCGAAAAAATGACCGAGGAAAAGTGCGCGGCAATAGCTAAAGCGTGCGATGAGATCATTCAAGGAGAACTCCCGCGGGAGTTCCCGCTGGTCGTCTGGCAGACGGGCTCCGGCACCCAGAGCAACATGAACGTCAACGAGGTCGTCGCGAACCGCGGGAACGCGATCGCCGGCGAAAAGCTCCTGCATCCCAACGACGACGTCAACATGTCCCAGAGCTCCAACGACACCTTCCCCACCGCCATGCACATCGCTTGTGCAATAGCGGTACATGACGAGCTGATTCCGGCGATCGATGTCCTCATCAGCACCCTGAAACGGCTGGAAAAAGAAAATGCGGGCATTGTCAAGAGCGGACGCACCCATCTGCAGGACGCGGTGCCGATCGCGTTCTCACAGGAGATCAGCGGATGGCGCGGGATGCTGGAGGCTGACCGCGAACAGCTCATAAAAGCGCTCGACGGACTGTATATGCTCGCGATCGGCGGCACGGCGGTCGGCACGGGTCTCAACGCGCCCGAGGGCTTCGGCGATCCGGTCGCCGCAAAGCTCAGGGAAGCAACAGGGCTCCCCTTCGTCAGCAATCCGAACAAGTTCCACGCACTGACCTCTCTGGATAGAGTGATATTCGCGCACGGCGCGATGAAGGCGCTGGCGGCGGATCTGATGAAGATTGCCAACGATATCCGCTGGCTCGCCTCGGGTCCCCGCTGCGGCATCGGCGAGATCACTATTCCCGAGAACGAACCCGGCTCATCCATCATGCCGGGTAAGGTCAACCCCACCCAGTGCGAGTCGATCACGATGATCGCGGTACAGGTGATGGGCAACGATACGACCATAGGCATGGCGGCGTCGCAGGGCAACTTCCAGCTCAACGTTTTTCTGCCCGTGACGGCATATAACTTCCTGCAGTCCGCGAGACTGCTGACCGACGGCATCCTCTCTTTCAACGAACGATGCGTCAGCGGTATCCGCGCCAACAAAGAGAAGATGAGTGAAAACCTGCACCGCTCGCTGATGCTGGTGACCTCGCTCAACCCCTACATCGGCTATGACAACTCAGCCAAGGTCGCGAAAAAAGCCTATAAAGAAAACCTCTCGCTCAAAGAAGCGTGCTTACAGCTGGGCTTCATGAGCGAGGAGGAATTTGACAGGGTATTTCATCCCGAAGAATTGGTATAAAGGGAAATATGGTATAAGGAGAAACTTATGGATATCAGAAAAGAATCACTGCAAAAGCACTATCAATGGCAGGGTAAGATCGAGGTCACGACGCGCTGTGACATCAACACCCGCGAGGAGCTTTCCCTCGCCTACACGCCCGGCGTCGCGGAGCCGTGTCTGGAGATACAAAAGGACGTCAATAAAAGCTATGATCTGACCCGCCGTCACAATCTGGTAGCTGTCGTTACCGACGGAACGGCAGTATTGGGCTTAGGCGATATCGGTCCCGAGGCAGGTATGCCGGTCATGGAAGGCAAATGCGCGCTGTTCAAGGAATTTGCCGACGTGGACGCGTTCCCGCTGTGCGTCCGCTCTAAGGATGTGGTCGAGATCGTGCGCACCATCTATCTGATTTCCGGCTCGTTCGGCGGTATCAACCTCGAGGACATCAGCGCCCCGCGCTGTTTTGAGATCGAAGAAAAGCTCAAGGAGATCTGCGACATCCCGATCTTCCACGACGACCAGCACGGAACGGCGATCGTCGTCGCTGCGGCGCTGATCAACGCGCTCAAGGTCGTGGACAAGAAGATCGATGAGGTCAAAGCCGTTATCAACGGCGCGGGCTCGGCAGGTATCGCCATCTGCAAGCACCTGATGAAGATGGGGCTCAAGAACGTCATCATGGTCGACCGCGCGGGTATCATCCGCGAGGGTGACGAAAGGCTGAATCCCGCAAAGGCGGAGATCGCGAAGGTCACCAACCGCGAGAAGCTCAGCGGCACGCTTGCCGACGCGATGGCAGGCGCGGACGTCTTTATCGGCGTTTCCGCACCCGGTACGGTAACGCAGGACATGATCCGCTCGATGGCGGACAAACCCATCGTGTTCCCTATGGCGAATCCGACGCCCGAGATCATGCCCGACGAGGCGATCGCCACAGGCGCGGCGGTAGTCGGAACGGGTCGCTCAGACTTTGCGAACCAGATCAACAACGTGCTCGCGTTCCCGGGCATCTTCCGCGGCGCGCTGGACTGCCGCGCGAGGTGCATCAACGAGGAGATGAAAGTCGCGACTTCCTTTGCGCTCGCTTCGCTGATCCCCGACGAGGAGCTGAGAGCGGATAACATCATCATTTCCGCTTTGGACAAGAGCGTTGCACCGGTGGTCGCCGAAGCGGTCATCAAAGCAGCCCGGGAGACCGGCGTTGCAAGGATATAAGCAGCGTGACGCCGCATCCTTTCCCGGCAGCGTGATATGCACCCTTCCCGCCTTTTGCAGCCAATGATAGTAACCGAACATCATCAACGGCGGTATCAGAACATAGATTTGCTTATGAAATTGAAAAGAATAGACAATAACAACGCGTTCGACTTCGGCAGAACCGCCGAGAACTACGCGAAATTCCGCGATATATATCCCGGGAGCATGTATGACAGGCTGATCGGGTACGGGATCGGGAAAGAGGGTCAGCACATTCTTGACCTAGGCAGCGGTACCGCTGTATTACCGATAAACCTATACCGCACGGGAGCAGATTTCACCGCAACGGATATCGCGGAGAATCAGGTCGCTTACGGCAAAAAGCTCGCCGCAGAGAAGGACATGGATCGTATCGCGTTCAAGGTCTGCCGTGCGGAGGACACGGGCTTTGCCGACGACAGCTTTGACGCGGTGACGGCGGTGCAGTGCTTTCCGTATTTTGATGCTGAGAAAGCCGCCGCGGAGATATACCGCGTCTTAAGACCGCATGGGCTGTTTGGCAAGCTCCTCATGGACTGGCTGCCGAAGGAGGATACGGTGATCGCCGAAATGATCGAGACCGTCCGGCGTTACAATCCCGCGTGGAGCGAAAAGGGCTTCTCGGAAAACGAATACCGCTTTCCCGACTGGGCGAAGGACAGATTCACATCACAGGCGGTGCTCTCCTATGATGAAACGCTCACCTTCACCAAAGAAGCGTGGCTTGGCAGGGTGCTGACCTGCCGCGGGGTCAGCGCGAGCCTGCCGCCCGACAAGGTCGCGCGGTTCGAGGAAGAATACCGCGGGATCCTCCAAAAGTATGACGAACCCCTGCTGCTGAAGCATAGAATCCACATAGAGCTGTATCGCTCGATCAAGGAGAAATAGAATGGATATCTGGGAAACATTATACGAAAAAGCGAAGGCGGAATACCACCCCGAGGAGGTATCGCCCTTTATCACCGCGCACCATGTGGTATGCGCAATCGAAGCCGAAAACGGTGAGATCTTCACAGGCTTCTGCATCGAAGGCTGCAGCGGCGTGATCAATCTATGCGCTGAGCGCGTCGCCGCGCTGGACATGTACATGCACAGCGGACAGACTGTCGTCAAGCGGCTGATCGCGTTCAGAGATCAGCCGCCCACGGAAGGCAGCGGCGGCATACCCTGCGGCGCGTGCCGCGAATTCTTTATGCAGCTGAGCGAGCGCAACAAAAACATGAAGATCATGATCGATTACGCGAACCGCAAAACCGTGACGCTGAATGAGCTTCTCCCCATATGGTGGGGTAAAGAACGATACGAGCAAAACAAATCATAAAAGCAGAACAGCACCGCAGATCGCTCCATCTGCGGTGCTTTCTTATGTCGGGTCTTGAATACAAGAATCCGTATCATGCTGCAAGCGAATCCTGTTTTTCGATCAGATACACGTCGGCGTTCTCCATCGCGTCGAGCAGGTCGTCCTCAAAATCCAGCTGACTGATCGCGATAAACATTGCGGAGTCGGAGCAATCGGCTTTGCCGTAGCTTTTGGAATCCTCCGCCAATCTCCCGTAAAATTTTGCGTCATCAAACATAAAATCACCTCAAAAACAATTTTTCAATACAGTTTTATTGCTGTGATTCTATTGTATACCATGACGTTGCCCATAAACGGGACTTTGGGGGCATGCACGCCCTTTTTTCTGCATCCAAAAACGAAAAACTTGATGTGCAATCCGAAAGAGTGATAATTGCTGATTAGCTGTTTTCGGTGATTTTGGCAGTATTATTCTATCGATAAACATATGTGCATTACAGCGCTATATCAGACCGACGAGCCTTCTTTGGATCACGGTCGCGTCGGTGATATCCAGACCGCCGCCGTCAACGTCGCCGAGCACCGGGATCAGCGGCTGATAAATATCCTCGACAGGTGTGCGCATACCGGCTTTGAAACGCTGGATGATCGTCGCGTCGACAATACCCACCTCGCCGTCGGCGTCAGCATCGCCGAGCTCGTAACCGAGACCGAGCGATGCGACAGCGGTACTCAGCCCCGGAAAGCGCTCTTCCGTCACAGTCTCGCTGTATGAGTTAATATCGTAAAATGAATCCGACGCAGTTTCATAGATGGCAAGCTCAAAGGGCATCGCCGCAGCGCCCGGCGTCCATGAGATCAGGACACGGCTGCCCAGCTGCTTGTATTCGATCTTCTCCCAAGGGTCGTACATCTCTACATGCGCCCCGACCAGCACCCAGTCGGGCGCGGCGCCCTGAACGGAGGTATGATAATACAGCGCTTTAAAGCCGTCATAGGTGCCGTAGGCGTCCGTCATATATAGGGGATCGTATTTGGGCAGCTTGATCCACGAGGAGAACTTTGCCTCATACGGGTCAGCAACCTCCGTCGGTTCGGGCAGCGGCGCTGACGGGGTATCGTTCCAATCGATACCCGCAACCTGTTCCAACGCGACCAGCTTCGGCGTCTCGGACGCTTTTGCCCTGATCAGGATCATCGGGCTGAATTTGGAGATGTAGACGATTTCAAAATCTACTGTTTGCGCGATCTCCTCCAGATATTGCCCGTTCATTCCGGTATGGAACAGCTTGGCAGCCTGTGTTATAGCCGCCTTGTATTCTTCAACGTTCGCATAATCCGACTCGCTGACGCCGTAATGCTCGTCAGCGTCATAGCTCAGCCAGATGATCAGGTTCATCTCATCGTCGACCTGCATCGTAAGCAGCTTGTTTTCCAGCTTTTCGGTATATTTATACCGGAAGCTGTCCGGCAATTTCACCTCTGCGCTCGCGGTCGCGGCAAGCGCGGTAACCAGCATACAGAAAACGATGAAAAAACTAATGATTTTTTTCATGATGATTCCTCCTTATTATCACTGTCCGAATGAACTGTTATACTCGCTGCCGCTCGCCAGAATATTGCCCGACGCGTCATAAAAGTAATAGCAGAATAATGCATTCTTTTTGAGCATCAGCCCATGATCCCCCGGTCTGTACCGATAGGTGACCAGATTTTTGAAGGTCCCCGACTCAACGGCAAGATGTTCGTCGGAATATAGGTCGGGATCGCCGTAGGCGACAGACCCGTCACTGTTGGTGATCCTGCAGTATACAACCGTACCCTGTAACACACGCAGATTGCGCGAGATCGTGACCCTGCACAGCGTCAGCTCCACCGGCTCGGTCGACGCCGGAGCGGTCGGAGTCTGCCCCGCGGACTGCGTCGGTTCTTCGGGGAGCTCCCACGGCGGGTCGAACGGCAGCTCCCACGGCGGGTCGGGCGGTTCCGTCGGCGTCGACTGTGTCGGTGCATCGGGAACCTCAACGGTCGGAGCCTGTGTCTCAGCGGCAGCGGAGGATTCGGAAGCAATCTGTGCGGGGCTCCGGGTCGGCTCTTGCATCATCTGAGTTTCAGTCAAATGCTCAGAAGATGACGAAATCGGCGTATGATGCGTATCGGTCGGCGCCGTCAACACGGCGGAGCTGTCGGTCGGTACATCGGCGATATCCGTCGAACCTGCTTCTGTTGTTGAAGATATGTTATCGCCGCCGTCTCCTGTTCCTTGCTCCGTGGGGGCGACGGAGCTTTGCAGGATCGGCGCGATCACCAACGAATCATCCGGCTCATTACGGAACAGAAGATAAGCGGTCAAGCTCAGCGCGCATACCAAAACCGCAGCCGCAGCCGCGGCCATTCTGTAGCGAAAGAGAGGAACGGGGGGCTTCCTCTTCACTTTTTCCGGGTCAAACACGTAGATGCGATCCGGCTCGGCTTTATCATAGTAATCCGAAAGCATCCGATCGAGCCGATCGTCGGTAACGTTACTCAAGGTAAAGCCTCCTTTTGAGCAGTTTTTTCGCAGCGGCAAGGCGAGAGCTGACCGTTCCCTCGGGGATATCCAAAATCTGCGCTGTCTCGCCGCGGCTGAACTCTCGAAAATAATACAGAGTGATGACGATACGATGCTTTTTCGGCAGAGAAGCGATCGCGGCACACAGATCAAGGCGGCTGTCGACATCCGGCTGCGTATCGGGAAGAGAGCTCAGAAAACGCTCGTTCTCCTCGGCAGTCGGAAAATCGATCCGCGCGGAGTTGTATTTCAGCTTTCCTGCGTTTTTGTAGGTGTTGACACAGATAGCGAAAAGCCAGCTTTTGAAGCTTTTGGAGCTATCGAATTTTCCGTATTTGTCCAAAGCCTTTGTCCATGTATCCTGAAACAGATCCTCCGCGTCATGCGGATTGCCGCACAGCTTATAACAAAACCGTGACAGATCGCGCGCGTAACGTTCCACATAATCCCTGAAATCGTCCAAGCTCTCACCCCCCTCTTGAAACGCTTTCACTATATATACAACTCAGTATGCCGAAAGCGTCGTTTATCTTGTAAAAAAAACAAATAACCTGTCATGCAAAGAAATACCCGCTCAGAAAAACAGAGCGGGATTTGCTATTCTGTCAAATCAATATATGCCCTAGAGCCGAGCATCGCCGGCAGGATCGGCGCAGCAGCCTTGACTCTGCCGATCTCCGTCACTTCAGCTTGAAACGCATTTCGACCGGATTATGATCGGAGTACAAAAAGCCCGTATCGATCACGTCGACGTAGGTCGACTCGATGTTATCGGAGATGATAAAGCCGTCGAGAGTGACGACGAAGCTGTCCTCGCTGTAGGGGATATCGGTGTTGCGGGTGGAGGGGCGCAGACCGCTCGCGTAATCCGTCACGCGGGCGAAGCCCTCGGGAATCATATCCGCGGGGAACTCGGCGCACCAAGAGAGCGCCTCCAGATCCTCGGGGGTCGCGTCGTTGAGCTGAAATTTGCTGTCGCCGGTGAAATCATGGTTCCAGTCGCCGCCCGCGATCACATAGTTGCCCTTGTCATACTCTGCCTTCATATCGTCGAACAGCATCTGCATCTGCTGTGTCTGCAAATCGCCGTCGGTGCCGTAGGCGGAGGTGTGCAGGTTGATGATGATCAGCTCCTTGCCGTTTTCGACCGGGATGCGGCTGATGCTGTAGCAGCGGTCGAGGTCGAGGAGCTTTTTGACGCCCGTCGAGATCGGCAGACTGCGTCTGAGCGACGAGGTGATCGTACTCTCGGAAAGCGTCAGCAGGCCGCTGTTGGAGGCGCCGTGGGGCTGGGTAAACGGATAGAACAGGAAGGGCGAATGGTAGTTGATCGCGAAGGCGGAGCTGCAGTCGGGGAACTGCGTCTCCAGCTGCTCGCGCTCGTCCACATGATAGCTGCGGGTGGAGTTGAAGTCGACCTCCTGAATCAGCGCAAAGTCGGCGTTATGCTCCTTGATGACGCCCGCCGCGCCGTCGATGCAGGCGATGACGCTCTCCTTCGACTCAGCCCATGAGCTTTTGCCGCCGTCCATAAAGAAGGTGAAGTCAGGCGTGTACGCGCCGAAGCCGACGTTGTAGGTCAGGGCGGTATACTCTTCTCCCGTTTTGACCGCGGCGCTCTTTGCCGCGCCCTCGGGGATGATCTCAGTGTTGTCATCGATGCGGCTGTAGGAGATAAAGACATAGGCGACATAGACGATCGCGACTACCAATATCAAAGCGATCAGCACGAGCGGTATCTTCCACCAGCGGAATCTCTTTTTTGCTCTCTTCACGGGTTTGTTGACATGCATAATGTTCCTCCTTATATTGCGTAAATATTCAGATCCCAGCAGGGAATATACGGGTGCTTTCTGAGAAAGATGCGATAAGCGGGATCGATCGCGTGCAGCTGCAGGATCAGTGCAAAAAAATCCTCGGTACGGTGATAGGCGGCAATGTTGAGCTTAGGCTTGCAGGCTTTCAGCGTACGCGCCGCTCCGCGGAGCATGGCGCCTTCCATCCCCTCGATATCCGCCTTGAGATAGGTCGGGGCGCATTCGAGTGTATCGACAGTCGTGACCTTGACCCGAACGCCCTTTTCGGGATCGAGCGCCGCCATCCTGCCGCCGCCCTTGCTGACGTACATCACGCCCTCGCGGTCGGCGATACCGGCGTTGACGGCAGCGGCGTTTTCGATACCCGCCAGATGCTCGCTGAGCTTCTGAAAATTTTTCGGGTTCGGCTCGACGGCGGCGATGCTCTCGTAACCGTCCGTATAATGCAGGAATTCATCTACCGTATCGCCGCGGTAAGCGCCGAGGTCGAGGTACCGCTCATCCTTCAGGCGCAGGATATCGCGGAACACATCATCCTTGCCGCTTTCGATCGCTTTGAGGTATGACAGTCGTCCGGTGTAGAAAAAGTCCAGCGCTCCCTTGAGGACCCGTTTCGATTCCTCGTCCGCGAGCAGATCACAGGCGCTTTGTATCTCGGCACGATGCTGTACGACAAATTTGTCATCCATCAGCGTGCTGCCGACAACGGGAACGTTCGGCACCAGCAGGGTATGCCGCTTTGCGACCTCTTCGATATGCGCCATGACGTCCGGCAGATCACTGCCGAAGCACAGCGCGACCGTGAAATCACCGAGCTCGCGCTCAAAATCGCTTTCCTTTTTGACGGTAAAGCCGCGGAATTCCTGATAGCGGCAAAAGCCGTCGCTTGCCATCACGCCCGCGGCGCGGATATTCCTTTTTTCCAATTCATCCAGCACCTTATCGGCGCCGTTGCCCATACCGTACAGGACGATGGGCTCGCCGCACAAGGCAAGCGCCGTCCAGACGTTGGGATATTCAAATGAAAATAACGACTTCATCTCTACGGCTGACAGTTGGGACAGGGCGTGTAGCCCGCATCGACAGCGTCCTCGCGATTATCAAAGAACACCTTGTTCTTCTCTTTCATACTCTGTGCGCCGTCGCAGTCGGAATAGTGGAAATAGCCGCTGTTTTTGTTGCCGATATACCCGAGCGCAGAGGTATCGTTTTTTGTGTCGCCGACGGTGTAGGTATAGACGGATAAGTCCGCGTTCTCAGCAGAAAAGCGCAGGTGCGTGCCGTCCGTATACGCGGTAATCGTCCCCGTCTCGTCCGTGCGGAGCAACGGACAGCCCAGCGTTTTGAGCTTTTGGACGGTCTCGCGGTGAGGATGACCGTAGTCGTTGTCAGCGCCGCAGGAAACAACGGCAAAGGAAGGATTGACCGCCTTCAAAAACCGATCGCTCGTGCTGTCAGATGAGCCGTGATGACCGCATTTGAGCACGTCGGCGGAGAGCTCCTCTCCCCTGTCGAGCATCTCGTATTCGCTTTCGCGTCCCGCGTCGCCGGTCAGCAGAAAGCGGATGCTCCCGCAGGTCACCATCACGACAATAGAAGCGTTATTGTAGTCCTCCGGGTAGACGGACAGCGGCGCCAGAACGGTCAATTCGGCGCTGCCGAAGCTGTAGGTATCATCGGCCTGAGCCTCGATCGTATTGACATGGTTATTCTCAACTGCCCGGAGCAGCTTTGTCCACGAGTAGGTGTCGCAGTCGGCGCTTTTCGTGATGAAGTTTTCGACCTCGATGCCGTTCACCACAGGTCTCAGACCGCCGATATGATCGGCGTGAGGATGCGTCGCGATCATATATTTGAGCTCGTCCGCGCCGCGGTCCTCGATATAGCGCAGCACCTGATCGCCGCAGTCGCGCTCGCCGCCGTCGATCAGCACAAATTCGTCGTCCGACTCAAGCAGGATGCTGTCGCCCTGTCCGACGTCGAGAAAGTGGACCAGGAGCTTCGCACTGCCCTCGTCCGCTGCAACCGGCGTCGAAGCCTGTGAACAGGAGGATGCAAAAATCGCTGTGACCAGCGCAAGGAGCGCGCAGAAAATTCGTTTCATTGTATCACCTATCCTATACTATACATCATATCATCAGGTGAATCAAGATAAAATTTGACTATTCGGATAAAATATGGTAATATAATAGTGGCTAGTGGATAGTGATCAGAGGATAGCGAAGAATCCGGAAATAACTATTTTATCATCCGATGAACGGAGGTAGGAGTATGGCTGCGAATTACAAAGGAAAATATGAGATCGTGACGGCGGACGACAACCTGCCCGGCAAGGTACTGTTGTATGAAAAGCCCGGCAGGGAGTGCTTCACCAACAAGCACTGGCACAAGAACCTCGAGATCGACTACATCGTCCGCGGCTGCATGTGGACGAACCTCGGCGGTGAGGACAGGGACCTGTACGGCGGCGATTACATCCTGATCAACAGCGAGGCAGTGCACCAAACCTGCGGCAAGGAGCCCGACGAAACCGTCAAATACCTTGTGGTGCTGTTCTCGTACAACTACATCAAGTCATATTTTCCCGATTTTGACAAATACACCTTTGACGTCAATAAAAATGAGCAGACCCGCGCCCGCGTGCGCGATCTGCTCAAGGCGATTGTCTTTGAAGCGGAGAATCCCTCGGAATTTTCCAAGCTGAAGATGTCCTGCGCGATGGCGCAGATCCTGATGAACCTGTTCACCAAATGCCGCGTCCCGCGTGAGATCGACCCCGACGCCGCACCAAACGACAGCGGCTCCGACTACATCGCCAAGGCGATCGCTTATATCAAGGAAAATTACCGCGAGCGCGTCACGCTGGAGGAGATCAGCTCCTTTGTCGGTCTGACGCCCACCTACTTCTCGCGCCATTTTTCCGCATCCACCGGCAAATCCTTCAAGACCTATCTGAATCTGGTGCGGCTGGAAAACACGCTGATCGATATCCGGCAGAACGGCATGAGCGAAACCCGCGCCGCGCTGGAGAACGGCTTCCCGAGCGTCAAGTCCTTCATCACGGTCTTCAAGAGCGTCTACGGCTGCGCTCCCAGCGAGTATGTGAAGAAGTATCAGGAGGAAGCGCCGATCTCACAGATCCATCAGAATAAGTCGATATAAAATCAGAGAACAGAGAAAAGATAATGGATAATGGATAATAGATAACAGATAATAGTGAAGGGCGGGACACTCGCACCCGATAATAATAGTGTCCTTGCGAAGCCCAAAGCCCCGACAGAGGCGCCTTGTGACACACGTGTCACGAGGCAGACTGCGGCAATCCCCCTGTCGGTAATACCGGTTGCAGTAACAGACAGGAACAGTCTCTCTTTGTGGGATTGCCACAGTCGCGAGCTCCCTCGCAATGTCATCTCAAACAAAAACGTGCACAGCTCACACAAAGAGTCGTGCACGTTTATTATTTATGCTGTTATACAAATCCAAAAGCCGTCAGGCTTTCCCGCAACTGTTATCTGTTATCTGTTATCTATTATCCATTATCTATTATCTGTTATCTTCATTCATTCCTCCTGCAGCTCCGTCCACAGGTCGTAAAGCTCCTCAAGCCGCTTTTGCTTTTCTTCGAGCTCGGCTGAGAGCGCCAGCAGCCTTTCATAGTCGCTCTGAACCGCCTCTTCGCTGAGCTCCGTCTGCAATTCCCCGACTGCCGCTTCCAGCGCTTCGATCTGAGCTTCAGTCCTTTTGAGGCGGGTTTTTCTTTTGCGCTCCTCGCTTTGGCGCAGCTTTTGGAGCTGATAATCGTTCAGCGGTTTTTCTTTCTTTTTCACGGGCACGTCAGCCGCCGTATCGGGAGGGGCTTGCTGTGCGACGCGCTCCAGATAATCATCATAGTTACCCAGATACTCACTCAGCCCGTCCTTTGTCATCACCAGCACGCGGTCCGACAGCTTATTGATGAAATAGCGGTCGTGGCTGATGATCAGCAGCGTGCCGTCATAGCTTTTGAGCGTATCCTCCAGCGCTTCTCGCGAGGAAGCGTCGAGGTGGTTGGTGGGCTCGTCGAGCAGGAGCAGGTTATAACCGCCCAGCATCAGCTTCAAAAGCGATATCCGCGCCCGCTCGCCGCCGCTCATCGCGCTCAAAGGCTTATACACCTCGTCGCCCTTGAACAGGAACGCCGCCAGAGAGGTGCGTATTTTGGTCTCCGTCATGCGGGGATAAGCGTTCCAGATCTCGTCGATGGCGGTATTGTTCAGGTTCAGGTTCTCCTGCATCTGATCAAAGTAGCCGACGTCCACCATCGCGCCAAACTCGTATTCGCCCGTATCGGGGCGAAGCTTGCCGTTCAGAATGCGGAACAGCGTCGTCTTGCCGCAGCCGTTGTCGCCGAGGATGAACACGCGCTCACCTTTGGTGAGGTGCATATCGACGTTGCGGAACAGGCGCTTGTCGCCGAAGGCTTTGCTCAGGTCCTTGGCAATCAGCACGTCGTTGCCGCTCTCGTGCCGCGGCTCAAAACGCATGCGGATGCCCTCGAGCGCGCCGTCGGGCTCGACCATCTGCGCACGGATTCGGTCGATCTCCTTCTCTTTGCTTTCCGCCATGCGGATATTGCGCTCGCGGTTCCAGCGGCGCTGCTGTTCGATAATGCCCTCGATGCGTTTGATCTCTTTGATATCGTTTTGGTATTTATTCGCCAGCGCCTGCTCATACGCCTGTTTCTTTTTGATGAACTCGGAGTAGGCGCCCTTGTAGGTCATGCACTTCTGATGCTCGATCTCAACCGTTTTGTTGGTCACTGCGTCGAGAAAGTAGCGGTCGTGGCTGATGATGATCATAGCACCCTTGAAATCACGCAGAAAGCCCTCCAGCCACGCGACCGACGCGATATCCAGATGGTTCGTCGGCTCGTCGAGCAGCAGCAGATTGCTTTTGGACAGCAGCAGCTTCAACAGGCTGAGCTTTGACCGCTGACCGCCCGAAAGCGCCGCAGTGGGCATGCCGAATTCCGCTTCACGGAACCCGAGACCCATCAGCGCGGAGCGGGTGCGGCTTTGGTAGGTCAGTCCCCCGTCGCGCTCGAAGCGCTCGATCAGCTCCGTCTGGCGGGCGATCAGTGCGGTCAGATCGCCTGTAGAATGCTCGATCGTGATCGTGAGCTTCTCGATCTCATGCTCCATGCTTTTCAGCTCGTCAAAGACGGATTCGAGCTCGTCATAGATCGAGCGATCTCCCTGCGAACAGGCGTGCTGCTCCATATAGCCGATGTTCAGCCCGCGTTCCGTCGCGACCACGCCCGAAGAGGGCTCCAGCTCGCCGCATATGAGCTTGAACAGGGTGGTTTTGCCCACGCCGTTGCGGCCGATCAAGCCGACCTTGTCGCGGCTCTCGACCTCAAAGCTCATATCTTCAAATAAGGTTCTCTCGCCGAAGCTCATAGAAAGCTTGCTGACGGATAACGCGGGCATGGGACCACTCCTTTCTCATTTGATATATCAACTCTATTTTTTGCCGTCTGTCTCTTTCTTCTTCGGCAGCCTGATATTGATCAGCACAACAGACAGGAACACCAGTATCACGCCCAGATAGCCGAACGGGACAGAAAGCGGCTCCGCGAAGATGACCGCGCCGATGACAGTCGCCACCACGGGCTCGACGGTCGCGATGATCGAGGCGGTGCTCGATTTGATATACTTCAGCCCCAGCGTATAGAACACATACGGCAGGACGCACGACACCAACGCGAACAGCAGTGCGTACAGCGCGCTGCCTGCATCCGCAAATACAGCGCTCACCACCGGGCGGACGTCCGTCACGCACAGGCAGAACACCGCCGAAAACAGGAAGGTGTACAGCGTGATCGTGAACGGCTCATAGCCCCGGTCGAGCGCGAAGCGCGAAAAGATCGAATACAGCGCGTAGCATACGCCCGAGCCCAGCCCGAACAGAAAGCCCGCGAGAGTCACGTTCAGCGTCCCGCCGATCACGCCCGTCGTCATCGCGCAGCCCAGCACCGCCAGCACCAGCGAGACCGCCTTCATCACCGTCATCCGTTCCTTGAAGAAGATCAGTGAGAACAGCATGACGAAGGCAGGCGCGGTATAGAGCAGCACCGCCGCCACGGACAGGGAGCTTAATTCTATGGAAGAAAAATAGCAGTAGGTGAACAGCCCGACGCTGATCACACCCGAGCCGAGAAAAATCCATATATCCTTCAAATGAATGATAAACAGACTTCGTTTGTAAATCAGGACAAACAGCGCGAACAGCGCCGCCGCGAGCACCATGCGCACCGTGACCGTCTGCATGGAGGTCAGCCCCAGCGCGCTGTACCGCCGCACAAAGACGCCGATGCTGCCCCACAGCGTACCCGCGAGCAGTACAAAGAATACCGCAAGCTTTTTCAGACCCGAGGGGTCGTTTTTTTGCGTTTTGTTCCGTTTCATATGACGCCGCCTTTCATCAACGGTACACGGATGATAAGTATAAGATTACCCTCTCAAGGGGAAGGCTGATTATCCTCCATAAACTCCCGGATACTCAGCTCATCCTGCGCGCAGGCGAGCAGCAGCTTCATATACGCGCACTCGGGAGAAATATCATACAGCGGCACAGCGCCCGCTTCGATGATCTCTTTGGTGGTCGCGTAGGGCTTCTGTCCCGCGCGGATCGACGCGATAAAAAACGGAACATCCCCGAGCGATCGGATAAAGTCAGCCGCGGCGCCGCTGTCGAGCGTCGCGCTGTGGTACAGCGTATGCAGTACCGCCCTCACGCCGTGCGCGCTGATCCTCGCATAATCCTGCATAGGATACGGATGCAGCAGCAGAACGCTGTCGCTGATACGCGGCAGACGCTCTTTGCCGAACACCGCGGGGATATGCTGCGCGATATAGGGGCGCTGTTCACGCAAAACGCCGTTTTCAAACACACCGTAAGCGCCGTGCAGACTGAAAAAGTCCTCGGAAAGCTCCGCCTGACGGAGCTCGGTCGCGCTGTGCACGTACATTGTGCCGCCGCTGTTGCGGTAAGGGACGTATACGCCCCCTACCCCCTGCCGTATCAGCTCAGCGGCACAGCAGAAATTCTCATACCCGTTGCTGTCGGGAGCGGTCAGGATCTTGTTCGCCGCGACGATCATCACGGGGATCGGACAGCCGCCGAGCAGCAGACCGACAAAGCCCGCAAGATAGGCGAGCGTGTCGCTGCCCGCCGTAACGATCACGCCGTCATAACGGGAAAGCTCCGCTTCCAGCAGCGCCTGCGCCAAAATATTGAGATCGCCGCACGAGACGCGCTCGCTGAGGATGTTCAGCGGGCATTTGATATCCAATTGTACATCGCCGTGCTCTGCCTGATAGCGGTCGACCACGGCGCTTTTGCCGTCGGCGCGGACATTGATGCGGTCGCCGTCAAAGGAGGAGCCGATCGTCCCGCCCGTTGTAAATAATAAGATTTTCATAATGAATCTAAAAGCCTTCCCCTTGAGGGGAAGGTGGGCTTTCCGGCTCCAAAAGCCGAAAAGGTCGGATGAGGTGGAAACGTTTCCGCTCCATCTCGCTTATTGATCAATCGGAAAGGCTTCCACCTCATCCGTCAACTTCGTTGACACCTTCCCCTCAAGGGGAAGGCTCCAATGCTCTCTGCAAAAGCACTTCAAGGGGAAGGCTCAAAGAAGCCCGCCGACCGGCGGGCATACTCCATCAATTATTTCTTTTCTAACTCTTCGAGGATGACCTTCTTGATGTTGGGCGCGGTCAGACCGAAGATGTCCAGCAGCTCCTTCGCGGGACCGGAATAGCCGAACTGGTCATAGACGCCGATGCGTCTGACGGGTACCGGACACTCAGCACTGGTGACCTCGCAGACAGCGTCGCCCAAGCCCCCGATAACGTTATGTTCCTCGACGGTGATGATCCTGCCGGTCTCTTTTGCCGCCTTGATGATGAGCTCGCGGTCGATGGGCTTGATGGTGTGGATGTTGATCAGGCGCACGCTCTTGCCCCCTTTTTTCAGCTCGTCCACCGCCTTGAGGCTTTCGAGCACGCACAGACCCGTCGCGATGACGGTGATATCCGCGCCGTCGCGCAGGGTGATGCCCTTACCCAGCTCGAACTCATAGGTTTCGGGGTCGTTGAAGCTGTCGACAGCCAGTCTGCCTAAGCGGATGTAGACGGGACCCTGATACTCGATCGCCGCCTTGGTCGCCGCCTTCATCTCCCAGTGATCGGCGGGATTGAGCACGACCATGCCGGGAATGGTGCGCATGATGCCGATATCCTCGAGACACTGGTGGGTCGCGCCGTCCTCGCCGGTGGAAATGCCGGCATGAGAACCCGCGATCTTGACGTTGAGGTTCGGATACGCGACGGAGTTGCGGATCTGTTCAAAGGCTCTGCCTGTCGCGAACATGGCAAAGGAAGCCGCTACGGGAGTTTTGCCGCAAGCCGCCAGACCTGCCGCTACGCCGACCATGTTCGCCTCGGCGATGCCGCAGTCGAAGAAGCGGTCGGGATGGGCTTTCTTGAAGATCGCGGTATTGGTCGCCGCCGCGAGGTCGGCGTCCAGCACGATGATGTCGGAACGGGTCTGAGCCATTTCGCTCAGCGCCTCGCCGAAGCTCACGCGCGTTGCTTTTGTAATGATCTCAGCCATGATTAACCCTCCAATTCCTTAAGCTGCGCTTCCAGCTCAGCCATCGCTGCTTTATATTCATCGGCGTTGCAGGCTTTGCCGTGCCAGCCGACCTGATTTTCCATGAAGGATACGCCCTTGCCCTTGACCGTCTTCATGATGATCGCGAAGGGCTTGTCGGACGCCTTTGCCTGCTTCAATGCGTCCTCGATCTGATCAAAATCGTGACCGTCGATGATAACGGTGTCAAAGCCGAAGGACTCGAACTTGGTATCGAGCGGCTCTACGCCGCCGACCTCGGCGGTAGTGCCGTCGATCTGCAGACCGTTGCAGTCAACGATGACGGTCAGATTATCGAGCCCGTGATGGCCGGCGAACATCGCCGCCTCCCAGACCTCGCCTTCCTCGCACTCGCCGTCGCCGAGCACGGTGTAGACGCGGTAGTCTTTGTGATCGATCTTCGCTGCGAGCGCCATGCCGCACGCAGCGGAAACGCCCTGACCCAGCGAGCCGGAGCTCATATCGATTCCGGGCGTGCCCTTCATATCGGGATGACCCTGCAGCATCGCGCCCACATGGCGAAGCACCTCGATCTCCTTCCAGTCAAAATAGCCCTTGAGCGCCAGTGTGGCGTACAGGCTCGGGCAGCAATGACCCTTAGATAATACAAAACGGTCACGGTCAGCCCACTGCGGATTCTGCGGATCGACGTTCATCTCTTTAAAGTAGAGATAGGTGAACATATCCGCCGCCGACAGCGAGCCACCCGGATGGCCGGATTTCGCGTGAAATGTACCGATGATCGCGCCCATGCGCGCTTTACAAGCGAGAATCTCCAATTCTCTTTTCTCAGGCTGATTCATCCTTACTTCCTCCCCTGAATAGCACAGATACAGTAATCGAAAACAGCATGTATTATCTTCAATAAACGCAGACGCGTTTCAAGATAGCCATAAGCCTTCCCCTTGAGGGGAAGGCTATTGAATCCATACCCACACTGCTTACTCATACATGAATACTCTACCACATTTTCGGGATAATATTTTTCATTATGTGAAAAAAGCCGAAAATCGGTCATTTATATTGAAACTACCTAAAAATTGTGATACAATCCCATCGGAAAGGAGCGAAATGTATATGCTGCTGACAGCCGACATCGGGAATACCAACATCAAATTCGGGATTTTTAACGGCAGGGAGCTCATGCGCACCCTGACGATATCCTGCAATAAAGCCAAAACAGCCGACGAATACGGCGTGGAGCTCTACTCGCTGATCCGCGTGATGGGCATCCACCGCGACGATTTTGACGGCTGCATCATCAGCTCCGTCGTTCCGCTCGTGACCACCCGCATCGAGGACGCTGTGCGCGATATCCTCGGCGTGGAGCCGATGATCGTCGGACCCGGCGTCAAAACGGGACTGAACATCCGCATCGAAGACCCGTCCACTCTGGGCGCAGACCTTGTTGTCGCGTGCGTCGCGGCAAACGCGCTCAAAAAAGGCCCGAAGATCGTCATCAGCATGGGCACCGCCACCGCGTGGTGCGTCATCGACGGCTCCAACAGCATGATCGGCGTGCCGATCGCGCCGGGCGTAGCCGTTTCGCTGGAGGCGCTGACCAAAAACACCGCACTATTGCAGAGCGTCGCCTTCAAGGCTCCCTCCTCCGTCATCGGCAAGAACACCGATAAAAGCATCCGCGCGGGCGTCGTGTGGGGCACCGTATGCATGATCGACGGCATGATCGACAGGATCGAAAAGGAGCTGGGAACGGAATGTACCGTCTTCGCCACAGGCGGTCTTGCTCAAAAAATCATCCGCTACTGCGAGCATGATATTGAAATCAGGGAAAACCTGATTTTGGAAGGGCTGCGGCTGATTTATGAGAGGAATGTGAAGAGATAACAGATAACAGATATTAGATAACAGTGAAGGGCGGGCGCTGCCCGCACCCGATTTGTATAGAAATAAACCAACGTTTGGTTCTCTGACTATAAAAATCCAAAAATCCGGAGGATTTTCCCTTCACTATTCTCTTTTCTCTATTCTCTGTTCTCTAATAAATTTGCGCTTCATCCAAAGTATTTGGAGAGGCAGCAGGAGGTTATTTTATGTCAAACACAAAGAAAGCAAACACCTACCGTCTGACGGGCTTGGGAATTCTGACAGCCATCATCATCGTGCTGCAGATATTCACCACCTTTGTCAGATTCGGTCCGTTCTCCATCACCCTCGCGCTGATACCGATCGTGGTCGGCGCGGCGATGTACGGCAAGGGCGCGGGCGCGTACTTAGGCGCTGTGTTCAGCGCGGTCGTCGTAATCATGTGCATCACGGGCGGCGATCTGGGCGGCGCTATGGTATGGGCGGCGAACCCCGCTATGTGCGTCGTGCTGTGCATGTTCAAGGGCACCGCGGCGGGTTTTCTGGCAGGGCTGCTGTATCAGCTGGTCGCTCCTAAGAACAAGCTCGTCGGCGTGATCTTAGCGGCGCTGATCTCCCCCATCGCCAACACCGGCATCTTCATCATCGGCATGCTGCTGTTCTTCAAGGATACGCTGGCGGCATGGGCAGGCGGCTCCGATCTGCTGACCTATATCATCTTAGGTCTCACCGGCGTGAACTTCCTCGTCGAGCTGGGCGTTAACATGATCTTAAGCCCCGTGGTCGTCAAGATCATCGACGCGGTGAAGAAAACCAACAAAGCAGAGTAAAACAGCGAAGAGAGTTATACAGCGAAGAACAAAACCGGAAGTTACGGATTTCATTACTTTATCAGTTTCTTAGTTCCGCTTGTCGGTTATATCCTTGGCGCTATTATGTTATCAAAGGACGCCGATGATAAAAAAAGGTCGGGAAAACCTGCTTGATTTTAGCGGTAACATCTTCCGTATTTGCCGCATTGATTACCATTTTAGCAATTGTATTATAAATCACAAAATAACAGGGGCAGCCGCACTAACAGGTGTGACTGCCCCTTGTAAATCAGAAGCACTTTAATAGAGACGCAGAACGTTTCCAAGGCTCCCTCTGACGAGGGAGCTGTCATCGGCAACGCTTTGCCGATGACTGAGGGAGAGATAACGCTACAGTATAACAACATTAAAACGCCTGACTCAATTCTGAATAAATGATAATGATAATACGGCTTGAGTCAAAAAACACTTCGTTACTGTACTGCTGCGTTATCTCTCCCCCGCCGATTTAACCGTTATTCTCTGTCAAACGCCTCATTCGGCAACCCCCTCTGACGAGGGGGTTGAAAGAGTTTTTTGCGACAGACTCTTGTCCGAAAAAACAAGCGTTAAACTACATTTATATTATGAGATTATCCTTTTTTTAGCTATATCCTGAGTCAACATCAGGACAGTCTGCCCATGATCTCGGCATAAGCGTCCTC
The DNA here is from genome assembly GCA_017404665.1 of Ruminococcus sp. Lineage (GTDB taxonomy): Bacteria > Bacillota > Clostridia > Oscillospirales > Acutalibacteraceae > Ruminococcoides. The sequence continues at coordinate 62,106 of JAFRBX010000011.1, forward strand.
TACGCCGCCGAGGTCGCGGCGGAAGCGGTCCTTGTCGAGCTTTTCCTTAGTTTCAGCGTCCCAGAAGCGGCAGGTGTCGGGGCTGATCTCGTCGGCGAGCACGATGGCGCCGTCACTGAGTCTGCCGAACTCGAGCTTGAAATCGACGAGGATGACGCCGCGCTCCTTCCAGTATGCCTTGAGATAATCGTTGACGGCGAAGGCGTATTTCTTGATCGTCTCGATTTCTTCCTTTGTCGCGAGCTTCAGGGCAAGCGCGTGATACTCGTTGATCAGCGGGTCGCCGAGATCGTCGTTCTTATAGGAGAATTCGATAGTGGGAGCGTCAAAGACCACGCCCTCCTCGACGCCGTAGTTCTTCGAGAAGGAGCCCGCGGCGATGTTGCGGATGATAACCTCGAGGGGCACGATGGAAACCTTTTTGACCACGGTCTCGCGGTCGGAAAGCTCCTCCACAAAGTGGGTCGGAACGCCCGCTTCTTTTTCGAGCTTCTGCATGAGCAGGTTGCTCATTTTGTTGTTGATAACGCCCTTGCCGACGATGGTGCCCTTCTTCAACCCGTTGAACGCGGTCGCATCGTCCTTGTAGGACACGATCAGCTTTTCGGGATCGTCGGTCATAAAGACCTTTTTAGCCTTGCCTTCATAGAGCTGTTCACGTTTTTCCATCATGATAACCTCCCGGATAGTAACCGGTCGTCTGACCGGATGATTGTATACGATTTCCGACATATGCTTTATACACCAGAAGCGGCATTGATGTCAATAACCGCGGCGGGATTTCGGATAATTGTACATAAGGCGGCGACTTACGGGGACAATTTTTTGAGAAAATACCGCATCGTCTTGTTGACATCACCGCCGAAAAGTAGCATAATTATCAGCGTAGAAAAAATAATAGTATAAGGATGATGATCATGGATCGCAAAGAACTGGGCGCTCAGCTAAAGCGCTCGCACAACTGCTGTCAGGCGGTTTTACTTGCTTTTGAAGACCTTTTGCCCTATGATAAAGAATCCCTGCTGACGCTGGGCTCGACCTTCGGCTCGGGCATGGGCGGCATGATGGGCACCTGCGGCGCGCTGGTCGGCGCTGAGATGGTGCTGGGGATGCTGTCGCGGAAAACCGCGGGCATGAACGGCAGCAGCCGCAGATTATTCGCGGCTTTTGAAGAGAAATGCGGGAACTCGCGCTGTATCGACCTCAAGGGCGTGCTGACCGGGCGCATGCTGTGCTCGTGCGAGGACTGCGTCAGGAACGCGATCGCATGCGTTGAAGAGCAAATCCAACCTTTAGCGTAGGGACGACCACTGGTCGTCCGCAGAATGACGGGCGCTGCTATGATCGAAAACGTTAAATTGAATAGAAGTGTTTTGCCATGCGGACGAGCAATGCTCGTCCCTACAATTGACGCTTCATCACACAGAAAGGATATTCTTATGAAATATACCATCGGACAAACCATCCACGGCTTTATCGTGGAACAAAGCCGCCGGATCCGCGAACTCGGCGGCGATCTGTATATCCTGCGCCACCTGCACAGCGGCGCCATGCTGTGCTACATCGACTGTGACGACCGCAACATGACCTACTCCATTACCTTCGCGACCCCGTCGCATGACTCTACCGGCGTGTTCCATATTCTTGAGCACAGCGTCCTGTGCGGATCGGAAAAATATCCCGTTGACGATCCCTTTGTCGAGCTGATGAAAAGCTCGCTGTACACCTTCCTCAACGCGATGACCTTCCCCGACAAGACGATGTATCCCGTGTCGAGCATGAACGAAAAGGACCTGATGAACCTGATGTCTGTGTACACCGACGCGGTGTTCCGCCCGCTGATCTACCGCGACGAGAAGGCGTTCCGTCAGGAGGGCTGGCACATCGAGCGCGATCAAGACGGCAAGCCGTACTATCAGGGCGTCGTGTATAACGAGATGAAGGGCGCGTTGGGCGACCCGGAGGAAAATCTGTATCAGGCAGTCTTTCAGGAGAGCTACGAGCCGTGCCAGTACACCACCGTCTCGGGCGGTCACCCCGACCATATCGTCAAGCTGACCTACGAGGAATTTATCGCGAACCACAAAAAGTATTATCATCCCTCGAACGCCCGCTTTTACCTCTACGGTAAAATGGACGTCGAAGAGAAGCTCCGCTTCCTTGATGAAGAATATCTATGCAAGGTCGAGCCGCAGAAGGCGGTCAAAGAGCCGAAAATCGCGGTAAAGAAGCAGGACAAGCCGTATTACTGCACCTATACGTCAAACGGCGAAAAAGCCGGCGAGGACTATGTCGCCTTCACCTATCCCGTCGGCGAAATGCCCGACTTCACCACCTACCTCGGGCTGTCCGTGCTGACCGACATCCTTGCGGACACCAACTATGACCCGCTGAAAAAGCGCATCCTCGACAAGGGGCTGGCGGTCGAGTGCGAATGCGAGATGATCGAGGATATCGCCTATCCGCTGTTCACGATCAAGCTGCGGCACTGTGACGCCTCCCGTCTCGACGAGATCGAGCGCGAGGTCACCGCCTGCCTGAACGAATGCGCCGCGGGACTTGACAGGGAAGCGGTCAAAGCGAAGTTGAATACCGTGGAATTCAGCCTGCGCGAGGGCAGCGCCGCGGGGCTGACCAAGGGGCTGTACTATAACATCCAGATCGCCGATACATGGCTGTACGGCTATGAGCCGTGGCGCTATCTCGAGTATGAAGCGCCTTTAGAGACGCTCAAAAGCGGCGCGGAGAACGGTTATTTCGAGCAGCTGATACAGAACGTATTGCTCCATAACGAATACCGCAATATCGTCGTGATGACCCCCACCGCGGCCGAGAAGAAATATAATGAACCCGACGACAATTCCTCTGAGAACGATCAGAAAGATATCTTTGAAATAGAGAAAGAAAACGGCACGCGTACCGATGCGCGCATCCCGAATCTGATTCTGTCGGATATCGACAAAAAAGCTATACCCTTCCTCACCGAAGTAAAGAAAAATCCCGACGCGTCGGGCAAGCCTTGTCTGTATCATCCGCTGAAGACCGACGGAATCGTCTATGCCGACCTGTTTTTTGATATCAGCGGCGCAAACGAAGCCGAGCTGTTCCATCTGAGCATCCTCACGAGTCTGCTGACCAACATCGGCACCGCCAAAACCGACGGCGGCGCCCTGCAGACCAAGCTGGGGCTGTACACCGGCTCGATGGGCATGTCGTGCACCGTATCAAGCTACGGCGAGAGGGTGATCTCCTGCGCGACCCTGCGCTTCAAGGCGCTCGCCGAATACTATACTCAGGCGGCAGCCCTCGCCGAGGAAATTCTCACACAGACCGTCTTTGACGATCAAAAGGCAGTATGCGACCTGATCGACCAGATGCTGACCGAGCTGCAGCTGGGCTTTATCAACAATTCGAGCCAAATTGCCGCCTCCCGCGCCGCCGCCTCTCACAACGTGCGCGACGCGATCGCAGACCGCACCGGCGGCATAGAATTCTATCTCAATCTCAAAGGTCTGAAAGAAGATCTGGATAAACACCCCGCATCCTACGACGAGCTCAAAACAGCGCTGACGCGTGTCTATGAGAAATTCATCCGCGGCGGCAGCGCGGTCTGCTCGCTCGCCTGCGATGAGGAAAGCTATGAGCAGATCAAGACCGTGCCCCTGCCCATGCAGGCCTGTCTGACCGATCGGCTGAACAACGCCGACACGCCCTTGCTCAGCGGCAATATCGCGCTCACGGCTCCCTGTGACATCGTGTTCAACGGCTATAGCTTCAACGCCGATAAAGGATTGAGCGGCGGCGCACTTCTGCTCGCGAAAAAGATCCTCTCCCTCGAGTACCTGTGGCAGAAGATCCGCGTCGAGAACGGCGCCTACGGCTGCGGCACGGTCCAGAGCTCCGCGAGGAGGCTCGACATGTGGAGCTACCGCGACCCGCAGATCAGCAGTACGCTTCATACCTTCCGTTATGCGGCGGATTTCCTTGCCGGGCTGAAGCTCAGCGGCCGCGCTCTCGAGGATTATATCATCAGCGTGGTGCGCAATCTCGACAACCCCCAGCTGCCGCGCGCGACCGCCTATCTGAGCTCTGTTTACCACCTGCTCGGTCGGGACAACAACGCGGTACAGAAGGAGCGCGACGAGCTGCTCTCGGCGACGCTCGCGGACCTCAACGAGATCGGCGAAAGGCTGAAGGCGGACGCGCAGAACGCCGCCTACTGCACCGTCGGCAGCAAGGATAACATCATGGCAAACAAGGAGCTGTACGACAGTATTATTGAACTGTAGTTTAAGCAGGAAGCAGGAGTTAGGAAGTAAGAAATAGATAATAGGAAATAGAAAACAGGAAATAGGAAATAGAAACGCTGACGCGTATGGAATTGAAGAAATGACTGCAAAAGGACACGCTCGCGACTCTGTGTGCAAAGGGTCGCGAGCGTTATTGTTGTATCGTATATTAATCGGGTGAGGACGGATTCCTCCATTATTTCCTACTTCCTAACTCCTACTTCCTACTTCCTCTTTTGATAATCCTCTTCGATCTCCGCACACCAATCCGCTTCCACGGGAGCGCAGGCGCGTGCCGCGGAGACCGCCTTGCTCACGCAGTTGTACAATACGGCGGTGCCTTTGTGATCGGCGTGGTAATTCACCGCGCGATCGGCGCCGATGCCGAAGTGCTTGGCGGTCTGCACCGCGTCGATGTTCGCGCCGATGAAGAGGAACTCCCAGCCGTCCTTTTTCTTCGCTTCGATCATCTTGCGCACCTGATCGGCGGAATACTCCCTGCTGGCGTTCTCGAGCCCGTCGGTGGTGATGACGAACATCGTATGGGCGGGGACGTCCTCTTTGCGGATATAGCGGTGCACCTCCTCGATGTGCCTCACGGTCATGCCGATCGCGTCGATCAGCGCGGTACAGCCGCGGACATAGTAGTCTTCATCCGTCAGCGGCGCTATATCCGTCAGCGGCACGCGGTCGTGCAGCGTCTGCACCTCGTGGTCAAACAGAACAGTGCTCACGTAACACGCGCCCTCCTCCTGCTTCTGCTTGTCGATCATCGCGTTGAAGCCGCCGATGGTGTCCTGCTCCAGCCCGCCCATCGAGCCGGAACGGTCGAGGATGAATACGAGCTCTGTCGCGCCGTTTTTTGCGGCGGGGGGTTCTGCGGCGGTTTTCTTTAATCTTGCGTTGATTTTCTTTAACATAATAGTACCTCCTGAAATAGTAATGCGGTTGTTTGGTTTCTTGCCCTACAACCGCATGATAGCATATATTCAAAAGGTTTTGGTCGCCTGCCGGGCGACATTTTTATACTGACTTCGGAATCCAATCCATCCGTAGGGACGAGCATTTCTCGTCCGCACGGTAGAAAACGCTGAATATCTATCCGGCTATTTCGATATCGGAAACGCCCGTCATTCTGCGGACGACCACTGGTCGTCCCTACATAATCAGCGGCTGGTCGAACTCGTACAGCGCCTCGTTGAGCCGGCGCAGGTCATACCGTCCGTTGACGATAAAATACTCCACGATCACGTCGAACTTCGAGCTGTGCGAAAGCGCGTAGCCCGCCTTGCGCAGCAGGTCGGCGGTCTCTTCAAGCGTCAGCTCCAGCGCGAACGCGAAGGCGATCACGGTAGGCTTGGAGGGGCGGTAGAGCGGGTTGGAGCGGATCTTAGAGAACAGCTTGCGGTCCACGCCCGCGCGCTTGTAGACGGCGCTGTCCTTGAGCCCGCGCTCGTCGATCAGGCGCAGCAATGCCTGCTGAAAGCTCTCGTCAAGCTGTCTGAGCCTGTCGCTCAGGTCGCCGAACGGCTCACGCGGCGCAGTATAACACGGCTCGGGCTGCGGCTGTGACGGCTCCTGACGGCGGGCAGGAGCCGCCCCGAGGGGAACAGCGGCATCTTCCGACTCCGATTCCGTCGGCACGGCGCGTTTTTCAGCATCCGCGGGAAGACTGTCAAGCCCCGCGCGGCGCTTTGCGGACGTCTTTTGAACAGGCAGCTCGTATAGGGACGTCTCGCCCGTATAGTGCAGGCGCAGATAGGCGAGAATTTCGGCAAACAGCTGTTTTTTCAAGCGCATCGGATCACCTCTTTCCGCCAGTATAACACAGAAAGGAAGAAATATCAAACATATGATAACACAACAGCCTTCCCCTCAAGGGGAAGGCTTTATTACCGCGCATCAAAGGAGTAGCTAAACCCCGTACTTGATCTTGATCCTTTGCAGCTTATTGCCCACGGGCTTCTTCAGAAGCAGCAGGAACACGACGTTCGATACAGCATACAGCGCCGTGAACGGCACAGCCGAAAGGATCGCCGAGAGATACAGCTTCCATTCAAAGCCGCCCGCATACCACAGCACCGTCCACACGTCCATGATCAGCGAGTACGCGGCGCCCGACAAAACGCCGTACAATATGAGTAACAGGCTGTGTTTCAGCAAAAAGCGCGACAGATAGCCAGCAAACAGCCCGATCAGCCCGAAAGCGAGCATCTGGAACGGCGTCCACGGTCCCTGCCCGAACCAGATGTTGGAGATCAGCACAGAGAGCGCTCCGCACAGAAAGCCCGCCTGTGCGCCGAGATAAACGGCGGTCATCACACAGATCGCCGTGATCGGCTTGAACAGCGGGATGAACCGCCCGAACACCGCGAGCGCCGTCATGATCGCTGTGATCACCATGCGCCGCGAGCCGATATTTTTCCGCTCAAAGCCCGTCATGAACAGCAGCAGCGCCAGCGCCGCGATCCCGAGCGACACGATCAGATACCGCTGACCCTCAAAGACGACCGCTGAGAGTATCACCGCGGCGGGGATCAGCACAAAGGGGATGATATACCGTAAAACCGTGCGCAGCCGCGCGTTTTGTATCACGATCATAAGGCGCCCCCGTTGCGCCGTATCAGCGCGGCGGCACGCTCTGCCGTATACGCGCCGTCATAGCGGCAGCGGGTGATGCGCGAAGCGGCGGTGGTATAAAAACGGTTGCCGCTCATAAAACGCTGTGTCGTGTCGACAGCCGCGATCCTGCCCTGCGAGAACAGGGCACAGCGGTCGGCGCACAGGGCGGCAAACTCCACATCGTGGGTGATCAGCAGGACGGTCACGCCGTCCCCTTTCAGTTTTAATATGATATCGCGCAGCAGCGCTTTGGCGTTCGCGTCCAGCCCCTTTGACGGCTCGTCCATGATGAGCACGCCGGGCTTTGAGGACAATGCCTTACATAAAGCAACCAGCTGCCTTTCGCCGCCCGAGATATCGTAGGGATGGCGGCTGTAAAGGGGGCGCAGATCATAGGGGAAGCTGTCGATGACCGCTTCACAGTACTTGAGCTCCTCCCCGACCGTTTCATGGATGAAAACGCTCTCGACGTCCTGCGGCATCAGGCTGATATTGCCGCGGTAGAGCGAGCCGTTTGTGTAGCTTTTCAGGGGCTTTTTGAACAGCTTCATCGTGCCGCTGTACGGCTTTCTCAGCCCTGCCGCGACCGCCGCCGCGGTGCTTTTGCCCGCGCCGTTCGCGCCCAAAAGGGCGAACACCTCGCCGCGGTACACGGTCATGTCCAGATCCCGCAGGATATCCGCGCCGTTCCTCTCATAGCAAAAGCAGATGTTTTTCAGCGATAAGGCTTCTTCCCGATTTTCAATGACAGCTTCGTCGTTCAAGGAGCGGACGGTATTGTCAAAATTTTCCACAAAACGCTGTCCTTCGCGGATGGTCAGCGGGAGCTCTCCCCTGCCGTTCACCGCGTGAAAAATTCGCGCCGCCGTCGGCAAGAAGCCCATGAACGGGCTGTCCGGTGCGTCGACTGCGGTCGCGGCCGAGGTCGCGACCTCACGCGGCGTGCCGTCATACACGAGCCTTCCCCGATCCAGCACCACGACGCGGTCCGAGAGCGCAAACAGCTCCTCCGAGCGGTGCTCACAGATCAGCACCGTCACCCCCGTCTCGCGGTTGAGGCGGTACACGGTCGAGAGAAAGCGCGACGCGGCGATCGGGTCGAGCTGCGCCGTCGGCTCGTCGAGCAGTAACAGCTCCGGGTCGGCGGTCATCACGGCGGCGAGGTTCAACAGCTGTTTTTCGCCGCCGGAGAGGGTCGCCGTATCGCGTTCAAGCCACGCGTCCATGTCAAAATACGCGGCGATCTCGGCGACGCGGCGGGCGATGTCCCGCTGTTTCGCGCCGAGGTTCTCGAGCGTGAAGGCAAGCTCATGCCACACCTTATCAGTAACGATCTGCTCCTCGGGATTCTGCGCCACATACCCGACGGTACGTGTACCGTTGTTTTCTATATCCATACCGTCATATTTGATTTTTCCCGCGAGCGTGCCGTTCTGCCGCAGCTCAGGCTTGAGCAGTCTTAACAGGGTGCTTTTGCCCGAGCCGGTCGCGCCCATCAGTGTGACGAACGCGCCGTGTCCGATCGAAAGGCAGATATCCGACAGCGCCTTTTCATCCGCGTTCGGATAAGTAAAGCTCAGATTTTGGATATCGATATGCGCCATCGGATCGCCTCCGTTCCATTTATTGTCAGCGGCAGAACGCTCAGCAGAGTGAACGCCCCCGCACCCGCGATCCCCCACGGGGATAGTAAATCCATGTCGAGCACGGGGTAAAAGACTACCTCGCTGTGATAAACCCCGACTGCCGTCAGCGCTGTCAGCGCGGCACAAACGAACATGAATAACGCATCATACGCATGCACGCGATAGACGGCATACGAGGTGCGCCGCGCCGTGCCCCAGCCGCGTGATTCCATGCTCTCGGCGGTGACGATGCCGTTCTCCAGCGTCCACGTGATCAGAATCGACAGCACCCGTGCCCTGCCGCGCACGGCGTCGATCAGGTTGCCGTCATCGTACAGCCCGAGGGCTTTCTGGCTGTCCTGTATTTTTCTATAGCGCACCCTGAGCAGATGCACATAGCGTATCGTCATCGACAGCAGCAGGGCGAGCTTCGGCGAGAAGCGCCCGAAGAGATACAGCACCTTGTCGCTTGACAGCACGCGGCTGAGCTCCCGCAGGCGATACAAGGCGGCGGTCAGCATACACGCGGCTGAGAGTCCGTACACAGCCGCTTCCAGCGTGAAGGGGCGGTCGTTGAGGTAGAACAGCACGGTCACGCCCTTGTGCACGAACAGCGGATTCAGCACCGCAGCGACAAGGAATACGATCGCCGAAAAGAGATGCGCTCTGCCGTTTGCCGTACCCGTCAGAACGGCGCTGAGCACGCTCGTCAGCAGCGCGATCGCAAGCAGCAGCGGGTTCATCGAGAACATGATGAGCCCCAGCACGCACAGGTAGTACACCGCGACCGCAAAGGGATTCAGTTGTTCAAAACACTTCATAAAAAACTCCGTTTTTCAGATAACAGATAACAGATAACAGATAATAGAGAACAGTGAAGGACGGGCTCTGCCCGCACCCAATGCTATTCGGAGCGAAGCAACCCTATTAACTAACTGCCAGCCACTAACCACTAACCACTATTCTAAGTCTTTCCCGATATTCGTCGTATAGAGCCATTCGATCACGTCGCCCTCGCTGACGGCATAGCTCTGGCAGCCGACGTCGGGGAATTCGCCGTTGACGCGGTACATCCAGCCCGACAGCTCGCCGTAATCGTACTCGTACAGACAGTTGACGCCCGCGATGTACGCCGCGCCCCGCGCGCCGCGGTTGTCGAGCGGGATCCCGTTCTCAGCCGCCGCCCGCGTCAAAACGTCATAGACCGTGTCGCCCTCGTCGGCTTTGCATACCGTTGTATCCAGTATCACCCCGTCGTCGGGGATGAAGTCGTTGACCTTCTCAAGCCCCGTGACCGTATCACAGCGGACGCTCACGGTGACCGTCAGCGCGCCGTCCGATTTCGCGGGCTGACGGTAGCTGTCGGCGCTCTTAAAATCAGTCAGCAGGATGAATAATATGCCTGCCGCCGTGAGGATGCCGACGGCGATATAGTGCTTTTTGCCGCGTTTTTTCAGCAGGAACAGCACGCCGCACACAATGCCCGATACACCGATCACCGCGAATATCGCCCACAGCTTATAGCCCCCGCCGCTGGGGTTATCGCTTTTGATCCGCGTGTCGGCAGTCGCGTTGGGCTGCAGCCCGCCGTAAGTCGGCTTGACGGTCACATCCGCCGACGCGTCGGCGGACGCCGCCTGCGGCGCTTCGGTCTCGCTGATATTCACCGTCACCGGCTCTCCCGACGCGTCGGTCGCCTCGATGAACCGCTGACCGTTGATGACGATGATGCGGCTGCCGGAGCTGTCCGTCTGCGGCGTGTCGCTTGCAGTAGCATGATCTGCGGCGCTTGAGCCCGCATTCTTCGTCCCGCCGCCGCTGTTATTTCCGTTATTCTGTGTATTTCTTCCGCTGCCGTCATTGCCGCCCTGTCGGGGTGAGCCCTGAGGGTCATCCGTATCATTTCCCGGCGGCGTATCATGCACCGCGTGGTCGAGCAGGTACAGCGGACCCTGACCGTAACAGTACCTCTCGTAAGCCGTCAGGGCGCAGAACACCTGCATGGTCGCGTTGGAGTTGGAAACGTCGATGTGCGCAAAGCTGCCGTCGCCGACGGAATAGCGCAGCATGGCGTTCATCACGGAGCCGCCGTCTTTGATAAATCTGCCGTCGGTCTGCGCGTCTACGCCCAGCGCCGAAAGCGCGATGATGACCTGCGCGGCGCTCTCACAGTTCTCGGCGCCCATCGTCTTGAAGCCGCCGCTGTCGAGCTGTCTGTCGGACAGGAGCATGAGCGCTCTGTCGACAGCGTCCGTCACGTCGCCGCGCCGCCCGTAATAGGGCGCCAGCGCCTGCAGGGTCATGGCGGTCACATCCACGTCGCCGTAGGAGCCCATCACCGCCCAGCCGCCGTCGCTTTTCTGCCATGATAACAGCTCCGTCACCAGACCGTCGGCGCTGTACAGGGCGCTGTCATAGCCGTTGTTGAGCAGGTGCAGACCGAACACAAGGCTCATGACGCCCAGCCCGCCGATCGCCTCGTCCGCGGTATCGGCGATATAGCTGTCGGTACTGCCCGCGGCTGCCAGCGCCAGCGCGTATTTCTCACGGCTTGTCGCGGAGTTGACCGCGTGAGTATCGATATAGGATAAGAGGGCGCTTTCATAGCGCGAAAAATCGTAGTTTCCCGACTGGGAGAGGGCGATCGCGTAGAACTCGGCGGACTCGCCCGCGCCGGCGCACAGAGAGCCGTCGATAAAGTCCTGCGCGCCGTAAGCTCCGTTATATGCGACGATACCGTCGCGCAGGCTCTGCACCTGAGCGACGGTATAGGTTTCCTGTGTGCCTTCGGCGCGCGCAGACACTGCCGTCAGCCATAGCAGCGGCAGGATCAGCAATACGGCGAAGATCTTATTTTTTCGCATAACGCTTTTTATAAACAATGATCGCGATAACAACGCCCGCGAAGCATACTCCGGCGATCAGGATCCACAGCCACAGCATGGTGACGTCGCCCGTCTTGGGGTTGGTTGTAGCGGTTTTAGCCGCGGTATCCTTGGTGGCGGTGTCCTTAGTCGCTTCATCCTTGGTGGCGGGGGCGGTGGGAGCAACAGCCGCGCTTTCGGTGGCGGCAGGCTCGGTCGCGTCGCCGATCACGGCAGGCGCGTCGGTCGGATCCGCCTCGTCGGGAGTAGCGATGGGCTCTTCGCCCGCGATCTTGACGCGGTATACGGGGGACACGACGGTCTTGTCCTTGACGGCAGCGCTGACAAGATGCTCGCCGGGCGTCTCGATCGTAAGGGACGCCTTACCCTGTGCGTCGGTCATCACGCCGGTCGGCTCGCCGTCAACGGTGAGCTCAGCGCCCTCCATCGGCAGACGGACCGTGTTGTAATACTCGTCAAAGCCGAGCTGACTCAGGGTCAGCGCGATCTCGCCCGGCTGAACCTCCTCGTCCGTGAAACGGTCGAAGAACAGGTAGATATCGGACCAGAACTTGGTATCTCTGTAAATATAAGCGGCGACATAATCGTCAGCCTTGACCGGCTGCGCGAGGTTCCACACCGGGTCGCCGTTGTTGAGCTGATAGCTGAAGTTGCCGCTTGTGTCGCCCCAGAGCTTCTGCAGCGACAGACCGTAATCCTTGTGCGTGTAGTAACCGTAGCCTGCGGCGGCGCCGCCCTCATACAGCTTTTCGTGAGCGGCATACAGCGCGTCGTTGATGGTCAGGGTGTTATCGCCGTCGATATCGGTGACGGAAACCTTTTCCGCCGCCGCGGCGAGCTTGCCGTCCTTGTCGGCGATGGTGACATACACGGTCGTGCCCTCGCCCTCAGCGGACGCGAACAGAACGCTGACGGACAGCAGGAGCGCCAAAGCCATCAGTAAAGCTAACATTTTTTTCATTTTTCATACCTCATTTCACGAAAGTGTTTTTGCTGTATTTTCATCCACCCTAGGGTGAAGAATAAATGAAAAACAAAACGCTCTTTCCGAAGAAAGAGCGCGTCAAACAAGCGTAGGGCGAAAGAGCCTTACACATTTTTCGCACTCTTCCTGCCAAAGCGGCTTACTCGGATACGGCAGGTCTCCCGGCTTATGAGGAAGCGCGTCATGCGGCGCGCGCGGACGGGAACCTTCTCGGAACACTCCAATGGTATTCTCCCATCCTCTGCTCAATCACGGTAGTGGCGGCTGCTCCGGATTCGAACCGGATTCCCTTTTGATCTACTTGGTTTCGCTCAGCGTACAACGTTTCAAACCGTATCGCTATTCAGTTATTTTCATTATACATGAGCCTGTGACAAATTGCAATCGGGAAAAGGTTACAATTCTGTCAGAAAAAGGCTTGTTCAGCAAAATGCCGCCGTAACGCTGAGGCGCGTCTGCGCCCCGCGTCACAGCGGCGACTCATGCTGTTTTATTCGTTCCTTTTAAAGTCGAGCGTAATGGAATCGCGGTGCATATGCAGCTGGGTGGTGCGCACGCCGGCAGCCTCCAGCATCTTTTTGGAGGCGATGGTCTCGGGGGTATCGGCATACTTGTCATAGAGATAGACGATCTCCGCGATGCCGCTCTGGATGATCGCCTTGGCGCATTCGTTGCAGGGGAAGAGGTCGACATAGAGCCTTGCGCCCTCCAGCGACTTGCCGTGCGCGTTGAGGATGGCGTTGAGCTCGGCATGGACGACATACCTGTACTTGGTGTCCTCGCCCTCTCGCTCCCACGAGAAGGTGTCGTCCGAGCAGCCGTAGGGAAAGCCGTTGTAGCCGGTGCTGAGTATCCGCTTGCTCTTGTTGACAATGCAGGCGCCGACCTGGGTGTTAGGATCCTTGGAGCGCTTGGCGGCTAAAATCGCCACGCCCATAAAGTATTCGTCCCACGAGATATAGTCTTCTCTTTTCATCATGACCTCCTGAAGGTATATTCTGCGCACGCTGCGCATATGGTGAACAGGTGAACGATCGGGGTGACGTCCCTCAGACTCACCCCGCAGCAATCCTGAGCGATCAGGCTTCCCGCAGCTTGGTCAGACAATCCCTGCACACGGGCTTGCCCTTGAAGTCGATCAGATCGTCGCTGCCGGAGCAGAAGATGCAGCTCATCGCATACTTCTTGATGACGATCGCGTCGGGATCGGTGAAAAGCTCAATGGTGTCGTCGGTATGCAGATCATATTTGGAGCGAAGGGGCTTGGGGATCACGATACGCCCCAGCTTATCGATTTTGCATAAAAATCCAGCTGGTTTCATGGTAAGGCTTCATCCTTTCTTTGTCAGCTTTTCCCTTGACGGTTTCTGTATTGTCGGGTTCTGTAAAAAGTTTACCAAAAAAAGGTAAATTTGTCAAGATATCTGAAAGGATTATTCATTTTTGTGGATTTCTGCCAAATATGACGGCTGATTTTTGATCAATAGAGCAGGTGAACAATAGATGGCATATATTTTCGGCGCAATGATCGCGGGCTCGTTTCTCTACGCGCTTTGCAGCGCGGGACTCCCCGAGCTGAGCGCGGGAATACTGGATTCAGCGGGAGCGGCGGTACAGCTGCTGATCTCGATCAGCGGGATGCTGATCATGTGGTCGGGCTTTATGCGGATCGCGAAGGACAGCGGGCTGATCGAGAAGCTCTCGCGCCTGTTCGCGCCGCTGCTCAGGCGGCTGTACCCCGACATAGCGCCCGAGTCTGACGCGTTCCGCTGTATCTCGATGAACATCAGCGCCAATCTTTTGGGACTGGGCAACGCCGCGACGCCGCTTGGGCTGAGCGCGATACGGCAGATGCGGGCGCAGAGCGGCAGCGATACCGCGACCGACAGCATGGTGACCTTCGTCATCATGAACACCGCGTCGATCCAGCTGATCCCGACGACGGTCGCGGCGCTGCGCAAAAGCTTCGGCTCACAGCAGCCGTTCGATATTTTATTGTGCGTATGGCTCACCTCGGCTGTCGCGCTGACGGCGGGGCTGTTCTCATCCTATCTGATAAGGAGGGCTTCATGGAAGCGGTCATCCCGGTCATTGTGACCGCGCTGTGCGTGTACGGTCTGTGCAAGCGCGTGAATATCTTCGACAGCTTTGTCGAGGGAGCCAAGGAGGGTATCGCGACGGTGAAGTTCATCGCGCCCACGATGATCGCCCTGCTCGTAGCGGTCGGCACCCTTCGCGCCTCGGGAGCGCTCGACGCGCTCGCCGACCTGATCCGACCGATAGCCGAAAGCATCGGCTTCCCCACGGAGCTGGTGCCGATGGCGCTGCTGCGGCCGGTGTCGGGCTCGGGAGCGACCGCGCTGCTGACGGGCATCTATGAGCACAGCGGTCCCGACAGCTTTGTCGGACGCTGCGCCAGCGTGGTGGCGGGCTCTACGGAGACGACATTTTACGCCGTGACCATGTACTACGGTGCGGCGGGGATCAAAAAAATCCGCCATACGCTCATATCGGCGCTGCTGGCGGACCTTACTGCTGTCGTGTTCAGTGTGCTGACGGTGGGGCTCTTAATGGGTAGTTAAAAGATAACAGATAACAGATAACAGTTGCGGGAAAGCCTGACGGCTTTTGGATTTAAATCACTGCATCAAAGAAATAACATATACGACCCTTCTTTGTGTTGTACGCGCCGCTGTTTCAATAAAATGTTTCCTGAAAATCTTACCAAACGGGTGCGGGCAGAGCCCGCCCTTCACTGTTATCTATTCTCTGTTATCTGTTCTCTGTTTTAGCAAAGTACACAATTTTATCGGACAAACCCCCGCGGGTTGGCGCAGTTTGGCACTTGCAAAAGCGGCATAATAATAGTATAATACGTTTAATTGGGCTTTTACAGCCAAATATCCTTATCATAAGGAAGGCTTTTGTATTCAGAACTACTAAGCAACGGAGGAAATTATGGCTCAGAATAAGAAAATGGTCGAGGCGATCACCAGCCGCGACGAGGATTTTGCAAAATGGTATACCGACATCGTCAAGAAGGCGGAGCTGGTCGATTACTCTAACGTCAAGGGCTGTATGGTCATCCGTCCCTACGGCTTCGCGATCTGGGAGAACATGCGCAATGATATGGACCGCCGCTTCAAGGAAACGGGTCACGAGAACGTCTACATGCCGATGTTCATCCCCGAAAGCCTTTTGCAGAAGGAGAAGGATCACGTCGAGGGCTTCGCGCCCGAGTGCGCATGGGTCACGATCGGCGGATCAGAGAAGCTGACCGAGAGATTGTGCGTGCGCCCGACCTCTGAGACGCTCTTCTGCGAGCATTACGCGAAGGTCATCAACACCTACCGCGACCTGCCCAAGCTCTACAACCAGTGGTGCTCCGTCGTCCGCTGGGAAAAGACCACCCGTCCGTTCCTGCGCACCTCCGAGTTCCTCTGGCAGGAGGGTCACACCATGCACGAGACCGAAGAAGAAGCGCGCGAAGAGACCCTCAGAATGCTGCAGGTCTACGCTGATTTCTATAAAGAAACGCTCGCGATCCCCGCGGTCGTCGGCGAAAAGACCGAGAAGGAGCGCTTTGCCGGCGCAAAGGCGACCTACACCATCGAGCCGATGATGCACAACGGCGTCGCGCTGCAGGGCGGCACCTCCCACTACTTCGGCGACGGCTTCGCGAAGGCGTTCGACATCACCTACACCGGCAGAGACAACAAACTGCACCATCCGCACCAGACCTCATGGGGCACGTCGACCCGCATGATCGGCGCGCTGATCATGGTGCACTCCGATGACGACGGTCTTGTCCTGCCGCCGAAGGTCGCGCCCATCCAGCTCGCCATCATCCCGATCGCCCAGCATAAAGAGGGCGTTTTGGATAAGGCAAATGAGCTGTATAACGCACTCAAGACAAAATTCAGAACCAAGTTAGATGATTCCGACCAGAGCCCGGGCTGGAAGTTCGCCCAGTATGAGATGAAGGGCGTTCCCGTCCGTCTGGAGCTCGGTCCCAAGGATATCGAGAAGAACCAGTGTGTGCTGGTGCGCCGCGATACCAGAGAGAAGCTGTTCGTGTCTCTCGACAACGTCGATGAAACCATCGAGAAGCTGCTCGTGACCATCCACGAGGATATGTACAACCGCGCTTTGGAGAACACCAAGGCTAAGACCCACGTTGCCCGCGACTTTGACGAGTTCATCGACATCGCCAAGAACAAGCCCGGCTTCATCAAAGCGATGTGGTGCGGCGATATGGCGTGTGAGGATAAGATCAAGGACGCCACCGGCGGCGTGAAATCCCGCTGTATCCCCTTTGAGGAGGAGCACCTCAGCGACGTGTGCGCCTGCTGCGGCAAGCCCGCCAAGCATATGGTGTACTGGGGAAAGCAATATTAATGCATCGCTAGGCGATGCAGAGAACAGAGAATAGAGAACAGAGAACGGTTATGGTATCTCGCTTTGCTCGGTCAATCAAAATATAGGAATCCAAAACGCGAAGCGTTTCCCTTCACTGTTATCTGTTATCTTTTATCTGTTATCTAAATGAGAAAGGAGCGGTACTATGCCGATCAAAATACCCAACGGTCTGCCTGCGACCAAGATACTCGAAAGCGAGAACATCTTCGTCATGCAGGAGGATCGCGCGACAACACAGGATATCCGGCCGCTTCGCATCGTGATCCTCAACCTCATGCCCACAAAGATCGAGACCGAGACCCAGCTGATGCGTCTTTTGGGCAACTCTCCCCTGCAGGTGGACGTAGAGCTGCTGCAGATGGCGAGCCACCGCTCCAAGAACACCAGCGAAAAGCACCTGATGAAGTTCTACAAGACCCTCGACGAGATCCGCGAGGAGCGCTACGACGGTATGATCGTCACCGGCGCGCCCGTGGAGCAGATAGCCTTTGAGGAGGTCGACTACTGGGACGAGCTGTGCGAGGTCTTTGAATGGGCAAAAAAGCACGTGTACTCCACGATGTTCATCTGCTGGGGAGCACAGGCAGGGCTGTACTACCGCTACGGCATCGAAAAGCGCGACCTGCCGCGCAAGCTCTTCGGCATCTACAACCACATGATCCTCAATCCCAAGCATCCGCTGATGCGCGGCTTTGACGATTACTTTTTGATCCCCCACTCGCGCTATACCGGCATCCGCACCGCGGACGTCGAGGCGATCGACGAGCTGGAGATCCTCGCGGTCTCCAGAAAGGCGGGCGCCGCGATCATCTGCTCCAAGAACGGCAGAGAATTCTACCTGCTGGGGCACTGCGAGTACGACTACGATACGCTCGCCAAGGAGTATTACCGCGATGTGGAGAAGGGCGTCAAGATCAGCATGCCCTATAACTACTTCCCCGAGAACAACGTCAACCGCAAGCCCGTGATGACATGGCGCTCCCACGCCTCACTCCTGTACTCAAACTGGCTGAACTACTACCTGTATCAGCAGACGCCGTACGATCTGGAGGACCTGAAGAGGATGTATGAGTGAATGAACGTACCGTTCATTCAGCTAAATTCGCCTGACGCGCGCGTCCGCGAGCGAAATGTTGACAGACCCAATCATGCAGCGGCACAGCGATTTGCTGTGCCGTTTTTCGTTTCTATGAACCAAGTTACCTTATCATCCGTATATATAGTGAAAGCGCTTTTCATAAACGACAAGGAGGTGGACGATGAAAAAACATATTGAGACTTATATCGCCGAGCACGGTCTTGCGCTGACAAAGCTATGTCTGTCGCTGTGCGGCAACACCCATGACGCAGAGGACCTCTGCCAGAGCACATGGGAAAAGGCGATCCGCAATCTGCGAAAGTATGATACGGACAAGCCGTTTGAAAAGTGGCTGTTTGCCATTTGTATCAACACCTATCGTGACCGTGTGCGGCGCTATGACAATCGAAAGATCCTCCGCTTTTCCTCCGACGAGGAGCAAGATCGTTTTTTATCGTCCATTCCCTCTGGGGATACCGACCGCGACGAGATGATCGCCCTGCACACGTCGGTACGGCAGCTCAAGCCCGCGCTGCGCGAGGTGATCGTACTGTATTACTTCCGTGACTACAGTGTTGCTGAAATGAGCGAGATACTCGGTATTCCCGAGGGAACGGTGAAATCGCGCCTGAGTACGGCGCGCGAACAGCTGAGAAAGGAGCTTAAAGATGACTGAGAAAAAAATGGACGAGCTGATGAAGGCATACTGCGACCCCGATACGGAGCCGTTTGTCTATCAGGAGAAAAAACACAGCGGGCTGAAGGCGGCTTCGGTGATCGCCGCAGCGCTGGTGCTGGTGGTTTTGGGAACGCTGATCATTCCCTCACTGATGAAGACAAAGCACAGCTTTGTTCTGACCGTAAACGCCGCCGGAAGAGAGGTGTCCGACGAGCAGGTCGGCACGGCATACACCAAGGTGACCGTTTACGATAAGGATCACGCTTATATCGGTGAGTATTATAAGATGGATACGCAAATACTCATGGACGGCGAGGATATCGACGCTATCAGTTTTCGGTCGCTGAACGGCTTCGGCAAGTTTATCCTGTGGTATAATCCCGTCAAGGGCGACTGGCGCGAAGACAGCGGGATGTGGTATGACGCGGACGGTAACGAGGACAGTTCCTTCAATGGAGCACTTTATCGGATTGAGGGAGATCATTACGAAAAGGCTGACGCTATATATACAAGCAACTGGAGTACGGAGTACCGGTACAATCTCTATTATGTCGCTCTCAATGATGAGGGAACCTTTCTCCAGCCTGATGAAGCGACCGAGGATAGGAACGATACTATTGAGATCACCGTCACCTTTACCGACGGCGAGACACAGACACGGCGGTTGAGTGTGACCTATCCCGACGGCGTGATGACGGTGGAGGAGATCACCTGAAAGCTAAAATCACGTGTCCGCGAGCTAAATGTGACTTCGTCACGCTAAATTCCTGTCGGAGCGAAATTCGGCTTTGCCGAGCTATCGGCGAATTTAATTTCGCTTTGCATTTCATTGCAAAATTTAGCTGTTTTCGCAGAAAACTATTTCGCTGCCGCAGCGCGGCTATTTCGCAAAAAAGCACTTCTGATTTTGATGTCAGAAGTGCTTTTTTATTGTATCGTTTTTCAATTCACCCCAACATCCCCCGCATCTTCATCAGGATCTTCTTCTCCCGCCGCGACACCTGCACCTGCGTGGTGCCCAGCTCCTGTGCGGTCTGCTGCTGGGTCATGTGCTGAAAATATCTGAGGTCGATCAGGCGTCGGTCGTCATCCGGGAGCGACGCCAGCGTCTGACGCAGGGCGAGGCACTCGGTCAGATTTTCTTCCGGTGAGGGAACGGGGATCTCGACGGCATGAGCTCCGTCAGTTTCGCTGTCGTCCGCACCAGACAGGGAAATCGTCGCGCGCGACGCATTGAGCGCCTGCGCCGCCAGATACACGTCCACCCCGAGCCGCTGAGCCAGCACGGTGACGGTGATCTCAGTGTCATGCTCCCTTTGCCACTCCTCGCCGATTTTCCTCGCGCGGGCGCTGAGCTCCTGCAGGGAGCGCGAGATCTTGATACTGCCGCCCGAGCGGAACAGCTGTCTGATCTCGCCGAGGATCACCGGCACGGCGTAGGTCGAGAAGCGGCAGCCGCGGCTCTCGTCAAAGCGGTCGACCGCCTTCACGAGTCCGATACAGCCGGCAGAGTAGAGATCGTCATAGTCGAAGCCCCTGCCCTCAAAGCGGTGGGCGCAGGCGTGGACGAGCCGCAGGTTCTGCTCGATGAACGCATTCCTGTCCACAGCGGCGCGGAATTTGTCCGCCGTCATCCAACGGGCTTGATATGGGCGCGGATGATGTTCTTCTCGAGGGTCACCGTCGTGCCCCTGCCGGGAGAAGATCGCACCTTCACGCGATCCATAAAGCTCTGCATCACCGCAAAGCCCAGCCCCGCCCTTTCGTCCGAGGAGGTGGTGAACAGCGGCTCCATCGCCTTTTCAATATCGGGGATGCCTACGCCCTTGTCGCTGATCCTGATGATCGCCTTGCCCGTATCGGTGAGCTTCATGTCGATCGACACGGTGCCGAAGCGGTCGGGATAGCCGTGGACGATCGCGTTGGTGACCGCCTCACTCACGGCGGTCTTGACGTCGGCGACCTCGGCGACAGTCGGGTCGAGCGGCAGCAGGAACGCCGCCACCGCCGCGCGGGCAAAGCTCTCGTTGACGCTTTTGGAAAGGAAGCTGAGCTTCATGCTGTTGACGATATTCATCGGATCACCCCTAAGCCTTCCAGTCCCGACAGGACGAAGATTTTTTTCAGATTTTGCGGGATATTGACGACCTCGAGCTTCCCGCCGAGCAGCGAGATCATCCGGTAGCGCCCCATCACGAGTCCGATGCCGGACGAGTCCATGAACCCGACCCCCGAAAAGTCGAGGATCAGCCGCGCGGGACGGCAGCTCTCGCATTTAGAGTCGATCTCAGCGCGCATCGCGGGCGCGATATGGTGGTCGATCTCGCCGTACAGCCGCGCGGTCACAGCGCCGTTTTCATATGTCAGGTTGACCATAAGTACCTCCATCATTTCAGATAATAGAGATCAGATAATAGATAATAGTGAAGGGAAACGCTGCGCGTTTTGTATTTTTATAATAATGGGTGAGGGCGGAGCCCTCCATCAACTATTCTCTAATCTCTATTATCTAAAACAAAAGCCTACCCCGATTGTATCAGGACAGGCTTGTTTTTTATGCCGTATTTTGTTGTCGATTCCGTTATTCTCCCAAAATGATCGGTCTGATCTCGCGGGCGAGGTACAGCGAGCCGCAGATAAAGACGTCGTCCCCGTAAGACAGCGCCTTTTCATAAGCCGCCCCGGGATCACCGACAGCTTCGACACTTTCGCATATCCCGCCGAGCCTTTGCGCCAGCGCCTCAGCCGACAGGGCGCGGGGGTTGTCGATATCCGCCGTGATCGCGCGGGTGAACAGACCGCGCAAATTTTCGAGCGCGGCGCTGTCCTTGTCGGCGAGCATGCCGATGATCAGCGTCTTGTCCCCCTCGGGATACAGCTCCCTGACCGTCCGCGCAAACGCCCGCATGCCGTTGGGGTTGTGCGCTCCGTCGAGGATGACGGTCGGGTCGTCCCGCAGTTTTTCGAAGCGGGCGGGCTGTCGCACCCTGCCCAATCCCCTGCGGATGACCTCGGCGCTGAGCGTCATGCCGTACTTCACTTCCAGCGCATCGAGCGCCGCGAGGGCGCACCGCAGGTTGTCGATCTGGTGCCTGCCGATCAGCGGCAAAAGCATTTCCCGACCGCGATAGAAAAACACCGTGCCGTCACGGGTCGTTTGCGTGACCGACATGTCGACGTCGCTCGCGCGAAAGAGGATATTGTTCTTCTCCGTCGCCTTCGCCTTTATGACCGCCGCCGCTTCCTCAGGCTGAACGGCGGTAACAGCGGCGGAATTTTCCTTGATGATGCCCGCCTTCTGGAAGGCGATCTCCCCGATCGTGCCGCCGAGGAAGGCGGTGTGGTCGAGGTCGACGCGCGTGATGACCGCGCACAATGGATTTTTGATCACGTTGGTCGCGTCCAGCAGACCGCCCATGCCGGCTTCACAGATGACGAAATCACATTTCTGCCGCTTAAAAATCGTGAACGCCAGCACAGTGAGGAACTCGAACTCGGTGATGATGACGCCCTCGGCGCTGAGCTCCTGCACCTTCGGCGCGAGATATGATACCGCCTCGGCAAAATCCTCCTCAAAAACGGGCTGACCGTCGATCTGGATATGCTCGCGGTAGGTCGTGATGTACGGCGAGGTGAACTGCCCGACCGTGTACCCCGCCTCGCGCAGGACGCAGGCGAGCATGGCGCACACGGAACCCTTGCCGTTGGTGCCCGCGACGTGGATGAACGGCTGATCGAGCGTATCGGGGACAAAATCAAAGAGCCGCCGGATCCGGTCAAGCCCCGGGCGGGAGCCGAATTTGTCGAGCGAACGGATAAAGCGCATGCTTTCTTCGTAGGTCATAAAAGCTCCTTCATACAAACAGTCATTGCGAAGCCATTGATCCGGGGTCCCCAAAAAACCTGCTTTTTGGGGAGAGGACGAACGGCAACACGAGGTCAAGGCATACCAACCGGATATGCCTACCGAGTACAGCCGATGAGGACGACGTGGCAATCTCAACCGATTATTCACATCAGTTGCTTATAGATATCGTTCTTCTTCAGTCCAGCCATAGCGGCAGCCTCCTTGGCGGCGTCGGTGGGGCGCATGCCGCTCTCGATCAGCTTTTGCGCGTAGGCGACGGCGTCGGACAGAGAGATCACGGACGCGTCCACATCCTTCTTGCCCTCTAATATCAGCACAATCTCGCCTTTGAGGGAGCCGTCGGCGTATTTCGCGGCGGCTTCCTGCGTGGTGGTGCGGATGATCTGTTCATGCAGCTTTGTCAGCTCGCGGGCGACGGTCAGCCTTCTGTCGCCGAAGGTCTTGTACAGATCCTGCAGGGTGTGGGGCAGCTTGTGGGGCGCTTCGTAAAAGATCATCGTGCGGCGCTCCGAAAGCAGGCTTTCCAGATGCTCCGTACGGCTCTTTTTATTGACGGACAAAAAGCCCTCGAAGGTAAAGCGTCCCGTTTCCAGTCCCGATACCGCCAGCGCGGAGATCACCGCGCTGGGGCCGGGCACCACGACGGTTCGGATGCCCGCTTCTTCGCATTGACGGATCAGATCCTCGCCCGGGTCGGAGATGCAGGGCATGCCCGCGTCGGTGACGATCGCGCAGCTCTCGCCCGACAATATCCGTTCGATGATCTTCTCGCCCTTATCGTGCTTGTTGTGTTCAAAATAGCTGACCAGCGGCTTTTTGATGCCGAAGTGATTCAGCAGCTTGAGGGTCACGCGCGTGTCCTCGGCGGCGATGAAATCGACCGCTTCGAGCGTTTCGACCGCGCGGGGCGTCATATCGCCCAGGTTGCCGATCGGCGTGCCGACGACGTATAGAATGTTCTTATCCATCATGACCATCCTTATAGGTTCCGTAGATTTGCCGCATCTCAGCGGTGAAGCCGTTTTCATCCTCGACGATCAGCGACGACAGAACGTCCATGTAGCCTTGCTTCGCGCCGCGCTTTGCCTCGCACAAAAAGAGCTTCGGCGCTTTGTTCGCCCTGCCCTGCACCATCCGCAGGCGCTTTGGCTCCAAATCGTGTTCCCTGAGCGATGTCAGCACGTCCGTCAGCCGCTCGGGACGCTGACAGATCACGAACCGCCCGCCGAACCGCAGCAGGCGGCTTGCCGCTTGACAAATATCGTCTAACGTACATTCCGTCTCATGCAGAGCGATGTTCTTCGCCTGATCGGGGCTTTTGATTCCCGCGCCGCCGAGCTTATACGGCGGGTTGCAGATCACGAGATCGCTCTCCCCCGCCTGCAAGCACGCGTGCCCGCTTGCGGGTATTTCCTTGATATCTCCCAAAACGGGATAGATCAAACCGGCGCGGTCGATACCGTTTTCCAAATTATGCGCGATGCTTTTTTCGAGCAGGTCGATCGCCCCCTGCTGTATATCGACGGCGATGATGCTTTTCGGCTGACGCTCCCTGATCAAAAGAAGCGGGATCGTGCCGCAGCCCGTGCCGAGCTCGACGACGCGCTCGCCGTCCTTCACGGCGGCAAAGTGCGCCAGCAGGATCGTATCGGTAGAAAAATGATGGGCGTCGGTGACATAGACCTCGACGCCGTTTCCCAGCGGTTCGATGCGCATGATAAACTCCTTTGTGCTGATTCTCCGTCAGATAACAGATAACAGATAATAGAGAATAGTTGCGGGAAAGCCTGACGGCTTTTGGATTTATAGTACTCTGGTTGTACAATAAAACCGGGCTAGATTTTGCACAGTGCTTTTCCGCCACGGACTCACGGTCTATAAAACGGGTGCGGGTATCCCGCCCTTCACTGTTATCTGTTATCTATTATCTGTTATCTATTCTCTGTGTTCCGTTCCCGACTATTCTACCACACATCACAAAGCTTGTAAACGGGCAAAAAAATAACCGAGGCAAAAGCCTCGGTCGTTTTGTGTCAATTACTCTGCAGCAGGAGCGCCTACAGGGCAGGCATCCGCGCACGCACCGCACTCGATGCAGGCGTCAGCGTCGATCTCGTACTGGGTATCGCCCTCAGAAATAGCGCTTACGGGACACTCGTCAGCACAAGCACCGCAGGAAATGCAATCTTCAGAAATTTTATAAGCCATAATGAACCTCCTTATTGTAGTTGCCTTCATTGTAACACAACGAATGAAAAAATCAAGCGTTTGCCGCAAAGATTAGCATTCGCTAACCATAGAAAATATCGGAAATGCTGTTTCATTGTGAGGATACCTCTTTCATATCCCCGGTCAAATGACAAATCCGCCATTCACGGACAGGACCTGTCCCGTGATGAACCGCGCCTGATCGGACGCCAAAAACAGCGCCGCTTCGGCGATATCCCCGGGCGTGCCGAGCGTGTTCAGGGGCGTTTCGTCCTTCAATGCGGCGATATCGTCCTCCGAGAAGCCCGCCATCATGTCGGTCATGATCACCCCGGGCGACACCGCGTTCACGCGCACGCCGGAGGGTCCGACCTCCTTCGCGAGCGCCTTGGTCAGCCCGATCACCCCCGCCTTCGCGGCGGAATACGCCGCCTCGCACGACGCGCCGACCTCGCCCCACATCGAGGCAATGTTCACGATCACGCCGCTGTGAGCGCGGATCATATCGGGGAGCGCCTCGCGGCAGCAGTAAAACGTGCCGCTCAGATCGGCGCCGATCAGCCTGTCCCACTCGCCGTCGGTCATATCGGTCAGCAGACCCGTATGCGCGATCCCGGCGCTGTTGACAAGTATATTCACCTCGCCGAGCTGAGAGCGGACAGCTGCAAACATCCCTTTCACCTGTCCGCTGTCCGCTACATCCGCGCAGACAGCGACGGCGCGCACGCCGAACGCCGTAATTTCATCGACAAGGGCGTCCGCTTTTTCTTTGCTGTGATGATAATTCACCGCAACGTCATAGCCCGCCCGCGCAAAAGCGCGCGCGCACGCCGCCCCGATGCCGCGGGAGGCTCCTGTGATCAAAACAACGCTCATAGGATACTGCTCCTTTTATATAATCAGTTGAGATTGCCGCGGGCTGACACACGTGTCGCGCCCTCGCAATGACGATCGGAATTGGGTTGAGATTGCCGCGGGCTGACACACGTGTCGCGCCCTCGCAATGACGATCGGAATTAGGTTGAGATTACCACAGCCCCGACATAATGCCGGGGCTTCGTAATGACAAATGATATCAGTTCTTCTTCCACGCCGAGGGGATGAAGATCAAGAGGAAGGGATAGAGCTCCAGCCTGCCCGCGAGCATGTTGAAGCAGAACACGATCTTCGAGAATACGGAAAAGCCCGCATAGTTGCCCGTCGAGCCGACGATATTCATGCCGGGACCGGTGTTGTTGAGGGTCGCGAGCACGCTGGTAAAGCTGGTGGTATAGTCAAAGCCGTTGAGGGAGATCAGGATCGTCGTCACGATGATGATCGCCGTATAGATCACGAAGTACACGCTGACGGAGCGGGTCACCTCGTGGGTGATCTTCTTAGAGTCCATCTTGACGGTTTGGACGGTGCGGGGGTGCAGGATGAGGGTGAATTCCTTTCTGACGCCCTTTAACAGGATCATAAAGCGCGACACCTTGAAGCCGCCGCCCGTGGAGCCCGCGCACGCGCCGATACAGGTAACGATCAGCACCAGCGCCTTAGAGAACTCGGGCCATTTGTTGACGTCCGTGATCGCCATACCGGTTGACGAGCCGACCGAGGTGATGTAGAAGAAGCTCTGGTGGATCGCCTGATACAGGCTGCCGCCGAACGCCTTATGCAGATACAGATCGGCAGCGATCAGCGCGGTCACGCCGAACGTGACGCCGAGATACGTCCACAGCTCCTCGTTCTTGAGCGCCTGCTTGAAGCGGCGGAAGAGGATCGCGATGTAGATGTAAAAATTGACGCCGAACAGCATCATAAAGACCGCGACGACGGTCTGCAGATAAGGCGAAAAACGCGCCAGCGAGTCGTTGTAGACCATGAAGCCGCCCGTGCCCGCCGTCGAGAACGCGGTGGTGACCGCGTCAAACAGGTTCATGCCGCCGCACAAAAGCAGGATGCATTCAAGAGCCGTCAGACCGCCGTAGATGCCGTACAGCAGCGCCGCATAGTTGCGCAGCTTAGGCATGCTTTTGCTGACGGAGGGGCCGGTGGACTCCGCCTTCATCAGGTTGATGCTCTGGGTGCCGCCGAGGCGCGGGATGATCGCCAGCAGGAACACGACGACGCCCATGCCGCCTAAGAAATGGGAAAAGCTGCGCCAGAACAGCATGCAGCGCGGCAGATGCTCGATCTCAGTCAGGATGGTAGCGCCCGTGGTGGTGAAGCCGGAGATCATCTCAAACAGCGCGTCGATAAAATGCGGGATGGTGCGCGACCACCACAGCGGCAGACAGCCCGCCGCCGACAGCACCAGCCATGACAGCGCGGTCGCGGCAAAGCCGTCCTTTAAATACATCACGTTGCTTTTCGGCTTTCTCAGCACGAGCAGGACGCCCGGAATGATCAGCGCGACGCCGACATAGAAAAAATATTTCATGTGGTGCCACTCGCGGTACATCAGACCGACGACGGTAGAAAGCTGCATCGCCGCGCCTTCTACCAGCAGTACCCATCCTAAGATATAACTAATCAGCC
This sequence comes from Ruminococcus sp., assembly GCA_017404665.1. Taxonomy (GTDB): domain Bacteria; phylum Bacillota; class Clostridia; order Oscillospirales; family Acutalibacteraceae; genus Ruminococcoides. The sequence goes on from JAFRBX010000011.1 coordinate 89,284, forward strand.
GTTTGTTCATCGTTTACCTCAGAATATCTCTCAGGTCGGACAGACCCTTATGCTTGGTGATGACGATCACGCGGTCGCCGCGCTCGATGGTATCGGAGCCGCCGGGTGTCATGACCTTGCCGTTTCTGCCGATACAGACGATCTGCAGGTCGTTTTTCAGGTTCAGCTTGGAGAGCGGCACGGAAGTGACTGCGCTCTCTTCCCTGACGATGAACTCCAGCGCCTCGGCTCTGTCGCCGCTGACCTTGAACATGGTCTCGACGTTGTTGCCCACGGCGTTCTGCATACCGCGCACATAGCGGATGATGTACTCGCCCGTGAGCTGCTTGGGTCGGATCACGCTGTCAAGGGGCAGGGTATCAACGACGGAGCTGAATTTCAGGTTACCCAGCTCCGTGACGATCTTCGCCTTGGGGTTGACCTGCTTGGCGTAGAGTGAAGCGAGCAGGTTCTCTTCATCGGTATTCATCAGGCACACCACGCCGTCGGCGCTGTCGATATGCTCGGACAGAAGCAGATCCTCGTCCATCGCGTCGGCGTTGATGATCATCACCCCGTCGAGGTTCTCAGAGAGTTCCTCACAGCGGCGGGGATCCTTCTCGATGATCTTCACGCTCACGCCCGCTACGCGCAGGATCTTCGCGAGATAGAAGCCGATCTTGCTGCCGCCGAGGATAATGACAGAGCGGCTCTTGTTGCCCAGCGTCCCCATCATCTTCAGCAGCTTTGCCGCGTCGCCCGAGGGGACGACCAGCGACACGAGGTCGCCCTCATGCAGGACGAAGTCGCCGTTCGGGATATGGAACTCGCCGCCGCGCTCAACGTAGCAGATACGCATCGCGCCCTTTAAGATAGAGGCGGTATCAGCCACGCGCCGACCGGTGATCAGGGTCTTGTCGGTGAGCTTGATCTTGATGAAGTCGATCATGCCCTTGGAGAAGGAGCTGATCTTGACCGCGCCGGGGTATTTGAGCAGGCGCGAGATCTCGCTCGCGCAGGTATACTCGGGGTTGATCGCGAGCGTCAGCTTCAGATCCTCTTTGATGATCTCGACGTCGCTGATATACTCGGGGTTGCGCACGCGTGCGATGGTGGACGGCACCCCGGCATTCTTAGCGAGCAGGCAGGTATACAGGTTCAGCTCATCGGCGGCGGTCACCGCGATCAGCAGGTCGCAGTCCTCGATCTCCGCCTCGCGCAGGACGCTGTAGGTCGCGCCGTTGCCCTGAATCGCCATGACGTTCTGGGTATCGCTGATTTTTTCCAGCGCCGCATCGTTTTCATCGATGACGGTGATGGAGTGGCCTTCCAGATTCAGCTGTTCGGCGATAGAGCGTCCGACTCTGCCGCAGCCGACAATGATGATATTCATAGTTTACCTCGTAAAGAGTCGATGATTCAGCCTCCCTTTCATAAGGGGGCGCGGTTTGTCGAAAAAGGTGCATCAACAAGGAGCAGCACACTTCCATGCCTCCCTCTGACGAGGGAGGTGGGTTCGCCAAAGGCGAACTCGGAGGGAGAGATAACGAAACATCACAGTAACAAAGCGCATTATGACTCAAACCGCATTATCAGTATCATTTTTCACGATATTGAGTCATGCTCTTTCATGCTATTATTGAGCTGCGTTATCTCTCCCCTGCCGATTTAATCTGACAATTCCTTTCAAACACTTCATTCGGCTTACCCCCTCGTCAGAGGGGGCTCAATAGGTTTTCTACAGTCTGAGCTGCCTGAGGATTGGGAGCCTGACAGCACCCATATTTTACATCAACGTATTTTCAAAATCAATATCATTATAGAAATATATCCCCGTTTGTTTACAATTTTTTCTTTATTTTTCCGCAGTACTGTGCTATAATGCATCTATATAATGGGGAGTTATAGGGATTTGTACGGTCATTATGCGCTGTACGGACTTTTTGACCCCGCAGAAAGGAAGGTTATCATGGGTTTATTCAAGGCGCTGTTCGGCGATTATTCCGCCCGGGAATTAAAGCGCATCAAACCGATTTGCGATAAGGTGCTCGCGCTGGAGGACAAGTATCAGAAAATGTCCGAGAGCGAGCTGAAAAACCAGACCAACATCTTAAAGGAACGCCTGCAAAACGGCGAGACCACCGACGACATCCTGCCCGACGCGTTCGCCGTATGCCGCGAGGCTTCATGGAGGGTGCTGGGGATGAAGCACTTCCCCGTACAGGTCATCGGCGGCATCGTCCTGCATCAGGGACGCATCGCCGAGATGAAAACGGGCGAAGGCAAAACGCTGGTGGCGACCCTGCCCGCCTACCTCAACGGCTTGACGGGCGAGGGCGTGCATATCGTCACGGTCAACGACTATCTGGCAAAGCGCGACAGCGAATGGATGGGCAAGCTCTACCGCTGGTTGGGGCTTTCGGTCGGTCTGATCATCCACGATATCCCCGCGAATGAGCGCAAAGCGATGTACAACGCGGATATCACCTACGGCACCAACAACGAGCTGGGCTTTGACTATCTGCGCGACAACATGGTCGTGTACAAGGAGCAGAAGGTGCAGCGGCAGCATGCCTTTGCCATCGTCGACGAGGTGGACTCCATCCTGATTGACGAGGCGCGTACCCCGCTGATCATCTCCGGCAGGGGCGACAAGGCGTCCGACCTGTACGAGCGCGCCGATCAGCTTGCCCGCACCATGAAGAAATACGTCTTTACCGAAACGGACGCCAAAGAGGACTTAGAGGAATTCTATCAGGAGAACGGCATCGACTACATCGTCGATGAAAAGGCGCACACCGCGACCCTCACCCAGCTGGGCGTGAAGAAGGCGGAGGCGTTCTTCAACCTCGAAAACCTCTCCGATCCCGACAACGTCACCATCCAGCACCATGTCAACCAGGCGATCAAGGCGCACGGCTGCATGAAGAACGAGGTCAACTACGTCGTCAAGGACGGCGAGGTCATCATCGTCGACGAGTTCACCGGCCGCCTGATGTACGGCAGACGCTACAACGAGGGTCTGCATCAGGCGATCGAAGCCAAGGAGGGCGTGCAGGTCGAGAGCGAGTCAAAAACCCTCGCCACCATCACCTTCCAGAACTTCTTCCGTCTGTACAAGAAGCTCTCCGGCATGACCGGTACCGCTAAAACAGAAGCCGAAGAATTTCAGACCATATACAAGCTTGACGTAGTTGAGATCCCCACCAACAAAGAGGTCATCCGTCAGGATCTGCAGGACGCGATCTACCGCACCGAGCGCGGCAAGTTCATGGCGATCATCGAAGAGATCAAACGCGCCCACGCAGCGGGTCAGCCCGTGCTGGTCGGCACGATCTCGATCGAAAAGAGCGAACAGCTGGCAAAGCTGCTCAAAAAGACAGGCATACAGCACAACGTCCTGAACGCGAAGCATCACGAAAAGGAAGCGCAGATCGTCGCGCAGGCGGGTCAGTTCGGCGCGGTGACCATCGCCACCAACATGGCGGGCCGCGGTACCGATATCGTCTTGGGCGGCAACGCCGAGTTCATGGCGAAGGCGCAGCTGAAAAAGGAAGGCTTTGACGACGACGTCATCGCCGAAGCGACGGGCTTTGCCGAAACAGACGACCCCGTCATCACCGAGGCGAGAGAGAAATATCAGCAGTACTATAAAGAGCATAAGACGCAGACCGACGCCGAGGCCGAGAAGGTCAGGGCGGCAGGCGGTCTGTACATCATCGGCACCGAGCGTCACGAGAGCCGCCGCATCGACAACCAGCTGCGCGGACGCTCCGGCAGACAGGGCGACCCCGGCAAATCGAAGTTCTTCCTCTCCTGCGAGGACGATCTGATGCGCATCTTCGGCGGCGAGCGGATGGGCATGATCCTCGACCGCATGAACGTCGAGGAGGATCAGCCGATCGAAGCAAAGATGCTGACGAACATCGTCGAAAGCTCCCAGCAGAAGGTCGAGAGCCGCAACTTTGCCATCCGTAAATCCGTCCTCGACTATGATGACGTCATGAACCGTCAGCGCGAGATCATCTACGGTCAGCGCAATCAGGTGCTCGACGGCGAGGACGTGCACGACACCGTCGTCAAGATGGTGAACGACACCATCGAGACCAACGTCGGCATGTTCTGCTCCGACGAAATGAGTCAGGAGGACTGGAACCTCGCGGGTCTCAACGAGCTGTACAGGGGCTGGCTGATCGACGAGAGCAATCGTTTGAGTCACGGCAGCGTCGCCGGCAAGGAGAAGGCGGATATCGTCAAAGTGCTGCAGGACAGAGCGATGGCGCTGTATACCGAAAACGAAGAGCTCGTGGGCGCGGACGCGATGCGCGAGATGGAGCGCATCTATCTCCTCAAAACCGTCGACACCTACTGGATGGAGCATATCGACAACATGGATCAGCTCAAGCAGGGCATCCGCCTGAGAGCCTACGGTCAGCGCGACCCGGTCGTCGAGTACCGCATCGAGGGCTTCGATATGTTCGACGAGATGATCGAGACCATCCGTCAGGAAACCGCCAAGCTGATCTTAGTCGCGCCCAAGCGCGTGTATGAGATCCAGAAGAAGCGCGAGGAGCTCGAACAAAAGCGCCGCGAGATGGAAGCGCAGGCTGCCGCCGAGCACAAGGTCATCCTCAAGACCGAGGAGGACAGACGTCCCAAGCCCTCGGCGATCGAGCTGGGGCTCAAGCGCGAGCAGGTCGCAAAGCCCGTGGAATTTGCGGGCGACGGCACCGTCTCGACCAACAAAACCGTTGTCAATAAGAAGAAAAAGCCCGGTCCCAACGACCCCTGCTGGTGCGGCTCGGGCAAGAAATACAAAAAATGTCACAAACCGATAGACGAGGGATACAGTAATGAGTAAGGTAAGAACACGATTCGCGCCCAGCCCGACGGGCTTCATGCACGTCGGCAACCTGAGAACGGCGCTGTATGAATATCTGGTCGCCAAAAGTCAGGGCGGCACATTCGTCCTCAGGATCGAGGACACCGATCAGGAGCGCTACGTCGAGGGCGCGGTGGACGTCATCTACCAAACGCTGAAAACCGCGGGCTTACAGCACGACGAGGGTCCCGATATCGGCGGCGATTACGGCCCCTATGTCCAGAGCGAGCGCAAGGACATGTACCTGCCCTACGCCGAACAGCTCCTCCGCGAGGGCAAGGCGTACCGCTGCTTCTGCACCAAGGAACGGCTCGAAAAAATCCAGAAAGAGAACGTCGGCGGCGGCTATGACCGTCACTGCAGAGATTTATCCGAGGCAGAAATTCAAGAAAAATTGGACGCGTCCATCCCCTATGTGATTCGCCAGAAGATGCCGACAGAGGGCTCCACGACCTTTATCGATGCGGTGTTCGGCGAGATTACGGTCGAAAACAGCGAGTTACAAGACCAGATCCTGATCAAGCAGGACGGCTACCCCACCTACAACTTCGCGAACGTCATCGACGACCACACGATGGGCATCACCCACGTCGTCAGAGGCTCGGAGTACCTGAGCTCCACGCCGAAGTACAACCTGCTGTATGAGGCGTTCGGCTGGGAGATCCCGACCTACATTCACCTGCCGCTGATCAACGGCAAGAACGAGGACGGCACGGTCAGCAAGCTCTCTAAGCGCCACGGCTCCACGGGCTTTGAAGATTTGATCAAAGAAGGCTACCTGCCCGAAGCGATCATCAACTACATCGCCCTGCTCGGCTGGGCGCCGAAGGACAATCAGGAGATCTTTACTCTTCAAGAGCTGTGCGATGCCTTCAGCATAGACGGCATCAGCAAATCGCCGTCGGTATTCGACTACGACAAGCTCGAGTGGTTCAACGGCGAGTACATCAAGGCGATGACAAATGAGCAATTTGCCGAACTCTGCGCCCCGTACTTCAAGCAAGTATTGGGAGATAAAGAGCTCGACTATCACAAGCTGGCGGCGATCCTGCAGCAGCGCACGACGAAGCTCACCGATATCCCCGAGAAGATCGACTTTTTTGCCGCTCTCCCCGACTACGACAAGGAGCTGTTCTATAACAAAAAGAGCAAAACGAACGTCGAGAACGCTCCCGTGATGCTCAAAGCCGTGTACGACGAGCTCAAAGCGCTGGAAACATGGGATCACGACAGTATCCACGACGCGCTGATCGGTCTGGCTGAGAAGCTCGGCGTGAAGAACGGCACCGTCATGTGGCCCGCGCGCATCGCCGCGGCAGGCAAGACCGTCACCCCCGGCGGCGCGATCGAGATCCTCGATATTCTCGGCAAGGAAGAGAGCCTGCGCAGAATGGAGATCGGATTAAATAAACTTGCTTGACGAAAGCAAATAACTATCAGCATATAAAATGAGGGAATGTATATGACAGACGAAAACAAAATCGTGGAGAACACCGAGGAAATGTCCTCGAACTTCATCCACACCATGATCGAAAAGGATATCGCCGAGGGCGGCGACTATGCGGGCATGAAGGTGCATACGCGCTTCCCGCCCGAGCCCAACGGCTACCTGCACATCGGACACGCCAAGGCGGTATGTATCAACTTCGGCACCGCATTAAAATTCAACGGCGTGTGCAACCTGCGCATGGACGACACCAACCCCACCAAGGAGGACGTCGAATTCGTCGACGCCATCCAGGAGGATATCAGATGGCTGGGCTTTGACTGGGAGGACCGCTTCTACTACGCGTCCGAATACTTTGACAAGATGTACGAAGCGGCGGTCGAGCTGATTCAGAAAGGGCTCGCCTACATCTGTGAGCTGACGCCCGAGCAGATGCGCGAATATCGCGGCGACCTGAGCACCCCCGCCAAATCCCCCTACCGCGACCGCCCCATCGAAGAGAGCCTCATGCTCTTTGAGAAGATGAAGAACGGCGAAGTAGAGGACGGCAAAATGACCCTGCGCGCCAAAATTGATTTAGCGTCGGGCAACTTCAACATGCGCGACCCGGTCATCTACCGCATCAACCGCCTGCACCACCACCGCACCGGCGACAAGTGGTGCATCTACCCGATGTACGACTTCGCCCATCCGATCGAGGACGCGATGGAATGTATCACCCACAGCCTGTGCAGTCTCGAGTTTGAGGATCACAGACCGCTGTACAACTGGGTCAGGGATAACGTTACCCTGCCCTCTAAGCCCCGCCAGATCGAGTTCGCGCGGCTGGGGATCAACAATACCGTTATGTCGAAGCGCAAATTAAGAGCGCTGGTCGAGGGCGGCTACGTCAAGGGCTGGGACGACCCCCGCATGCCTACCCTGTGCGGACTGCGCAGACGCGGCTATACGCCCAAATCCATCCGCAGCTTCTGCGACCGCATCGGCGTCAGCAAGGTCAACTCCACCGTCGAGTATGAATTCCTCGAGCACTGCTTACGCGAAGACCTCAACCTCACGGCACAGCGCGTGATGGTCGTGCTCGATCCGATCAAGCTGGTCATCACCAACTACCCCGAGGGACAGTCTGAGAGCTTCTCGGTCGAGAACAACCCGAACAATGAAGCCGACGGCGTCAGAGAGGTCACCTTCAGCCGCGAGTGCTGGATCGAGCGCGGCGACTTCATGGAGGAGCCGATCAAGAAGTATCAGCGCCTGTACCCGGGCAACGAGGTACGCTTAAAGAGCGCCTACATCGTCAAGTGCACCGGCTGTAAGAAGGACGAGGACGGCAATATCGTTGAGGTCTACGCCGAGTATGACCCCGCGACCCGCGGCGGCAACACCCCCGACGGCAGAAAGGTGCGCGGCACCATCCACTGGGTAGACGCGCAGAGCGCCCTCGACGCGACCTGCAACCTGTACGACAATCTCTTCACCGTGCCTGACCCCGAAGCGGACGGCAGAGACTTCCTCGAATTCATCAACCCCGAATCCTTAAAGGTCGTCGACGGCTGTAAGGCGGAGAGGGCGATCGCTGATTTCACCGCCCCCGCGTACTTCCAGTTCATGCGCACGGGCTACTTCTGCATCGACCCCGACAGCACAAAGGAGAAGATGATCTTCAACCGCTCTGTCAGCCTGAAGGACGGCTTCAAGAAAAGATAACAGAGAAAAGATAACAGATAATAGATAATAGATAACGGTTATGGGAAAGCCGGACACGCGTGTCCGGCTTTTGGATTATATTACAGCAACATAAAAGTTACGCTCGTGACTCTTTGAAATCACGAGCGTTTTTTTATTCATGCTAATCGGGTGCGGGTGTCCCGCCCTTCACTGTTATCTGTTATCTATTATCTGTTCTCTCATTTATCCACCAATTCCGAAATCGCCGCCGCTACGACAGGACTCGCCGCGTCGATGCCGTAGCCGCCCTCGACCACGACCGCCGCGAACGCGTACGGGTAAGCGTCGTCGTCGATGAAGCCGACGAACCATGCGGTCGGCTCTTTGTCCTCCCCCACCTCGGCGGTGCCCGTCTTGGCGCAGAAGTCGAGCCCCGACAGGCTCACGCCGCGCCAAGCATAGCTCTCGGCGGAGCCCTTCATCAGCTCTTTGACCTTTGACGCGGTATCGGCGGAGAGCATCTCGACGTCCCTGCTCTTGTTGACGGTGATGTTCAGCTTATTGATCAGGTTGCCGTCGTCCTCCACGATGTAGGGCGCGGCGGCGGTGCCGGAGTTGGCGACAGCGGAACTGATCATCGCCATGAGCATCGGGTTCGCCAGGTCCTCATACTGACCGATGCCCGACCACGCGAGGTAGTTGTCGCCCGCGCCTGTCGCGTCATAGTGACTGGTGACGATGGGGATCTCGCTCATGGAGAAGCTGTCGTTATTGAAGCCGAGTTGCTCGGCGGTCTCCTTCATTTTGTCCGCGCCGACCTGCAGGGCGATCTCAGCAAAGGCGCAGTTGCAGGAGTGGGCGAACGCTTCAGAAAACGTCTGTGTGCCGTGGGCGTATTCGCAGGTGATGGGGTTGCCCTCGACGTCGAGCGAGCCGTAGCAGGTGAAGGTCTGGTCGTAAATATCGGGGATGTTTTCGATCGCCGCGGCGGCGGTGATGATCTTGAAGGTGGAGCCGGGGGTGAAGGTCGACGACACAACGTTGTCGAGATACACGCCGTCGTACTCGCTCTCGTTTTCCTCAGTGATCTCGGGCGGGTCAGCGGGGTCGTAGCTCGGGGTGCTGATATCGCACAGCACCGCGCCCGTCTGATAATTATACACCACGCAGGCGCCCTTTTTGCCGTACATCGCCTCGTACGCGGCGCGGCAGGCGTCGGCGTCCACGGTGAGCTTGAGATCGTTGTTCGGTCTCAGCGAATCGGGGATCCCCGCGCCTAAGATAAAGTTATAGCCCGAGAGAGAGGTGCGGTAGCGGCTCTGGATGCCCGTGGAAATGTTCAGACTCTCGTCACCCAGCACATGGAGCAGCGCCTCGCGGGTGCTCTGACCGTCACAGTAATACCGCTCGTCGTTCTCGCTGTAGGCGAGGACAAGATCGTTACGGTCGTATATTTTTCCGGCTCTGCCGAGTCCGTTCGCAGAAGCCATATGCCCGTTAAAGGGCTGCTGTACCCACTCAGAGTGGTGCCAGACGGTCATCACGCCGAGATAGACCGTGCCCGCCAAGAAGGCGAAGGTCACGAACCACAGCACCAGCGATCGCGTCATGATGCGTTTCATTGTACCGCCTCCCTTCCCTGCAGGGCGTTCGCGGGGACGCGCCGCTTGGCGGCATAGGTGCGCTCGTCAGCCGCCTTGATGAACGCTAAAAGTCCCCAGCAGGAGATCATTGACGAGCCGCCCGCCGACAGAAACGGCAGGGTGACGCCCGTCAGCGGCAGGATATCGGTGATGCCGAAGATGTTCAGAGCGCTCTGGATCACCATCAGCCCCGCCGCGCAGCACGCGGAGATCGCGTAGAAGGATGAACGCGAGCGGGTCGTGATCGCGCGGGAATAGAACGCCAGCGCGATGGTCGCCGCCGCCAGCGCGAACGCGATGATCACGCCCATTTCCTCCGCGACCAGTCCGAATACCAGATCAGATTCGGACGCGAATACATATTTAAGATAGCCGTTGCCGACGCCCACGCCGAACAGGCCGCCCGACGCCATGTAGGACATCACGCGCACCTGCTGGTAGCCGCCGCTGTCCTGCGTGTGCTCCCAGACGTGTCCCCACGCCGAGAAGCGCTCCGCGACATAGGGCTTGACGCTGAGCACGATGAACACGGCGAACGCCGCCGCCGCCAGCGCTAAGACGACGGTTTTCCAGTCGCCCGAGCGCATGATCGCGATCAAGAGGAAGGTCAAAAAGAAGATCAGCGCCGTGCCGAAGTCGCCCATCAGCGCCAGCGCGCCGACGCAGATCGCCGAAAAGGCGATAAACTCGATGAAGTTGCGTTTGGTCTGTAATTTATCCAGCGCCGCGGCTCCGACAAAGATGAACGCCACCTTGACGAACTCCGAGGGCTGAACGGAGATACCGCCGATGCTGATCCAGTTGGCGGCGCCGTTCTGCACCCGACCGAACACGATATTCACCGCCAAGAACCCCACGGCCGCGATCATGATCCACAGCCGCCACGAGTTGACGCGGTCGGGATCCTCGATGAACTTCACGATCACGGCGAACAGGATCATGCCGATCGCCGTCGCGATCAGCTGGACGATCGCCGATCGCACCTCCTGCCGCACGAGCAGGAGGACGCCCATACCCGACAGGAAGCACGCCAGCGCTTCCAATTCAAAGTTGACGCGGTTCATCGCGTAGGACGAAAGGCAGAAGAACGTCCACATCACGACCTCCATCGCGCCGAAGATATACAGCGGGACAAAATCCTGCACCTCGTTAGAAAAGCACGCCTCCACCGCCATGAACAGGTGGAAGAAGGTGATCAGGATCATCAATTTGTAAGGCTTCAAAGCGCCCTTGTCGGACGCCTTAGAGAAGAACCACGAGGGCTTGAGGCGCTCCTGATACTCCTCGCCGCGCTTTAAAACAAGAGTGGTGTGACCGATGGTGATCTCGTCGTCGATCATGACCTTGGTGCGCCCCACGGCGCGCTCGCCGTTGACAAAGGTGCCGAACTTGGAGCCGATATCCGAGATGAACCAGCCCTCCTTGCGCCTGAGAAAAACACAGTGGTCGCGCGACACGCTGATGTCCGACACGCGGATGTCAGAGCCCTTAGAGCGCCCGATGGAGTTCTCCCAGAACAGCACGGGGATCTTCTGCCCCGTCTGCAAAATCTCCAGCGTGACCAGCGGCTTTTCGGGACGTCTGTGACGGCGCGCGGAAGCAAAGCACTGGTAAATGATCACCAGCGCGTACACAGGCAGCAGCGCCCTTAAAGCGATCGCCGCGATATCCAGCAGGACCTGCAGATTCAAACGCCTCACCTCCGAAAGAAATAGTTATATATGGTATAGTTTACTATAGTGTACAGAGAATGTCAAATGAACGGAGTGTAAATTTGCGGGAATCCGGTTTGCCAATCTTTATGTACCCAAAACGAGGAGCAGAGCGTCTACTCGGCTCCCTCTGACGAGGGAGGCTTGGAAGCGTGTGTGCTGATTCGATCGTTGCAAATCAGATTGACGTGTGTGTATATTTGCGTGAAAAAAATATGTGAATTGATTCAATCTTCAA